>JAHITY010000101.1 GCA_018817165.1 Candidatus Omnitrophota bacterium
GAGATTTCACTAACTTATATGCATGGTATCGGAAGAGTGATTTCAAATAGAATCTTATCTGTTGCCGGAATTAATCCTGACACGCGAGCAAAGGATTTAACAGAAGATGAAGTCTCAAGAATTACCGCTGTGATCCAAAAAGATTATCGCGTAGAAGGAGATCTTCGTCGTGAAATCTCTTTAAACATAAAGCGTTTAATGGATATTGGCGCGTATAGAGGATTAAGGCATAAACGTGGTTTGCCGGTTCGAGGGCAAAGGACTAAAACTAATGCTCGTACACGTAAAGGACCGCTTCGTAATATCACTAGAAAAAAATAGGACAATATGTTTGTTCTAAGTTCATTCGTCCTAATATTAATTAGGGGCTCATGAAGGAGAGGGATTGTGGCAAATAAGAAAAAAGTAAAAGCACGCAAAAAAGTTGTCAGGCATGTAACTGAGGGTGTTGCCCATATTCAAGCAACATTCAATAATACAATTATTACAATTACCGATAATCAAGGTAATGCGATATCCTGGGCAAGCGCTGGCACAAGTGGTTTTAAGGGGTCAAGAAAATCAACTCCTTTTGCAGCGCAGGTAGCAGCAACTAATGCAGCAAAAAGAGCTAAAGAATCAGGTATGAAGGAAATCTCGGTATATGTTAAGGGACCTGGTTCGGGTAGAGAGTCTGCTATTAGGGCAATACAAGCAGCAGGGATACAGGTAACTTTCATTAAGGATGTTACTCCAGTTCCACATAATGGATGCCGTCCTCCGAAGCGAAGACGTGTATAATACTGGTTTAGTTTAAAGAGAATAGTTAAAGTTAAAAATAGAAAAGAAAGAGAATAATTGGAGGAATAATGGCACGATACACAGGACCGTCTTGTAGGATTTGTCGTCGAGAGGGATCTAAATTGTTTCTAAAGGGTGCACGTTGCGCAACTGATAAGTGTGCTTTTACAAGACGCAGTTATCCATCAGGACAGCATGGCGCGAGCAGAGGAAAAGGGCGCAGTAAGGTATCTGATTACGGATTGCAGCTTCGAGAAAAGCAAAAAGTTAAAAGAATTTACGGGGTTCTTGAACGTCAGTTTAGAAGATATTTCTATGAGGCTGATCGTTTGGAAGGTGTTACCGGTGAATTACTGTTGCAGTTATTGGAAAGAAGACTTGATAATGTTATTCTGCGTAGTGGATTTGCAGTGTCATTAACTCAAGCTAGGCAGTTTGTTCGTTATGGGCATGTTCAGGTAAATGGGAAAAAGGTGGATATTCCTTCTTTTATGGTTGTTCCTGGATTAAGCATTCAGATGAAAGCAAAGCCTAGTGTTATAAAGTTAGTTAATGAAAATTTAGAGATCACCAAGTCTAGGACAATTCCTTCTTGGTTAAAAATTGATACAGCGAATCTTAAATCTGAGGTTATTAAATTGCCTTTGAGAGATGAAGTGCCTTTTGCTGTACAGGAACAGTTGATTGTTGAATTGTACTCCAAATAATAAATATTTGGAGCCTAAGGAGGTATGTTTATGGGTGCACGCTGGAAAGATTTTCAAATGCCAAAAAGCATTATATGCGAAGAAGAGACCTTAACGAATACTTATGGTAAATTTATCGCTGAACCTTTTGAACGTGGTTATGGAATCACAATAGGAAATACTTTAAGACGCGTATTGCTTTCTTCGATTGAAGGAGCAGCGATTACTTCTGTTAAAATCGACAGTGTTTTGCATGAGTTTTCTTCAGTTGAAGGAGTTAAAGAAGATATTGCTCAGATAATTCTTAATTTAAAACGGGTTGTTTTAAAAGTTCATGGCAGCGGAACTAAAAAGATTTATTTAAAAGTTGAAAAGAAGGAAGAAGCTACTGCTGGAGATTTGATTGTTGATGAAACAATCGAGATTATGAATCCAGATTGGCATATTGCTACATTAGCAAAAGATGCAAAATTGAGTATGGAACTTACCGTTACAAAGGGTAGAGGCTATGTCACTACGGAACGTTTAAACAGTGATGGTAAAACTATTGGCGATATTAAAATAGATGCTATTTATACCCCGGTAACAAAAGTAAATTTCAATGTTGAGAATGCGAGAGTTGGACAAATTACTGACTATGACCGCTTGATTCTTGAAATATGGACAAATGGCAGTATTGTCCCGGGCGATGCTTTATTGCATGCCGCTAATATTTCGCAAAGACATTTGGATATCTTCATGAAATTTGGACATATTGAAGAAGAGGAAGTTGAAGAAGCAAAACCCGATGTAGATGAAGAACTTTTAGAAAAATTAAAAATGCAAGTTAGCGAATTGGATTTGTCAGTAAGAAGCGCTAATTGTTTAAAAGAAGCCAGACTGAAGACTGTGGAAGAAGTAGTTCAAAGAACTGAACTTGAAATGTTGAAATATCGTAATTTCGGAAAGAAATCTCTAACGGAAATTAATGCAATTTTGCAAACCATGGGATTATCTTTTGGAATGAAGCTCGATACTATTCTAAAGAAAAAGGGATAATGATATGCGTCATAGAAATGGTAATAAGCGTTTAGGCAGACAAAGCGCTCATAGAAAAGCGGTTTTAAAAAATCAGGTTAAAAGTCTTTTAACTAAAGAAAGAATCAGCACTACCTTGAGTTTAGCTAAAGAATCGAGGCGTTTAGCTGAAAAGCTTATTACCTTGGGTAAAAATGATACTGTTGCTGCTCGCAGACAGGCATTTGAAGTCTTAGCTGATAGAGATCTGGTGAAACTTTTATTTTCTGAGCTTGCGCCTCGTTTTGCTAGTAGGGCTGGAGGATATACGAGAATTGTTCATTTAGGAAATAGACGCGGAGATAATGCTGAACTGGCGATTCTTGAATTAACTGAAATGAAAAAAGTAGAAGAAAAAACAGTTAAAGAAAAGAAACCAAAAAAAGCAAAAAAAGAGACTGTTGCGAAAATAGAGAAAAAAGAAACAAAAACAACAGCTAAGTCTAAAAAAACAGAAGAAAAAGCAAAAGAAAATAAAAAAACAGAAGAAGAAGATAAAAAAGGGTTCATGGGCGGATTAAGGAAATTTCTTAAGCAAGATAAGGCGGAATAAATAAAACATGAAATTTGCAGCGCGTGTTAAGAGTTTAACATCATCACCAACATTGGCAATTACCAGCAAGGCAAAGCAGCTTAAAAAAAATGGTATTGATGTTATAAGTTTTGGCGCTGGGGAGCCGGATTTTGATACTCCATCGCATATTAAGAAAAAAGCTATTCAAGCAATTCATGATGGTTTTACAAAATACACACCGTCTACAGGAACAGCTGAATTAAAGAAGGCAATTGTTGATAAATTCAGCAGGGATAATAATCTGCATTATGAGCCTTCGCAAATTGTTGTTTCAAATGGGGCTAAACATTGTTTGTATAGTATTCTGCAAGTTATTTGCGACAAAGATGATGAAATTTTAATCCCTTCACCTTATTGGGTCTCTTATCCTCAGATGGTTAAAGTTGCCGGCGGCAAACCAGTTTATTTAAAGACAGCAGAGAGAAATAATTTCAAAATTACTCCAGAACAATTTGAAAAAGCAATCAAGGATAAAACAAAAGCTTTGATCATTAACTCTCCGTCTAATCCCACAGGTTGCGTTTATACACGAGAGGAATTGCAAAGCATTGCGGATATTGCTGCTGATTATGGGATTTATATTATCAGCGATGAAATATATGAAAAGCTTATTTATGATGATGCCGAACATGTTTCCATCGCATCATTAAATGAAAAAATGTATTCGCTGACCTTTACGGTAAATGGCCTATCCAAGGCTTTTTCTATGACTGGTTGGCGGATCGGATATCTTGCAGGGCCCAAAGAGGCAGTGGCAAAGATATCGAATCTACAGGATCATTCAACATCGTGCCCTAATTCTATAGCGCAGGTAGCAGCCTTGGAAGCATTAAATGGCGGTGAAGGTTGTATTAATACGATGAAGAAAGAATTTGTAAAGCGACGTGATTATATTGTGCATCGGATTAATTCTATTGATAAATTAAGTGTAATTAATCCCAAAGGCGCGTTTTATGTTTTTGTTAATATTTCAAAAACAGGGCTTTCTTCTTTAGATTTTTCCCAAAAGCTACTAGATGAAGCGCAAGTCGCGGTTATTCCGGGCATTGGCTTTGGTGAAGATAAATTTATAAGACTTAGTTTTGCGACAAGCATGGAGCAGATTGTTAAAGGTCTTGATAGAATAGAAAAGTGGGTAGAACAATTATAATCTGCAGTTTACATAATCTGATACCACATGATTGTAACTACAAATATTACCATGCTCAACATGGTAATATTTTTATTTAGACTAAAAATCTAATTATTCCGCCGCAAAAATAGGAATCTAAATTTCTCGCAAACATTAGTCAAATAAGGAGGTTAAAATTGGCAAAACATACAGTTACGTTTATCCCGGGCGATGGAATTGGGCCGGAAGTTTCCGATGCAGCAAAGCGGTGTGTTCTGGCTACCGGAGTTGATATTTATTTCGAAGAAGTGCATGCTGGGGCTGATATCCTTGAAAAAACCGGCACTTTATTGCCTGGATCAGTATTAGAATCAATTAAGAAGAATAAAGTTGCGATTAAAGGGCCGATAACTACGCCGGTGGGAAGCGGATTCCGTTCAGTTAATGTTGCTCTGCGCAAAGCTAATGATCTTTATGCTTGTGTTCGTCCGTGTAAGACATATAAAGGGGTTCAGACTAAATACGATAATATTGATTTGGTTATTGTCAGAGAAAATACAGAGGATTTATACGCGGGTATTGAGTTTGAATTAGATAAGCCTGAGACTTTGGATTTAATTAGTAAAATTGAAGCAATGTCTGGAGCAAAGATCAGAAAAGATTCTGGGATTAGTATTAAACCGATATCGGTTACGGGAACACGGCGGATTGTTAAATACGCATTTGAATACGCGATTAAGCATGGCAGGAAAAAAGTTACCGCAGTGCATAAAGCGAATATTATGAAATTCAGTGATGGATTATTTTTAAGCGTTGCCCGAGAGGTAGCCAAAGAGTACGAGGGAGAAGTAGAATTTGAAGATAAAATAGTTGATAATATGTGTATGCAGCTTGTTCAGCGGCCACAAAATTTTGATGTGCTTGTTCTTCCGAATCTTTACGGGGATATAATTTCTGATTTATGTGCGGGTTTAATCGGCGGATTAGGTGTTGCCCCGGGAGCAAATATCGGAGAGGAAATTGCTTTGTTTGAAGCAACTCATGGCAGTGCTCCGAAATATAAAGGTAAAAATCAGATGAATCCTTGCGCAATGATTTTTTCAGCTGTGTTAATGCTTGATTATTTAAAAGAAGAAAAGGCCGCGCAATTACTTGAGCAAGCAACGGCAGAAATTATTGCTGAAGGTAAATCAGTTACTTATGATTTTAAATCAGATAGGAATGACTCTTCAATAGTCGGAACAAAAGAAATGGCTGATGCTATTATCGAGAGAATTAAACAACTTAAAAGTGCTTAAAATAAAGAAACATTAATCTAAAAGGATTTGATATGAAAGTAAGTGTTATTGGAGCTGGTAATGTGGGAGCAACTTTAGCCCAAAGAATAGCTGAGGCAGATATTGCGGATATTGTATTATTGGATATTGCGCAGGGATTGGCCAAGGGCAAGGGGTTGGATTTGTCAGACGCGCGTTCAATTATTGGACATGATCGCAATATCCTGGGCACAAGTGATTATAATGATATTGCTGATTCTAAAATAGTTGTTATAACTGCCGGATTGGCTCGTCAGCCGGGGATGACCAGAGAAGATCTTGTAAATAAAAATACGGCGACTATAAAAAAAGTTATTGCTTGTATTTGCGAAAAAGCGCCCGAAGCTATAATAATCATGGTTACAAATCCTTTAGATATTTTAACTAATATTGCTTTAAAGATCAGTGGGTTTAATCATAAAAAAGTAATTGGCATGGGCGGATTGCTTGATTCTTCCCGCTTTGCCAATCTGATAGCCGAAAGATTAAATGCCTCTCCCAGTGAAATTGAGGCCATGGTAATTGGAGCACATGGTCAAAGCATGTTACCTTTGCCTAGATTTACAAAAGTGGCAGGCAAAAAATTAACGGAATTACTTTCTCAAGCGGAATGTGAAGAACTGTCTAAAGATACAGTTAATCGAGGGGCTAAAATTGTAGAGTGTTTGGGCAATGGCAGTGCTTATTATGCGCCTTCCGCCGCGGCATTCGCGATGGTTCAGGCAATAGTAAAAGATGAAAAAAAAGTATTGTCGGCTTGCGTCTATTTAAATGGAGAATACGGGATAAAAGATGTCTGTATTGGAGTCCCGATAATTTTAGGAGCATCTGGGGTTGAGCAGATTGTTGAATTAGAACTTACAAAGCAAGAAACTGAAAGCCTAGTTAGCTCGGCAAACGCGGTTAAGTCAGCGGTTGCTGCTTTATCATGATTAAAAAAAACATAGTTTTTAGTTTTTTGCTTTTTGTTTTTTTCCTTTCCCAAATAATTTTACTCATATCAGCCAAGCGCGAAATAAGCCGAGAGATGTTGATTATGGGCACTGTTTGCCGGATCAGCATTGTTTCAGGAAAAAATCTTAGTCCGCAGCAGGCAGAAGCCGCGCTTAATAATGCATTTGCTTTGCTTAAAGATTATGAGCGCAGATGGAATTTTTACGCCAAAGACAGCGAGCTTAGCTTGATCAATGCGCAGGCTTTTAACCAGTCTGTAAAATTATTGCCAGACACCCGCGAGATTGTCAGCAAATCTTTAGAACTTTCTGCTTTAACCAATGGCGCTTTTGATATTACAGCAACCTCTTTACAGCGGCAAGGTGGCTATGGTACTATTATTTTAGAGCCTCATGCTCAATCGGTTATGTTTAGTGATTTGCAGACAAAAATAGATCTGGGCGGTATTGCAACAGGTTATGCCATTGATCAGGTTCGGGAAGTTTTTAAGAATAATAAAGTGAATAATTACTTGATTGATATTGGCGGAGATATTTACGCGTCTGGGAAAAATCAAAAAAATAAATTTTGGGAAATTGGAGTGCGGAATCCCTTTGACCAAAATATTATAATTTCCGATTTTCCGATTAAAGATCAAGCGGTTACTACCTCGGGTAATTATCTGAAAAAGCATATTATTGATCCGCAGACAGCTGTTTTGGCGGATAATAATATTGAAAGTGTTACAGTAATTAGCGATAGTTGTTTAGAGGCAGATGCCTTAGCTACAGCTTTTTTTATTATGGGCATAGAGCAATCAAAAGTTTTTATTGATAATTATAAAAATGATATTCAAGTATTGTTTGTGAAAAACATGAAAAATACTCCTGAGATTGTGAAATATAATTGGAAAAAAGATTAGCAATATAGTTTAATTTAAGAATTATTAATTTTATCAGACAAACATGAGGTTGATATGGCAGATAATCTTACGTATAAAATTCTGCGCAAACATCTGGCAGAAGGGGAACTTGTTCCAGGCAAGGAAATCGGGATAACAATTGATCAAACATTAACTCAAGATGCTACTGGAACAATGGCTTATTTGCAGTTTGAATCCATGGGTATTGATAAGATTAGAACAGAAATATCGGTGAGCTATGTTGATCATAATACCTTGCAGCAGGGCTTTGAAAATGCTGATGACCATAAATATTTACAAACAGTAGCGGCTAAATACGGAGTCCATTTTTCCCGGCCGGGCAATGGGATATGCCATCAAGTTCATTTGGAGCGTTTTGGTAAACCAGCTAAAACTTTATTGGGCAGCGATAGCCATACTCCTACTGGCGGCGGGATAGGGATGATATCCATTGGTGCCGGAGGCTTGGATGTCGCGGTCGCTATGGGTGGGGGATTATTTTATTTAATTGCCCCTGAGGTTATTAAAATTGAACTTAATGGTAAATTGCGGCCATGGGTTTCGGCAAAAGACATTATTTTACATGTCCTGAGCATTCTTTCAACTAAAGGTAATGTGAATAAAGTTTTAGAATATTGTGGCGAGGGAATAAAAAATCTGAGTGTTCCTGAGCGTGCCACGATTACCAATATGGGCGCGGAAACAGGTGTCACAACCAGTATTTTTCCTTCAGATGAAGTCACGCGAGATTTTTTAAAAGCTCAGTCAAGAATTACTGATTGGCAGGAGATGAGTGCTGATAAGGATGCACAGTATTCCCAAATTATAAAAATAGATTTAGACCAAGTTGTTCCCATGGTTGCTTTACCGCATTCTCCGGGGAATGTTGTTTGTGTAAAAGAATTGGCTGGGAAAAAAGTTGATCAGGTTGAAATCGGAAGCTGTACAAATGCATCGCTTAGTGATTTAACAATTGTGGGCAATATTTTGAAAAATAAAAAAGTTCATTGGGATGTATCCGTGTCTATTGCTCCTGGCTCTCGACAGGTTTTTTCAATGATTTCCAAAAGCGGAGTTTTGGCGATGATGATCGATGCCGGAGCGAGAATCATGGAAAGTGTATGCGGTTTTTGTATTGGTTGCGGACAAGCTCCCCAAACTAATGCTGTATCTGTGCGGACAAATAATCGCAATTTTGAAGGTAGAAGCGGAACTGCCAGTGCGGGGATTTATCTGGTATCGCCTCAAATAGCAGCGCTTTGCGCTATTTATGGTGAATTTATTGATCCTTTAACCACTGATGTTGGGCAAATACCGGCAATTGATTTGCCCAAGAATTTTGATATTGATGATAGCATGATTATTTTCCCACAGGAGGCCTCGTTAAACATAGATGTTTTTAGAGGTCCGAATATTGGAGCTCCGCCAAAAAATATGGCTTTAAATAATCAGCTGAAGGGGCAGATAGGGATAAAAGTGGGTGATAAAATCACTACTGATCATATTATGCCGGCTGGGCCAAGGCTGAAATTTCGCTCAAATATTAAAAAGTATTCAACATTTGTCTTTGAAGGCTTGGATCCTAATTTTTCTAAAAATGCCGAAAAACTTCGCGATTCGGGTAATGCGGTTTTTATTCTTGCCGGCGATAGTTATGGGCAGGGGTCAAGTCGGGAGCATGCCGCATTATGTCCGATGTATTTAGGAGTAAAGGCGGTGCTTGCTAAGTCTTTGGAACGGATACATGCCGCTAATCTGGTTAATTTTGGAATTTTGCCATTGATTTTTTCTGAGGCAAAAGACTATGCTAATATGGCCCAAGGGGATCAGCTGGTGATAAGTAATATTATTGAAGCTTTAGATAATAATCAAGACCTGATTATTGAAAATTTAACTAAAAAAACAAAAGCGAAAATGAAATACACCTTGTCTTTGAGGCAAAAAGAAATTCTTAAATCAGGTGGACTATTAAATTATACTAAAATTAAATCAGAATAGAATTAGGCGCAAAGAAAGGTTTTGGATTATGTCTAGACTTGTATTTGATATCGAGACTGTTGGAGTAGAATTTGAAAGTCTGGATAAAACTTCGCAAGAAGCTTTATTAAAAAATGCAAAAACAGAAGAAGAACAGCAATTGGTTAAAGACTCCTTAGCGCTTTCGCCACTTACCGGGCAGATTGTGGCAATTGGGGTTGTGGATTATGATACTAATGATGGAATCGTTTTTTTTCAAAGTTCAAATAGTAAAGATAAGAATTTCGAAAAAGATAATAGTAAGTATGTTATCTGCAGCGAAAAAGAAATCATAGAGAATTTTTGGAAAATAGTTACTAAATATACTCAAATAGTTACTTATAATGGCCGCGGGTTTGATTGTCCGTTTATTATGCTTAGATCCGCTGTGCACAGATGCAAGCCAACCCGAGATATTATGCCCTATCGTTTTGACATAAAATCGCATATTGATTTATACGATCAAATCACCTTTTATGGTGCAATGCGTAGAGGGTTTAGTTTGCATATGGTCAGCCAGGCATTAGGGATTAAAAGTCCTAAAGAAGAAGGTGTTAGCGGCGCAATGGTCAGTGATTATTTCAAACAGGGAAAGTCACTTGAAATAGCGGAGTATTGTTTGCGGGATGTTAGAGCAACAAAAGAATTGTGTGAGATTTGGCAGAAGCATATTAAGCTTTAATTTTAAAATTAGTATTTATCGGAGCAGATAAATAGGAGAGAAATATGGAGCTTATTGTCGATTATAAGGGAAAAATGAGTTTCGCAGCTCAATGCGGTAATCATCAGTTAATCATTGATTTGCCGCAGACAAATGGCGGTGCAGATCAAGGGGCAACGCCTCCTCAGCTGTTTTTGGTGAGTCTTGCCAGTTGTGTTGGTGTGTATATTGCTAGTTATTGTAATAATGTGGGAATTAATACCGCGGGTATGCAAATAAAAATTAGCGCGGAAAAAGCGCATAACCCTGATCGATTGGATAAGATAAAGGTTGATGTTAAGATGCCCAATGCAGAATTGGGAAAACGGAAAAGTGCAGTTTTAGCTGTTGCTAAGAAATGCTTAATCCATAATACAATCCACAATAATCCTGCTGTTGATATTGATATTATTGCGGAGTAAAAATAATGGTGTAAATAAATGAATAAATGCAGAGTTTTTACTCTTAAGAAAATAAAACCGCAAAAAATCACAAAACAAAGTTTTAAAAAATACGGTTCTATTATCGAATGGGATGGTCCTGAAAATAAAGCGGAAAAAAATCAATTTAGAATTGTAATCCGTGATAGTAAAGTCACTGGATGGAGAATCGCTTATCTGATTGTTCGCAAAAAAAAAGTTGATTTTTTGGAGCAACATCCGCGTTCTTATGAGAGTTTTGAGCCGATTAAAGGAAAGTCGATTATTTATGTTGCAAATAAGAAAAATTCTAAAAATATAGAGGCTTTTATTCTGGATAAGCCGATAGTATTGCGTAAGGGGCTTTGGCATAATGTAGTTACAGTAGGAAAAGAGGCTCATATTAAAATTACTGAGAATAATGATGTTGCTCTTATAAAGCAGTTTTTAGGTTATTGGCTTACAGCTTAAAATAATAAGGATCCCGACAATATCTGCTAGGCCGCAGCTATTTCGGACTAAATTCGAGCAGGCTGACTTGATGTCGCTTGATGCTCCATAAGTCAGGCTTAAATAATAATGATTCCGAAAATATCTGCTAGGCCGCAGCTATTTCGGACTAAATTCGAGCAGGCTGACTTGACGTCGTAAAGAACACTCCGTAAGTCAGGCTCTCATTTAATTGACGGGGTGTGTTTTTTATGCTATCGTATAATCCAATATATTGAGTCGAGGTGTATAAATAATCATGGAATATCAAATATATCAGCTCGAAAAAGAAAAAAAATTTGAAGCAACCTGTCTGCGCTGTGGTAATTGCTGCGGGGCACAAGATGATCCCTGTATGCATCTAGTAATCCAGCCTCATGGAGAGTATTTTTGTGATATTTATGATTCTCGAGGAGGAGTGCAGAAAACACGTTCGGGTAAATTTTTTGAATGTGTTTCTATCCGAGATATTCTGCATGAAGATTGGTCGGGTAATTGGAATTGTGCTTATAAAAAACAGAATAATATCATAACATAATATGGATTTTAATTAAAAGAGGCCAGATGATTGATCAGCGAATAATATTAAGTAAAAAGGAACTTCCTAAATCTTGGTATAATATTCAAGCTGATTTTTCTAAGCCAGTAACTCCGGCATTAAATCCGGTAACTGGCAAACCAGCTACTGCTGATTCGGGCTCGCATAAGACGAAGACTGCGCTTGCCCAAGCTTATTATAATAATAAACAAGCGGGAGTCAAGAGAATCGCTACAGAAATAGGCGCGGGACAGTGGGAAGCGCATTAGCTTTCGCGACTAATTTCTTTGGTATTGAATGCGTGGTTTATATGGTAAAAATAATCTTGGATCTGTGAGTTTTAGGCGGAAAGCGGAATAATGTTTATTAATATAAAAGTAATTACTAATGCGGCTAAAAACGAAATAACCGAGCAAGCAAAAGGGCAATATTTAGTCAAAGTGACTGCTTCGCCGGAAAGAGGCAAGGCAAATAAAAGAGTAATGGAATTGCTGGCAGAATATTTCGCGGTTCCGAAAATGGATATACTCATAGTCAAGGGTAAGTATAATTCTAAAAAATTGCTAAATATTATAAATAAAAAACAAATAAACAAACAAACAGATGAGGAGGAAGTATGAAAGAACAGGTAGAAAAGATACTTGAGGAGATAAGACCAATGCTTCAGGCTGATGGTGGAAATGTTGAATTGGTAGCAGTTACTGCCGATGGGATTGTTCAGGTTAGGCTTAAAGGCGCCTGTGGATCATGTCCAATGTCTCAGATGACATTAAAGATGGGTATAGAGAAAAGAATTAAAGAGGCACTTCCTTCAATCAAGGAAGTAGTAGCTGTATAATTTTTTGATAAAAAAGGGATTCTTGTGGCAAAACTGATTAGGTTTGGGGTTTCGATTGATAAGAAATTGCTGGATAAATTTGATGCTTTAATTTTAAAGCATCAATATTCTAATCGGTCACAAGCAATTGCTGATTTTATGCGGGAAAAGCTGATTGAACAGGATTGGAATACTCAGAAAAAGAAGGTTGCGGCAACTATTAGTTTAGTTTACAGTCATCATCACAGAACAATGCTTAATAAAGTGATGGATATTCAGCATGACTTTGAGAAATTAATCATATCAACGCAGCATATTCATCTTGATCATGATAATTGTTTAGAAATTATTGCGGCATTTGGAAAAGGACAGGATATTTTAGAGCTGGCGCAGAGGCTGCGTGCGGTTAAAGGGATAAAACATGCTTCTTTTACAATGACAACTAGCGGTAAGCAAATAAGTTAGTTATCACAGCTTAATGATTAAAAGCGGCAACTTTCAATTTTTAAGTTGCCGCTTTTTTTTATTAAGGGTTTTAATCGTTTACTGTTTTGGCTTTATAATGTTGGAAAGACTTGCTATGTAAGGGGATATCTGCTAAAATTAAGGTGGTGAATTATGCACAAAAAACAAGCTTTTATAATTAGTTTTGAGGGAATTGAAGGAACCGGGAAAAGTACTCAATCTCGTTTATTAAGTAGTTTTTTAGCCAAACAAGGTTTTAAAACTGCTTTTTTCAGAGAGCCGGGGTCTTCAGTCTTTGGCGAACAAATCCGGAATATTTTATTGCATGGAAAAAGTAAGCTTAGTGCTTTGTCTGAAACATTGCTGTTTATTGCAGCGCGGGAACAATTAAGGATTGAAAAAATACAGCCGAATATCGCAAAAAAAGATATAGTGATCATTGATCGCTATATTGATGCTACAGTTGCTTATCAAGGGTATGGCTCGGGGGTAGATATTGAGCTGATAAATCAATTGAATAAAGTAGTAATCGGCAAGTGTATTCCCAATTTAACTATTTTATTTGATATTGATCCAAAAATCGGGCTTGTGCGGAGTGGAAGAGGTGATCGTTTTGAAAAACGCAAAATCTCTTTTCATCAAAGGGTAAGGATGGGGTATCTAAAGATAGCAAAAGAAAACCCTGATAGGATAAAAATAATCAAAGTGGATACTGATATTAAAACGATTCAAAATCAGTTAAGGACTATCCTAAATAATGAGTTTAATTTTAAAAAAAGAAAACACAAAAAAAGTGCAGATAAAAAATAGTTATGTTTTTAACGATTCGCAAAGTATTGCCAGGGTTTTTGCTAATGGCGGGAGCTTTTTATTTGTGGGCGATAATAAAAATCAAATAGAAACGGTTATTGAATCTTTATCTAAGCAAGAAGCATGTTTGAATAAAGTTAATCCTGGTCAGGATGATGTTTATTGCGGACAGTGCCGCGATTGTCAATTAATTGCTGCTAGACAGCATCCTGATGTTCATTGGATTGAACCCAAAGGGGCTTCAGCTTCAATTAAAATAGAAGATATCAGGGGGCTAAATGAGCAGATAAACCTGAAGCCTTTTCAGGCACAGAGAAAAACTTTTATTATTCAAGATGCGCAAAGAATGGGTCCGGAAGCAGCTAATGCTTTACTGAAAACACTTGAAGAACCGCCGCAGAATGCAAGTTTAGTTTTAATTTCAAAAAGTTTAACAGAGCTTTTGCCGACGATTGTTTCTCGTTGTAAGCTTGTACGCTTTTCTCAAGGCGGCAATGATTTAACTGAAGCTCAACCTCTGATTGATCAGCTTGTTCAGCGTTTTTTTGAACAGGATGATATCCCCAGTGACAATAGTTTGTATGAAGATATGGGGGCCTTAGACCGGAGCAGGGTGGAGCAGGTTTTATATGAATTGGCTTGTGTAATGCGGGACATATTGATTATTGGCTTAAAAACTGAGAGGGTTAAGTTTTTAAGCAATCAATCTCCAGAAAAAATAAAGCAATGGTCAGGACTTTTTCAACAATCTTTTTTAGAACAGATATTGGAACAGGTTATAATCACGAAGAGCAATGTTAGTAGAAATGCTAATGTTAAGCTGGCAATTGATTTATTGGTAAAATCAATTGATAAGTATAAGTTTGTAAACAACTAAATTCAGGAAAACTGTTTAATAATTAAATGTTGCTAAACATTTCGGAGTAAAATATGGTGAAAATAGTAAAGGTGAAATTGAAAGATCAGGTAAAGCCGGTGCCTTATAACGCGAACAATTTAAATCTCAATCCGAATGATATGGTTATTGTTGAATCTGAACGCGGGCAGGATTGCGCGGAAGTTATTTCTGTTGGGGAAAAAAATGCTCAGGATATAAAAGGCGCGGTTAAAAAAGTTATAAGATTGATGACTCCTCAGGACCATGAACAGATGTTAACTAATAAAAAAGAGATAAAAGCGATTTTTAAAACAACGCAAAAGAAGATTGTTGAGCGCAAGCTGGAAATGAAGCTTGTTGAAGCGGAATATTCTTTTGACCGCAGTAAGATAATTTTCTATTTTACTGCTGAAGGCCGAGTTGATTTTCGAGAATTAGTTCGCGATCTTGCTCACCTTTTTAAGGCAAGAATAGAATTGAAGCAAATCGGGGTGCGGGATGAAGTGAAGATGTTTGGCGGATACGGCTGTTGCGGCAGAGAGCTTTGCTGCGCGGCGTTTCTTAAGGATTTTGAGCCGGTTACTATCCGGATGGCTAAACAGCAGAATATGCCGCTTAATCCGGAAAAAATATCAGGTCTTTGCGGCAGACTAATGTGTTGTTTAGGCTATGAATATCAGACCTATAAAGAATTTTGCAAAAAACTGCCTAAAGAGGGACAATATATCGAGACACCGGAAGGCAAAGGCAGAGTTTTAAGTGTGCATACGCTTAAACAAACGGTTTTAGTGGAATTAGAAGATGAACGTAAAATTGAGGTTTCGCTGAAATCCAAATGCGCGCAAAATCAAGATAAAGGGAAATGTAAACAAAATCATGAAAGCGAAAAATAATTTTTATATAACTACAGCGATTGATTATCCTTCAGGGAAACCGCATATCGGACATGCCTATGAAAAAATCCTGGCTGATACTATTGCGCGTTGGCAAAGAAGCCAGAAGCGGAATGTTTTTTTTCTTACCGGAACAGATGAACATGGTCAGAAGATTGAGAAGTATGCTAAGCAGGATAATAAGAGTCCGGAAGAATTTGTCATAGCCATGACAGCGGAATTTATCGGGCTTTGTAAAATGCTTAATATCTCAAATGATGATTTTATTCGGACTACGGAAAAAAGACATATTGATGTTGCTTTGGCTATCCTTAAAAAAGCGATGGATAAAGGGGATATTTATAAAGATAAATACGAAGGGTATTATTGCGTTGATTGCGAATGTTTTTATCTGGAGCGGGATTTAATTGATGGGAAGTGCGCTGTGCATAAAAAGCCAGCTGATTGGATTGAAGAAGATGGTTATTTTTTTAAGATGAGTATGTATCAGCAAAAAGTTCTAGATCACATAGCTAATAATCAGGATTTTATTTTTCCGAAAACTCGGCGTAATGAAATAATTAATCGGATAAAAGAGGGGGTTAGGGATTTAAGTATTTCCCGTTCTAATTTCAGCTGGGGCATTCCTTTTCCTGCTGATAAAGAACATGTGATTTTTGTCTGGTTTGACGCGTTGATAAATTATGTAAGCGGAATCGGGTATCCTGATAGTCCGAGATTTGAGGATTTCTGGCCGGCAGATATTCATCTTATCGGCAAGGATATCCTTTGGTTTCATACTATGGTCTGGATGGCGATTTTAATGTCGGCTGATATTGAGCTGCCAAAAGCTGTTTTTGTTCATGGGTTTATTAATTTACAGGGAGAAAAGATATCAAAGAGCTCGGGAGTATTAGTTGATCCGGTTGCGTTAATAGAGAAATACGGGGCAGATAGTTTGCGCTATTTTCTTTTAAGAGAGATGTCTTTTGGGGAAGATGGTAATTTTTCCGAACAAGCGCTTATTCGCAGAATAAACAGTGACTTGGCAAATGACTTGGGAAATCTAATCCATCGAAGCGCGACAATGATTGAAAAATATGTGCAAGGTAATGTTCCGATCAAGCGGATTGCTGAGCATCAAGTGACTTTGTGGGAATTCGCGGAAAATCTTAATAATTCGGTTGCTGAGCAAATGCAGATTTATAATTTTGCCCAAGCCTTATCGAAGATATGGGAAGTGATTAATTTAGCGAATAAATTTATCGAAGATACAAAACCATGGGTTTTATTTAAGGAAAATAAACAGGAACAGTTATCTGATTTTATTTTTATTTTAAATTTTGTGATTAATAAGGTGCAGGAAAATTTGCAACCGTTTATGCCTGAGACTGCGGATAAAATTCAGCAGCAATTCAGTTCAGGCTGTATTAAAAAGCAAGAACCCCTTTTTCCGAGGATTGAAGATGCTGATTGATACGCATTGTCATATTGACTTTAAGCAATTTGATCAAGATAGGGATGAAGTTATTAAACGCGCTGAGCAAGCAGGTGTAAAATATCTGGTAAATGTGGGGGCCGATATAAGAGGTTCGGAAGAATCAATAAAATTAGCAAAACAGTATGCTAATATCTTTGCTGCTGTGGGAATCCATCCGCACTATGCCCAGCAGGTAAACAGTCAAGACATTCAATATATTGGGGAATTAGCGGGTTCTCAAAAAGTTGTCGCGATTGGCGAAATAGGACTAGATTATTTTGACCATAATAATCCGAAAGTTTTGATCGAAAAGGTTTTACAGGCAAAGCAACAGGATGTTTTAATCAAGTTTATTGATTTAGCTGTGTGGAAAAAACTGCCGATTATTTTTCATTGTCGTAATGCCGCTGATGATCTTTTAGCAATAATATCAGAAAATATTAATAGGCAAAATTCGGCAGTAGTTCATTGTTTTGCCCAAAGTAAAGAGTTTTTGCGCAAATGTTTGGACAAAGGGATTTATGTTTCTTTTACCGCGAACATTACTTATAAAAAAGCGGATGAATTAAGAACGTTGATTGCTTTTACCCCTTTGGATAGAATTTTTTTGGAAACTGACGCGCCGTATCTTGCTCCTCAGGGGAAACGGGGGCAGCGCAATGAGCCGGCTTATATAACTTTTTTAGCAAGTGAGGTAGCTCGGATAAAACAGATCAGCCTAGAAAAATTAGCTCAAGTTACAACTGATAGCGCGAAAAGTTTTTTTAAGATTAGTTAATATTAAAATGTTTCAGCTAAATTTATAACAATATTAAAATTAAGCAGGGTTTATGTCGCAAGTTAGTATAATTCGCTGTGCTGATTATGAAGTAAACGCGCTTTATCAATCTGTAAAACAGTCAGTTGACGCGATTGGTGGAATCGATAAATTTATTAAAAAAGGGCAATCAGTATTGCTCAAGCCTAATTTTCTTAAAATCGCCAGGCCGGAGGAAGCGGTAATAACTCACCCGGAATTTATTCGGGCAGTTATTCGGTTGGTAAAAACCGTTACGGATAAAATATTTATTGGGGATAGTCCCGGGGGATTAGTTAAAGCCGAAGATATTTATGAACAATGCGGGATCAAGCAAGTTGCTCAGGAAGAAAACGCGGAGCTGGTTAGATTTGATAAAATTAAACAAATAGAGGGGATTCCCTTTGCCAGGATAAAAGACGAGGTTGATGTTGTAATATCATTGCCTAAGCTTAAAACGCATAATCTGACAACCTTAACCTGCGCGATTAAAAATGTTTTTGGTCTTGTTCCTGGTTTGTATAAAGTCCATTGTCATAAGAAAGCGCCGAATTTTCAGGTTTTTGCCAAAGAATTAGTAAGAATATATTCAATGGCTATTCCTGATTTAAGTATTATCGATGGGGTTCTGGCTATGCAAGGAGAAGGCCCTTCCGGAGGCGATCCATATAAACTTGGATTGGTGATTGCATCGGCAGATGCGGTTGCGGCGGATGCTGTTGTATCCAAAATAATTGGCCTTGACCCGTTTTCTGTGCCGAGTATAAAAATAGCGCATGATCGGAAATTGGGACAGGGGGATTTGAATAATATTCAAGTAATCGGAGAGTCCATAGCTAAAGTATTAGTTAATGATTTTGCTTTACCTGAAATAATGGGCATATATAAAATACCCAATTTTTTATTAAAAAGTATTTTACGGTTTATTCCGTTAATGTTGACTATCGATGCTAAGAAATGTAATAATTGTTTAATGTGCGTAAAAATTTGCCCGCAAAAAACAATTGAACAATTAAATTTAAAAGTAAAAATTAATCCAAAAAAATGTATACTTTGTCTTTGCTGTAGTGAAATGTGCCCGAATAATGCAATATATTTGCGTTTTTTAAAGGGGAGAAGAAAAAAATGACGAGCAAAATTCTTATTGTTGAAGATACTCAAAAAGATTTTGATTCCTTTCAACAAACATTAGTAAATGAGAAATTTATTATTGTGCGCTCATCAGATGGAAAAAATCTGTTTGAGCTTATGGAAAAAGAAAATCCGGATTTGATTATCCTTGATCTTATTTTACCCGAAACTGATGGATTCGAATTGTGCAAAATAATTCGTTCGGAAGAACGTTTTCTAAATATTCCGATACTCTTCTTTAGCTCATCCTTGAATATGGATAATAAACTTCTTGGTTTGCAACTGGGAGCTTCGGATTTTTTAAGCAAAGATTGTGATAGCCGAGAGCTTATTATTAAAATTAAAAATTTATTACGCACTAAAAGGCTGTATGATGATGTGGTCCGGCTTTCGGTTGTTGATAGTTTAACTCATGTTTATAATCGCAGATATTTTCAGCATAGATTGCGGGATGAGTTTGAACGCGCACGGCGCTATGATCGGGATTTTTGTTGTTTAATTATCGATGTGGATAAATTTAAAGAAGTTAATGATACTTTGGGGCATCCGATCGGTGATAAAGCGCTTAAGTCTATAGCCGATATCCTGCGCAGCAATATCCGAACCGCGGATATTTTATGCCGCTATGGTGGTGATGAATTTGGTTTGCTTTTACCGGAAACTAATTTTCAGAGGGCTTATGTTACTGCGGAGCGCGTGCGCAGTAAGGTGGAAAAAATAAATCTGGCAACTGAAGAAAAACCGGTTTTTATATCGCTTAGCTGCGGCATAAGCTCGTTGGTAGAAGGGGGCGCTTTAGGTATGGAGGAGCTGGTGACACAGGCTGATGTTGCTTTGTATAAAGCGAAAAAAGCGGGAAGAAACCAAATAAGTTTTTATGGTAGAAAATAGGATTCTTGCGGGTTTTAATTTTACAAATAAACAGGGTTTAGCGAAAGGGGGATGTCTTGGAACATAAGATACTCGTTGTTGAGGATAATACTAATGATCTAGAGACATTAAAGAATAAGTTAAAAAATGAGCCTTATGAGCTTATTCATGCGCCTGATGGAAAATCAGCATTTCTTCTATTGGAAAGAGAAAAGCCGGATTTGATTATTTTAGATGTTCTGCTGCCAGATACAGACGGTTTTGAAATATGCCGCAGAATAAGAAAAAGTGAACAGCATGTTAGTCTGCCGATATTGTTTCACACGACGGTTAATACAACGGATGAAAAGCTTATTGGTCTGGAGATGGGTGCCTCTGACTTTTTAAATAAAAATTCTGATGAACGCGAATTGATTGTTAGAATAAGAAATTTGTTAAATTTAAAAAAAACCATTGATAATCAGATTAAATTTTCAGTTATTGATAGTCTGACCACAGTATATAATAAAACCTATTTTCATCATCGGATCAGTGATGAGCTTGCTCGCGGCCGGAGATATAAACGTAATTTTTGCTGCGCGATAATTGATGTCGATTATTTTAAACAAGTAAATGATCTTTTTGGTTATGTAACCGGAGACATGGTGCTTAAAAAATTAGCGGCGATTTTTCTGCAAAATATTCGAGGAGCTGATATTTTATGCCGTTATGGTGGCGATGAGTTTGCTTGGCTGCTTCCGGAAACAGAAATGGATGATGCTTATTTAGCGGTAGAACGAATGCGCCAGTTTGTTGTTACCAGTGAATTAGGCAAGGATGAATGTCGGGTAAGCCTGACAATAAGTTGTGGTTTAAGCTGCTTGGAAGATGTTTGTGCGAACAAGGCAGAAGAAATTTTCGCTAATGCGTTAAATGCTTTGAATAAGGCAAAAGCCCAAGGAAGAAATCAAACTCGCGTTTATGGAAAGGAAAAAGAACATTGAAATTTGCAACAATCACTTGGAAAAATAGAAAAGTTGTTTTAATTGATCAAACTAAATTGCCCGGAAAAATTGTGTTTGTTGAATGTTCAACCGTAAAACAGGTTTGGCAGGCAATTAAAACCTTAAAAGTTAGAGGCGCCCCGGCGATTGGAGCGGCAGCTGCCTTGGGCATGGCTTTGGGGATAAGCAAAAAAAATGAAAACTGTTTTTCTGCTTTTGAAAAAAATTTAAACGATTTATTTAATTATCTTGCGTCTTCTCGGCCGACAGCAGTTAATCTGGTTTGGGCTCTTGAGCGGATGAGAAATATTGCTTTGCAAAATAAAGATAAATCTATTGTTTTAATTAAAAAAATAATGTTTAAAGAAGCGCAGAAGATTATTGCCGAAGATAAGCAAAGTTGCGCTGAGATGGCAAATAATGCACAAGTCTTGATTAAAAAAAATGATCGAATAATGACTTACTGCAATGCGGGGATGCTGGCAACTGTTGGAATGGGTACAGCACTGGGAGTTATTTACAGGGCTAATCAATTGGCTAAAAACGTAAAAGTATTTTCTTGTGAAACTCGCCCTCTGCTGCAGGGCGCGCGATTAACTTGCTGGGAATTAAGTGTAAATAAAGTTGATGTAACTGTGCTTTGCGATAATATGGCAGGATATTTTATGCAGCAGAAAAAAATCGATAAAATTTTTGTCGGCGCAGATCGGATAGCGGCAAATGGAGACGCGGCGAATAAAATCGGTTCATATTCATTGGCAGTATTAGCAAAATTTCATAAAGTGCCTTTTTATGTTGTGGCTCCGGCATCGACATTTGATTTAAGTTTAGCTAGTGGAAATCAGATTCCGATTGAACAGCGCAGCGCGAGTGAAATCAGACAAAACTGGTATAAGCGTCCGATGGTCGCGGAGCAAGTAAAGGTTTATAACCCGGCATTCGATGTTGTTCCGGCTAAACTTATTAGTGCGATTGTTACGGATTTTGGCTTGATCGAAGCGCCGGATAAAAACAAGATTAAACGTGTTTTAAAAATATGAAGACTTTGTCCCAGCTTGGTGAATTTAATTTTATTGCTGCTATCGCAAAAAAAAAATTACGCAATAAAGCAGTTTTAAAAGGGATTGGCGATGATGCCGCGGTAGTAAGTATTTCCCCGAAAGACTGTTTGCTTTTTACCGCGGATATGCTGATTGAAGATGTTCATTTTCTGAGAAGCGCTGATCCTCAAGCTATTGGACACAAAGCTCTTGCTTGTTCTTTAAGCGATATTGCCGCAATGGGCGGTTGGCCGCTTTATGCGATTGTTAGCGTGGCTTTTCCTAAAAAACTAGATAGCGAGTTTGCCAAAAAAATTTACAAAGGAATACAAAAAACAGCGCTAAAATATTCAGTGGATATTATTGGGGGAGATACCAATGCCGCGGAAAAAATCATTATTGATGTTTTTTTATGCGGCCAAGTTAAGCGCAAGCAATTAGTTTTAAGAAGTAATGCTCAAACAGGGGATTATATTTTTGTGACCGGCGAGCTGGGCGGTTCTCGCTTTGGAGGACATTTGAATTTTACTCCGAGAATAGCGGAATCAAGATTTTTAGTATCTAATTATAAATTAAATTCAATGCTGGATATTTCTGATGGATTAATTGCTGATTTAGGGCACATTTTAAAACAAAGCAAAAAAGGGGCAATCTTGGAGCAGGAGGATATTCCAGTAGATGCCAAAGCCGGTGGCTTAGACAATGCTTTTTATGCGGGTGAGGATTTTGAACTATTATTTACTTTAAGCGAAAAAGCGGCGAAGAAATTAATCTTAGCTTGGCCGTTTAAAAAAACAAAATTATCTTGTATCGGCCGAATTACGGCTCAAGAAGCAAGCCTGCAATTGATCAGTAAACAGGGTAAATCAACTAAAATAAAACCGGGCGGATATCGTCATTTTAATTAAAATAACAGATATTCGAGTTTGATTATATGCTAAATTTAACAACCAATACTCCTGAGCAAACAATCGCTATGGGAAAACAACTGGCTGAGTTTTTAAAGCCAGGGGATGTGATTGCTTTATCGGGAAATTTGGGGGCTGGCAAAACAACTCTAGTCAAAGGGATTGCTCAGGGTATGGGGATTAATGAAAAAAAAGTTAATAGCCCTAGTTATGTTTTGATTCGGGAGTATAAAGGGAAAAACATACAGCTGTTTCATTGTGATTTATATCGGCTGAATAATGTTGAGCAGATATCTTTTTTGGGGATTGAAGATTATTTTGACCGTGAGGGAGTTTTTGTTATTGAATGGGCCAAAAGAGCCGGCGATTTGCTGCCAGATGAGTATTTGGACATTAATATTGATTTGCTGGGCGAGGAGAAGCGGGGATTTAGGCTGAAAGCCCGGGGGGATAAATATCAGCGCTTGCTTAATAAATTTAAAAATTTAATTAAATAATTATTAAATTATCGATAAGGATACTATGATTTGTTTAGCGATAGATACATCAAGCAAATTTTTGTGCATTGTGCTTATGGAAAATGAGCGTGTTTTAAGGAAATTTAATCAAGCTAAAGCGCGGGCTCATGGACAGTTTTTAATCCCGGAAATCCAAAAGATATTAGACAAACAAAAAATCAGACTTCAAGACCTGGATTGTTTGGCGGTAAATATCGGGCCAGGCTCATTTACCGGATTGCGCATTGGAATTGCGGCGGTAAAAGGATTGAGTCTGGGTTTGAATCTTCCGATTATCAGTCTGAGCAGTTTGGATCTTATCGCGCATAATTGTCTTGATTCTAAAAAAACTATATGTTCAATTATTGACGCAAAACGTAAACAAGCATATGCCGCGATTTTTAAAAATTCAGGAAATAACTTGAAAAAACAGGGCAAGTATTTTTTAGGGCCGATTGAGGATTTGATGGTTAATCTAAATCCAGAGGTCGTGTTTAGCGGAGACGGGGTGGGTTTATATAAAGAACAAATAAGCAGCTATAAAAACCTAAATCCTAGTTTTGCTCGGGAAAAATTATGGTATACTGACCCAAATGTTTTTGCCAAGTTATGTTATCGGGAATATCAAAGCAAAAAATTAAAACAAGCCAAAGAAATCGTGCCAATGTATTTATACGCAAATACTTGTACAGTAAGAAAAACCCAAAAGAATAATAATGCTAAATAAAAAGACAATTCATTATCCGGCTTGGGCTGAAATTAATTTGGCAAATATTAAGTCAAATTTTTTTCAGTTGAAACGCCAAGCCGGTAAAGGCGTTAAAATGCTTGCGGCTGTAAAAGCCGATGCGTATGGTCATGGCATGCTGGAAGTTTCTCGGCAGCTGGAAAGATGTGGGGTTGATTATCTGGGAGTTGCCAGTGTTAATGAGGCAATGGTTTTGCGAGCCGGGAAAATTAAAGCTCCAATTTTGGTTATGGGTAATGTGGTTGATAAAAGTCAGATGAAACAAGCAATTAATGCACAAATAAGTTTGACGGTCGCGGATCTGAGGGGCGCTTTAAAGCTAAATAATAATGTTTCTGCTGGAAAAAAAGCAAAGGTTCATATTAAAGTCGATACAGGTATGGGGCGAATTGGAATATGGCATCAGGAAGCTTATGAGCAGATAATTAAAATTTTTAAAATGAAAAATCTGCTGATTGAAGGGGTTTTTACTCATTTCCCCAGCGCGGATACGGATCTTGAATTTACTAAACAGCAAATAATTATTTTTGAGAAATTGATTAATAAATTAAAACAAAATAATATTACTATTTCGCTGGTTCATGGGGCAAATAGCAGCGCGGTTTTTCACTTAAAAAATTTCAAACCAAAACTATTTAATATGGTTCGGCCGGGGCTAATGCTTTATGGTATGTATCCGGACCGAGCAATGAAAGCAAAGTCTTGTTTTAAGTTAAAGCCAGTATTAGAGTTAAAGAGCAGGATAGTTTTTTTAAAAACAGTTGATCAAGGCAGAGCAATCAGCTATGGCCGGACTTATATTACCCAAACTAAAACTAAAATTGCCACTGTATCTATAGGCTATGCCGATGGATATTCACGAGCTTTGTCCAATAAAGCGCAGGTTTTAATCAAAGGTAAATTATTGCCGGTTGTCGGGAGAATTTGTATGGACCAGCTTATGGTTGATATTGGTCTGGCTTCTCGGGTAAAGCTAGGCGATATTGTTACTTTGATCGGCAGGGAAAAAAGGCAAGCAATATTTAGCGAGACTCTTGCAACTTTATGTGATACTATTCCTTATGAGATTACTTGCGGTATCTCTGCCAGGGTCAAGCGGGTATTCAAAAAACATTGACTTTAAAAGGCATAATGTTATAATTAAATTCAGGATTATTATGGATAAAAAATGCTTAAATAAAAAAGGGTTATCTTTAGTAGAAGTTGTGCTATCAGCACTATTACTTACTGTAGTAGTGGCGGCTTTGCTTGCTACTTATCGAAATGCCAGTAATTTAATGGGTCTTGCGCGGAATAAGCTGATTGCTTTAAATTGGGCGGAATCTATTATTGAACGAGAAAGATCGGATTGTAGAAACGCTTATATTGACCCGGCTGATACTGCGGCTAATCGAAACTATCTGATAGACGAAAAGGCTGCTCTGGCTCCTGTTATTACAAGAATAAATCACGGCGCGCCGCAAGTGCATTTACAAGAGATTAAAGTTACGATAAACTGGACTGAATAATATGAAAATAAATCGTGGTTTTACCTTAATCGAAGTGCAGATTTCCGCAATGTTAATGGTTGTTGTCCTTGTCGCCACTGGAGTGATTTTTTATTTTTCTTTAGCAACAATAAGATATATGCAGGATGCTTTTAGTGTTTATACAAATGCTTCAACAGCAATGAATCTGATTACCAATGAGGTCATCCGTTCTAATTGTTATGGATCATGGACAGCGCCTGCACACGCACAGCCTGTAGGCAGCTTTTACGGTGCTAATGGTTATCAACAGGAGCTTAGCCCCGGGGTCTTTGGTCTTGACGCTGCTAATTCTTATAATGCGGATATGCCGACATTGGGAGATTCCAATGCGATGAATGTTTGTGATATGACTGTGGGAACAGGTCTTTTTTTGCGCCAGGCAACACAAGCTTCGTTTATTAGGGGTGATTTATCAGATGTTGCCGGGGATTTTCCTTCGCATGAAAAAGTGCAAATTTATGGGGAGAATTACTTTGATCCTGAGTGGACGAGAAATCGCTTGATGATTGATCGAAATGATGGAAATCCGCCTCAAGCAATCGCGGATAATCTCATTCAGTTTGATTTTCAGCCGATTGCCTATAATTGCGTGCATGTTCTTTTAACCGTAGAGGGTATGGTTGATGATCCGATGGCTGGTGTGGGAGTGAGAAGGCATCGAATTACGCTGAGCAAACAGATCACTTTGCGCTGCGCTCCTTCGGTTACGCCAATACCTGGCCCAACTGGAACAACATGGTGAATTGATGAGCAAAATAAAATTTTTATTGGATAGAAATATCCAGAAGAAGACAACCAGAGAAAAAGCCCAGGCAATGGTTGTGGCATTTATTTATATTAGTATTGTTTCCTTGATCGCGGTTTATATGATGGCTTATGCGAATAATCTGCATAATGTTGTGGTCAGAAATATTAAGCACAGTATGTCGTTTTATGCGGCAGAAGGGGCTTTAATCCGGGTGATGTCCTTACTTTCCTTAGGGCAAGCAACTCCCGCGGCGATGAATACTGCGCCGATGACTGTTGGAATAGATATAGTTGTTGTGGGAACGAATCAAAAAATTAGAGCAACTGTTAATTGGTAGTAATTATTGACTTGTTTTTATAATTTCAATCTAAATAATATGGCGGAGGCAAATAATGGTGCCAAAAATTAAACGATTTTTGCAAAAAATAAAGCAGCTAAATAAAGAATATTTATTACTTTGTGTGATAGTTACTTTGATCGGAATATTGATCTATTCTTCCACGGCAACATCGCAAACATCTCCGGAAGAAATAACTTTAACAACTTTTTATCCTTGTCCGTTTGGGATTTATGATCAGCTTACTTCTTCTATATATATTGATTTTGATAATGTGGCTCGTTGGTTTGATCCTAGCGGAGAGAGTCAGCTGGAATCTTTACGGATTTTTAATGGGATGATTGTAAATTTAGTTGCTGGGCCAAGCGGTACATGGACTATTAATTTTGTGACCGGCAATGCGTTTCTTAATATTGTTACGGCAGATAAGCTGGTAATGACTGGGCCAGCGCCTCCGCCAACATATGAAATAAATGGCGGTAATTATGTGTGGGATATTGCTGAAGGCATGCTAATTACAGAATGTACGGCGGGTGATGTTGTGATCATCGGCGATGATCCGGAAAAAGGTTTGGTTAAATCAACTGAAAAATTTGATTGTCGAATTGCCGGGATTGTTTCTTCTGACCCCAAAATATATATGGGAGCAGGAGAAGATAGCACGCCATTAGCTTTAGCCGGGATTGTCCCATGCAATGCAATCACAGAAAATGGAGCGATCAAACGAGGTGATTTGCTGGTAAGTTCTTCAATGCCAGGTTACGCGATGAGGGCTTCGAGCAAAGAAGTCAAGCCTGGGATGTTGGTCGGCAAAGCTTTGCAGGAATTAACTTCAGGTCAGGCTAAAATTTTTGTTTTAGTCAATAAAAATTAAAATTAAGAGCTTATTTATGAAGAAAAAAACAAATCATTTTATAATAGTTTTTATTCAGATAATCCTGCTATTGTTAGGATCAGCGGTTTTGAGTTTTGCCCAGCAAGGGGCTATTAAATCGCTAGTTTTGGATACTCATGGATTCCGTTATGATACCGCCGGGGGTGAAGTCAGAGCGGTGTATAATACTTTAGTCGCTAAACAGTTTAATGATTCACAGCTAGATGTCTTGAACCGTACTTGTTTTGGGGACCCTAGCGGACAGAGTGATTTGCATCATCTGACAGTTATTAATGGTTTGCAGTTTGATGATACGGATATGGGAACCATGGTTATGAGTGCTGTGCCTATGGGGGCGTACTCAATTAATTTTCAAGATAATTTTCTCGGAGGAGAAGCCCAGTTTGCTACTTGTACTGCCGTTAAATTTGTAATGGTAACTCCATATCCTGATGCGAGGAATCATGAAGGTAAAAAAGTATGGGATATTGCTGAAGGAATAAAGGTTGAAGCCGGTGACGCTTGCGATGTCGTTGTTATTAGCAAAGATAATGATTTGACTGTTACTCGTTCAACTGTTAAATTTGATACTAAAGTGGCTGGAGTTATATCTGAGGCACCAAAAATATATATGGGAGATATGGCAGGCAATAAGCCTTTGGCTTTGTCCGGGGTTGTTAAGTGTAATGTGAATACGCAAAATGGACCGATTAAAAGAGGTGATATTCTAGTCACATCATCAGAGCCTGGGTACGCGATGAAAGCCAATGAAAATCAAGTATTGCCGGGTATGATTGTCGG
This sequence comes from Candidatus Omnitrophota bacterium, assembly GCA_018817165.1. GTDB lineage: Bacteria > Omnitrophota > Gorgyraeia > B26-G9 > B26-G9 > JAHITE01. The sequence goes on from JAHITY010000101.1 coordinate 28,124, forward strand.
CAGTGCTTTGGATAATTTTGATCAGGGCAAAGGAAAAATTGATATTCTAATTAATTAGTAATGTATTTTAAATTTTTAATTCAAAAAGCAGAAGACAGATTATTCTGTCTTCTTTGTTCTCATATAGGGTTTGTTGGTTTAAGTTGCAAGTAAAATTAAGGAGAAATAATTTTGCGTAGTGATCAAATTAAAAAAGGGTTGGAACGTGCACCGCATAGAGCTTTGCTGTTTGGCACAGGTATTTCTAAAAAAGATTTGAGTAAGCCGTTTATTGCTGTAGCTAGCTCGGTTAATGATTTTATCCCAGGGCATGTTGGGATGCGCGATTTGGAAAGATTTGTCGAACGAGGTATAGTCAGTCAGGGCGCAGTGCCGTTTTTCTTTGGAGTGCCCGGGATTTGTGATGGGCTTGCTATGGGGCATGAGGGCATGCATTATCCGCTTGCTTCCCGGGAATTGATTGCTGATTCTGTGGAATCAGTGGTCAAAGCGCATTGTGCCGATGGACTGGTTTGTATTACAAATTGCGATAAAATTACTCCCGGCATGCTTATGGCCGTAGCGCGTCTAAATATTCCGGCAATTATTTTGACTGCCGGGCCAATGCTTTCCGGCAGACAGGGAATGAAACGTTTATCTTTTGTCCGGGATACCTTTGAAGCTTTGTCTTTGACTAAAAGAGGCGAGATGAGCAAACAGGAACTTTCCTGCTTGGAAATGGAAGCTTGCCCCGGTCAGGGCTCTTGTCAGGGATTATATACAGCGAATACCATGGCCTGTTTGACTGAAGCCATGGGAATGTCTTTGCCAGGTTGCGGTACTGGATTAGCTGGTATGGCAAAAAAGAAACGATTGGCTCAGGCAAGTGGAGAGCGGATCGTGGAATTAGTCAAAGAAAATATTACGCCCAGCATGATCATGAATAAAAAATCTCTGGAAAACGCGATTATGGTGGATATGGCTTTGGGCGGTTCAAGCAATACTGTCCTGCATCTTATGGCTATTGCTCATGAATGCGGCATAGAAATTTCTTTGAATGAGTTTGATGAAATAAGCAAAAAAACTCCGCATATAACTGATCTGAGGCCTGGCGGAGAATATTTTATGGAAGACCTTGAATACTCCGGGGGAATTCCCGCGGTAATGCATAGGCTTAAAGATCGTTTGAATGATAATCCGACTGTTTGCGGAACTAATGTAAAAAAGCTGGCAAATGAGTCTCAAGTACTTAATGAAGAGATTGTCCGGCCGCTTAATAAAGCGCATCATAAAGAAGGAGGGATAGCAGTACTGTTTGGCAACTTAGCCCCAGAAGGCGCAGTTGTAAAACAGTCCGCTGTCAGTGAGAAGATGATGTACTTTAAAGGTAAGGCGCGTGTCTATAATAGTGAAGAAGCGGTGATGAAAGATATTCTTTCTGCTAAAGTTGAAAAAGGCACGGTTTTGGTTGTGCGTTATGAAGGTCCGCGCGGCGGGCCGGGTATGCGGGAAATGCTTGCGCCGACAGCGGCGATTGTCGGAATGGGCATGTCGGATGATGTTGCTTTAATTACTGACGGCAGATTTTCCGGGGGAACCAGAGGTCCTTGCTTAGGGCATATTTCTCCTGAAGCAGCAGCGGGTGGTCCGATCGCGGCGGTAAAAAACAATGATGAAATAATCATTGATATAAAAAATAGAAAATTACATTTAAATTTAACTGATCAGGAAATAGCCGAAAGACTGCGCCATGTAAAACATCCGCCACCAAAGATAAATACCGGGTGGCTTAAGCGTTACGCGAAGATGGTAAGCTCAGCCAGCAAAGGCGCGGTTTTAGATATTGAATGATAAAAAATAAGAAGGAAATATTATGAAAAAGACAGGTGCGGAGATTATTGTTGAGTCACTATTAAAAGAAGGAGTACGGGTTTTATTTGGTTATCCTGGTGGTTCGGTTTTGCCGCTTACTGACGCGCTGTACGATGCTCCCATTGATTTTATTCTGGTTCGTCATGAACAGGCCGCGGCACATGCTGCTGATGGCTATGCCCGGGCAACCGGCAAGGTCGGGGTTTGCATGGCAACATCTGGTCCAGGGGCAACTAATTTAGTAACTGGTTTGGCAACAGCGCATATGGATTCTATTCCCATGGTTGCGATTACCGGACAGGTAAACAGTGCTTTGATTGGTAATGATGCTTTTCAGGAAGCGGATGTTACTGGAATAACAAGATCGATTACAAAACACAATTATCTGGTTAAGGATATATCTGAACTGGCCAGTACTATAAAAGAAGCTTTTTATATTGCCGCGACTGGCAGGCCGGGCCCGGTTGTTGTTGATGTTCCGGTGGATATTCAAAAACAGAGCATGGAATTTCATTATCCGGAAACAATTAAAATGCGTTCTTATAATCCGGAAATTGCCGTGCCGATGGAGCAGATTAAAAAGGCAGCCAAGCTGATTGAAAAAAGCAAAAGACCAGTTGTTTATGCCGGCGGCGGAATTATAATTTCCCAAGCGCATGATCAGCTGTTGGAATTCGCGGTAAAGATCAATGCGCCGGTAACCACGACTTTAATGGGTTTGGGCGGCTTTCCGGAAACCAATGAACTGGCTTTGGGAATGCTCGGGATGCATGGAACAGCATACGCAAATCATGCGATAATGGAAAGTGATTTGATTATCGCTGTGGGCGCGCGGTTTGATGATCGGGTAACCGGTCGGATTGATAAGTTTGCCCCGGATGCAAAAGTAATTCATCTGGATATTGACCCCACCGCGATCAGCAAAAATATTCGGGTAGATATTCCGGTTATTTGCGATGCAAAGCAGGGTTTGCAGGCTTTGAATAAAATTGTAAAAAGATTACAAACAGATGCTTGGCTTAAAAAAATTCATGGCTGGAAAACAAAAGCGCCTTTGCAGTATAAAGTAGCTGGTCAAAAAATCAGACCACAGTATGTTGTCGAGCAGATTTATAAGATAACTAAAGGTGAGGCGATTATTTGTACTGAAGTTGGCCAGAATCAGATGTGGGCAGCGCAGTATTATAAATATACGAGGCCGCGCACCTGGATTTCATCCGGTGGGCTGGGGACAATGGGCTATGGTTTTCCGGCGGCGATTGGCGCGAAATTGGGCAGGCCGGATAAAATAGTTTTTGATATCGCGGGAGATGGTTCGATTCAAATGAATATCCAAGAACTGGCGACTGCTGTAGCGAACAAGGTAAATGTTAAAGTGGCGATATTGAATAATGGATATTTGGGAATGGTCAGACAATGGCAAGAGCTGTTCTATAATCGCCGATACGCGAATACGCCAATCACTGGTCCGGATTTTGTGAAATTAGCGGAAAGTTATGGCGCTGCCGGGATTAGAGTTAACAAAAAAGCGGATGTTGCCGCGGCAATTAAGCAGGCAATTGCTATTCCCAATGTCGTTTTTCTTGATTTTGTAGTTGAACCAGAAGAAAATGTTTTTCCGATGGTTCCTGCGGGTGAGGCGATAGACCGGATGATCGGAGGAATGGCTTAAAAGCGGTATTGAGTATCGAGTATTGAGTATTGAGAAAAAACATGAAACAGAAAAAGCGGTAAAAGGTTTGACGGTTACGAAGCCCGTATCGGTAATGTTAACGGTCACGGTTTAAAATAATAAATTTTAAGCCGATAGACTTTGCCCTAAAACGAAACGGGCATCGTAACCTTAAACGTAACCTTTGTCTTTTAAATAATAGGGAGTTAAAAACATGAAACATATAATTTATGCTTTGGTAGAAAATAAGCCCGGAGTTCTGGCGCGAATGTCCAGTTTGTTTAGTGCGCGCGGTTTTAATATTGATTCATTGGCTGTGGGCGAAACGCATGATCCGACAATGTCGAGAGTTAGCTTGGTAGTTGATGCTAAAGAAGAAAAAATCTTGGATCAAATTAAAAAACAGCTGGAGAAACTTGTCGATGTAATATCAGTAACTGATCTGACAAAAAAGAAATTTTTTGAAAGAGAATTAATTTTAGTTAAAGTTAAAACCGCTAAAACATCTAAGCTGAAATTAGTAAGTTTAGTTAAGAAATTTTCAGCGACTATTTTATCTTATGATGCAAAGCTTGCGGTAATCGAAGCTGTTGTTGAGAAAAAACAATTGATTGATTTGCTTGATTGCTTAGCGCCCCTGGGGATTGAAGAACTGGTGAGAACTGGTAGGATTGCCATAGCGCAGTAATATGTTTTAAATAACCGGTTTATCGGGAAACGGAGTGAATTATGCTGACAATGGATTTCTTGCTCAAGCTGATTGTTGATAGAGGCGCCTCGGATTTACATCTTACAGTAGGGATTCCGCCGCAGTTGCGGATTGGCGGGCAATTAACTTATACGACCAGTGAGCCGGTAGATCCAGAAACACTAAAAACATTGGCATATAGCCTTTTGACCAGTGATCAGATAGCATGGTTTGAACAAAGAAAAGAACTTGATTTTTCCTGCGGTTTGGAGGGAGTCAGTCGTTTTAGAATAAACTTATATTATCAGCGCGGATCGATTGCCATGGCCGCAAGGGTTATTCCGTTTATTATTCCGACAATTGAACAGTTGGGATTACCGGAGATAGTTAAAGAATACGCGGATAAACCAAATGGATTAGTTCTGCTTACTGGGGCAACTGGTAGTGGTAAATCAACTACTCAGGCAGCGATCATTGATTATATTAATAAGCGCAGAAGAGCGCATATAATTTCTGTGGAAGATCCGATTGAGTATTTGCACAAGCATCAGCTTTGTACAATTAATCAACGCCAGCTGGGTACAGATACTCTTTCTTTTGCTGAAGCATTAAAGCATGTATTGCGTCAGGATCCGGATATTGTAGTTATTGGCGAAATGCGGGATCTTGAGACAATTCAGGCAGCTTTGACTCTAGCGGAAACCGGGCATTTAGTTTTTGCCACATTGCATACCAGCAGTGCGGTTAATTCAATTACCCGAATAGTCGATGTGTTTCCAGCGCATCAGCAGCAGCAAATACGGGTGCAGCTTTCATTGGTATTAGTCGGAGTTTTAGTTCAGAGATTAATTCCTAATGCTCAAGGAGAAGGCAGGTCCTTAGCAATGGAGATTATGACTATGATTTCGGGAATCCAGAACCTGATCAGAGAAAATCAAGTACATCAGATCTATTCACTGATTCAAACCGGACGACGTTTCGGGATGAGAACAATGAATCAGGCATTGTGTGATTTAGTATTAAGCAATAAGATAACTTTTGGCGAGGCTTTAAAACAAACAGCAGATGAGCAAGAATTAAATTCATTAGTTCAGAAGCAAAACAATAAAAACAAGTAAGAAAGGAAGATTATTATGGCAAAGATGTATTATGATAATGACGCGGATTTAAAATTACTCGATGGAAAAATAATTGGAATTATTGGTTATGGCAGTCAGGGGCATGCTCAGGCGCAGAATTTAAGAGATTCTGGATTAACCGTTATTGTCTCAGAAATGCCGGGAAATAAAAATTTTGACTTGGCTAAGTCACATGGTTTTCAACCAATGACCGCGGCTGAGCTTACTAAAAAAGCGGATATTATTCAAATTTTAGTTCCTGATGAATACCAGGGCGAGCTTTATGAAAAAGAAATCAAGCCAAGCTTAACAGCAGGCAAAGCAATTATGTTCTCGCATGGTTTTAATATTCATTTTAAACATATTGTTCCGAATAAAGATATTGATGTGTTTATGATCGCGCCAAAAGGCCCTGGCCATTTAGTACGTAGTGAATATGAAAAAGGCGGCGGAGTTCCCTGCTTAATAGCTGTGTTTCAGAATGCAACGGGCAAGGCAAAAGAAATTGCTTTAGCTTATGGTAAAGGTGTTGGCGGAACACGCGGCGGGATTATTGAAACAACTTTTGAAGAAGAAACAGAAACAGATTTATTCGGTGAGCAGGTTGTTTTATGCGGTGGAGCATCAGAGCTGGTTAAGAAAGGTTTTGAAACTCTAATTGAAGCGGGATATCAGCCGGAGATTGCTTATTTCGAATGTTTGCATGAGCTTAAATTAATTGTCGATCTTTTTTATCAGGGCGGAATTGATTATATGCGCTATTCTGTTTCTAATACCGCGGAGTACGGTGATTTGACTCGCGGTAAGAGGATTGTTAATGATAAGACAAAAGAAGAGATGAAAAAGATCCTTACGGAAATCCAAGATGGTACTTTTGCCAAAGAATGGATCAATGAATGTAAAACAGGCAAAAAGAACTTTAAGCGGATGGAAGAAGAAGAAAAAAACCATCCGATTGAAGTTGTCGGACGTAAACTAAGAAAAATGATGAAATGGATAGATTCTAAAGAAGTATAAAACACTTTCCAAGGAAGTATAAAACACTTGCGAAAAAAGGCTAATCTGACCTTTCCATAATCAGGGATTGTGGAAATTAGAATATATGGATGTGGAGAAAGAAAATGGAAAAGAAAATAAAGATATTTGATACCACATTAAGAGATGGCGAACAAGCTCCGGGGGCGAGTCTGAGTGATCAGGAAAAACTGGAAGTCGCGCGTCAGCTTGTCCGTTTAGGTGTTGATATTATTGAAGCCGGTTTTCCGATTTCCTCTCCGGGTGATTTTGATAGTGTGCAGCAGATCGCCCGGCAGGTTAAAGGCGCGATTATTTGCGGCTTAGCAAGATCATTAAATAAAGATATTGAAGCAGCCGCGCAGGCGCTTAAGCCGGCTAAAAGAAAACGGATTCATGTTTTTTTGGCTACTTCAAAAATCCATATGAAGTACAAATTAAAAAAAGCGGAAAGTGAAATTCTAAAGATAGCGGAAGCCGCGGTTAAATACGCCGGTAAATTTACTGATGATATTCAGTTTTCACCGGAAGATGCTTCACGAACCGAAAAAGATTTCCTTTTTCGAGTGATTGAAAAAGTTATTAAAGCCGGAGCAACTACAGTGAATATTCCGGATACAGTTGGTTTTGCCCAGCCTGATGAATTTGGTCAGCTGATTCATGATATTTGTAATAAAGTGCCGAATATAAACAAAGCGATTATCGCGGTACATTGTCATAATGATCTGGGTTTGGCTGTGGCTAATTCCTTGGCAGCGATTAAAAATGGCGCGGGACAGATTGAATGTACGATTAATGGCATAGGCGAGCGCGCGGGTAATGCGGCTTTGGAAGAAATTGTGCTTAGCTTGATTACCCGGAAAGATCATTTTAAAAACATGTATTGTGGCATTAAAACAAAAGAGATTTATAAAACTAGTAGATTGGTCAGTAAGCTGACGGGTTTTTTGGTTGCTCCGAATAAGGCAATTGTCGGCGGTAATGCTTTTCGCCATGAATCCGGGATTCATCAGGACGGCGTACTGAAAAAACGCCAGACTTATGAAATTATCAGTCCGGAAACCGTGGGATTTTACGGTGAAGGCTTGGTGATGGGCAAACATTCAGGCCGACATGCTTTGTCTGATCGGCTGGAGCGGCTTGGGTTTAAACTGAATAAAAAACAGCTGGATATTGCGTTTAGCCGGTTTAAAGATCTGGCGGATAAGAAAAAAGAAGTATTTGAAGAAGATCTTATCGCGATTGTCGAAGAGCAGTCTAAAGAAATGGAACAGGTCTGGAGTCTGGAAGCTTTGGAATTTTTTGGCGGAATAAATGTTCAGCCTAAAGCAACAGTTAAGCTGAAAAATAAGAAAATGGTTTTTAGCGCCACTTCCGATGGCGATGGCCCGGTTGATGCTTGTTATAAAGCAATTGAAAAAATTATAAAGCTTAAAGCTGTATTGCTTGATTATTCAATTCAGGCAGTTACGCGGGGAAAAGATGCTTTAGGGGAAGTTAATGTAAAGCTCTTGATCAATAAGGAAGAAATTTCCGGCAGAGGCGCAAGCACAGATATTATTGAGGCATCAGCCAAGGCATATCTTAATGCGGTCAATCGGGTTTTATTTAAAAAAGAAAAGTCTAAAAAAATAAAATTGTAATGATTAACAGCGTGTGGGACTAAGGTAAAATATATCTTTTCATTTATCCTGAGCTTGTCGAAGGGCTAAGCCCAAGTTTAGTAAGTGAGGCATGAATAATAAGGATTCCGAAAATATCTGCTAGGCCGCAGCTATTTCGGACTAAATTCGAGCAGGCTGACTTGACGTCGTGAAAAACACTCCGTAAGTCAGGCTCTCATTTAAAGCGCCGCTAAAAGAGAAATTTTGACCTAAATAGTTTGTAAAGCCACAAGGATGCAAAGTTAAGAGGGCTAGAATAATCATTTTAGCGGGTTTGAAGCCTGATTTTGATAGGACTGTCAAAATCAGAGATTCATCCTCGGAGCCTTACAGGAAGTAAGGCGAGAATGAGCAGAAATGATTGATTCTAGACCGCCATTGACTTGCTGGCTACAAGACAGGGATTCAGCATGATAAGTAAACAGAAAGTTTATGGTCTTATCGGTTATCCGGTAAAGCACAGTTTTTCAGCGGCAATGCATAATGCCGCTTTTTCTCATTTAGGGATAAATGCTTTGTATACTTTATTTGAGATAAAGCCTGATGATTTGGAAGCTTTTTTGCTGGAAAGAACTGATCTGGCTGGGTTTAATATTACAATTCCGCATAAAGTTTATGCGAAAAAAATTCTAGAAACAAAATTTAAGGGTAGTAATCCCGGAGCTGATCAATACAGCGAACTTGTCGGAGCAATTAATACCGTTGGTCGTATAGATGATGGAAAAGTTTGGTGGGCAAACACAGATGCTCCGGGTTTTGTAAAATCATTAAAGATGGATTTAGGATTTGCAAAAACAAAAAATAAAGACGCATTGGTTTTGGGCTGCGGCGGAGCCGGTAGGGCTGTTATTGCTGGGTTAAGCTCAGAAGATAATGGTTTGGTCAGAGATATATATGTTAGTGAAATTAATAAGGATAATGTTACTGCTGTAAAAAAACAGTTTGAATGTTTTTCAAAGGTTACTGATAAATTAAAATTTATTCAGAAAGAAGAAATCGCGGAAAAAATAAAGGATTGCTCTTTACTTGTGAATACAACTCCCATTGGCATGAAAGATGACAATATCAGTTTGATTGATAAAGAGCTTTTACATAATAATTTAATGGTTTATGATGTTGTGTATAATCGAGAAACTAAGCTGATAAAAGATGCAAAAGCGCAAGGATTGAAAGCTATCGGTGGTTTAGGCATGCTTTTATACCAAGGAGTACTTGGTTTTAATTATTGGGCAGGCAAAGATATTGCTCCTGTGGATATAATGCGACAGGCTTTAGAAGGAGAACTGGAAAAATGCCGGATTTGATTATAAAAAGTATGGTTGTTCTTTTTGGTTGTTTGATCGGTAGTTTTCTTAATGTTTGTATCTATCGCATGCCGCGTTCTGGGAAAGTCGCGCCTGAAGATTTTTTGAAAATATCCGGGAGTAAGGAGCATTCAGATAAACTTTGGGAAGATTTGATAAGCAGCGGATATATTGATGAAGATGGTTATGTTGAGAAAAAATTTAAAAAGCTTAGAAAAAAAAACCAGCTGGCGAAATTCGAATTAGCCGGTGCCTACGCGAAAAGCAAAAAACAAATTTTTAGAATTCTCGATAAATCCTGTGAATTATCAATAGATAAACCCAAACGTTCTTTTTGTCCGAATTGTCAAAAACAAGTTCTTTGGTATGATAATATCCCGCTTTTAAGCTATTTAGCCTTAGGCGGAAAATGTCGTTTTTGCAAAAAGCCGATTCCTTTTCGCTATTTCTTTGTAGAGTTTCTTACGGCCAGTCTTTTATTGGTAGTCTATAGTTTTTTTGGCTTGTCAGTGCAATTTTTTACTTATGGAGTTTTGACTTGTGCCTTGATTGTCTCGACATTTATTGATTTCGATTTTTTTATTATTCCTGATGAAATAACTTTGGGCGGCTTAATTGTCGGGATAGTTTTGTCAGGAATTTTTCCGCAACTTCATGGCGCATCCTCTTGGCTTGACTCATTGATTAAATCCGGCTTGGGTATTTTGGCTGGCGGCGGAAGTATTTATCTGATCGGGCAGTTTGGTGAAATTATTTTTAAAAAAGAAAGTATGGGCGGAGGAGATGTGGAATTTCTCGCCATGATCGGATCAGTTTTGGGGTGGCAGATGGCTTTGCTGATATTTTTTCTCGCTCCTTTTTTTGGAGCGGGTGTGGGAATCTTTGCTAGGCTTACCAAGGGTGCTGAAATAATCCCTTATGGTCCGTATCTTTCATTAGCTACATTTATCGTTATTTTATGGGGAAATAATATTCTGAAATTTTTATTCTATTTTTAAAAAAGTAGTGAGTATCGCGTATCGCGTATTGAGTGAAAAACAAAGGAAAAGAAAAACTAAACGCTAATCGCTTGACGCTATACGCTAAAAAAGGAGCAGGTTATGTTACGGTTTATGAGTGCCGGAGAATCGCATGGGGAATGCATGGTTGCTATTATTGAAGGTCTTCCCGCGGGTTTATATATTGATGAAAATATTATTAATCAGGATTTATTCCGCCGTCAACAGGGGTATGGCCGTGGCGGGAGAATGCAGATAGAAAGAGATACAGTTAAAATCATTACGGGTCTAAAAGCAAAAAAAACATTAGGCAGTCCGATTACTTTAATGATAAAAAATAAGGATTTTAAAATAAATGAATTGCCGGCAATTACGCAGCCGCGGCCGGGGCATGCGGATTTAAGCGGCGCGATAAAGTATGGTTTTTCTGATATGCGTTGTGTTTTAGAGCGCGCTTCAGCGCGGGAAACAGTTGTTCGAGTTGCGGCCGGAGCAATTGCCAAGATATTTCTTAATGAATTTGGCGTGAAGTTTTCCAGCAAGGTGATAAGTGTTGGCGGAGAGAAAAACAGCAAAAAGATCAAAGATAAAATTGATTTTGCCAGAAATAAAAAAGATACTTTGGGGGGTATTTTTGAAGTTGAAATAATAAATGTTCCGGCTGGTCTGGGCAGTTATGTGCATTATGACCGGAGGCTTGATGCCCGGCTTGCTTTAGCACTTATGTCTATTCCGGCTATTAAGGCGGTGGAATTTGGTATGGGGTTTGAGGCGGCGAATAAATTAGGGTCTCAAGTTCATGATCAGATAAGTTATTCCCCTAAAAAAGGTTTTTATCGGATGACAAATAATGCGGGAGGGCTTGAGGGGGGGATGAGCAATGCTGAGACTATAATCGCTCGCTGCGGTATGAAACCGATCGCGACATTGGGAAATCCCTTAAAAACCATTGATCTTAAAACTAAAAAACCAGTTAGAGCTTCTGTTCAGCGCTCTGATATATCCGCGGTTCAGGCCGCAGGGATTATTGGCGAAGCAATGAGTGCTTTGGTTATTGCTGATGCGTTTATGGAAAGATTCGGCAATGATCAGATGGGAAGAATTAAAAAAACATTTAAAATTAAATAGAAAATTAAAAATGGAACAAATTGTTAAGCAGGAAAAAGTAAGATTAATTATTGGGCTTATTGCTCGACAAGAATTTTTAAATATTGCCCATGATAGGTTATTAAAGGTTTTTGGAGGAATTGATTATAAAAGTGAAATTTTAGAGTTTGATTCTACGAGGTATTATGCTAACGAAATGGGCACAGGGCTTAAACGCCAATTTATAAGTTTTTCCAACCTGATTTGCCCAGAAGAGCTTCCGAGTATAAAATTAAAAACCAATAAGATTGAAAGGGAGTTTTTTTCCAATCAGAATAATAGATTTGTAAATATTGATCCAGGATATCTTTCTCTGTCAAAATTGGTATTAGCAACCACAAAAGATCATCAGCATCGGATTTATTTGGATAAAGGGATTTTTGCTGAAGTCACTCTTCGTTATCGTGATAAGACTTTCCGCCCATGGCCGTGGACTTACGCGGATTATTGCAAGCCAGAATATATTAAAATTTTCAATTTTATCCGTAATCAATTGTTTACTCAGAGGAATAAAACTTGTGCTTGATGCTTTGATCGCAAAATTCAATTCAAACAGAAAAACCATTTTTAGCGCGCTTGAGATTATTTGTGCAATTGTGTATCTTTTTATTATGGCGTATGGGTTTTCCCGTCCTTTGCGCGATGCTGTAGGTCTGATGACGGGAAACTCGATTATTGTAATAACTTTATACTTTTCTGTATTTTATACCCTATATTTTATTTTTTCTTTGCCCTTGAAATATTTTCAGAATTTAGCGTATATAAGGGCTAATAGTTTTGTCGAGTGGCTGCAGGTTGTATCTAAAAAGGAAATCAGCGTGTTTTTTGTAATGTTTTTTGTTGTGCAGGTTATCTACTTTTTTCTGGAGACTGATGTCTTCTGGTGGTGGATGCCAGTATCCTTTTTATGTATTGCTTCGCTTTATACTTGGGAACTTGCTCCTAAATATTTAGCTACTTTGTTTTTTAAGGCCAAAGCTTTAGCTCCTTCAGCATTTAAACAGCGACTTATTGAATTAGCTGCTTTGGGGGATATGAAAGTTATTGAGGTGTTTTCTCTGGCTTATGCTAAATCAGAAGTGGTTTTTATCGGACAATCGCCTGAGCGCAAGTTAATCCTTAGCGAAAAAATTATGGCTTATTCTCCAGAGGAAATAGAAATACTTGTTGCCCGAGAAACGGCGGAGCATTATTATGGACATATTCGCTTTAAATTAATTATTCAAGCATTGGTTATTCTGCTTTCTTTTTTTATAGTTAATTTTGTATTTAAACCAACAGCTAATTATTTTGGTTTTGAATTTATATTTGATATTGAGACCTTACCTGTTTTGACTGGTATTTTATATATTGTATTTGTGCTAATGTCTTTGATTCAAAATCATTATTTGCGTTCTATGGTTGAACAATCCGATATGTATGTACTCAAGGCGACCCAAGCTCCCGCGGCTTTTATTTCTTTGCTTTTTCGTCAGCAGGATAATGAAAATAAACAGACAATAAATTATTTTTCAAGCCGAATTTTAAATGGCAGCATTTCGGATATTAAACGGATCACTTGCGCTCAGGACTATGCGCAGGCAATGGCATTAAAAGAAAAAGGCAAACAAAAATGATTTTTAATTTAACGGAATTTATTATTAAAAAAGCAAATCTTTCCGGCCAAGACAGTCAAGATCCTGCTGTCCGGGCCCGTTTTGGTTATTTGGAGGGCTGGATCAGTCTGGGGATAAACTTTTTTATTTTCTTGCTTAAGTTAGGCATGGGAATGATCAGCGGCAGTATTAGTATTATTGCTGACGCGGTTCATACGATTTCTGATGTGGCCACTTCCGCTGTTGTTATCTGGGGTTTTAAAATCGCTCAAAAACCAGCCGATAAAGATCATCCTTTTGGCCATGGAAGAATGGAGGATATTGCTACACTGATTATTGCTGTTGTTTTGACTCTAGTGGGTTTGGAATTATTGCATGGCGCGGTTTTAAGAATATTTAAACCGATTGCTGTTGCCGGAAAACCTTTGTTTATAATATTTCTCGGGATAACTGTGGTGATCAAAGAATGGTTAGCTAGATTTTCCTTTTATCTGGGTCAGAAAATTAAATCAAAAGCTCTAGCTGCCGATGCGTGGCATCACCGCAGTGATGCGATTTCAACTATATTGGTAATTATCGCGGTTATCGGATCAATGTTTAAAGTGTTTTGGCTGGATGCTTTTTTTGGGGCAATTGTTGCTTTGTATATTATGTTTATGGGGATACAGCTTGTTCGGGAATCGACTTTTCATCTTTTAGGTAAAGCAGCTGATAAAGAATTGATCGCGCTGATTAAAAAAATTGCTTTGTCGGTTGTCGGGGTTGAAGGCGTGCATGATATTATTGCCCATGATTATGGACAGCTGAAGGCAATTTCTCTGCATGTAGAAGTAGATATTACTTTGGATTCTGTGCGGGCACATCAGATCGCTACTTCAGTAGAAACCTTGATTGCTAAAAATATTAAATCTAGTCCGATTGTCCATATAGATTTAAAAAGAATGATTCAGGAAAAAAAATCAGATGCCGCTAAAATGCTGGACCAGGTTTTTAAAAAATATCCCGAAGTGATAAATTTCCATAGTTTTGAATTGCTGAGTAATGAGAGTGGTGATTTTATGAGCTTGCATGTGGTAATTTCTAAGTCGATGAGTGTCGATCAGGCGCATCATTTAGAACATCAATTAGCGGAATCATTGAATAGTAATTTTAAAAATAGAACAATTAATATTCATATTGAACCTTGTGATTCAAAATGTGCTTTATGTTCATTGGATTGTAAAGATATTTAAGATGCAAGAACATGACCGTATCGCGTATTGAGTATTGCGTATTGAGTCTAAATATAAAACAAAAGCAAAAAATAGTTCTTTTTGCGCAATACGCGATACGCACGACGCAATACGGGAAATAGAAAAGAGAGATAATGGAAAAAAATAAAAGTTTTAAATCAGGTTATGTGGCTTTAATGGGTAAACCTAATGTGGGAAAATCAACACTATTAAATTATTTTTTAGCGGAAAAATTATCAATTATTTCGGATAAGCCCCAAACAACGCGGGATGCGATTTTAGGCATTCTCAGTGATGAACAATCGCAAATAATTTTTGTCGATACTCCCGGAGTGCATAAACCTTTAACAAATCTAGGGCAGTGCATGGTTAGAAGCGCTTTGGGGGCAGTGGAAGACGCGGATATTGTAATTTTAATTATTGACGCGGAAAGCGGAATAACAAAAGCGGATCAGCATATTTTTAAAACTTTAAAAGAAAAAAAAATAGCAGATAATTGTCGCTGGGCAGCTGTGCTGATCAATAAAATTGATTTAATTCCCAAGGAAAATATTCTTGCTTTGCTTGATGCTTGCAGTAGGCAAATATCTTTTGATGATTATATTCCTGTTTCAGGAAAGACGGGAGAAAATTGCGCATTAGTTTTAGAAAAGATCAAAGAGAAATTGCCCGAAGGTCCTGAATATTTTCCTAATGATCAGCTAACTGATAAGAATGAACGCTTTGTAGTGGCTGAACTTATTCGTGAACAGGTTTTATGTTTGTGTCGGGAAGAGATCCCGCATTCTGTGGCAGTTGAGGTGCATAAATTCGCGGATAATCCTGGCCGAAAAACACTTATTCAGGCAACCATTTTTCTGGAAAGAGATGCTCAGAAAAAAATTGTAATCGGCAGTCAAGGGAAAATGCTTAAAAATATTGGTTCAGCAGCCAGAACTAATATTGAGGAGTTTATTGGCAGAAAAGTTTATTTAGAATTATGGGTGAAAGTGCAGGATAATTGGCGTAAAGATGAAAGTTTTTTGCGGCGTTTAGGTTATGAAAAATAGTAAATGGGGTAATATTTATATTGACATAGTAAACCGGCACTGTAAAATGTAGACAAAGGTTTCATATTTAATAGGGGATTTATAACAAGGAGGGGATAATGAAACTTACCCGCAGACAATTCCTCAAGATATTTGGGGCTTCAGCTGTTGGCGCAGGGATTACGAGCTTGTATAATCCTGGATTAATTGAGGCTTTAGCTGCCGATGATGGAAAACCACCGGTTATTTGGATTCAAGGTTCAGGTTGCAACGGCTGTTCAGTATCACTTTTAAATACTGTGCATCCCAAAATTTCGGAAGTTTTATTACAGATCATAAGCTTAAGGTATCATCCTACTGTAATGGCTGGTACTGGAAAAACTGCTTTTGATGTTATCTACGAAGTGGCCGAAGAATTTAAGGGCAAATATATCGTTGTTCTCGAAGGCGGAATTCCTACCGCGGAAGAGGGTGGATATTGCACTGTTGGAGAGCATAATGGCCATCATGTTAAATTAACAGATTTGATTGATTTTCTGGCGCCTAATGCCGCTGCTTTGGTTGCTGTAGGAACTTGTGCTACTTTTGGCGGAATTCCTAAAGGCAAGCCTAATCCTACCGGGGTTAAAGGTTTTGCCGAATATACTGGCAAAACAGTAGTTAATGTCTCGGGGTGTCCAGCCCATCCTGATTGGATTGTCGGAACTCTGGTTCATGTTCTGCTGTTCGGCATGCCTGAATTGGATAAGCATAATAGACCGAAATTGTTTTATGGTAAAAATCTCCACGATAATTGTCCAAATTATTCCTATTTTGCGAATGGTAAATTCGCGGAAAAATTAAGTGATGACGGTTGTTTGATAAATATTGGCTGTAAAGGGCCAATGGCTTATGCTGATTGTCCTCTGCGTCATTGGAATAGCGGCGTAAACTGGTGCATCGGATCTGGGACAGGATGTATTGCCTGTACTGAGCCGAATTTTCCCGATGCTGCTTCGCCGATGTACGCTAAATTACCTGAAGATATGATTCCTAACCGAATAGTTTAATAAGATAAAAGGAGCTGGCCATGGCCAAACAAACCATAAGTATTGATCCGATTACCCGAATTGAAGGGCATCTTAAAATAGAAGTTGATGTGGATAATGGAAAAGTCATTGATGCGCGTTCGATTGGAACATTGTTTCGAGGTTTTGAAACCATATTAAAGGGTAGAGACCCGAGAGATGCTCAGATGATAACTCAGCGAATCTGCGGAGTTTGTCCGATTAGTCATGGGATTGCCGCTACGCTGAATCTTGATTCAGCTTTTAATGTAACTCCGCCATCAAATGGCAGGATTGTGCGGAATCTAATTCTGAGCGGTAATTATCTTCAGTCGCATATATTGCATTTTTACCATCTTGCGGCGCTTGATTTTGTTACCGGTCCGGATGTAGCTCCATTTGTTCCCAGATACAAAGGAGATTACTTATTGCCTAAAAAAGTTAATGATGCGGCAGTTGAGCATTATATTCAGGCTTTGGCTATGCGGATGAAAGCGCATGAATTAACCGCCTTGTGGTCAGGAAAGGTTCCCATGGCGCAGTCGATAACGCCGGGTGGAGTTTCCCAAAAAGTGTCTGTGGATAGAATAGCCTCAACTTTATGGCGAATCCGTGAACTCAAAGAATTTATAAAAAATGTTTATATCCCGGATGTTTTAGCGATTGCTGATGTATATAAAGACTATGGTAATGTGGGTATTGGTTATAAAAACTTTTTGTCTTTTGGGGTTTTTGCTGAAGATGACGCGCAAACAGAATTTTTGTTTAAGCCAGGACGCTATACTGCGGATCTTGATTTGGATGTTAATTCGCAAAAGATTACCGAAGATGTTGAATTTTCCTGGTATAAAAAAGAAATCGGGAGAAAACATCCTTCTGAGGGGCAGACTGATCCGGATATGCACAAAGAAAATGCTTATTCATGGGTAAAAGCGCCGCGTTATGATGGTATCCCTCACGAAGTAGGCCCATTGGCCAGAATGTGGATCAATGGAGATTATCGAAAAGGTGCTTCGCTTTTAGATCGTCATGCAGCGCGTGCTTTGGAAACTCTCAAAGTTGCTGAGGCCATGGAAAAGTGGGTATTGCAATTAAAACCGGGTGAGCCGGTTTTTACGCCTTTTGAAATTCCGGCTAATGCTCAAGGCATGGGTTTAACCGAAGCTCCGCGGGGTGCGCTGGGTCATTGGATAAAAATCGAAAATAAAAAAATAGCTAATTACCAGGCAGTTGTCCCTTCTACTTGGAATTTAAGTCCGAAAGATGAGGATTTTCAGCGTGGTCCGGTTGAGGAAGCTTTGATTGGTTGCCCGGTGCCGGACGCGGATAATCCAATCAATGTAGCAAGAATTGTCCGTTCTTTTGATCCTTGCCTGGCTTGTGCGGTTCATTTGACAAAACCAAATGGGGAAATTAAAAAATTTAGAGTTTGCTAGAATAAAATAATTTAAGCTTAAGAATTTGGGTGTTTTTTGTTTAAGAAAAAAATAACAATATTAGGAATTGGTAATTTATTACTCAAAGATGAAGGTGTGGGGATTCACGCGATTGAGGCATTAAAAAAAGAATCGCTGCCTGATAATGTTGAGCTTGTAGACGGAGCGGCCTCAGGATTTGATTTATTGCCGATAATTGAGCAATGTGATAAGTTGATTGTAATTGACGCGATCAAGACAGCTGAGCCGGCGGGGACAATATATCAATTTGATCCCAAGCAGATCGATGTTGAACGAGATTTAAATATGTCACTGCATGATGTTGATTTTTTTCAAGTGCTTGAATTTGCCAGTAAACATAAGTGGTTACCAGAGATATTAATGATCGGGATTGTTCCGAATGAGATTTGTTTGAGTATGGAGCTGTCGGATATTATTAAAGCTAAAATGCCGAAGATTGTAGATTTGGTTAAGCAAGCAATAGCGGCTTAGCGTTATATTTTTATTCGATTATTATGGAGTTTTAAAGAAAGGAGTATTTTTTTGAAAAAAGTGATATTTCTGGTATTTGTTATCGGATTTTTATTTATGTTTAATTATAATTATGCCTCGGCGGAAGGTAATACTATTGAGTATGTTGGGGTTGAGCAATGCGCGGGCTGTCATCCCGCGGAATATCAGGATTATAAGCAGCGTAAATTTAATAAGTCCTGGCGGGTATTAAAAATGCGTGGGGCGGATAAAGATGAAAAATGCTTAAAATGTCATGTTACCGGTTTTGGACAGGGCGGTTTTATTAGTGAAGAGAAAACTCCTCATTTAGTCGGTAAACAATGCGAAGCATGTCATGGGCCCGGGGGTAATCATGTAAGTAATCCGGTTGACGCGGATTTTAAAAAACAGATGAGTGTAGTTAGTAAGCAAAATATCTGTATTGAATGTCATGCGTGCATGACTACGCATAAATCAAATGATTTTTAAATGAATATTTAGTCATCAAAATATATTGACAATAGTTTTTATTTATGTTAATTTAATGATATATGTAATGTGCCGTAATTGGAGAGGTTTTCTGAGTAAAGGCTGAATTCATCATATATAACTTTAATCTGGCGACAAGGAGGTGGGGGAAAATAGAGCCTGGAGTTATAATCATATGGTGATAATGGAATAAAATAGAAATAACCTGGGCAACTATAGACAAATTAATATCTGTAGACCTAGTTGGACAAATAAATCAAATTAAATTATTTCCTAAGGAGGAAAATATAATGAAGAGAATGTTAACAATTGTTTTAGCAATAAGCATGATTGCGCTTGTAGCAATGCCTGCTTTTGCTGAAGTACAGAATATCAAAGTAAGTGGTGGAATTACAATCAGAGGTTTTCTAAGAGATAATTATGGAACATTAGGTTCCAATGGTGGAATTTCTTTCACAGATCAAAATGCTGCTATTGTTGGTACTCAGGAATTTGGTGCTGGAAGTAGAGATTGGTACAATACAACCACTACTCTGGGTGTTGCGGCTGATTTAACAGACAATGTATCAGCAACAATGGTATTAGGAAACGAAAGAGATTGGGCTGATAATAGTGGCACAAGTACTCAGGGGATTAATCTTTATTCTGGATATATCACAATGCAGGAAATGCTGTATTCAGCTTTAACTGTTAAAGCTGGTAGAATGCCTATGGTTATTGCTGATGGCCTAATTATTGGTGATGGCACAACCGGCGAAACTCTTCTGGGATCAGATTATTCTGCACAGACAGAGTTTGACGCGATTGCTGGTATTTTAGATTATGATCCTTTAACAGTGATCATGGGAACAGCTAAAGTAAGAGATACCGCTCAAACAAGCAATGGAGATGTGGATCTTTATATGTTGGATGCGATCTACAAGTTCGAAGATGATAAAAACACTGTGTTAGATGCTTATTTTGCCACAGCGCATTATAGTTCAGCTGATGCTTTCACTGGTCTTTTATCTAACAGCGCGACATCAATGGATGTAAATATACTTGCAGCATGCTTGACAATGACACCAGTAGAAGCTTTATCAGCTAAATTAGGCTTGGCTTATCAGTTTGGTGATTATACATCTAGCCGTGATCTTGCGGCAATGGCATATGATCTTGGTTTAAATTATGCGATTGATAATGAATATGCACCAGTAGTTGGTTTGAAATATGTATATCGTTCAGGTGATGATAAGGCAACCGGAACTAATGCTGATTATACCGGATGGCAAGCACTTTTTGAAAATCAGTTGAATGGCGCGATTTATGATCCAAATACAAATATCAGCGCGATTGCTTTAACCGCAACTGTAGTACCTGCTGACAGATTGACTGTTGGGATTGAGTATTGGATGTATACATTAGCAGAATCTTTGAATGCTGTAGCTAATCAGTATTCAACAAGTGATGATGCTGGTCAAGAGCTTGATCTTAATGCAACTTATGCTTATACCGAAGATGTTAGTATCGGTCTAAGCCTTGCTTGGTTCTTTCCTGGGGATCTTTATGTAGCAGGAAATGATGAAACAGCTATGCAGGCATTATTAGAATTAGGCGTAAAGTTCTAAATTAAACGAATACAAAACCCCCGCTTCTTTGGAAGCGGGGGTTTTTTTATAAGAATATTTCATCGTATTATAAAATTTAATTTTTTTCAGTTTTTAATTATCTTGCCGGCATTTTTTCAGTTAAATTATTCGAATATTCGGAATTTTATGCTTGACACTATCGACGTTTTTGAGTAATATGAATAATATCGCAACTTATGATTTAGCAGTTTGTTCAGTAAAAAATAATGGGGGGGGTAAATGTTTAAATTTTTGCCGAAAAATCTAGAGTTTAAAATAATTTTTTCTGTGGGGATTGCTTTATTTGTTGTTTTGGGGTTAAGTGCAATAATAAATATTACATCACAGACTCGAGTTTTGATTGATCAGGAAAAGATGCTTGCCGGGGCATTGAGTAATAGTATTCTTAATGGTATTTCTTATCCCATGCTTGCGGGCGATCAAGATGTTGTCCAGACTATCTTTAATTATTTTGTTGCTGAAAAACAAATAGATTTGCTTTTTTTAGCTAATAATGATGGGGAAATTAAGCGGTGCACTTCCAAGGAAAGGATTGGTCAAAAGATTGATTTCCTGGGGATTGTCAGCGAAATTGAATCTGATGATAAAACTCATAAGTTGCAAAAACTTAAAGCAAGTGATAAAAATCAAAATAAGAGAGTTTTTGCCACATATATCCCTGTTTATAATGAGTTGGCCTGTAATTCTTGCCATGGTAAAAATGCAAAAGTTTTAGGACTGCTGGGTGTTGAGCTAGAGTGGGATAATGCAAGAAAAGCTACTGCTGAGACTGTAAAAAGAGGGATACTAATCGCATTGTTAAGTATTTTTTTAATCAGTGTTTTAGTTACTATTTTGCTGAGAAAGCTAGTTATCAAGCCAATTAATATTTTAGTAAAAGCCAGTGAGCCTGCTGTAAGAGGTGATTTAACTCAAACAATAGAAAATAATTCTGAAGATGAAATAGGTACACTTACAGTGGCTTATAATGCAATTATTAAAAATATGCATGATATGGTAAGCCGAATTAAAGAGCTAGCATCAAAAGTTTCTAGTTTTGCCCAAGAGATTTCGACTTCTTCTAAAGAGATGAATGCTTCTACACAGGAAATTTCTTCGACAATCCAAAAAATTGCTAAAGGGGTTACTACTCAGGCAAAACGAGTTGAAGATACCTCGAGGCTTATGGAAAGATTATCTGATTCAGTACGTCGGGTTGCTGATAATGCGACTTCCGCGACACAGTCTTCAGAGAAGTCGCTGGAACAGGCGCAAAGCGGTGGATATGCTACTAATGAAGCTGTAGAAAAAATGAATAAAATAACAACAACCGTTTCTAATGCAGCAGCCGTAATCGCTTCATTAGGTGAAAAATCACAGCAAATTGGTCAGATTACTGAAACAATAACAAGTATTGCTGATCAGACAAATCTGCTGGCTTTAAATGCTGCTATTGAGGCAGCGAGAGCCGGAGACGCAGGCCGGGGGTTTGCGGTAGTTGCTGAGGAAGTTAGAAAATTAGCTGAGGGATCTGCCGAGGCAGCGCGGAGAATCGGAAGTCTTATAAAGGGAATTCAGGTTGAGACACCGAAAGCCGTAAGCTCAATAGAAGCTGGAACAAAAGAAGTTGCTGAAGGGGCTACAATTGTATCTAAGGTTTCAGAAGCTCTTGCGGAAATTATTGGCGCGGTTAGAACATCCGCGACTATGGTAGAGGAAATTACTAAAGCTACTCAGCAGCAATTAGCTGATTCTGAAAAAATAGTTAAAGCTGTCGATGAGGTAGCTGTGGTTGCTGAGGAATCAGCCTCTGCTACTGAAGAAGCTTCAAGTTCCGCGGAAGAGCAGACTGCTTCAATGGAAGAGTTGACTGCGTCTGCTGAGGAATTAGCGCGTCTGGCTTTAGATCTCCAAGGCCTTGTGGATAAATTTCAATTAAAGAAGAAATAAAAAATGATCACTAATTTGTTTATTAAGTGGGGAGGCATAAGAAATGTCTGAAGCAAAAAAAGGCGGCGGAGAAATTCAGCTTGTTGTATTTAAAATCGGAGAAGAAGAATTTGGAGTAGAAATTAACCAAGTTCGAGAAATTGTTAAGCTTGTTTCAATTACGCGCATGCCAAAGTCTCCGGCTTTTATTGAAGGAGTTGTTAATTTAAGAGGTCAAATCATTACGGTTATTGACTTATCAAAAAGATTAGATTTGCCTTCTGCGGGACGCAGTGAATCTACGAGAATTATGGTTGTCGAGATTGGTGATAATATAGTGGGAATGATCGTTGATTCTGTTTCAGAAGTGCTGAGATTATCAGAAAGTAATATAGAAGACACTCCTTCGCTTATAGAAACTGAGGTGCATGAAAGATATTTGCGCGGTGTGGGTAAAAGCGAAGATAGATTACTGATATTGCTTGATTTGAATGAGGTATTAAGTGTTGACGAAATAAAACATGTAGCAAAGCCAGAAATTTTAAAAGATGGTACAGAAAAAAAATAGAGTAACTGAAAAGGAAGGAGCGTTTTAGATGGGAGTTAAAGTTTTAGTTGTTGACGATGCTGTTTTTATGCGTAAGATGATTGGAGATATTCTAAAAAAAGAAGGATATGAGGTTGTGGGTGAAGCAGAGAACGGAAAAGAGGCGGTTGCTAAATATTTAGAGCTTAAACCTGATTTGGTTACCATGGATATTGTTATGCCGAAAGTCGGAGACATAGATGGAATCGGAGCTGTTAAGGAAATAATGGAAAAAGATGACAAGGCAAAGATTCTGATGGTAAGTGCTATGGGACAGCATGCTTTAGTTGTTGAGGCGATTCAGGCAGGAGCGAAAGATTTTGTTACTAAGCCTTTTCAGCCTTCACGTGTGCTTGAAGCAGCAAAGCGTGTGCTTGAAAGCTAATCACTTAAAACACCACTAATTTTTCTTAAATAATTAAATTAATTAAGTAGGGTGTTTATAAATTGCTAAATAAAAAGATAGTCTTAGACGCTCATGAGAAAGATCTTCTCAAGGAAATAGCTAATATCTGTGCTGGAAACGCAGCAACCTCACTTTCTCAGTTATTGAGCAAAAAAATAGAAATGAACGTGCCGAATGTTCATTTTATACCAATATCTGAAGTTCCAAAAGCTGTAGGCGGAGCTGAGACATTGGTTGTAAGTATTGTGTTTCAAGTCTTTGGTGATGCTCCGGGAATTATTTTATTGTTGTTTTCACAGTCTGATGCAAGAACCTTAGCAGGAATTCTTAATGGGGAAGCAGTTAAAAATGGAGTTTTAACTGAGATGGATCAATCAGCTCTTAAGGAGGCTGGGAGTATCCTGGCGGCTGCTTATCTAAATACTCTTTCTGCTGTGACTAAAATAGCGCTTATCCCCTCTACCCCTGGTATTTTGATTGATATGGCTGGGGCTCTTATTGATTACATATTAATCGAACTGAGTACTGTTACAGAATATGCATTATTGCTTGATTCAGTATTTATTGATGCTGGAAAAAGTGTCCAAGGTCATTTCTTTTTATTGCCAAATTCAGGAAGCTTGGAATTAATTTTAAAAGCTATTGGAGAATCAGTTAATGGATCCTAAGGAATATAATCCAGCCGAAGAAATTCATGTTGGTATGGCGGATATGAAAGTTGCTCAAGCTCCGATTGTGCTTACTTCTTTGGGGCTAGGTTCTTGTGTGGGGATAATTTTATATTATCCCAGAACCCAAATTGGCGGGCTTGCGCATATAATGCTTCCGGATGTTGCTTTAGTTAAGAACAGAACTAATCGCGCAAAATTCGCGAATACAGCTATTCCAGATTTATTGGAAAAATTAGAGAAAATGGGCGCAGAAAGAAGATTTGTAAAGGCAAAAATTATGGGCGGTGCGCATATGTTTGGTTTTGCTAAAACTAATAAAGTTTTTAATGTGGGTGTTAGGAATGTTGAAAAAGTGAAAGAGGTTCTTAAAGACTTGAAAATTAGATTAGTTGCTGAAGATGTAGGGGGCTCATACGGAAGGTCTTTATATTTTTATCTTTCTACAGGTGAAGTTCGCGTCAGAACTATAAATCATGGAGAAAGAATAATATGATCAGAGTTCTAGTTGTTGATGATTCAGCATTAATGCGTAGAAAAATAACAGATATATTAGCATCCGATAGCCAAATTGAGGTTATTGATATTGCTAAAACAGGTAATGACGCGATTAAAAAAGTTGTTCACTTAAAACCAGATGTTGTTATCATGGATATTGTTATGCCTGATATCGATGGATTAACCGCGCTTACATATATAATGAATGAAGTGCCAACTCCAGTTGTAATTATTAGCGCAAATGTTGCTCCGGGAAGCGTTAATGCTTTAAAAGCGGTTGAATTAGGGGCAGTTGATACTATTCTTAAACCGAGTGGTGAAATTTCAGTGGATATCGAAACTCTTAGTAAAGAAATTATTACTAAGGTTAAAGCAGCAAGTCGGGTAGATGTAAACAGAGTGCAGAATTTTTTAAATAGAATATCACAGTATTCCAAAGCGTCCGCGCAAAAAAATTCACATTTAAGGCATATTGTCGCGATTGGCGCTTCAACTGGCGGTCCGAAAGCAATAAAAGAAATTCTGCCTTATTTATCTCCAGAAGCAGAAGCGGCTTTTTTAATTGTACAGCATATGCCAGCGGCTTTTACTAAATCAATGGCGCAGCGAATGGATTGTATTTCCCAAATTAAAGTAAAGGAAGCAGAGGATGGAGATATCGTAGAACAGGGAGTAGCCTATGTGGCTCCCGGAGATTTTCATATGGCGGTTTCGATGGAAAATAATATCCCTACGATCAGACTTAACTCTGATCCTAAAGTTCATAGTGTTAGACCCTCAGTAAGTGTTATGATGAACTCAGTAGCTGAGTGCTTTGGGAATAAAACTTTGGGAGTTTTGCTTACGGGCATGGGGCAAGATGGAGTAGAAGGTATGAGAAACATTAAAAAAGTGGGCGGTTTTACTTTAGCAGAAGATGAGTCTACTTGTGTTGTTTTTGGAATGCCGCGGGTTGCTATTCAAGAGGGCGTTGTTGACAAAGTTATTCCTCTGGGATATATGGGTATTGAAATAATGAAACACATCAGCAGATAAAAAGGATTTTATTTTATGGGAGTAGAGCAATATAAGGAGTTATTTGTCGCGGAATCTGAAGAACATCTGCAGATTATTAATAATTCCGTGCTGAGCCTTGAAAAAGACCCAGCAAATTTAACTATTTTAAATGAAATTTTCCGCTGCGCTCATACCTTAAAAGGTATGTCAGCAACAATGGGATTTGAATCGTTAACGCGGCTTACCCATAAAATGGAAGATGTTTTGGATATCTTTCGCAGTCAAAAAATTCCAGTTACCTCCGAAGTAGTAGATAAGCTTTTTAGCTGCCTAGATATTCTTCAAATGTTGCTTGAGGAAATTAAAACAGGAGAAGACCTTAATTTAGATATAGAGTCGATAATTCTGCAGCTGCAAAGCGTTACTCCTAATATTTCCTCAGCAGAGTTAGACCAAAAAATAGATGAAAAAAAAGAGCTTTTAATAACAGCACTTGAAAAAGAACACCTTTTAAATGTTATGAAAGATAAAGACACGAGGATTTATAAAATCAATATTTCCCTTAGCCACGATTGTCAATTAAAATCTGTTCGGGCTTTTATGGTTTTTAATAAATTGAATTCAATCGGAGAAATAATTAAATCCGTACCTTCAAGCGAAGAATTAGAGTCAAACCATTTTGGCTTATCTTTTTGTTTGCTGTTGATGACGAATAGTTTGGCTAAAAAGATAGAACAAATATTATCCAAAGTAATGGAAGTTGAAAAAGCTGTTGTAACTCAAATAAGAGATATTAATCTTATCCCGCTGGAAAAAATA
Source organism: Candidatus Omnitrophota bacterium (assembly GCA_018817165.1). Classification (GTDB taxonomy): domain Bacteria; phylum Omnitrophota; class Gorgyraeia; order B26-G9; family B26-G9; genus JAHITE01. The sequence continues at coordinate 54,406 of JAHITY010000101.1, forward strand.
AAAGAAATAAAAGTTAAAGATACTGTTCAAACAGGTTCTGCTGATATTGACTCAGCTCAGCAAAAAGATTTAGCTAAGCAATTTGGCTTTAAAAAAATTCAAAGTATCAGAGTCAGTACTCAGCGCTTGGATAAATTGATGAATTTTGTGGGAGAATTAGTTATTTCTAAAATCCGTCTGATGCAGATAGCACAGACACATCAATTGCAGCCTTTAAATGAAATATTAACCAATATTGACCGTTTGACTGGTGATTTGCAGGATGAAGTTATGCAGGCCAGACTTATTCCCATGGCTCAGGTATTTGACCGTTTTCCGCGGATGGTAAGGGATTTAGCGAGAAGTGAGAAAAAACAAATAAACTTTGATATTTCCGGAGGAGAAATAGAACTGGATAGAACAGTTCTTGATGAAATAGCCGATCCTTTGGTTCATCTTCTACGCAATAGCGTTGATCATGGGATAGAATTGCCTAGTGTGCGTAAAGAAAACAATAAAAACCCAGTAGGGACTATAAAATTAAGCGCGTATAGAGAAAGGACTTTTGTTTTAATTGAAGTCTCTGATGATGGAAAAGGTATAGATCCAGCCACTATGCGTGAAGTTGCTGTAAAAAAAGGATTTATGACTGAAGAGGAATTGGCAAAACTCAGTGACAGAGATATCTTGAACCTGATAACAATGCCTGGTTTTAGTTCAACTTCAGAAATAACCGATACTTCCGGCCGTGGTGTGGGAATGGATGTTGTAAAAATGAAGATTGAGTCTCTGGGCGGTAGTTTAGTATTTGACTCTGTAGCGGGAAAAGGCAGTAATTTTAAACTAAAACTACCGTTGACAGTCGCTATAATAAGGGCAATGTTGGTGGAAATAAACAAAGAAATATACGCGACTCCCATAGCGAGTATTGTAGAAACAGTAAAGGTTTCTAAAAAAAGAATCAAGCATATAGAAAAATTCGAAGTAATTAATTTGCGGGATGAAGTACTTCCGCTTTTAAGATTAGAAAAGATCTTAGGTGTGCCTATTCGGGAAGCAGAAAGTTCTAGTGAAGACATTTCCATAGTAGTTGTGGATAATGCCGGGAAAAAGGCAGGATTAGTTGTGGATCGGGTGGTGGGGCAGCAAGAGGTTGTAATTAAAACGGTGGGGTCTTTATTAAAAGGAATAAAAGGATTCTCGGGGGCAACAATTTTAGGCGATGGCAGTGTGGCTTTAATTCTGGATGTTGCTACATTAGTCGGCTAGATTATAATATGCTGTATTTTTACTAGATCAAATCGGAAATTAAAAACCTGATTTATGTCTTATTGGGAGGATTTAAAATGGCTGAGTTAACAAGCGTTCAACTCGATGCTTTAAAAGAGATGGGTAATATTGGAGCGGGGAACGCGGCAACTTCGCTTGCTCAGTTAATTGGTGAAATAGTTAACATTAGTGTTCCGGAAGTAAAAGTACTTCCGATTGAATCTGTTGCTGAAGCTCTGGGAGGAGCGGAAAAACAGGTTTATATTATTTATTTAGAAGTTGAGAAAGAGATGCAGGGAACAATGTTGACTATTTTTTCACAGGAGACAGCTTTTTTCTTTGTTAAAAAACTATTGGGTTCTAGTGAGATTGATATGACATCGGATATTGCTCAATCAGCGTTAAAAGAAGTTGGATCAATTCTCTGCGGATCTTATTTAAGCGCGCTTAGTCAGCTGGTTAATATGAGTTCGGTCGCAACGGTCCCGGCAATGGCTTTTGATATGTTGGGGGCGATGCTTAATTTTGTTTTGGTGGAGATTGGGCAAATAGCGGATGAAGTTTTTTTAGTGGACACTGAGTTGGCTGTATCGCAAAAAAAACTGGAATGTTCTCAGCTTTTTTTACCCAAACCAGATACTTTAGAAAAAATACTGACTTCAATAGGAATGATGTGAGGGAGAGTATGGATAATGCCAAAGAAGATCTAATTTTTGCGCTGGATATCGGAACTCGCAAGGTTGTGGGTATTATTGCTCAAAAACAAGATGATGTGATACATATTTTAGATGTGGAAAAAGTTGAACATCAAACTAGAACAATGCTGGATGGGCAGATTCATAATATTAATGAAGTTGCGAAAAGCGTAATAAATATAAAAGAGACATTAGAAAAAAGATCAGGATTGTCTTTATCTAAAGTAGGAGTTGCTGTAGCGGGCAGAGCGCTCAAGACAGTAAAGGCAAAAATTTCAAAAGAACTTTCTTCGAATAATGAAATTACCGAAGATCAGGTTTTAAATTTAGACTTAGAAGCGGTTAGTAGTATTTTAAAAAATGCGGATAATGAGATTGGCCACGAAGATTTTTATTGTGTAGGATACAGTGTTGTCTGTCATGAACTTGATTCTGAGGTTATCGGTGATTTAGTCGGGCATTTTGGCAAAAGTATGGGCGTAGAGGTTATCGCAACATTTTTACCGCGAATAGTTCTCGATAGTATGTTGAGTGTTTTGCGCCGGGCAGGGCTTGAAGTCAGTAACCTTACGCTTGAGCCGATAGCAGCTTTAAACGCGATTATTCCTAAAGACATAAGACGCTTAAATCTGGTGCTCTTAGATATTGGGGCCGGGACTTCTGATATAGCGCTTACCAAAGAGGGTAGCGTTTTTGCTTATGGCATGGTTCCTGAAGCCGGAGATGAAATCACTGAGTTAATCTGCGAGAAGTTTATTCTTGATTTTAATACCGCGGAAAATGTAAAAAGACTGATATCTAAACAAGAAACAGTTTCATTTAAAGATATTTTAGGCAAAGAGCATAATCTAGTATCCGCCGATATTATTGATCTGATCAAGCCGAGAATTGCCAAGCTTGCTGATTCAATCGCTAATCAAGTTCTTGAGCTTAATCAAAAAGTTCCTAATGCTATTATTTTAGTGGGAGGCGGCAGTTTGACTCCTCTGTTTGATCAGCAACTTTCTCGGGCTTTTCCGCTTGATTTATCGAATATCGGCATACGTTTGCCGGAAATGGTTTCAAATATTATAGATAAATCCGGCAAACTAAATAGTCCTGATATGGTTACACCTTTGGGGATTTGCATAATGACGGCTAATTCTACTGGTTTAAAATTTCTCGAAATATATGTTAATGAAAAAAGAGTTAATGTCTTAGATATGCAGCAAAGTCTAGATGTTTTGAGCGCGCTTGTAGTTGCCGGTGTTAGTAAAATGAAGTTGTATGGTAGGATAGGCAGGGCTATTTGCGTTGAAGTTAATGGCAAATTAACAGTAATAAAAGGTGAAATGGGCAGGCCTGCGGAAATTAAGCTTAATGACCAAGCTGCTGATCTTATGACAAAAATAAAAAGTGGAGATAAGATATTTTTTAAGGATGCGATTGATGGCTTAGACGCTCAGGCAGTCATCGGTGATATTGTTCAAATCAAGCCTTTAAATATTCAATTTAACGGTAATCCTATGGAAATTATGCCCAAAGTTACGATAAACGGAGAGCTAGCGGATCTTGCTGCTGATTTACCAGACCGAGCAGTTATTCAGGTTATGTCGAATGTTACGGCAAGGGATGTTTTAGAGTCAATGAGCATTAATCCTGAAGAATTGCAGGTAAGAGAGATAGTGGTCAGAGTGAATAAAGAACCTAAGATTATATCTCAAAGTAGTTTTTCTTTGCTTGTTAATGGGCAGAAAGTTGGATTATTTTCAAATCTCTCAGATGGCAGTGTTATTGAATTTGAGAAAGATAAACCTATATTTTATAAGATTAAGGATATTGTTCAAATGCCTGACAGTGGTGATGATGTCGAAGTTTTTTTGAACAAAGAAAAGCATGTTTTAAAAGGACCTCCAGGCAAGATTTATATGAATGGGCAACTTGTAGGCCCAGAAGAGTTTATTATTGACCGGGCAGAGATTATTACAAGCCGAGGCGGTATTTTGCCGCCAACAGTTGCGCAGATTTTAGAGCGCTTACCGATAAGTATTGAAGACCAAAGAGGTAAACAGCTTAAAATTACGGTAAATGGAAATCCTGGAGGATTTACAACTCCCCTTTCTCATGGTGCGGATATTAGTATAGATTTTTTAGACAGGTATTAATCTTTTTAATTTCTGCAGTTTCTTTTTTCTAATCAGAGCTTTGAAATTGAACAATATATTCATATAAGTGTTTGTTCCTCAGTGAATTAAGTAGTAAAAAATATTCGAATAATTTAATATTTATTAAGCTTGGCTATTGACGCAACTTTTTAAATGCGTTATTATAACTGAAAATAAACAAGGGTAGAATTAATGAAAAATTTAGTTATCGTAGAATCTCCAACCAAAGCAAGAACAATTGGCAAAATTCTGGGAAAGAATTATGCGGTTTATTCTTCTATGGGGCATATTATTGATTTACCGCGCCGTAAAATAGGGGTTGATGTTGAGCAAGATTTTGCTCCGACTTATGTTGTTATTCCCGGCAAGAAAAAGACTTTGGCTCAATTGAAAAAAGAGGTAAAAACCTCAGAAGTTGTTTATTTAGCTACTGATCAAGATCGCGAAGGGGAAGCAATCAGCTGGCATTTACAAGAACGTTTACAGGATAAGAAAAAAACCCGTAAATTTCTCAGGGTAGTGTTTCATGAAATAACTCCGGATGCGATTAAGCAGGCATTTAAAAATCCCAGCAAACTTGATCTAAACATGGTTAATGCTCAACAGGCAAGGCGAGTTTTAGACCGGGTTGTCGGCTATTTTTTAAGTCCATTATTGTGGAAAAAAGTAGCTAAAGGATTAAGTGCCGGCAGGGTGCAATCAGTATCTTTAAAACTTATAGTTATCAGAGAACGCGAAATTCAGGACTTTGTTCCCGCGGAATATTGGAAAGTGGAAGCAAATTTAAAGCGGCAACAAGATGGCCTTGAAGAGTTTACAGCAGAACTTGTCAAATGCGATGGACAGAAAATTGAGCTGGCCAAGCAGGAGCAGGTAGAGGGTATTGTTCAGGATTTAGAAAAAGCGGAATATATTGTTTCTTCAGTTAAAAAGAAAGAAAAGAAGCGTAATCCTTATCCTCCGTTTATAACCAGTACTTTACAGCAGGATGCTTTTAATAAACTTAAATATACCGCGCGCAAGACAATGATGATTGCTCAGCAGCTGTATGAAGGCATTGATCTCGGTCAACAGGACCCGATTGGGCTGATTAGTTATATGCGTACTGATTCTGTGAAAATTGCTGATGTGGCTTTAGTTCAGCTTAGAAAATATATTAATGATAACTTTGGCTCGGCTTATTTACCAGCAAAGCCTAATGTTTATAAATCAAAAAAATCAGCGCAGGAAGCGCATGAAGCAATAAGGCCGACGTCAATTGAACGGACTCCTTCCCAGATGCAGCCTTTTTTAAGTCAGGAACAATACAAGCTTTATGAGCTTATCTGGAAAAGAACGATTGCTTCTCAAATGCAATCAGCTGTTTATATAGTTAATACAATTGAAGTAGCCGCGGGAAAGTACTTGTTTAGCGCCAGCGGATCGGTTATTAAATTCGAAGGTTTTTTAAAAGCCTATCAGGAAGATTTAAAAGAAAAAGAGAGTTTAATCCCTGAAATATCAAAAGGCGAAATTTTAACATTACTTAAATTAATGCCCAGTCAGCATTTTACTCGGCCTCCGGCTAGATATTCTGAATCTTCTCTGGTCAAGGCTTTGGAGGAAGAAGGTATTGGCCGTCCAAGTACTTATGCTCCGATTGTTCATACTTTAATTTTTCGTAATTATATTTGTAGAGAAAAAGGTTATCTTACTTGTACGGAATTGGGGATGAAGGTAAATGATATTTTAGTAGAATATTTTCCGAACATTATTGATGTGGCTTTTACCGCGACAATGGAAGAAGAGCTGGATAAAGTAGAGGAAGGAAAACTTGATTGGGTAAAAGCTTTGAAAGATTTTTACATTCCGTTTAAGGAAAAGCTTACCTTTGCTCAGACAAATTTAAAAAAAGAAGTTGTGGAAACTGATGAGAATTGCGAAAAGTGCGGTAAGCCGATGGTTATTAAATGGTCACGTTCTGGAAAATTTTTAAGCTGTTCAGGTTTTCCGGATTGTCGTAATGCCAAATCAATATCTTTAGGCGTGAAATGTCCTCAGCCAGAATGTGAGGGAGAGCTTATCCTGCGCAGATCAAAAAGAGGTATGCAGTTTTACGGTTGCAGTACTTATCCTAAATGCACATATATAACTAAAGTACTCCCGACAACAGACAGTCAAGTAACGGATGATTAAGCAGGATGGATAAATGGAACGTTATATTGATAAATTCCTTAATTATCTTAAGATTGAAAAAGACTCCTCGGTACATACTCTGATTAATTATAGTGTTGATCTAAAAGAACTTTCCTTATTTATCGATTCTCGAGAACTAAAAGATATTGATGTTTTAGATGTGCGTAAATTTCTCGTAAGCTTGCGCCAAAAAGGATTTAAAAAAGTAACTATTGCCCGAAAAATGGCCTGCCTCAGATCTTTTTTTAAATTTTTGTGCCGGGAAGGCCATCTAAAACTAAATCCAATGGTTGGTTTAGTCGGCCCAAAGTTGGATAAAAAACTGCCAATCTTTTTAAGTGAAGATGATATGTCTAAACTTCTCGATACGCCTGATATTAAGGAAATTTCTGGTTTGCGGGATAAAGCTATTTTGGAAACATTATATAGTACGGGAGTGCGCGTCAGCGAATTAGTCGGCTTAAATATTGAACATATTGATTTTATATCCGGAGTGGTAAGGGTTTATGGTAAAGGGAAAAAGGAACGCTTAGCCCCTATCGGAGATAGGGCTTTAAGAGTTATTAAAAGTTATTTGCAGAAAAGAAGAAAAGATTCTTCAGATAGAATTTTATTTTTAAATAAAGATGGCCGGCGTTTGACTGATCGCAGTGTGCGTAACATTGTTGATAAATATATTAAGGTGGCTAGTGTGCGTAGCGATATTTCCCCCCATAGTTTGCGGCATTCATTTGCGACACATCTCCTAAATAGAGGAGCTGATTTGCGTTCCGTCCAAGAACTTCTGGGTCACGCAAATTTATCAACAACGACGATATATACTCATCTTTCTACGGAAAAGCTCAAGAGTGTCTATGATCAAACCCATCCGCGGGCTTAACTTAGTCAATAGCTAATAAGCTCGTGAGCTCATATAATGTCGAAAGATGATACAAGTAATATATAAGGGAATCTAATGACCGTACTATTCAATATAATATATTTGATCTTGGCGATTCTTTATTTGCCGGCACTTATTTTAAAAGGCAAACATCGAGTTGGTTTTTTACAAAGATTCGGAATATATTCTCCTGCTTTAAGGCAGCGAATGGGAAAAGAAGAATTTTCTATTTGGCTGCATGCAGTTAGTGTCGGAGAAATAAAAGCAGCCGCTCCGTTAATCAAGCGATTGCGCGAAAAAAATCCTGGATTAAAACTAATAATTTCCACAATTACGCCTACGGGCAATAAAATTGCTCAGGCTATTGCCGGGGAAGAAGATTTGGTTATTTATTTTCCTTTTGATTTAAGTTGGATTATTAATCGAGTATTTTTTTTATTGGCGCCAAAACTTTTACTTATTATGGAAACCGAGCTTTGGCCAAACGCAATAAGACTAGCAAAAAAAAATAATATTAAAACTGTCATAATAAATGGGAGAATTTCAAATAAAGCTTTTCCGCGTTATAAAATGGCGGGTTTTTTGTTTAGGCCGATAATTAAAAAAATTGATTTACTCTGTATGCAGACTAATCTGGATGCCCAAAGAATTGTCGAGCTTGGGGCGGATAAACAATCTGTGCATATAGTAGGAAATATTAAATTTGATCAAATCGCGGAAATTGATAAGCATGCTTTGCCTGATATCGGTTTAAATAAATCAGAGCGGCTTATTTTAGCCGGAAGCACGCATGATAATGAAGAACAGCAGATAGTGAAAGTTTTTAAAAAATTAAAGCAACAATTTCCCGATATTCGACTTATGATTGCTCCGCGTCATCCGCAGCGGGTTAATCAAATATTGGAAATGCTTAGAGCTGAAGGAGTATCAGCAACGCTAATCAGTCAGATTGAAAAAAAAGAATTGGGTGAAATAAAAAATAAGGTTTTGATTTTAGATATTATGGGAGTATTAACTGATTATTATCAATTAGCCGATATTGTTTTTGTCGGGGGAAGCTTGGTCAAGCATGGCGGACAGAATCCAATCGAACCGGCAATGCTAGGCAAGCCAATAGTTTTTGGTCAATATATGTTTAATTTTACTGAAGTGGTAAAGCTGTTTTTAGATAATAATGCGGCTGTATTGGTCAATGATTCAGAGCAGCTGTTTACTAGCCTGCGGGATTTATTAATGAATAAAGCTAAAATCGATAGTTTAGTTAGTAATGCCAATAAGGTGATTGGGCAAAACCGAGGCAGTGTGGCAAGAGTAATTACATTGGTTAGTGCTTTAAGTTAGATAGGATTTATTTTTTGTAATCTTCGTCAACCTAATATTAAAAATTAGTTGACGTAAAATAAAAAGGTAATTGCTCTATGGATTTTAGTCGAAGAATGAGTTTTTTTGTATTTTGTGTTATTTTTTTGATTAAGGCTAATCCTTGTTTTGGAGAAACTAATGAAAGGCAGGATTATTATCTAGAGCCAGTAGTTGTTTATCCGTCAATCCTGAATGAGTATTATTCGAATTCATTGCGTCATATCGAATATCGGGAAGATATCCAAGTTCCAATTGACCAGGATTTAAAAAAAGTCTCTTTTGCCGATATCCAAACTCGCGGGCCTTTATCTGTTCAGTCTGATTTGCAGATGCGCGGAGCGAGTTTTGAACAAACCGATGTTTTAATTGACGGAATTAAAGTTAATGATCCTCAGACCGGACACTTTAATCTGGATATTCCTTTTTCCACTGATGATATTGATAAGATAATTTTAATTCCCGGGCCGGCAGCGGTTATTAACGGAGCCGGCCGTCCCGGAGGAGCGGTGCATATTATTACCAAACAGCCGCAAGGCAAGTCAATTAAAGCTAAAGTAGTTTTGGGAGATAATAACTTTTTGGCGCAGCAACTGTCAGTGGAACATCCAGTGGCTAGGATTAATACGCGGACTAGTATTAGCGAGAGTTCGTCAGATGGGTATAGAGAAAATACTGATTTTGATTTGATGAATTTTTCGCATATTAGTTGTTGGGAAAGCGGATATGGCGATGTCCAATTTAATCTTGGAGTTTTGGATAAGGAATTCGGAGCAAATGGGTTTTATTCAGAGTTTTTCCCTAATCAGCAGGAACATACAAAGACAACTTTTGGCAGTATCGGGATTAAATCTGAGTATGATGATTTCTATATTAATCCTCAAATTTATGTTCGCAGACAAAGCGATCGGTTTTTATTAAATAAGGATAATCCCGCATTTTATGAAAATAACCATCTAAATTATGTTAAAGGCGTAAAAGTCGATACTGTGAACGTATGGGCGCAAGGCAAAGTCTTTGCGGGTATTGATGCTGCGCTGGAAAGCATTGACAGCAGTAATTTAAAACAGCATGATCGTCAGCGAAATATGGTGTATACTGCTTACAGCACGAAGCTGGATCAGTGGCTTTTATCTTTTGGGCTTAGTGGTTATTTTTATCAGGGTTTTGAAAATCAGGCTGCTCCGGATATTAGTATTGGTTATTATTTTAATGATTCTTTGAAAGTAAGATCAGCATTTAGTCAATCTTTTAGAGCCCCAACTTTTACTGAACTTTATTATCAAAGCCCTTCAAATATCGGCAATGAGAATTTATTTCCGGAACGTTCAAATAATTATGAAATTGGGATTGATTGTTTAAAGCCCGATTACTTAGTTTCTTTAACTTATTTTAAGCAGGAAGGTAAAGAGCTTATTGATTGGGTGCGCGCTCCCGCGGCAACAGTCTATAATATTATGAATATAAATAGAGTGGACACAAAGGGAGTTCAGGCAGATTTAAGAATTTATCCAAAAGATATCGATATGAGTTTAAAACGCTGGCAGGAAATATATTTGGGATACGCATTTGTCGGTCGAGAGCAAAAAGAAAATGGATTGATTTCTAAATATGTTTTTGATTATTTAGAGCATAAATTTGTCGGTGGAGTAATTAATTTGCTTCCTTACGGAATCAGCTTAGACAGTAGTATTATTTATCAGCAGCGTTCAGATGCCGGCGGAGATTTTATTGTTAATAGTAAATTTGATAAAACAATAAATAAATATAAGGTTTTTGTCAAAGTTGACAATATTTTTAATCATGGTTACGCGGAAAAAGGTAATATTCCGATGCCTGGGCGTTGGTTTTTTGCGGGAGTAGAAGCCCAATGGTAAATTTTTCAGAAATAATTATAAAAAGAGATAGTTTGATCAGCTTTGGGTTTTAATCTATAATTTCAATCTGCGGCTTGAAATTATTAGTAAATATTTACAATGCCTGATAAAATAGGTGTAGCGGAAAGCATTGATAATAGAAAGTGAGTAATTATGAAAAACGTAATAATCGGGTTTTTACCGGATGAAGTTAAACAATTACTTGTGAGCTTTAAGCAGCCGGCATATCGGGCCAAGCAGCTATTGGAATGGATTTATAAAAAGAAGGTAATTTCATTCGGCGAGATGACTAATCTTTCCAAGGATTTTAAACAGCTTTTAGAAGCTAATTTAGAAATTATAGCTTTAAAACAGCAGCTTAAACTTAAATCTAAGAAGGATAATACTGTAAAATATGCCTTTAATACAAATGACGGGCAAATAATTGAAAGTGTGTTTATTCCCACTCAAAAAAGAGCAACGATTTGTATTTCTACTCAGGCAGGGTGTGCTTATGGCTGTATTTTTTGCGCCAGCGGTAAAAAGGGGTTTAAGCGGAATTTAACTGTTGATGAAATAGTCGGGCAAGTTCTCTTGGTAAAAAATGATAATTCCGATAGACAAATAACCAATATTGTTATTATGGGAATGGGCGAGCCATTGGCTAATTACGCGAATACAATAAAAGCTTTAAAAATATTTAATAGTCCGGACTGTTTTGGTATTGGCGCAAGAAAGATTACGCTTTCAACTTGCGGGCTATGTCCGCAAATTATCGATTTGGCTAATGAGGGAATACAAATTGAACTTTCAATCTCTTTGCATGCCGCAGACGATAAACTGCGCAGCAAACTGATGCCGGTTAATCGGAAATATCCGCTTAATGAGCTGATTAAAACAGTAAAAAAATATATGCAGGAAGCGAATCGGATTGTTACCTTTGAATATATTATCATTAACGCGATTAATGATTCCAAGGAAGACGCGCTGAAATTAAGTAAATTGCTCAAAGGCTTTCAAGCTAAAGTTAATATAATTCCGTTTAATCCTGTGCAGTCTGTGGATTATTTGCCGGTTACTAAAGACGCTCTCGAAGCTTTTTGTGAAGTGCTGGAAAAAAACAAAACAAATTATACGATTCGCCGCTCAAGAGGCAGTGATATTCAAGGCGCCTGCGGACAGCTTAGAGCCAGTTTAGAGAACAGGGTATAGCGTTTAGCGTTTAGCGATTAGGATATTTGGGAGATGTGTTGACGCTCGGTAAAGTTTAACGGTAACGAAGCCCGTATCGGTAACGTTAACGGTTTCGGTTAAAAACAATAAATTTTAAGCCGATAGACGTTGCCCTAAAACGAAACGGGCATCGTAACCTTAACCATAACCTTTTAAACTGTAATTCATAACTAGTAATTCATAACTCATAATAAGTAACTCATACTATGTCTGTACACTATATAATCGACGGCTATAATGTTATCAAACAGGTTTCTTTTTTAACCGGGAAAAAATTGCGTTCCGGCCGAGAAGGATTGGTGCGGTTTATTGAGCTTTATCGGCCGCATGGAAGCAATCGTAACCAGGTCACTCTGGTTTTTGATGGTCAGGCGGATGTTTCCAGTCCGCAATTTAAATCGCAGGTAATTGTTATTTTCAGCAAAGGGGAATCAGCGGACGAGAAGATCAAAAGAATGGTTGAGCGGTCAAAGAATCCTAAGCGGATAGTCGTGGTTACTGATGATAAGGAAATAATGTTTTGTTGCCGTTCAATTGGGGCAACTGTCAGTTCGGTAAGGGATTTTATAAATAGTTCCTATCGGGCGAAGCAAGCGGATAGTGTTTCGGAGCAAGAGGATAAGCCGGAATTAGACAGCGCTATTGCTATGCGCATCACGGAAGATCTGAAAAATATTTGGCTGAAATAGCTAATGGCTCATAGCTGATAGCTCATAGTAAAAATGTGATATCCTGAAATAGGTTGACAGAAAATTGAGGGATTAGGGACGATTGCCCGCCAAAAAACGGCGGGGCTAGGACGAAGGACGGAAAATCAGGAAAAGCAAAAGAAAGTAAAAAGCGAACTTTGTGAAAGATGATTGGTGAATTTTTAAGCTTTCATAAATTTAGGTAAATACGTGTCGGATTTTTGGGTACCCGCTAGGGCACGAGGACC
>JAHITY010000102.1 GCA_018817165.1 Candidatus Omnitrophota bacterium
ATATCTAAAAAAGTTTGGTTTTACTGAAAAGGAAATAGAATTTTCCTCTGCTCAAATTGGCGAAAGGTTTAAACTGAATGAAAAAGGCTATGAAACTGAAGAACGTGTAGCATTCAAGCTCTACCAGGGGTTTAAGATTAAAAGCAAAGATGTGTATAAAATCGAAAAGCTTTCTGCGGACATAGTCGAGGTTTTGGGAGAAGGGGTGCAGCTTGCAGTTAAAGATCCAAAATTTATTAACACAAAGATCGAAGATCTGAAGTTGGAAATGATCGGCATGGCAACGGGTAATGCCAAGGATAGAGCGCAGGTAGTATCCAAGCAAGGTAAATTCTCTCTAGGCCCAATAGCATCAGTGAGAATAGGCGTATTCCAAATAACTCCTTTGAATTCTACGGAAATCTCTGATTATGGAATGAATGACACCAGCAGCATTGAGAAAGAAATAAAGAGTGTTGTTGAGATTGAGTATTTTGTGAAGTGAGAATGCTTATTAGGATAATGGACAAACTTATAACTTTAAAAGAGCTCAGTGAAATATTAAAAGTACCTCCAAGTACCATCTATTCTTGGACTCATATGCAATTTATTCCGCATTATAAATTAGGGAAGAGCTTGCGATTTAAAGAATCTGATATTGAGAAGTGGTTGCAAAAGCGCTATTGCAAAGGACGAGCAACTAGGAAGATTGATATAAATACAATTTTATAGAAAGTAAATCAAGTGATAACTAGGAGTATAATTATTACATATTATTGTTTTTAGGGGAGTGTGAATTGGATTATTTGTTTGGAGTGAGATGAAAAGCGAGCGATTACGAAAAATTGAAGCGGAAAATGCTAAGTTAGAGAGGGAAACTCCTTTTAATTTTTGTGATAGATGGTGCGCGCGCTGTGTTTTTGAAAGACAAATTCGCTGTAAGCTTTATCAAGATGAGCTTGAACAAAAATTGACTTGCATCGCACACGGTAAAGACGAAGATGATTTGGAAATAACCGAGCAGGTAATCTTTCGGCAATTTTCGGACATGGATAAGGCAATTGAAAATTTGGGGGATGAATATGGCATTGAATCTGATTTTGAGCAGTCAGAGTGTTTTGACGCGAAAGAGGAGATAGCTAATCTACGAAAATCAATTAAAGATAATGCATTAGTTTGTGCCGCCGATGAATACTTTAAAAGAGCACATGAATTTTTAAAAGACAATTTTTATGATAAAAAGTTTTTGGACCAGAAACTTAGCGCTGATTTTGAAACGGTAAATTGGTATCATACCCTTCTTACGGTAAAACTTCATAGGGCCCTTAGTTCGTTTGGCGATGATGCTGACACTGATTTTGAGTTTTATGATGCGGTTGCGCAGTTTGCGGTTTGTCGAAAAGCAATTGAAGGCTCGCTACAGGCATTGCGCAGTATTCAACAGGTATATCCAGGGCAGCTGAGTAATATTACTCAACTATTGGCGCTTTTGAATAATATATCAAATAGAATTGAAAAGCACGAAGAGATGATCTAAAGATTGAAAGGGAGAGAAAAGGGGTTATTGCTTTGATTTGCCTTCCATGAGACATAGAGCTATAATTAATATTATAGTTATATCTAGTAATTTTATCTAAGGAGTTTGATTTATGAAATCACAAGAAAAATCTAAAGGTCAGGTTGTTGTTTATAAAAATAAAGTAGAGGTTCGGCTTGAGAAGGAGACTGTTTGGCTGACGCAGCAACATATGGCGGATCTCTTTGATATTGAGCGCAGTGTTATAACAAAGCATATTAGTAATATATTTAAAACTAAAGAGTTGTATGAAAAAAGCAATGTGCAGAAAATGCACATTGCAAATTCTGATAAACCAGTGAAATTATATAGTCTGGATATGATTATTTCGGTTGGTTATAGGGTTAATTCAAAAAGGGGCACCCAATTTCGTATCTGGGCGACCAATGTATTAAGAAAGCATTTGGTCGATGGTTATACGATTAATGATAAGCGGCTTAAAGCAGCAGAATACAAATACTTAGAATTGCAGAAATCAATAAAGCTTATTGGTAATCTCATTACCTTTGAAGGCACTACAGATGAAACCAAGGGGATAGTGCAGGTCATAACGGGATATAGCAGGGCATTGGATATTTTAGATGATTATGACCATCAGCGTTTGGTTATTCCAATGCGGGTTCGGAAATGGTATCTTCGATAAGCTCCGGACAAAGAATCTTCCTTATAACTTTATCTCAAATTTTCCCAAATTTGGTGGATTTTGAGCTATTTGCTATTTATGCAACGCATGGATGAGAACCTTAAGGGGTATGGGGAGATAGTCTCCGATATTATAGGAATTAAATTGACTTTTAATTTAATTCATTTTAAACTCATTAAATAATACTTATCAGTTATTTTAAATAATATGGGATATAATTAATTATGATTAGAAGACGGCTTTTTATCTCAATTATTTGCGCATTTATTGTTTTGTTTTTTATGTGTAATAAGCGTTTATTAGCTGAAGATTTTATATATACTATTATTTCTTCTGATAGTACAGATGCTGCTGTTGTAAATCTGCAGAAAAGCCTTTCCACTATGTTGGGACAAGATATTCTCTCAAATAATATCAATTACAATTCTCCTGAAGCAAAAAAAATAATCAATCAGTTAGGAATTAAGCTTATTCCTTATATTGTATTTGAAAAAGAAGCTGGAAAATACGATAAATTTTCTGAGATGGCGCGAAAGGGGATGGTCGTCAAAAAAGAGGATAAATATGTAATTCCTGATAAAATGCTTTTTCCTCTTGGTGTAATGTTTTTAGAAAGGACCGTAAAAGAGCGGCAGCTTGATGTATTTATGATGAGCCAGTGTCCTTTAGGCAATGATGCTTTAAATCAACTGGATACTTATCTGAGTGCTAACCCCGGAATATTTGATATTAATGTTCATTATATGGTTGAATTCAGTGAGTTTGGGGTAAGTTCTAAAAGGGGGCCTGAAGAGGTTAAAGAGGCTATTCGCCAAATTTTAATTCAAAAATATTATCCTGATAAATTCTGGCAGTATCGTAGAGCTGTATATTTACAAAAAAAAGATTCTAAAGCTGCATGTAATGCATTAGGAATAGATCATGATATAGTTGATTCTAAGAAAGAAGAAGGTATTGCTCTTCTTAAAGGTGATTTTAACCTTTGCAATGAATTAAATATCGATAATTCCGTGAATTATTCGCCGACATTTTTATGGGAAAATAATCGCAGCTTTCCTTCAATGAGGCAACTATCTGAGCATATTATGCAGGAAAGTTTTTCAAATTCTGAGAAAGGAAAAATGCAAGACGGAGTTTTGCCTATAATCGTGTTTTATGGGCCTAGATGTCCTCATTGCAGGAAATTTTTAGAAAAACAGGTTCCTGAGTTGGAAAAGGAATTTGGGGATAAGATTTCTTTTGTTTTTTACAATATACAAACTCCCCAGCATGCTGAAAGAAAAATGGAGATGGAAGCAGAATATGGGGTAAAAAAGATTGACCATATTCCGCAGGTTTATATAGCCGGGCATGCTCTGGTGGGAAGCAGACAGATAAATAAAGAACTTCGAAATATTATTAAAAAAGATGTAAATATTAAAAAAAAAAGCATATCTGAAGAAATAAACATATCAATTCCAATAAATTCTGATTCTTATCTTAAAAAAATCAGCGAGCGTTTTCACTCCTTTACTCTAATAGCTATAACTAGTAGCGGTTTATTAGACGGCATTAATCCTTGTGCATTTAGCACAATAGTATTCTTCATGTCTTTTTTAGTTTTTGCAAAATTTAGTTTTCGTAGAATGGCGCTGGTAGGGGGTTTTTTTATCTTGGCTGTTTTTATTACTTATTTAGGGTTAGGGTTGGGGGTATTTGTATGGCTGGAAAAAATAAAAACTTTTGTTATTATATCGGAATATTTTGATTTAATAATAGGAGGGATAACAATCTTATTGGGGGTAGCAAGTTTATATGATTATTTTATTTATACAAAGAATGGGACAAGTAAAGGGGTCTTATTAAAGTTGCCTTCGGTTGTTAAAAAAAATATTCATTTGTTAATAGGCACACTGCGGGATAAGGGTACTGCTGGAATGGTAAAGCTTTTGTTGTTTTCATTTGGTCTTGGAGTTATTGTTTCATTGCTGGAATCAGTGTGCACAGGACAGGTATATGTGCCTATATTGAGTTTTATGATAAAAATGAATATGAGTAGATGGAAAGCTTTTTTGTATCTGTTGCTTTACAATTTAATGTTTATATTACCTTTGATTGTGGTTTTTTTATCGACGCTTTTTGGTATTAATTCCAAATGGTGGGCAAAATTTGTTCAGACAAATGTAGGGAGAATTAAGCTAATAACAGCGATATTCTTTTTCACTATAGGTGCATTAATAATGCTGATTTAGTTAATAATATATATATTCTGAAAAATTAATTAGACATGATGTTTCATGAAATATTTATTGACATAGCAAAGCTGTAACCGTATTATATTAATAATGATATATCAATGCTAATCTTTACCTAAGGAAAGGATGTAGTATGAAGAAATTTTTTGTTAGTGTAATTATTGTTTTATGTGCTTTTGCGGTATTTGTTCAGCCTGTAATGGCTAGAAGTTTTGCTGAAATCTATACAGAGTGTGGTTTAGGGGCAATGCTTTTTCCGAATAAAAAGCATGCAGCTCTTGCTGTAACTACCAATATTGTATGGGATTGGGGTACAACCGCAATCAGTTCTCAACTTTCCAGCCCTGACTCATGTTTGGGGGGAAAAGATATGGTGGCTACTTTTATCTATCATTCATATGATTCAATAGAACAGGAATTAGCTAGTGGATCAGGTGAGTATCTTGATGAATTGGTCGAATTGGTAGGAGATAAATCAACAGATAAACAGGAATTTGTATCTGCTTTACGTAAAGATTTTACTGAACTTGTTGCAGTTTCTATTTATACCAATAGAACACGCTACGAAAAAGCTGAGGCATTGTATAACTTGATCTATAAACAAGCATAAACAATTTCTTGAATTTTCTTTTGAAGAAATATTACATTTTAGAATATTTAAGGGGTGCAGCAGTTTGTTTTTGCTGTATCCCTTTTACTTTAATTGCGATTTTCTTTTTAGCAGATACAGTTGAAGCATCTTCCAAAGTTGAGGTTTTAAATGAAGCTGAGCAACTTGACCTTGCGCATGATTCTACCTGGCTTAAGTTGATTTATTATGATTATGGTATTAAAGAAAGTCTTGTCTTGACAGATAGTTTCTTCTTATCTCCTGAAGGAAGAACTAATCCTAGTAAAGAGTTAATAGCTACGATCGATGCTTATTTTACTGAAAGTACAGGTGACCATAAAAAAGATGCTCAATGTCGATTTCCCGCACGCTACTATTGGCTTTCTCATAAGCTGGCTTCATTCAATTATGATATTAAAAAAACAACTTGCAAACGTTTGGAGACGTGGGAGTTGCTGGATTCAGTGGATTCGGTCAGTTTACTTTTAGTTAGCGGTTATTTTGGCAATCCTGCATCTACTTTTGGACACGCTCTATTAAAACTTAATACAGAATCTGATGATGAATTGGGATTACTTGATTCAACATTGAATTATGGAGCAGAAATCCCCGAAAATGAGAATCCATTGGTTTATGTTATGAAGGGGCTTTTCGGAGGCTATGAAGCAAAATTTTCCGACAAGTATTTTTATACAGAAGATCTTGTCTATTCACGTACAGAATTTAGGGATATGTGGGAATATAGGCTCAATTTATCGGAGTATGAGCTGACTTTGCTCCTTTTACATATTTGGGAGATAGTGGGGAGTAAATTTGACTATTATTTCCTTGATAAAAATTGTGCTTATAAATTAGCTGAATTGGTTAATCTGGTTATTGAAGAAGAACTCCTGCCGAATAATAACCGTTTTTGGTATATCCCTGAAGAATTGTTTTACCGTTTGAATGATATTGATCAATCAAGGATTAGATTGTCAGGAACAAAGTTTATTCAAGATGTGCGCTTTATCCCATCGAGTCAAAGAAAACTTTATTATCAGCTAAGGTTATTAAAAAAAAATGAATTGGAAATATTTAACGCTATTGTTTCGGAAGGGATTGATTCATTATCAACGCATATAAAGAAACTCGAAAAAGGCAGGCAGATATTTGTTTTGGATAGTTTGCTTGCATACCAGCATTATCGATTGATGGCAAAAGATTCTAAAGCTAACCAAAATAGGAAAAAATTTAAAGATCAAATTTTACTGGCTAGGTTACATTTACCAGCTCAGCCAGTTGTAAAAGTTGAGATCCCTGAGCTTGTATCACCAGCTGAAGGCTCACGGCCAATGGTTATTGGTTCTGGTTTTTCTATTGATGATGGCGGGAAAAATTTTATGAGTTTAAGCTTTGCTCCTTTTAAGAAAGAAGCTATTGGAGATAATAGCTTAGAAGGCGATGAACTAGCTGTTCTTGATTTTGAGCTAGGAGTTTTGAAAGATAGAAATAAGGTATTTGTGAATAGGTTTGACTTAATACGTATTTTAAATCTTAATACTTTATCCGTAAAAGTAACAGATGAAAGCAGTTTGTCTTGGAAATTACGATTGGGTTTAGATCGTGTTAAGGAGAATGAACAAGATAGCTACGATGGAGTTTTTAGCCTTGGTGGGGGCAAATCATGGTTTTTGAATAATAACATTTTAATATATGGGCTTATTGATTTTGCTGGACATACTACGTTTCCTGAGGCTAGAATAAGACCGCATATAGGGTGTAGGTTTGATTTTATGGACTTTAAAATGCTAGTCTTTAGGGGGGTAGAATCAAAGGATTATTCAGGTGGGTTTAATCCTGTTTGGGGAGGGAAAATTCAATATACAATAACCCCGAAGACTTCTTTATATGCGGAATTTTCTAATGAGCGTGCAACGCGCTTTTCTGCAGGATTAAACTGGTATTGGTAGGTGAGTATAACTTTATCTCTAACTCCTTAAATTTGGTGGATTTGGGGCTATTTGTTATATAGGTTAAGGGAACATGAAACAGAGAGATAGTTATAAGGTATATCAAACAGGGCGGCCACTTCGACTCGCTTTGTTTATCCTGAGTTTATTGAAGGGCTCGCTCAGTGTAAACACTGAAACAGCGAAGTGGGTTTTTTGTGCCCTAAATGAACTCAAGCGGGGCAGAGTTGATCTTATTCACCTGCCTTAGCGAGCATTTCTCGGGCGTGGTTTATGGCGATCAGGCTTTCTTTTTCAGCGCTCATCATTTCGGCAAGTTCTTTAACTTGTGTTTCATTTTCAAGATATTCGATTATTGTAATAGTCCGGTTGTCTTTAACTTTTTTTACTACTTTATAATGAGCGTCGGCGAAACTGGCTATTTGCGGTAAATGTGTGATCAGGATAACTTGCCGGCCTTGAGAAAGTTCTTTTAATTTGCGCCCGGTTATGGTGCCGAGCCTACCGCCAATCTGAGCGTCTATTTCATCGAATATAAGTACGGGGACAAGATCAACTTCGATCAGAGCTTTTTTTAGCGCCAGCATTACTCGCGCGGCTTCTCCGGAAGAAACTATCTCAGCCAGAGGCTTAAGGTTTTCTCCGGCATTTGGACTGATATAAAATTCTACAGAATCATAGCCATCCGGGTTTAAAGCAATTTTTTCAAACCGGCATTCGAATTCTACTTGTTTTATCCCCAGGTCTTTAAGTTCTTTTTCTATGGTTTTTTGCAGAGCTAAAGCTGTTTTTTTACGCTGTTTGGATATTTTATCAGCGGTTTTTTCAAGTTTTTCCTGCAGCGAAACTATTTCTTTGTTCAGGCTGGCTGTATTGTGTTCTAAATCTACCATAAGTTCGTATTTTTCTTTTGCTTGTTCGTAGAATTTGCTGGCAATTTCTAGAGTCGGCCCGTATTTGCGTTTTATCGAATAATAAATATCACAGCGGGAATTAATGTTCTGAGCGGTTTGAGGATCAAAGCAAAGGCTGTCGCGGTAAGCGGTTAAATTATTTAAAAGTTCATGGGCAGTTTCCTGCAGGGTGTTTAATTGTTCGATAAAATTTTGGGTGCTTTGATCAATTTTAGTCAGATTCTTCATTGGAGCAAATGCCCCGCGTATGGTTTCATTGATACCAGTCTGCTCATTTTCCAGGATGTCTATAACCGCATTTAAGTTTTCAGATATTCTTTCGCGATTATCAAGCTTTTTTTGTTCAGCTATAAGCTCTTCATATTTTTCCTGATCAAGGGGAACAGTACTTAATTCATTTATTTGATATTTAAGGGTTTCGAGCTCTGTTTCCCGCGAAACAGCCATTTCGTTTAATTCGGTTTGTTTTTTAAGGAGTTCGCTGTATTTATGATAATCTTTAAGATAAGATTCTTTTAAGGCATCAATGTCGCTTAAACGGTCGAGGATTTTTATATGCGATTGCACGGAAAAAAGAAGCTGATGGTCATGCGGGCCGTGAAAATCCACAAGATTATCGCCAAGCTTTTTTAGCTGGGTTAAAGTAAGGGTAAAACCATTTATTTTTATTCGGCTTCTGCCGTCCGGGAGATAAGAACGGTTTATGATCAATTGGTTTTCCTGATTAAAATATTCCAAAAAAGCATCATAATCACTCAGAGATTTTTTATCTATTTCAAAAATTGCCTCCACAGTGCAAGGCAGTTTTGGATCACGGACCAAAGAGGTATTTACCCGTTCGCCTAAAACAAAGCGCAGGGCATCAATTAAAATCGATTTTCCTGCTCCGGTTTCACCGGTCAGAATATTTAAATTCCGGCGAAAATCGATAGTCAGTTTATCTATCAGTCCAATATTTTGGATGGTGAGTTGTGATATCATAAACAGCATTATAACAAAGATAACTTTAACGGGCAATATTAAAGAACTTAGTTGTTTTTCTAGGGCCTTTTGCTTAGCACTTATTAGGGCTTTTCTATCCGCAAACAGCTTAAAGAGTTAAAACTCACAAGATTTGCTTGACTAAGTAGTGCGATTGCATTAGGCTGAAGTTAATATAATAATAGTCTGTGTCTGGTCAAGCCCGGCGCGGATAATTTACCTAAAGAGGATTTAGATAATGGATATGATAACGCGAACTAATAAAGAAATTTCTCCTGGAAGTAAAGATAGCCTCGGGGCCACATTGTCAGACAAGGGCGTAAATTTTGCCCTATTTTCGCAAAACGCTACAGAAGTTTTTTTAGTTTTGTTTGATGATCCCTCTGGTGAACAAACTGATTTTATAAAGATGGAAAATAAAACAGATAATATCTGGCATGTTTTTGTTAAGGGGGTAAAGGCCGGGCAGTTATATGGTTATAAAGTTAATGGCGAATATAATCCAGCCGAAGGAAAGAGGTTTAATCCTTATAAGCTTTTGCTTGATCCCTATGCCAAAGCGATAACCGGGAAATTTGAGAATCAGGATAATCTGATTTTTGCTTATGATTTAAATGCTTTGGAAAAAGATTTGAGCCTAGACAATCGGGATAATAGCCAGATTGTGCCGAAATCGATTGTGGTGGATGATAATTTTGACTGGCAACAGGACAGCCCTCCAAATGTTCCGATGGATGAACTGGTTATTTATGAAGCGCATATAAAAGGATTTACCGCTCATGCCTCATCAAAAGTTAAGCACCCGGGAACATATTTAGGTTTTATTGAAAAGATTGCTTATCTGAAAGAATTAGGGATAACTGCTGTTGAGCTTATGCCAGTTCACGAATTTTTTATTCGGAATGAATTAACAGAAAAAGGGCTGACGGATTATTGGGGGTATAATACGATTGGATTTTTTGCTCCGGAATCTTCCTTTGGAACAAAAAGCAAGCTAGGGTGTCAAGTGGAAGAATTCAAGACTTTAGTTCGGGAGCTACACAAATCAGGGATAGAGGTCATTCTGGATGTTGTTTACAATCATACCGGAGAAGGAAATGAGCTTGGTCCGACATTGTGTTTTAAAGGCATAGATAATTCGACATATTACGCCTTGGCAGAGAATCCGAATAAATCGGAGGAATCTTATCGATACTATTTAAATGATACCGGTTGCGGCAATACTTTTAATATCGAAAGTCCAGTGGCGATGCGTCTTGTTCTGGATTCATTACGTTACTGGGCGCAAATCATGCATGTTGATGGTTTTCGGTTTGATCTGGCTTCGATCTTGGCTAGAGTTAAAGGTGAGTTTAGTGAACAATCAAAATTCTTTGAAGCGGTTTCTGCTGATCCGATTTTAAGTAAAGTAAAAATGATAGCTGAGCCTTGGGATTTGAAAACATACCAGGTAGGCAATTTTCCTAAAGCATGGTCTGAGTGGAACGGAAAATTTAGGGATACCGCGCGGAGATTTATCAAAGGCGATGACGGACAGGCGGGAGAGATGGCTAAACGGTTAACCGGTTCCGCGGATCTTTATCAAGAAGATGGGAGAAAGCCATATAATAGCATTAATTTTATTACCTGTCATGACGGCTTTACATTGAATGATTTATACTCATACAACAGTAAGCATAATCAGGCTAATTTGGAAGATAATAAAGACGGCGCAAATGATAATCATTCATGGAATTGCGGCGTTGAAGGCGATACCTCTGATAAAAATATCATTGAATTTCGGAAACAAATGATAAAAAATGCTTTAGCTTGTCTGCTATTTTCATCCGGCACGCCGATGATTCTTTATGGCGACGAAATTATGAGAACTCAGAAGGGGAATAATAATGGATATTGCCAAGATAATGAATTGACTTGGTTTAATTGGGATAGCGTGGATCATAATTCTGAAATTTTTGAGTTTTGCCGAAAGGCAATAGAGTTCAGGAAAAAATACGCGATATTACGCTGCAGAAGATTCTTTGCCGGGGAAGATGCAAGCGGTGACAATATTCCGGACATTCAATGGTTTGATAAACAACTGGAAGCGCCGGATTTGGATCAGAGCAAAGAAAGAGCGGTTTATTATCAACTTGATGGCAATGAAAGCCTCGCGGCTCCAGGAAATTATTACCTTTTTTTAGCATATAATATGAATAATCAGGGGAACGATGTTCTGTTACCAAAGCATAAAGATATTCGCTGGTTTCGGCTTATTGATACAGCAAAGCCAAAGGATGAAGATTTTCTTGTTGCCAAAAAAGAAGAATTAAACCCCTCTCTAGAAATATACCAATGCAATGCGTATAGCGTAACTATATTTTGGGGTGAAAGACAATAATTTATGAAAGAAAAGAAATATTTTAACTGTAATTTGCAGTAAATGTTTAAATGAATAATACAACAGGTGCACATATTTGAAGATATTGATTATTAATCCTCCGATAAATGATTTCTTTTTTACCCCGCAACGGGCGTTTCCTTTGGGAACACTTTCTCTGGCAACTGTGCTTGATTCTAGCGGCATTGACGTAAAGATTTTAAATTGTTTGGAAGACTATACTAAACGCTCTTTAGCTTTTCCCCCGCGATTGCTTTATTTGAAGCGCTATTATCAGTTGAATCGATCGGCTTTTTGTTTATTTTCGCATTACTATTGCTTTGGTAAAGATGATAATCAGATCAGGGAAACTATTTGCCGAGAACAGCCGGATATGGTCGGGATATCAGCTAATTTTACAGCATATTTGGATAATGCTTTTGCGGTTGCCAGACTGGTTAAGAAAATTGATTCCAGAATACAGGTGGTTGTCGGTGGAAGAGCGGCGACCGCGGATGCAAAATTTGTTTTGGGACAGCCGGAAGTAGATTTTGTAATCAAGGGAGAAGCAGAAGAGAGTTTTCGGAAATTATCCCAGGCTCAGAAAAAGGGTAAGTTAGGATATATTCCCGGTTTGTGTTATAAGCACAATGACGGTAAGCTGCATATCAGCAGGCAAAGCGCAATGATAAAAGATCTTAATTCTTTGCCGATTCTAAACCGCAGGCTGATTGATTATAATAAGTATGTTTTTCAAGGCAGTATAAGTACATCGCTTTTGGCTTCACGCGGCTGCAGTATGGGCTGCCGGTTTTGTGCTATCCGTGAGACGTTTCGTTTTCGCAGTGCCAATCATGTAATGCTAGAGATTGAAGATGCTTTTAGCTTAGGGATCCGACATTTTAATTTTGAAGATGATACGATAAATCTTAATCCGGAATTTCGACCTTTGCTGGATAGGATTATTCAACGTTTTTGCGGTAAGATAAAAATATCATTCATGAATGGTTTATTAGCTTCCGGGATTGACCGGATTATTCGGGAAAAGCTGATTCAGGCAGGATTAACGCATATTGATCTGGCTATTGCCAGTTCTAAAGAGCGCTTGAGGAAAAAACTGCATCGCAATGATCCTACGGCTAAGGTGTTTGGCTTGTCCAGGTTTATGGCCAAAAAGCAGATTGTGCCAACTATTCATTATATTGTCGGTTTTCCTGGTCAGGGATTTGAAGATGCTGTGAAGGATATTCGACTGCTGGCGGCTAAACCGGCTTTGCTTGGGCCGAGTATTTTTTATCCAGTCAAAGAGAGTGCTTTATTTTCAGAATTAGCCGTTTTATTTCCCAAATCGGAAGATGATTATGTATTGTTTCGCAGCAGTGCAGCTTGTTTTGATCAGGATATTTCACGCGATCGGATTTTTTCTTTGGTTTATTTTGCCAGGATAATTAATTTTATTAAACAGCTGGCAGTTTCTACGGTCATTCCTGATCTGAAAAAATTCCTGGGCAAACAGACTAAGGGGTATTTGATCAAGGATGGGCAATTGTGCTCGCGACTAAAGCTTGACCGTATTATCATGGGAAAAATCAGTTTGCGGATACTTTTGGATAAGTCAATAATCTGCCGGGTCAAACAGTCCAAAGAAAATGGGGATTATATTTATAGTTTTAAGCCAGAAGAATTTGTTTTGAATAAAGATATTCGAAAAGCTTTAGATAGCTTAAGAGTCTGTGGAGTCAATGGCGGAGAAACGAAAATAAAATTCGAAATATAGTTATGAAATAAACCAATCAGATCGGCTACTTAAATCTCTTAAACGCCAGAAAGAGCTGTAATAGATCAAGCAGGTATTTTGCTAAAAATAAAACAATGCTTATTAATAAATCCATTGCCTGTAAAAAATAAAAAAGGGAAACTTTTCTGTTTATTTTCAATACAAGCAATTATTTTTTTAGTGCTGGCTGGTTTTGAAATGCAGGGATATTGTCCTAAAAACCCAAGAGGCGCGTGTTCTTCACTTTCTTTTAATATCCCGATAAGGTAGATTATGGGAATATATTGAGTTTTAGGATTGTCTTTTAGCTGTTTGGCAACAGAAGAACCGTCTTGGTCGCCCATAACAATATCAAGGATGATGATGTCGGGCTTGAAAATTAGTGCCGCGCTTAAGCCGAGACTGCTTTTGGTTTCTGCTCTTACTTCAAAGTCTTGAGTGTCTTCCAAATTTAATTTTATCAATTCAAGGAATTTTATATTATCATCAATCATTAAAATTTTAGTCTTAGGCATAGTTAATCTCGCTGTTTATAATTATTTACTATTTATACTAAAAGATATATATAGTATAGATTCTGATGTTTTTTCTGCAAGGATTATCGTGTTTTTAGTTAAAACCTGCGAATTGTAATCGTAAGTGTGACAAGGGGAAAAAAGTGCGCAGGAAATTACTGTAATTTTAGGTCAGAAGCAATAAGTACTATTTTATAAATTATTATGAACTTTAAAAACAAGAAACCCTATTATTCTATAGGGTTTCTTGTTTTTAATACCAATCTATCTAGTTTTTCTGTTTAAAAATTCAGCTAATTTATATATAATAAATTTATGTTGTGCGTATATATTATTTCAGCGCTTTTCTGTTGCTATATACTCCGGCAGCACTATAACTGTATGGACAACCATCTATTTTCCAGCCATTTTTTGTTCTGTACCCATTAGCATCAGTGCTTCCTTCAAAGCCAGTTAACATATTTAAAGCAGGTATTCCCATAGCTTCAAGAGCTTCCGCGGCCCAAACACTGCGTGTTCCGCTTCGGCACATTGTAATCGCAATGGGATTTTCAATGCCGTCAAAAGCTGTTTGAGCGTCTTGTTCAAAATAATCATTACCTTTCTCGCTAAAACTACAACTTTTTTTGTCAAATCCCCACAAAAGCCATGGAAGATTAAGAACTTTGCCATCTAATAGAGTGCCGGCACCAACCTTATTTTTTCCCGGATGACCGACCCATATCCATTCAGAAGGAGTTCTAACATCCAAAATATATGTGCCTAATTCGCAACTAGCTTTAGCATTAGCTTCTGTGGGTGTGCAGTTATAATCCGGATCACCAATTACAGCTCCGACATAAGTGTTGGTAGTTACTGGTGTCAAAGTAGTTGCATCAACTGGATGAAAATACTCCTTTCCATTTACTTCAAATGAAAATGCGTTTGCGGCAAGAGATAGTGTGAATATCCCTATAATTAAGATTGCTAATGTTTTCTTCATATTTTCTCCTTTATTTAATAATTGAACAGATTTTTTAAACAGAAAATTATCAGGATATAGTTTCTGATATGGGCGGTGAACGCAGGTGGTTTGCCGCTAAATAGATGCTTTTCTTAAAATTGCTGTACTTATTCTTTAAATAGATGGGATTAGATATAAATATTAAGGATAAATTATAAAACCAAATTTTCATATATTTATTTAAGTGATTATAAAGGATATCATTAGGGAGAAATCTATGTTATTTCATACTGTCAACAGTAGAAAATTAATAGATATATTCCTCTTTTTTAATTATTTAAGATGATTTAAATATACACAATAACTAGTCTATCTAGCGTATTAGTTTAGCATGAAATGTTTATAAATACAAGGGTAGCTATAATCTTTGTCAAGCCAAAGTAAGAATGTCCGCTTTTTACCAAAGTAGAAATGTCTGGGTTTGAAATAATTGCTGTGTTTATATAAATGATATAATAAGTTAAGTTATTGCCAGTAGAGTCTATTTAGGTTAAAATAATAATGATTCCCGAATCAGCAGCTAGTCGCTGCTTCTCGGGCGAAATTCCCCGCCAGGAATCGGCGGGACAAGCACGCAGGCTGACTTGATCCACCTTCGCTACCTACTTCGTCAAGACTTCGAAGGTCAGGAAAGCTATGGGGGACGGGCGTAAGTAAGGCCTAAATAATGGGGAGGGAATATGTCTGAGGCTGATAAACAGGTTAATTTAGATTGTCCTAAATGTTTAGGAAAACTTCAAAAGCAGCAAGTGGAACATATAGAATTAGATGTCTGTTTTGTGTGCGAAGGGATCTGGTTTGATGCCGGAGAATTGGAAGCAGTGATAAAAGCTGATTCTAAAGATTTTAAATATATTGATGTGGGAAGAGAAGCTTTTGATGGTAAAGAGGCCATAGCTGCCGGGCTTGTTCTGGATAAAGAAAAAGGCAAATGTCCTATTTGTAATGATGGAACGGAGCTGGTAAGAACTGTTTATAAGCCTAAACCTGAATTTAATATTGATTTATGCCCCAAAGGGCATGGAGTTTGGCTGGATGGCGGTGAAATCCAGATGATTCGTAAAAGAGGTTTGGCCAAGATACATGATATTTTTGAGCACTTGGGTGATGTTATTAAATACGCGTTTTCCAAAGAAGGTTTTAAGGATTTAATCCATTCTAAGCGAAGACGGGGTCTTTAAAATAATATTGTGAATTAAAATAAGGCGATTAACCGGTCAGGATTTCCGGACCTGTTGTTTTGTAGCTTTTTTAAGAATGGATAATATGAGTGAAGTTCTAATAAATGGAATGCTGGAGCAGATTGAAATAAATAAAGAGTTTGAGCAAGCTTTGGCGTTAATTGAAAATACGAATGAGAGTGTTTTTATTACGGGCAGGGCAGGTTGCGGCAAGTCAACCTTATTAAGGTATTTAAAAGAAAATACTAAGAAAAATGCTGTTGTTTTAGCTCCGACAGGTGTGGCGGCAATCAATGTTATTGGTCAGACCATTCATTCTTTTTTTAAGTTCCCCCCTAAATTTATCGATAAAAGAATAATTCGAAAAATGCGCAATCGCGAAATGTTTAAAAATATTGAGCTGATTATTATTGATGAAGTATCAATGGTGCGGGCTGATCTAATGGATGGGATTGATCATGCGCTGAGAATAAACAGAGGGTTTGACCTGCCTTTTGGCGGGGCGCAAGTAGTTATGTTTGGGGATTTATTTCAATTGCCTCCTGTGATAAGGGGGGATGAGATGAAGAACTTTTTCAATGAACATTATGGCAGCCCATATTTTTTTAATGCTTCTGTTTTTCTAGAATTGAAATTACAGTATATAGAATTACATAAGATATATCGGCAATCAGATAGGGGATTTATTAATTTGCTAGATAAGGTGAGAAATAAAGATATAAAACAGAGTGATCTTGATCAATTGAATAAAAGGTTTATTCGTCCTCCTGAAAGTTTGGAGCACATTATAACTTTGACTACGACAAATAAAATCGCAGCTCAAGTTAATGAATACTGTTTGAATAAGATTAATAGTGGTGAGTATGATTTTCAGGCGGAAATATCAGAAAAATTCGATCCGTCTTTTTTTCCCACAGAATATAATCTTAAACTTAAAAAAGGCGCACAAATTATGATGGTCATGAATGATCCACAGAAGAGATGGGTCAATGGGACAATTGCCCAGGTAGAAAATTTATCGGACAATTTTATTGAAGTTCGGATTGAAAATAAGGTTTATGAAATAAAGAGATCCACGTGGCATAAGATTGAGTATGAATATGATAAAGAGAATAAGCAGATTGTCGAGGATATTACCGGGACTTTCATGCAATATCCGATTAGGCTGGCTTGGGCAATAACAATCCATAAAAGTCAGGGTAAGACTTTTGAGAATGTTATTATAGATTTAGGTTATGGAGCGTTTGCCCATGGACAAGTTTATGTAGCGCTTAGTCGATGTGTTAGTTTAGACGGAATAGTTCTTAAACGCCCGATTCGGGCAGAAGATATAATATTTGATCAAAAAGTATATGAATTCAGAAAAAAATTTATAACTGAATAGTCTTAAGGGGCTGCCGGGAACTCAGTTTTAGATAAAATGCCGAAAAAGGGTCAGCTTATACCTAAAAATTAAGATGTGAAATATATTCAAGACTAGTTATTGCAATCGGAAGCTTTATTGGTAAAATAGAAATAAATAGAGTAATATTGAAAATCAATTTTTAAGGAGCAAGCATTTGTATGGGTGAAACGAAAAGTAGGAAGAATTTTATAACCGATATTATTGACCGGGATATCGAAGGAAATAAAAATAATGCAAGGGTTCATACGCGTTTTCCCCCGGAACCAAACGGATATTTACATATCGGGCATGCTAAATCAATTTGTCTTAATTTTGGAATAGCGGCAGATTATAAGGGGCTTTGCAATCTGCGTTTTGATGATACTAATCCGAGCAAAGAAGAAGATGAGTATGTTCAGTCAATAAAAAAAGATGTAAGCTGGCTTGGTTTTGATTGGCAGGAGCGATTGTATTATGCCTCTGATTATTTTGACAAATTTTATGAATATGCTATTTGCTTGATTAAGAAGAATAAGGCCTATGTTTGTGAGCTTAATCCTGAACAAACGCGCGAATACAGAGGAACGCTTAATCAACCGGGTAAAGATAGCCCGTATCGTAATCGGTCTATCGCAGAAAATCTAGATTTGTTTGAGAAAATGAAGAATGGCGAATTCGCGGACGGAGCAAAAGTATTAAGAGCTAAAATTGATATGGCTAGTCCGAATCTTAATATGCGGGATCCGGTGATATACCGGATTTTGCATGTGAGCCATCATCGGGCCGGAGCTAAATGGTGTATTTATCCGATGTATGACTTTGCTCATGGATTTGAAGATTCGATTGAAAAAATAACGCATTCTATCTGTACTTTAGAATTTGAGAACCATCGGCCATTGTATAATTGGTTTTTAGAGCAGGCAGAAGTTTTTCATCCCCAGCAAATTGAGTTTGCTCGGCTTAATCTGAGCTATACTGTTATGAGCAAAAGAAAATTGCTGCAGTTGGTGCAACAGCGGCTTGTCAGCGGTTGGGATGACCCGAGGATGCCGACTATATCCGGATTGAGGCGCCGAGGATATACTCCTGAGTCGATAAGGAATTTCTGCGATAATATCGGAGTAGCAAAATTTAATAGCACAATTGAAATTAATGTGCTGGAAAATAGTATTCGCACTGATCTTAATATAAACGCAAAAAGAGTTATGGCAGTGCTTAATCCTTTAAAAGTTATTATTACTAATTATCCGGAAGATAAAATAGAGGAAATCGAGGCTATAAATAATCCGGAAGATTTATCTATGGGAACACGTAAAGTGCCGTTCAGCCGCGAACTTTATATTGAACGTGATGATTTTCAGGAAGAGCCGCATAAAAAGTTTTTCCGCTTATCTATTGGCAGAGAAGTCAGGCTGCGGTATTCATATTTTATTACCTGTAATCAGGTAATAAAAGATAAAGATGGACAGATAATAGAATTGCACTGCACTTATGATCCGAAAACCTATGGGGGCAATTCAGCGGATGGGCGAAAGGTAAAAGCTACCTTACACTGGGTTTGCGCTAAAAGCGCGTATGAAGCAGAAGTCCGTCTGTATGACCATTTATTTTTAAAAATTAATCCGGAGATTGCTGATGATGGACTTGATTTTACTTCTAATTTAAATCCAGATTCTTTAACAGTTTTAAAGTCATGCAAGTTAGAGCCTATTTTAAAGCAAGCAATTCCCGGAAACGCGTATCAGTTTGAGCGCTTAGGTTACTTTTGCGCTGACTTGGTTGATTCGACAATAGATCGGCCTGTTTTTAATCGAATAGTTGGTTTACGCGATACCTGGGCTAAGGTAAATAAAGTTTAAGATAAACGATAAAAGGGAATAAAATGCAAAAAAAAACAGTGCTCTTAGTTGATGATGATGAAGACTTTGGCAAACTTGTTGCCATTAATCTTGAAGCAACCGGCAAATATGAAGTTTGTATAGTTACCAGAACTTCAGGTGATTTTCATGAGGTTTACGATGCAATGCCTGATGTAATTTTATTGGATGTGGTCATCGGAGATGTGGATGGTTTTCGCTTTGTTCAGGATATTAAATTAAATGATGATTTGAAACATATTCCGATAATTTTTGTTACAGCTTTGGTTAAAAGTGATGAGGTTAAGGAAATTGAGAGTTTTTTCGGAAAGATCCCCTATCTGATTAAACCGGTAACTACTGAGCAATTGATGAGAGAAATCGATAAATATTAGAATAAAAAAGAAGATAACTTTTAAATTAAAAAAGATGAATCAAAAATACATAATTGCAAAGTTTAAAACAGTAGTTGGCTTGGTTCCTCAGGTTAGGACTAAGTTAACCTGGCGGGATGTGACGGGTACATTCCTCGCCAGATGGACATTTTTTCGGGATAATTATAAAGTTGATCCAGGTTTATATGCTTTGGGCCAGCCTAATGCCGATTCGGATGTTTTTGTTTCGGCAAATTATAAAATGAGTTTTGATGTTTTGCGTAGCCAACTGAAGCAAATCAATGCCTGGATATTAGTTTTAGATACAAAAGGGATCAATGTATGGTGCGCGGCAGGCAAAAAGACTTTTGGCACAGCAGAGATCGTCAGCAGAATTAGGATTTGTCAGCTTGATAAAATAGTAAAACATCGCAAAATAATTGTTCCTCAACTAGGAGCTACTGGGGTAGCAGCGCATAGAGTAAGGAGAGATTCAGGATTTACGGTGATTTATGGACCGATAAGAGCTAAGGATATTCCTGAGTTTTTAAATAATTCAATGCAGGCAACTGCTTTGATGCGTACTGTAAAGTTTTCATTTTATGATCGGATGGTTCTTGTCCCTGCTGAATTGGTTATTGCTCTGCGCTACTTAGGTTTTGTGTTTATTGCTTTTTTCTTTTTCTCAGGAATGAGTAGTAATGGTTTTTCAAAAGATTTAATGTTGTCTAGCGGTAAATGCGCTTTGTTGAATATCGGGCTGGGGTACATTGCCGGTACAGTTATTGGCCCATTGCTTTTACCCTGGCTGCCGGGTAAGAGTTTCGCGCTTAAAGGTGTTTTTGCCGGATTAATCGCGATATCAATTGGTTTGTATTTTCGATTTATCCCATACCCAGGTCTCGAAGCCTGGGCATGGGGTTTGATAATCGTATGTTTAGCATCTTTTTTAACGATGAATTTTACCGGGTCCTCAACCTATACTTCTTTATCCGGAGTTAAAAAAGAAATGAAAATCGCTGTTCCTTTACAGCTTGCAGGAATAGTTATTGGCTGTGGGATTTGGATATTTGTAAAATTTATTTGATAAATAAAATCGAGAATTGTATGATAAAAAAACATAGATATATAGAAAACGTAGCAACATTAAAGGTTGATATTAATAAGTGCATAGGTTGCGGTATGTGTGTAATTGTTTGCCCGCATGGGGTTTTTACCATGGAAGCAAAGAAAACCAAAATAATTGATTTGAATGCTTGTATGGAATGCGGTGCTTGTGCTTTGAATTGTCCGGTTAGCGTGATCAGTGTCCAGTCTGGAGTCGGATGTGCCAGTGGAATAATCCAAGGAGCTTTAAACGGCACAGAACCTACCTGCGGTTGTTCGGGTAAAGAAGATAAATCCTGCTGTTGAAGAAAATTCGATTATTACTATCCCATATAAAATAATAAGTTACAGTAATAAACCTGCAATATGATCTTTTTGTGATTTTAAAATTCTAAGTTAAACCTGATAAAATCTTGTTTGATTGCTGCCTTCTTTTTTTGCTTGTTTTAAGGCCATGTCTGCTTGGGAAATTAGTTCCTCTGTATCTTTAACATTGTTTCCATAATGACTTACTCCGCAGCTGACAGTTAAATCAACGGTACATTCATTTCTTAAGTCATCTGACAGGCAAAGATATTGGCGGACCCTTTCGGCAATAGCATAGGCTTCCCGTAAATTAGTTTCTGGGAGAAGCACGGCAAATTCATCATCTTTGTAGCGGCAGACTTCATCAGCACTGCGGATATTTTTCTTAACAATCTCCCCAATTTTTTTTAAGGTTCGATCTCCGGTATGGGTGCCAAAAGTATTATTAATAATCTCAAACTTATCAACATCCAGAAGCATGCAGCTTAAATCACGTTTGTAGCGGCGACTCCGAAGGCATTCATCATAAATTCGATGTTCAAAATATTGGGTGCTATAAACATTGGTTAAAGGATCGTAAAAAGAAGAAGATATCGCGGTATCTATTTTCTTTTTAGTTTTTAGTAAATTTCTTATTCTAGTCAAGAGTTCCCGGTTGTCCGCGCTTTTCGATAAAAACTCAGAAGCCCCCATTTCAAGGCCGAGGAGTTTTTCATCGACAGTTTTAATAGCGCTGTAAAATAAAACAGGCAGATTGATTAAACTGTCATTATTTCTGATTCGGCGGCATACTTCATATCCGTCAATATCAGGCAATAATATGTCTAATATCACCAAATCAGGGGGATCTTGTTTGATCAAAGAAAGCGCATCTTTGCCGTTTTCCGCATAATTTATATCGTAATTTTCATTTTCTAAGGTCTTTTTCATGAAAACTACATCAGAAATCGAATCTTCAACAATTAAAATCTTGCTTTTCATTAGATCCTCCAAGGAGCAGCTTGTAATTATTTTAAATAGGTATATCTCAACTCCTTATACAATAATACCACAAAATAGGA
This sequence comes from Candidatus Omnitrophota bacterium, assembly GCA_018817165.1. Lineage (GTDB taxonomy): Bacteria > Omnitrophota > Gorgyraeia > B26-G9 > B26-G9 > JAHITE01. Next base: position 21,810 of record JAHITY010000102.1, read on the forward strand.
CAATTCACAACTTATAGCGGCTTGCAGGGCTGGATAGTTCCAAAAGGATATCTTGAGAAACAAACATAGGTGTAGTAAAATAATAAATAAATAGTCTGGGAATAAGGTAAGAAAATGGATGCTAAACTAAGAATACTGATATGGTTTCTACTGGTTTTTCAATTAGGATGCGCGAGTGTGCCGATAACCGGCAGAAAGCAGTTTGTAATGATTCCGGCTGCAGAGCTTAATGTTCAGGCAGCGGAAAGCTATCGCAATATACTTTCGCAGTCAGTTTTATCAAATGATCCAAAAAAGCTGGAAAGGGTTAGCCGAATCGGTAAAAAGATTGCATTAGCCGCGGAAGATTTTTTGAAACAAAATGGGCAGGCATATAAAATAAGCGAATATAAATGGGAATTTAATCTTGTGGAAGAAGATGATACCTTAAATGCCTTCTGCTTGCCGGGAGGTAAAGTAGTTGTATATACAGGGATTATGAAACTGGCAGATAATGATAATGCTTTAGCTGTTGTTATTGCTCATGAAATTGCGCATGCCATAGCAAATCATGGGGCAGAACGAATGAGTCAAATCCTTTTAGCTCAGTTTGGCCAAAAAACCTTATCTGCCGCAACAAAAGAAAGTTCGCAGTCAACAAAGGAATTTCTTGATCTGGCTTATGGACTGGGAGCGAATCTCGGTATTGTTTTGCCCTACAGCCGGTTGCATGAAAATGAGGCCGACCACATAGGACTTATTTTAATGGCAAAAGCAGGATATGATCCTACTGCGGCAATTGTATTTTGGGAAAAAATGCAGAAGCAATCCGGGAATAAGACCCCAGAGTTTTTATCCACACACCCTTTGGCGCAAACAAGGATTGATAATATTAAAGCGATCTTGCCTAAGGCTTTGGAGTACTATAAAAAATAGTGTCCCCGCCACATAACGGCGGGACAGGCAACATATTAGGACAAGACACTGGTGTTTTACTAAAAATGATTGGTTTAATGGTTAGGGGGGGTATGAGCGAGCGTAATGATAATTTAGGGCGAAGGCAATTTTACCGATTAAAAGCAACATATCTTGTCTGTTTTAGGGCTAAATTTACCCAATCAGTTTTTAGTCACTATCAATATAGCTTAACAAAAGATATTAGTGTTGGCGGCCTTATGGTAATGTCCGAGGAGATTTTTCCTAAAGGCACAGCAATAGAAATGATTATTAAGTTACCGATGTTCTATGAAAAAAAAATACAGGCTAAAGGTATTGTGGCAACAGTGGTTAAGGCGACAACCCAGAAAGCGCTTTATCCGATACGGATTAAGTTTACAGATTTTGATGAGCAGGCGTTTGGGGAATTAAAAGAGTTTATTGATCAGGAAATGCTCAAAGAGACAGATGGCAAAAGTTTAAGAGAAAAAATGGATAGAAGGGAAGGATGATCCTCCTTCGCCAAGGCTATGGAAGACAGATGGACGATCGCCCGCCAGAAAGCGGCGAAACTAGGACGAAGGACGAGAAAATAGGAATAAATATCTAATTTCTAATTGCACTAATTTCTAAAAATAAAAACTATAAGCAAAACGCGATACGCACGACTCACGACGCAATACTGATATATTAGGACAAGACAATATTTTGGGATTAAATAGGCCTATTTATTAGCGCCAGGAATTCTGCTCTGGTTTCGGGTTGTTCTCTGAATGATCCTAATACCGATGAAGTTGTCATAATTGAATTTTGTTTTTCTACTCCTCGCATCATTTTGCAAAGATGCCGGCATTCCATAACAACGCCTACTCCTTCAGCATCAATTCTTTCTAAGATTTCATTGGCGATTTGCGATGTGAGCCTCTCTTGAATTTGAAGTCTCCGGGAATATAGGTCTACCAAACGGCAAAGCTTGCTTACGCCTAAAACCTGTTTTTGGGGAATGTATCCAATATGGCATTTTCCGTAAAACGGCAGCATATGGTGTTCACAAAGACTGTATATTTCAATATCGCGGACAATAATCATATTGTTGGCTTCAGCTTCAAATACAGCATTATTAATTACTTTTTCCGGATCCTGAGTGTAACCTTGTGTTAAAAATGCTAAAGATTTCATAACTCGTTCCGGAGTTTTCTGCAAGCCTTCACGCTTGGGATCTTCTCCTAATTCTAATAGCAGCGCATGGATTAATTGGGTTACTTTTTTCTCGTTCATAAGTTTTACTCCTTTTTAGCGATTAGTAAAATAATTACTGGTATAATAACATTATTTTGATTTTTTGAAAACTTTATTTATCTGAGTCAATTTTTGACAAAAATCAAAGAAAAATGTATAGTAGGTGTATGCAAAATAAAAAATCGATAGGTAAGGGCGCGGAAAGACGTAAATTCCCGAGAGCAAGCGCAAGAATTATATACGCGGTTGTTAAAAATGAACAATATCTGGGGAATGAAGTTCATACAAAAGATATCAGTTTGGGGGGAATAGGTTTTACGGCAAAGGAGTGTTTAGCCCAAGATGAAATTCTCTCTTTTGATATTGCTTTTCCTCAAGGGAAAACTTTTGTTGTCCAGGGTAAAGTAATTAGGGTTGATCCGATTGCAGTAACCTGGTCGCATAAAAAAGAATATAAAATTGGCGTTATGTTTATTGATTTAACGTTAATCGCTCAAGAATATATACAAGAATATCTTGCCAGATTGACTTCTTCACAAGCGATAGATTAAGCCTGTTTGCTCTTTTTTAAAACAGCAAGGGTTTCAATATGTCCGGTTTGCGGGAAAAAATCATAGGCGGTAGTATGTAGAATGTGATAATTCGGGATCAGTTTTTTTAAATCGCGGGCTAAGGTTACTGGATCACAAGATATATAGGCAATGAATTCAGGCGGGGTTTTGATTAGCTGCTCGATTATTATATCCGTAAGCCCTTTACGGGGCGGATCAACAATTAAAATATCAGGCTTGTTTCTTTTAAAATTACTTATCCACTGTTCGCAATCACTTTGCGCGGTACTAATATTGCTTATTTTATTATCAGTTAAATTTTTCTTGAGGAAAAAGCTGCTGGAAACAGAGGAATCAACCGCAAACACAGTTTTAACCAGTCCGCTAAGAATAATCGCAAACAGTCCTACTCCGCAGTAAAGATCAACAACGGTTTTTTGTTTATCAAAAGGGATCTGGGCTTTAAGATCCAGAATAAGCAGATCAAGCATGGGCTGATTTATCTGAAAAAAAGAATTAGCACCATAAGAAAATTTTTTTAACTCAATTGTATCTTTGATAAAGTTTTTGCCGGAGATTGACTGCTCAATTCTTGTTTTTTTATTTAAATAAGTTATTCCTGAAATAGGAAATTCAGTTTTTAAGCAAGAAATCGGGTTCAATGATTTGAAGCGATTTTTACTGTAATCCGTGCCGATCAGGCAAAATAAAAGCTGGTCTTTATCGCGACTCTCCCGAACAATTATTTCTTCAATATGTAATATTTTATTTTGATTTATAATCTGGAGGATTCTCGCGAGGAGATGATTTATGTTTTCTGAACTAAGCATGCAGTGATCAATGATCACAAATTCATCGTGTGATTTATTTTGATGATAGGCGTAATACGCGATGTTGTTTTGCCTAACTATATGAAGATGGATCTTGTTTCGGTAATGCCAAGGGGTAGAGCATGCTTTTAGTGAAATTGAAGAAGGAGCATTTTCTTTGAGTGCTCTTTGAAAAATTTCGTTTAATTGCTGTTGTTTGATTATGATTTGCTGCGGATATTCAATGTATTGATATGCCGCGCAGATGTGATGATGTTTGCAGCGGGGGAGTATGCGATATTTTGAAGGAGTTAGGACTTTGATAGTGTTAACTTCGGAATAATCCTTTTTTTGTTTGGTAAGTTCTACCTCAAGTTCTTCGCCAGGTAAACCTTGATCAGCAAAAATTATTTTGCCTTTTTCTCTGGATAAACTTTTGCCGGGATATACGATTTTTTCGATTTTTATCTTCATGATAATTGAATTATAGCATAGTGTAAAAATAACGTATAGGTTAAGAAAAAAATAAATTTTCTTATTGAGATACTTGAAAAATAAAAAATAGCAAGAAAGCGCTTGACAACTGCTTTTATTTATAATATATCAGAATATGAAAAGTAAAAAATAAATTGTTAATTTTAATAAGTTGGGAGGTTGTTGTGTCTAAATCTAAGCAAGTGAAATGTCCACTGTGTCGGGAGTATCTTGAGATAGAAGATTCTTTGCAAAAAGGAGATGTTGTTTATTGTTCTGATTGTGAAGAAGAGTTGAAGATTGTGCGAGTGGATCCGCCGAAGCTGAAAAGAATAGTGGAAATTCTGGAAGTCGTTAAGGATGGGCATAAACCTGTTGTCGAAGATGCGAGTGAAGATGAGGAAGAAGCGGAAGTAGATTATTCCGATGACGATGATGACGACATTGATGACCGGTTTAAAGGATTCGAAGAAATGTATGGCGATGATTTTGAAAATTAAGAATTGATTTATTGAAAGAATAATATTTTAATAACCCAAATATTTATTTGCTTGTTGTTTTGACAAAATTCTAATCAAAGAGTATTATGTAGCTCATGGATGGTCAAAATAATTTTTATAAATTTAGCGATAGGCGTAAATATCCGCGGATTAATGCCAATATAACTTATTCGATTAAAGATAGCCAAGATTTTTTCATATCCCAAAGCTCAAAAAATATCAGTTCAGGCGGAATCGCTTTTTTTGCCAGAGAAAAAATAATGGCGGGAACTATTCTTGATTTAAGATTGAATCTGCCTGATGCAACTGAGGTTCAAGCTATGGTAAGTGTTGTCTGGCGCGAACGGGTTGTTATTTCGGAAGATGAAACGATATGTTGCGAGCTGGGTGTTGAATTTATAAGCCTTGATCAAAATAATAGAAATAAAATAGCAAAATATGTTTTTTTACGCCTCGATAAAAATTAGCCGCGAATAGATTATTCTTTTCTATTAAAATTTTGATGGAGCATTTATGCCGATAATTGAACCGGTTATTCGTCCGCCGGCAGAAGCAGGAAGTTTTCTTTTGCAATTAACTTGCGGCTGTTCTTCTAATCACTGTACTTTTTGCGGGGCTTATCTTAATAAGCCGTTTAGGATTAAGTCGGAAGATGAGATATTGAATGATATTAGGCAAGGAGCAAAGCGATATCCCCAAACAAGAAAAGTATTTTTAATTGATGGTGATGCCTTGGTACTGGGTAATAAAATTCTAATACCAGTTCTCGATCAGATTAATAGTTCCTTTCCTAAGCTCAAACGAATAAGCAGTTATGCTAATGGATATAATATAATAAATCGGAGCACTACGGAACTTAAAGAATTGTTTAGATATAAACTTAATTTAATCTATATCGGTTTGGAAAGCGGTGATCAGAAAATCCTAGAGCAATGCAATAAAAAATCAACGGTTGAACAAATGATTATGGCGGTAAGAAATGCCGCGGACGCGGGGATTAAATCCTCGATTATAGTTTTGCTTGGTCTGGGTGGAAAAAAATTCGCTCAAGCGCATGTGAAAGAAACAATCGTTGCTTTAAATAAAATGCAGCCGAGGTTTTTATCGTTTTTATCTTTAATGCTGATTCCGGGAACAGGATTATATGATCAAGCAGAGCAAGGAGGATTTGAACAGTTAAATTCTGGGGAATTGTTGGAGCAGACATCCGCTATTCTTTCTGGGTTAGAGTTAGAGAAAACAATATTTCGCACAAATCATGCTTCCAATTATTTGCCGCTGGAAGGAAGATTACCGCAAGACAAGCAATATTTATTAACAATCTTAAAGCAAGCTTTGGCTGGTAAAATAAATTTGCGTCCAGAAATTTTCCGAGGATTGTAAATAAATCGGTTTTTGTCTAATGCTTTGTTTGATTGATAATTAAGGATTTTATTAGTTTTTTCTTTACCAGAAAACCCAAGGACTATATAATAGAGAAAAAGGAGATAATGTATGGCAAATTTTTCATTTGATATAGTTTCGGAAGTTGACTTGCAGGAAGTTGATAATGCGGTTAATCAGGCTGGTAAAGAAATAAATCAAAGATATGATTTTAAAGGTAGTAAGTGTGAAATTGAGTTTAAGCGTGTTGAGAAAAAATTGATATTAATCGGGGATAATGAATATAAACTTAGCGCGGTGCGTGAGGTTTTAAACGGACGTTTGATCAAGCGGGGAATATCTTTGAAATCATTAAAATTCAATGAACCGCAACAGGCTTTTGAAGGGACTTTGCGTCAGAGCGTGGATATCGCGACAGGCATAGAAAAAGAAAAAGCAAAAGAGCTGGTAAAGATAATAAAAGATTTAAAGCTAAAAGTTCAAACTAATATCGAAGGCGAGAAGCTGCGCGTCATTGCCGCTAAAAAAGATGATTTACAGGAAGTTATGAATCATTTAAGATCTATAGAGCTTTCTTTGGCCATAAGTTTTTGTAATTACCGATAATAAAACTAAAAATGTAGGATTTGCTGTTTTTCTAAGGAGGAAAAATGATCAAACAGGAACCAATGGTTTTTTTTAAAAAATTGATTGATAGCATCAGCCCTTCGGGTTTTGAGCAAGAAGCGGTTGAGGTCTGGAAAAATAGAACTGAAGCATTTGTGAAAAATATATCAATTGATGTTCAGGGCAATTGTATTGGTGTTTTAGCAAAGCCAGACGCGCTGAAAGTCATGCTGGCTGGTCATATTGATGAAATAGGATATATGGTTAATTATATTGATAAAGATGGGTATATTTATTTTGCAGCTGTAGGCGGGATTGATCTGCACCTTGTCCCCGGGCAAAGAGTCTGGATTAAAACAAAAACAAAAAGAGTTTTAGGGGTTATTGGTAAAAAACCAATTCACGTGTTAGAAGATGCTGAACGGAAAAAAGTGGCAACAATTGATCAGCTGTGGATAGATATCGGAACTACAAGTGATGAACAAACAAGGCAGATTGTTGAAATTGGGGATATTGCTGTTCCGGCTGTAGGTTTTGAGGTTTTAAACGAGGATAAAGTGGTGGGGCGCGGTTTTGATGATAAAGCCGGCGCTTTTGTGGTTAGTGAAGTTTTAAGACAACTTTCCGGGCTCAAATTACCAGTAGCAGTATATGGGGTAGCGACTGTTCAGGAGGAAATTGGTTTGCGCGGAGCGCAGACAAGTGCATATGGGATAAATCCTGATATTGGCATTGCGATTGATGTTGCTTTTGCCACTGATTTCCCCGGGATGGAAAAAAAGAAGATAGGGGAAATTGATATTGGCAAAGGCCCGGTTATCGCGCGGGGGCCGAATATAAATCACAAGATTTTTGATCTGCTGATTCAAACGGCAAAGCAGGAGAAGATTCCCTATCAAGTAAGTGCTGCTCCCAGAGCTACGGGCACAGATGCTAATGTTATTCAGCTGACCAGACAAGGAGTGGCAACAGCGCTTATAAGCATTCCTTTGCGCTATATGCATACTCCGGTTGAACTGATAAGTTTGCTGGATCTAGAAAATACGATAAAGTTGATAAAGGCTTTTATTTTGAAATTGGATAAGCCCAAACTCTAAAAAATGAAAATTAAAATATGAGTTTGCTAGAAGTGCTATCCAAACCTTTTCCCCTTATTTCTGCTCCTTTAGCTGGTTTAAGTGATTTGCCTTTTCGCTTGATAAACCGGCAGTTTGGCTGCAGGTATGCTTTTCTAGAAATGATTCATGCCCGATCATTAACTTATGAAAATATTAAAACGCTGGACCTGCTAAGGACCGAGGAAGCGGATATGCCTTTGGGTTTACAGCTTTTGGGGGATGAGGGTCCCTTTTTAAAAGTAGCAATTGAATTATTAGAGAAAAATAAATATAAACATGATGTCTTGGATTTTAACGCGGCTTGTCCAATCAGAAAAATTACTTGTAAAGGTGAAGGAGCCGCACTCTTAAAAAACCGCAGAAAATTATCTGGCTTAATAAAAATACTTGTAAAAAATTCTAAAGTTCCGGTAACTGTTAAAATGCGGTTAGGCTGGGAGGATACTGTAAAGGCTGTGGATATTGCCAGTTCAATACAGGATGCGGGAGCGCAAGTTGTATTTGTGCATGGCCGGACTAAGCTTCAGGGATACAGTGGTGATATTGATTATGCGGCAATAAGAAAAATAAAGAAAAAATTAACTATTCCGGTTGTTGCCAGCGGCAATATCTTAGACCCTTTTTTGGCGAAAAAAATGTTTGAGCAAACAGGCTGTGACGGAATTCTTATCGCGCGAGGAGGATTAGGTAACCCTTGGATCTTTAAGCAAATATCTGAGTTTTTATTAAACGGTAAAGTTGTCGCAAGCCCAACAGTTAATGAAATCGCGCGTATAATGAAAATACATTTGCAATTATATATGGGGCATTATGGGCAGAGAAGAGGCCTGTGGAATTTTCGCAAATTTTTTGTATGGTATACCCGGGGAATGAATAATATAAAACAATTGAGATGCAGGGTTATGCATGTATCTTCGGAATCGGACATGTTGCTGGTTATAGAAGATTTTAAGCAAATCGCGTCATCTAACTAATGATGTATCAATAGCTTTTATTAATTATCTATAGACATTCGATATCAGGATAATGTATAATTACAAATCTAGATTTAGTAGTTTCGACATTTACTAAAAAAAGGGGGGGGATGTCGAGGATACTTGTAGTTGATGATGAATCAGAAATGGTTCTTGTCTTAAAGAGATTTTTTAATCGGCAAGGTTTTGATGTGCTCACCGCATCACGTGGTCAAATAGCCTTAGATATTATTGAGCAAACAAATCATGGAATAGATTTGATGATTCTTGATATGCGCATGCCCGGCAAAAGAGGAATTGCTGTTTTGCTGGAGATAAAAAAGAAGAGTTTGGATGTTCCGGTGATTATTTTAACAGGAAGCTTGAATTATTCTGGATTTGTTGAGATAATGTTGACATTGGGATTTACAGAAGAAGATGTATTGTATAAACCAGTATCGCTTGAAAAACTTTTAAACGTAGCTAATAGGAAATTAGATAAACAAAAAGATATCGCATAAAGATAATGAAGCAATGACAGCAAAAGATATTATTAAAAAATTAGATAAGCTGGATATTTACCAGCAGCGCCGGGTTGCCGATAATTACGCGGAAATTGTTATATTAAATAGTGAAATATTTATTTGTGCTGAAATAATGGACGAATTAATGGGCGCGCCGGTTAGTGCCGCGGGTATTAAGCCTACGGAACAAGATATCGCGGATACAAAAGATTTTGGCGGGATTTTTGACGAACAGACACTGTATAAAAAGGATTTTGACAGAGCTCGTATTCTGGTGATGTTCTGGCCTTGGCAGGATGGGGAGCATATAACTCTTAAGGTTGTTTGCCTTAGCAAAGAAGAAGATTTAAGCCATTGAAAAATAGAAATTTATTGACAAGTATAGTGGATTATTATATATTAACTTTTGTTATGAGTAAGTGCATTAAAGTAAAAATTAGCCGCAAGTAAGAACTATTCTTACGTTGCGGTTTTTTATTTTGGCACTTGCAGTGTGTAAACTGAAAAAGGGAGGGTAGTAAGTAATGGCAAGAGGGAAGGTTAAGTGGTTTAACAACCAAAAAGGTTATGGGTTTATCACTACTGAAACTGGAAGTGATGTATTTTTACATCATAGCGCAATCCAGGGCGATGGCTTCAAGACTATTGATGAAGGTCAAGAAGTTGAGTTCGAAATTGCTCAAGGGCCTAAGGGTGAGCAGGCTGTTAATGTAGTAAAGGTGTAATATAGATTGCTAACTAACAGGCCCGGCTCTTAAGCGGGCTTGGCCTGTTTTTTAAGTCAGTATTCACTATTGGGAGACAAATATTTTTTATTGTCAAAGCGGCGATATTTTAAAGCTGAAAGTTTTTTATTTTTTTACTTGATTTTTATTTTGGTGTATTGTATATTACTTTTCTCTTAAGTTTTTTAATTTCGATATAAAGAAAAAATATTTTTCTTGAAAAACCTAAGTTTTTTGTATATGATTAATTAAGAATAATTGACAGTGAATTAACAAAAAGGACAGCCTTAAAAGCAAAAGGAGCGCAATTTGGTAAAATTGCTTTAACAAGTGGATTGACTTGATTGCTTTGGCCATTCCTAACAAAGTAAGGATAACACCGGAATGAAGAAAAAAGAAAACAAAATTTATGGTTATGAGCTGGTGTTGGATTTGTTTGAGTGTGACGTCGAAGTTATTACTTCTAAGAAAAAACTGCAGGAATATGCTGATAAGCTCTGTGCTCTGATTAAAATGAAACAATTCGGCAAAACACTGATTCCTTATTTTGGGGAGAGAGAAGAGTTTACCAGAGGGTTTTCATTGGTTCAGCTGATTGAAACAAGTTCGATTACCGGTCATTTCTCTGACCACTGGAAAACCGCGTATATAAATATTTTCTCATGTACAACTTATGACCAGGAGCTGGCAAAAAAATTCACCAAAGAATTTTTTGGGGCTAAAAGAGTAAAATCGCGTTATCTTACTCGTTAAATAAATTTATTTACTCAGAAATTTAAAAACAGCAGAAACTTTTCTGCTGTTTTTTTAATTAAGCTGAATCCGGCCTTAGAGTTTAATTCAGCAGGGAAGTTTTAGTGCTGTTCAACCTATAAATTTTGTGATAAAATGTGACGATGAAATTAAAAACGCCTTATTATTTGATCGACGAAAAAAAACTGCTTAAAAATCTAAAGATTATCAAGCGAATAAAAGATATTTCCGGGGTTAAGACAGTATTGGCTTTGAAATGTTTTTCTACTTGGAGCGTCTTTGAGCTAATGAAGCAGTATCTGGATGGAACAACTTCAAGCTCTTTGTATGAAGCGCGTCTAGGTTATGAAAAATTCGGCAAAGAAGTCCATGCTTATTCAGTAGCCTATTCAAAGCAAGAGATTGAACAGGTACGGGAATTTGCTGATAAAATTATTTTTAATTCAATTTCGCAATTAAAATTGTTTGCCGGTTTAACGCATAAAGTGCCATTGGGAATAAGAGTTAATCCCCAAATAAGTTACTCCCATTTTGATTTGGCTGATCCAGCTCGGAAATTTTCCAGACTGGGAGTAATTAAAAAAAATTCTTTGCAAGAAATTAGCCATTTGATCAAGGGATTGATGTTTCATTTTAACTGTGAAAATGATGATTTCCCTAATTTTTGCTTGAATTTGGATTATATTAGCACGAAGTATAGCAAATTATTAACCGGAGTTGATTGGGTAAGCTTAGGCGGCGGGTTTTATTTTACTAAAGCAGGATATCCGATTAAAAAGTTCGCGGAAAAATTAAAGGAGTTTAGTCAGCGTTTTCAAGTGCAGGTGTATTTAGAGCCAGGCGAAAGCGCGATTACTCAGGCAGGACAGCTGGTTACAACTGTATTGGATATTGTTCACAATAAAAGGGATATCGCGATTGTTGATGCTTCGATTGAAGCGCATATGCTCGATTTATTAGTTTATCGGATCAATGCCAAAATAGAGCCGCAAATAAAACAGAGGTTTAAATATGTAATTGCCGGGCGTTCTTGCTTGGCCGGAGATATTTTTGGTTGTTTTGGTTTTCCCGGGAAACTAAAGGTGGGAAGTATTATTAAATTTGCTGATGCAGCTGGTTATACTATGGTCAAAAAGAATTGGTTTAATGGTTTACAAATGCCAAGCATTGTGGTCAAGCGGCTTAATGGCACAATTGATCTGGTACAGCAATCTGAATATAAAGATTTTGTTAACAGTTTGTCTTAATTAACCCCTATCAAATCAGGAGAATATAATATAATGAGAAAAAATGTCCTTATTGTCGGAGCGGGTGGAGTTGCGCATGTTGCGGCACACAAATGCGCGCAAAATAATGATATTTTGGGTGATATTTGTATTGCTTCCAGGACCCAGAGTAAATGTGATCAGATTATTGAAAGTGTGTTAAGAAAAAAACATTTAAAAGATACAACTAAAAAGCTGTATTCGCGACAGCTAAATGCTTTGGATATCCCAGCAGCCGTAAAGCTGATTAAAGATACTAATTCGCAGATAGTTATAAATCTGGCGCAAGCATATGTAAATATGTCATTGCTTCAGGCTTGTATTGAAAGCGGTGCTGCTTATTTGGACACTGCTATTCATGAAGATCCGGATAAAGTTTGTGAAAATCCTCCATGGTATGCTAATTATGAATGGAAGCGCAAAGAACTTTGCGCGGAAAAAGGAATTACGGCGATATTAGGTGTTGGATTTGATCCCGGAGTGGTAAACGCGTATTGTGCTTTAGCGGTAAAGCATTATTTTGATAAAATTGATACGATTGATATCATGGATGTAAATGCCGGTAATCATGGTAAATATTTCGCGACTAATTTTGATCCGGAAATTAATTTTCGTGAATTTAAAAAAGTCTGGACTTGGATTGACCGGAAATGGGTTGAAGAAAAAGTTCATTCTATTAAAATGGAATATGATTTTCCTGTAGCCGGAAAACAGCCGGTTTATTTAAATGGGCATGATGAGCTGCACTCTTTATCTAAGTTTATTGATGCCAATAGCATACGCTTTTGGATGGGATTTGGCGATCATTATATAAATGTTTTTTCAGTGCTGACAAACCTTGGTTTAACTTCGGAAAAGCCGATTAAAACAGCGGAAGGCGTAGAAGTTGTGCCTTTAAAAGTGCTTAAAGCCATATTGCCGGATCCATTATCTTTGGCTAAAAATTATACAGGCAAAACCTGTATTGGCAATTATGTAAAAGGCACAAAAGACGGTAAACATAGAGAGATTTTTATCTACAATACTTGTGATCATGCGGAGTGTTATAAAGAAGTTGAATCTCAAGCGATTTGTTATACTGCCGGAGTGCCTCCGGTTGCGGCTGCAATGCTTGTGGCTAAAGGCGATTGGGATATTAAAAAAATGGCGAATGTTGAAGAGCTTGACCCCGATGGGTTTATTGAAATCCTCAATAGAATCGGTTTGTCGACAATTATTGATGAAAATCCACTTCCTTTGCCTGAGAGCAAAAGAGTAAGATAGTTCAGAATAAATAAACAATAGTAACAGCCAGCAGAAAAGTCATCTCTGCTGGCTGTTTGTTGTTCAAAGACATATGGATAATAATGTAGGGGGCTGTGCTTGCCCCAGCCCGAGACAATACCATACGAAATAATTGATAAACGGGCGCAGGCAAGCGGCGCCCCTACGATTAATAAAATTCAATGTCCGGGCGAAAACATGGTTTCATCACTATTCGCATCGAGAAATCTATTTACAGATTGCTTTATCCGCGGTATTATAAGAATAAAGTGTTTATCTGTAAGTATTTGCCTGGATTGTTGTTTCATGGATAAAAGGGGTTATTTTTGGAAAAAACTAAAAATTTTTTGATCGATTCAGTTTATAATGTTTGGCGGTTATTAATCCTCGGTTTAGGGGCTGGGATTCTTATTTTGCTTTCTTTATTCTCAGTTGACGTTAATTTTAAAAACTATGACCTGTTTTTAACTTCTAAATTGAAGAGCGGTTTGTATTATGGCATAGAATACAGTAAAAATCTTGAACTATGGAAGATCGAGAGATCTGAAGATGGAAGTTTATACACACAAAGACTTTATCCTTAGGAATTAATTAATATTATGAAAGATAATAAAAAGCAATTAATAAGCTGGTTGTTTGCCGGGATTTTAGGGTTGATTATATTTACAATTTATTTTAATTCCGCGTTTCCCATAGCATCAATCGATATTCGTTTAAGCAAAGATGAAGTTCTAGCCAAAGCAACAGCGTTTATTCAATCCCAAGGTTTTAATTTGGAGGGTTATGATCAGACAATTCTTTTTGATTCGGATGCGGATGCTTCGATTTACTTGCAAAAGACCCAAGGGATTAAAAAATCTAATGAATTAATAAAACAGGGTATACCAATTTGGTTTTGGAGCATACGCTGGTTTAAAGAGTTGGATAAAGAAGGATTCTATTGCGCGGTTGACCCTGCCAGCGGTGATATTATTTATTTTCACCATGCTTTGCTTGATGATGCCAAAGCCGAGAACCTGTCCGAAGCGCAAGCCCAAGGATTGATCAAAGAAAAATTAATGAATATGGGTTTGGATTTGGCGGAATATGAATTAAAAGAAAATAATTCTAAGATTCAGAAAAATAGAACTGATTACAATTTTGAATGGGAAAAAAAGGATTTTGTTATTGGAAACGCACACTTGCGGTTAAGCGCGGCTGTTTATGGGGCAAACCTTGGTTATTTGGGTAGATTTCTTGATGTGCCGGAAGAGTTTATCCGGACGCTGAAAAAAGACATGGCTGTAGGTCAGGTTTTATCAATAGTCACAACTATTTTTATGTTTTTTTTGGTTTTAGCGGCAATCTTTGTGCTAATTGTTCAGTATAAGCATGATAAAATTAACTGGAAATTTGGACTTTTATTTGGAAGTCTGGTTTTGGGTTTAACAATAATTGATTTTCTTAATAATATGCCGCTTTTGTGGAGTTCTTATCCTGATACGATCAGTAAAAATATTTTTATTGCTATCTCCGCGGGCAGTGCTTTTATCGGAGCATTATTGATCGGATTGATCATCTTTTTGTTTGGTAATTCAGGAGAATCACTTTATCAGGAAGTTTGGAAAGTCAAAATGCCATTTTTTGAGGCAATTAAAACTAAAAAAGCTGATCTTGCTAAAATCTGGCCGGTGTTTATTGTGGGATATAGTTTGGGCTTTGTCTTTTTGGGCTATATAACTTTATTTTATTTGATCGGCACCCGATATTTTAATATTTGGATGCCTCCTGAGGCTGAATACTCTAATATCCTCAGTACGAGCATGCCTTTTCTTTTTCCGCTTTCAATAGCGCTGAGCGCGGCAGTAAGTGAAGAATTCATGTTTCGTTTGTTCGCGATCTCTTTTTTAAAAAAATATGCTAAATTAACCTGGTTGGCGATTTTAATTCCAGCGATGATCTGGGCTTTTGCTCATTCTAATTATCCGGTTTTCCCAGCTTATGTCCGCGGCATAGAACTGACTATCGCGGGCATTATTTTTGGTATTGTTTTTCTTAAATATGGATTGGAATCAGTACTTATTGCTCATTTTGTGATTGACGCGGCTTTGGTGGGACTGCCTTTGATTAAATCACATAGTTTCTATTTTGTAATATCCGGGATAATCGTGATCGCAATCGCACTTTTCCCGATTTTTATTTTGTTTTTCTTGGGGAAAAATAATCTAAAAAAAATTAAATAGTTGAGCTGGTTTAATTAACGATAAATTCATTGGATTTTGGTAAATAAAAAACAACTAAAAGTTTAAACTTTAATAAAAATTAATTTTAAGAGGTGAATGTGCGGAATTTTTTTCCATATCTTTCCGCTCCCAATAAACGTAGGGGCAGAAGGCCGAGGTTATTGTTTTTATTATTTTTGGTAATCGCGTTTTTTTATGTTTGGAATTCTCATGATTTTGGTAAATTTGATGATAAATCTAGTGAAGATATTAAAGCTCCGGGCAAAGAACAAATTAATGATCGAATTGGAGAAAAAATTAATTATGATTTATTTCTTGGCGGAGTGAAGGTGGGTACAGCGGAGTATCATCATGTGCGCAAAACATATTTAAATGAGAAATTGGTAGATCTTATAACTTTTTATACTCAGGCAGTAAGTTTTAAAGACAGGGAAACTATTTATTGCGATTCCAGTACATTTTTGCCGCTAGTTGTAGAACGCAAAATATCAAAACCAATTAAACCTGAAAAAATCAGAGAGGTTTATGATCAGGAGAATTTTAAGTTAACAATCACAAAACAAAGATTTGGCGAAAGTGTAACAGAAATTAAAAGTGATGCACCAATTCACAATTCGATTATTTTGCCTTTTTTTGTTCGCAATACTCCCAATCTAACTGTCGGCTGGACATTTGTCGCTAATCTGCCTCAAGGCAAATACATGATAAAATTAATCGGCGTAGAACAAGTGGAAACTCCGGCCGGAGAATTTGAAGCGTATTATTTTGAGAGTGAACCTAGTAAAATTAAGATTTGGATCAGTACGGATGATAATAGGATTCCCTTACGGATAGATGGGACTGGTGGAATAGGCTATAAGATGATGATGCAGGATTATGTCCCGGCAGATCATTAAACGGAAAACAAGATAATCAATTAAATGAAGAATAAACTTAAATATACATTTCTATCTTGGAATGTTAATGGGATAAGAGCAATAGAAAAAAAGGGTTTTATTGATTGGCTGTTACGCACCGAATTGTGACCGCATTGGATGCCAAATTAAGACTGTATAGAATCAGGGGGCAAAAATAGCGGATTGCCGAAATCCTGAAAAAATTGGAGAAGAAAAAGACAAGTCAGCTCACAGATTCTCAGGCTCTGA
>JAHITY010000103.1 GCA_018817165.1 Candidatus Omnitrophota bacterium
GTGCATTTTTGCCACCAATTTTGAAACAGACTTGTTTTTTTGCATGTGCTGTATGTACATTTTTTGGGGGAACTCCATGGTAAAACAAAAGGATATGAGAATGAATGATTATATCAATAAGAAAAATAATCAAGCTAAGAAAAAAGCACGAATCAATTTTTTTGAAAATATGACATTATCCCAGACTCAAGGAATCTGGAAAGCAGCAAGACTATCTATTGTTATTAGTTCTGTCTTCTTGTTATTTATATCAATTCTTATTTTTTTGTATTCGAAAATACTAGGACTTAGTATCTTTGTCTTATCTGAAGTATATATTGTTTACGAGTACCAAAAGCTTAAGAAAGATTTTAGAATGCAAGGGAAATAGAAAAATTTTAAAATTAAGGTTGAATGACAAAATTGGTGAAATTAAAATTTAAACAGTTGAATGTTATTTTTTTAATAACAATTGCTATAATTGTTTTACTAGTTATAGCAAAACAATTAATTTTTGCAATAATTTTTGGTGTAGTTTTTATCAGTTGGATTTGTCCTTTTTGGTCTAAACTTTTGGAAGAAGAATTGCTTGTATATCATCTTAAAAAAAATAATGGCAAGCTTAATAAACTAAAAGCTCAGGATATTTTTTATAAAAAAAAATTATCTTCAATTAATCGATTAATTGAAAAAAAAATAGTTATAGTTGAAAATGATATGATTTGCTTAATTGATATGAATTATATAACCGCATGGGAAAAGAAGGGAAAAGGACAGTGAGAAGATCAGTAAAGGACCAGTAAAGGGGACAGCGACCTTTAAATTTAATACGTTGCGGCCTCGGCAAGAAGGTAAAACACAGCTTAAACATCCCGATCATTCGGCAATTCAAAGCTTCGTCCCCAGACACCCTAAGTCCACATTCTACAAGCAAATTTTTCCGATAGAGCAAAAAAACGCTTACAGAAAAGAAACCCCTTTTCAAACCCGCATTGGAATAGGTTTAGCACATTCGAGTAGTAAAAAAAGCCCCGCCCGCAGTCCCCGTTTTCCAGAGCGCTGACTGGGAAATTTTTACATAATGCGCGTTGATAGGAAGTATTCTCAGAGAAGCGCAAATTCATGGCACCTACTTCAACTATAACGGGCATTATGTAAACCACAGTCTCACCCAGGTAAGCACAATCAGGACAGGCAGAGCAGCGTCCCGCTAAAAAAAACAGCGGCACACAAGCTCTACCCTTAGCGCCTGTGGCCATTTCCCCCCAGCTCTCTTAAGCGTATTCACCCGCTAGTATTCTCAAAGAAGTTCATCCACCCTTATCCTCAAGCGCATCCAGAGAAGTTATTTTATTGTAGTTATGCCAATGTGCAGAATCTTTTATAATCATGCGGAATTTATTGTAGTGTTTTCAAGTAAGTGCAGCAAACATGTAGGGATATTTTTTCAGTAATGCGCAACGCCGAAGCCCTGCGACGCCGTAAATGGCTTAGCGGAATAATTACCCGGCTTATTTAATCTTTAGCAATAAAGCATCAATATAATGCAGCAAAGCAGTTTTATCTTTTTTAGAGAGCACTTCAGCTTTTTTTAGCTTATTTAAAAAGCGCGCGTGATTAGAATCGCTTAGTTTAATTTGTTTTATCCCAAGTAATTCATCCACACTAACCTTTAATACCTTAGCTATAGGTATTAAAAGATGAGTAGCCGGATAAGTAGTCTCTTTTTCATAGTAAGCAATAACTCTTTGAGATACTCCGATTTTATTGCCTAATTCGGCTTGGGTAACACCCTTGGCTTTGCGTATTTGCGCTAATCGTTTGCCGAAATCCTGGATATGACTTTTTCTTTTCATGGGTAGATTATAACACGGTAATAATTTTTTGGTATAATTTTACTTGACATGTTAATACGTTTATCGTATATTAAAAGCGAAGGTTGGAATTGTTATAAAAAGCGGATTTTTTCACTTGACAGCATATAAAAAAAGGCCGTTGGTTCAGTATCTTGGCGGACACAAACCAACAGCCTGGGCAACAACGCAAAAAGGAAAAATCCTTTTTACAAACCCAATTCTATTTTAGCACGATAGGAGGTGAGAGTAAATATGGAGATTAAAAC
>JAHITY010000104.1 GCA_018817165.1 Candidatus Omnitrophota bacterium
TACCTCCTTTTTAGGGTTGATTTGCTAATCTTGCCGGATAACAAATACTTAATCCTAAGGTAACCCTTTTACTTTTTCTTATCAATAATTAATAATATTCTTTGTTAAACAATATACAACGTAGCTTAAAGATTTAAAGTTTTTTACGAAGTTGATAATTAAAAATAGCGTAAAGCGTTAAACGTTTAGAACATTGACATTTTAAAAACATAGGATGTTTATGGCAAAGCGCCAGGATAACCCAAAGATCACCTATGAAATTGATCCGTATAATCGATTGATTATCGATAAATCCGGCAAGGAAAGTGAACTTTCTCGGTTCAGGCAGGTTCTTGATGGGCGCTTTAAAATTGACGAAGATAATACACTCACTTACCTTATCAAAGCTCCCACTCCAGAAGGAACAGAACTTCCACATCAAGTAAAACTCGAAGGTGTTTGGTCTTTAGATGAAGACCATAATCTCTGCCTTGAACTGAATAAATGGGGTAGAGAGACTCTTGGCGATAAATTAACCTTGCAGGGAGAGATTATTGATACTTCCAAAAATTCCCTAGCTTTTAGCCTTACTACTCATACTAAAGATAATATGCAGTCAATCTATATTCTCCAGCTTAAAGGCGCATGGCAAGCAGATAAAAACAATCGGCTGACATTTAGAGTTCAAAAAGAAAAAGGCAGCTATGATATTCTTACTTTTAAAGGAACTTGGGAAATAAATAAACAGCATCAGATTATTTATCAATACGAAAAAGCTCAGCTGATCCGCAAAGAGAAAAATATTCATATTCTAACATTTCAAGGTTATTGGGATATTAAAGATAAAGGCAGATTGTCTTATGTTATGGATTTACAGTCTGATTCTGTGTTTAGTTTTAAAACCAGCGCGGCAGTATTTAAAGATAAATACATCAAATATGAATTAGGCATTGGTTTGGACAAAAACTTGGAAGAGCAGATAATTACGCTTTGCGGTAAATGGAAAATTAAAAAAGATATTGGCTTAGTGTTTGAAGTGGAATATGAAAATGGAAATATCCAGGCAATTACTTTTGGCGCGGAAGCAAAGCTGACTGATAAAGACAGTATAAGTTTTGAGTTGAAAAACGAGCAGAATAAAAACATCAGCGCGCAGTTACAGCTTTCCCGAAAGATATTAGACGGAGAAGGATTATCGTTTTTACGGTTTTTGAAGTCGAAGGATGAGGTAGCGGTGTATGTTGGAGCGGGTTTTCGTTGGTGAATAAAACATGATAAACACTGATTGAGAGAATGATGAACACAGATATAGGAGGGTGAAATGATAAAAAGACTTGGATGCCTTAAGGATGAATTTAGTGGGAAGGATTATTTGATGCGGGCGTATTTGCCGGTTATGAAAATACCAAAGAAAATCGATTATACGCCTAAGGTCTCACCCGTAAGGAATCAAGGGGATGAAGGGACTTGTGTTAGCTTTGCATGTGCAAGCGGCATGAAAGAATATCAGGAAATGCTTGATTATGAAAAATTAATAACACTTGCACCTCGATTTATTTATAACGAGTGTAAAAAAATAGATGGTATGCCGGAAGCCGAAGGCACAACGCTTCGCGCGGCAATGCAGGTATTAAATAAATTGGGAGTGTGTCAGGAAAAGTTCTGGCCGTATAAACCACATCAGACAGATAAAGCGAAAAAAGGTTTTTCCACTAATGCTAAAAAATTCAGAATTAAAACATATGCCCGCATACTTAACTTGGATGAGCTACGTTTAAACTTAGCTACAAAGGGCCCCTGCGTTATTGGTGTGCAGGTTTTTCAGGGAATGATGACTACCAAGACAGGAATTGTGCCCATGCCCAAGAAAAATGAAAGACCTTTAGGCGGACACGCTATTTGCCCGGTAGGATATGATGATAAAAATAAACTGGTAAAGTTCAAAAACTCCTGGTCTGAGAAATGGGGTAAAAAAGGTTATGGCTTTTTGCCTTATGCTTATATTGAAAACTATATGATGGACGCTTGGAGTTCAGTAGATATTGAGGATCCAAACCCAATGACCTTGGCGAGTGTAATGCAATTCGCTGAAAAGCGAATTAGCTGATGGCATAAAGTCATAGGGTCACAAGGACACCAGGTTACAAAGTCACAAGGACAAAATCGTATCGCGGATAGTAAAAAAGCAGTGGTTAGATAAAAAGGAAGGAATCAAAGTGATTAATTCATTAAAAGAATACAAATGGCATTTACTAATTTTTTTTGGTATTCCCTTATCTATTTTAATTATCTATTATGATAAGGATTTTGGATTGCAATTTTTTAATGCATGGATACCAGGATTATTACCTTTAATGATAGGCACTACGTTGATGACAGGGCTTTTTCCCTATTTTGATGTTATAGAACAGCTTTGTGTCAAAAATAGTAAGAGGTTGTCTGGTTTTGCAGGGTTGTATCTTAGCATAAGTCTTTTTATTCTCTTGGCCTATCCTGGAACTAAAAATATAGGTATTTACTCTGATGGACGAGTTAGGTGGGTTTTTCCGTCAGTATTTATTATCGCTACTCTTTGCTATTGGCAGATTAGGAAGAATTTAATAAAAAAAGTTAAAAGTGGAATGGAAGAAAATCATGGAATTAATTGCAAGGACATGCTTTGGGAAGAATAGCTTCATAATCATATCATTGGCTTGTGTATTTATATTGGTGACAAGTAGTTATTGTTTGGCTGAACAAACAATACAGCATCCGATTGATCAATTTGAAGAAGAACAAATAGAAAAAGACTGGTCAACTGCTGGAATGGTCAATGCTACGGTAGAGGCTACAAATAAATGGGAAGTAGAAATGAATAAATATTATGAGTTGTTAAAACAAGAACTTAGGTCTTCAGAAAAAGAACAGTTAATTAAATCCCAAGAAGCCTGGTTAAAATTTTATAGAGAGGAAGTAAAAAATATTACTAATGTATTTGCCCAATTAACCGGAACAATATATATAACTATGCGTGCAGCTAACTATAGAGAACTTGTTAAAATAAGAGCACAGGACTTGAAGGATTATTATGAGCTGATTAAGGTAAACAAATAGGGTGAACTATGATAAATATAATCTTCATTCACGGAATAGGAAAAGCAGCAATTAGCGGATAGCGATTAGGAAAAACAAAATTTAGGGGTTAGGAAAAAGAGGGAAGTAAAATGGCGAAATTTGAATTCAATCCCAAAACAAAAAGATATGATGCGAAAAATGCTTTGCTGTTGGCGGAAGCTTCGCAATTAGCATATGCACCGCTTCGAGAAGTTAAGGAACATGTGAAAAATGAATGGGGATTTGATAACTGTATATTTTTAGATAAAAATGATACTCAAGCTTATATTATCGCCAACACGGAAGTGATTATATTAGCTTTTCGAGGAACTCAATGTATTCAGGATTGGTTGACCGATGCCGATGCGCGGTTCGTTAAGAACGTCTGGGGGCAAGTGCACAATGGATTTTCAAAAGCCTTAGATTCTGTTTGGCGGGAAATTGAGAAAATTGTATCTAAGTATCAAGATAATGATCAAACAATTTGGATCACAGGCCATAGCCTAGGAGCCGCATTGGCAGTACTTGCGACGGCCAGATTTTTACAGAAAAATATAGATATAAACGGTTTGTATACTTTTGGACAGCCAAGGGTGGGAAACGCTACATTTGCTAGAATTTTTAATTTGAGATTTAAGCATAGAACATTTCGTTTTGTTAATAATGAAGATATTGTAACCAGAGTCCCTCCAACAGCTTTGAAATATGAGCATATCGGCAATGTCTTTTATTTTGATACAGCAGGAAAACTTCATCGCGGAATACAGTGGTGGAGAATGTTTATGGATTGCTCTTTGAGTCAAATAGTACGCGCAACGGTGAGATATAAAGATTTAAGCGAAGAATTCCCTGATGGCATTGAGGATCATGATATTGCTAGATATATAGCGAGAATAAAGAAAAATAATGCCTAGTGATTGGAAAGGTAAAATGCATAAATTTAATTTAGCGGTAAAAGATGCAATAAGATTATTAAGTGAAAATACAGAATGGGTGAGCAGATATTCAGAGTATGCAAAAGCAATAGTCGCCAATAGGAGTGTTATTAAGGACAAAAAGAAAATGTTCCATCAATGGTCACCATTATATCTATATATGAATGTTAATAGAGCTAAGTCATGTTCTCCAACTTTTAGCTTAAGGTATTTTGGGCAAGATGTTGCATATTTAAATATTTCAGGCAAAGAGGTTAAGCTAAAAGATGAAAAGTGCAGGGATAATACTAAATATGGAAAACTGAGACGGCAGAATCAACGTGATTTTGGTTGCTCTATTGATTTTCATGATAAAAAATGGACAGGTACTGAGGCTAGAAATTTTAGAAAATATTTTTTAAGCAATCCAGCAAGAAATCGCAAAAACAATAAAGGCAATGAGGAGCATCGTGTTGAAGATTTGTTATTAACGGAATTTTCTAAAAGACAGGGAAGAATAAAAAAAACAAAATTACATAATATCCAGCCAATTAAAATTGCCGGTGTTGCTCGCTTCCAGATGCCTACTCCGTTTGGGGCAAGCGGGAAGCAGGTTAAGTATTCTAAAAAAGGTGGTGGAATTGATATTTTGGCTCGCGTTGGAAAGGGAAGAGGAACTACGATCTGTGTTATGGAAGTGAAAGACGAGTATTTAAAAAAAGAACCTCCCCAAAAAGCAATCACGCAGGGGTTGTATTATGCTACTTTTATTAGAGAACTGCTTAGAAGTAGTTGCGGGAATGACTGGTGGAATTTATTCGGATTTAGCGGAACTGTACGTAAGAAGTTAAACATTTGTGTTTGCTGTGTTATGCCGTTTAATAAATCTGGGGATAGTGATAAGAGTTTTGGTGGATATCAAATGCCGATAGAGAACGATACTTTTGAATTGCATTATATGTATTTCTCAGAAGATGGAAAAATAAATAATATAAAAACTTCGATTGGGGGCAGAATTGCGTCTAATAATACATCGCGGGGCTAGAGAGATAGGCGGCAGCTGTGTTGAGTTAAAAACTAAAAACACACGACTGTTGATTGATTTTGGACTGCCTCTTGTGGAAAATGATAACAAATCATTTGATCTAAAAGCTATTATAGATAAAAGGATAGATGGCATATTGATTTCACACTCTCACTTGGACCACTATGGTTTATTGCAGTATATTGATTCTAATATCCCTGTTTACATGAGCCAGGGAGCGAAAAGCCTGATAGATGTATCTAAGCTTTTTCTTCCTGTGAAAATAGATAATATTAATGCTCAGGTTATTGGAAACAAGCAGCCTTTTCAAATTGGTGATTTTAAAATCACTCCTTATCTGGTGGATCACTCAGCTTTTGACGCTTTTGCTTTTCTGATAGAGGCAGAAGGTAAAAGGCTGTTTTATTCAGGGGACTTCAGAGCGCATGGGCGGAAAGCGGTATTATTCAAACAACTGGTTGATAATCCTCCTAAAGATATTGATTGTTTACTTATGGAAGGTTCGGCGCTTGGCAGAGATGATGCTCAGTATAAAACGGAGTCAGAAGTAGAAAAACGGTTTATAGAAATTCTAAAGGAGAGGGCAAATATAACTTTTTTGTTTGCCTCATCCCAAAATATCGACAGGATAGTATCAGCATACAGGGCATGCCTTAAGGCTGACTCGATTTTTGTTATTGATATTTATACTGCTTTTATTTTGGATAAACTGAGTAAAGTTTCTAAAAGGATCCCTCAATTTAATTGGAAGAATATAAGAGTGAAATTCCTTAAAAGCCATGCTAACGCTTTGGTAAAAGCTGGATATCGCGATTTGCTTTTTACCTACAATAAAAGCAAGATTGATATGATTGAAATCAATCGCAACAAGAATAAAATCCTGATGCTAACTCGGGATAATTCTGTTTTTCCTTTAATTATAAAGGGAATTAAAGGAGTAACTGGGGCAAGAATAGCTTATTCTATGTGGGATGGTTATCTTACCGAAGAATTTAGGAAATTCTGTAAAAGCAAAGGTTTGAATTTAGAATATATTCATACAAGCGGTCATGCAACAACGGAAGACCTAAAAACGTTCGCTGCTGCTCTTAAGCCAAAACATCTGATACCAATACATACTTTTGATGCCGAAAAATATCCTAAGTGGTTTGAGAATGTGAAAATATTGCGAGATGGGGAAGAGTTGGTTCTATGAGTATAAAAAATACAAGGATAGTTTTAGTGAGATGAAGGAGATGTCATGGTTTTCCTAATTGTAGTCGTAAGCATATTGATAGTGGTAGGTTATTTAATATTTTCTATAAAAAGACTTAAGCCTAAGGGGCCTTTTGAAACAGCTTTTCTTAAAAGATATGGCAGGCCACTTCAGGAGCTTGAAAAAATAGATGTAAGCGAAATGATTTTTAAAAACAAGTTAATATTCTTATATAGACAATATTGTCCAGAAATTGGGAAAATAGATTTTAAAACTTGGTCAACTTTTGCAAGTAAATTATTTTTGCAGATTCACGTAAACTTTCAAAAGCTAAGAAAAAAACGTAATCTTTTTTTGCCAAAATGCCCAGAAATAGCAGATTTATTTAAAGAGTTAGTTTGTAATGCGCAGGAAAAAGTTAGTGGGTTAGAGGATGTTTCAACTGTTCCCTTCTCAGCAACGATGACTTCTAAGTTAAAACCAAAAGATTTTGATGAATTGTATGTGCGAATCGAAGAATTTTCTTCTGAATATATAAACAAACATAAAAATGTTGGTGCTGCACTTGTTTCGGCCAACAATATTATCGCAGAAATGATTTCTTTTATGATTAGTGATCATTGCCAACGATTAAAACGGTGGGAAACGGCTGCTGACTTGCAGTCCGCTATTAGAGAACAGTGGGCAAAGTTGCTTCCGGGGACATTAGAGACTATTGAAAAAATAGAAAAAATGGGAGGTATTAAAAATTAAAGAAAAATTGCTTAAGATAACTAAAGAGATTTTGTATGCAAAAAGTAATATATATGTCTTAAGGCATATATTAGGAAAAAATCATCCCGATGGAACACATCAAGCCTGTGAAAACTGGTTGCAGGTTGAAATAGCTAAAAAACTTTCCAGAGATTATGATATTGTGAGGATGGAAGTAGGTGAAAACAATCACGATATTACTTTTTTAGAAGAGGATTTGAAAATTGCCGTTGAGATAAAATTTTGGAAAAAGTCGGATAGAGATATATCAAAGATAAGAGAATCATTATCCCATAAAAATATCGACGAAGGGTATTTGCTGGTTATATCTTCAAGTGAAATTCAGGGAAAAGAAGGAAAATCTGGCCAGATCATCAAGGAAGATAAGTTTATAAATATCTATTCTGAAAAATATAAATAAAGCAAAATACCGGATGTATAAATGAAAAAATTTATTAAAATACTTATTATGGTTTTTGCAGGAATTAGTATCACTGCAAAAGCGTTTTGTTATTCCGCTGATGTGCAGGATATTAGCGGTTCTAAATATTTTCCAGCAGTGAAAGAGGCAATAGCTAGTGCTGAAAAATCAATAACAGCGGTAATGTTTCTTATCGAACTTCCGCAGAGTGAAGCTAATAATAAAACACAGCAATTAGTAGATGAATTAATCATCGCACATGAGAGAGGCGTGGAGGTTGAAGTTATTTTAGATCAGAACGTGGATTTTGTGAATCAGAGGCATGAAAGCGATTGGCTGGGAAAAGTGAGAAGTTTTCGCGCTTATAAACAGCTTAAAGAAGCAGGCGTGGATGTTCGTTATGACGAGATATCAACATATACTCATGCCAAAGCTATTGTGATTGATCAGAAAATAGTAATCCTCGGCAGTACCAACTGGACACAAACATCATTAGAAAGAAGTATTGAAACAGATGTATTGATTGATACCCCGGAAGCAGCTCAAAGCTACTTAGAATATTTTAAGACAATTGAAATTGATGAAAGTATCGAAAAATATATTGAATTTTTAAAACAGGGGATTGCTATAAGTAATAATTTCATGCAATCGTCCAAGCTTGCTCCGCAGA
>JAHITY010000105.1 GCA_018817165.1 Candidatus Omnitrophota bacterium
TAAAATCCAGGGTTATTTTAAAAGTGAACGAAGCCTTAATCTTTGGATGTTTGGGCTTATTCAGCAAATACAACTAAAGCAAATTCAACAACCTAAGAGAATGCCAAAATACCAAAGTGCGAAATAATTGTTGCTTTACTAATCAAGAGAAAAGTTTGCTCATTTTCAGTTGTTTTGGTATACTGAAATCAAAGAAAATGGCAAAAATAAAACTCGACCTTCATCCCATATATAATAAAGGCAAAAACATTGATCAAGAGCTTAAAAACGCTGTTGATCAGGCAATTGCCAAGAAAATTAAAACTCTAGAAATTATTCCAGGCAAAGGCTCGGGCGCGCTTAAAAAACATGTGCTGCGATTTCTGGATCAAAAACATATCAAGTGCTTGTACCACCGCATTGATAAAGATAGTAAAAATTTCGGGAGAATTTTCGTGTACTTTAAATTCTAGTTTTTTATAACCATTACTTAAAAAAACAATATGAATAATAAAAAAATAGCTCCCTATGGTTCGTGGTATTCTTCAATAACTTCTGATATGATTGTTAGCCAAAATATTGGTTTTGGCCAAATTGTCATTGATAAACAAAAAAATGATATTTATTGGCTGGAATCTCGGCCGATGGAGGCAGGGCGCAATGTTATCGTTCAATATAATCAAGCGACCGCGACAGTAAGGGATATTTCACCTCAGTTGTTTAATGTGCGGTCCAAGGCGCATGAATATGGCGGTGGCGCTTTTACGGTTGATAATCAGAGAGTTTTTTTTGTGAATTATCAGGATCAGCGGATATACAAACAAATCCCTGGTCAGGAGCCGCGACCAATCACTGAACAAACAGATAAACGCTATGCGGATTTAATCATTGATAAAAAAAGAAATAGATTAATCTGTGTGTGTGAAGATCATTCAAATAAACAGAACAAAGTTAAAAATTACTTGATCAGTATAAATCTTGAAAATAATTGCCTATCTGTCTTAACCCAGGGCGATGATTTCTACAGCTCAGTCAAAATAAGCCCTGAAGCGGATAAATTGGTATGGCTTAGTTGGAATAATCCTGATATGCCGTGGGATCAAACGAAATTATCCATGGCAGATATACAAGAACCGGGAATGCTTACCAATATCAAGGTTATTGCTGGGCTTGAGCCGGAATCAATATTCCAGCCGCAATGGCTGAATAATCAAGATCTTTGTTTTGTTTCTGACCGGAATAATTGGTGGAATCTATATTCTTATGCCGATGAACAGATTACACCAATAATTGAAATGCAGGCGGAATTTGGTTTAGCGCAATGGGTTTTTGGTATGTCAACCTATGCGGTTATTGACAGCCATAATATAATTTGTGCTATAAACACAAAAGGCAATTGGCAGCTAGCAAAATTAAATATCCTGACCAAACAATTGAAAATTATTAAATCTGAACATTGCATTATAGATGCAGTTGCTGGTTTGCCGGGGCAGGCAATATTTATTGCTGGTACTAATAATCAATTTTCTTCGATTGTCAGTCTGGATATAAAACAAGAGAAACTTTCAATATTAAAGCAATCCTCAGACCTGCAGATTGATCCTGGATATCTTTCCCAGCCGCAAAACATTAGTTTTAAAACCAGCGAAGATTCACTCTGTCATGCTTTTTTTTATCCACCTTGCAATAAAGAATTTTCTCAAGAATCAGAGATTAAACCGCCGCTTTTAGTAATCAGCCATGGAGGACCAACAGCTGCTGCTAATGCTGGATTGAATTTAAAAATTCAATACTGGACCAGTCGAGGCTTTGCCGTAGTAGATGTGAACTATACCGGCAGTACAGGTTTTGGCCGTAAATACCGGCATAAATTGTATTCCCAGTGGGGAATTGCTGATGTTAATGATTGCCTTAAGGCCGCAGAATTTCTTGTTGCCCATAACCTTGTTGATTCAAATGCTCTGGCCATCCGCGGCGGCAGTGCAGGTGGTTTTACCACATTGGCCGCGCTTACATTTTCAAATACATTTAAAACAGGGGCCAGCTATTACGGAGTAAGTGATTTGATCTCTTTAACTCGAGAAACGCATAAATTTGAAGCACATTATCTGGATAAACTAATTGGCCCATATCCAGAAGCCATAGAGCTCTATAAGCAGCGTTCACCGCTTAATCATATTGAGCAGCTAAATTGTCCGATAATTTTCTTTCAAGGACTTGAAGATAAGATTGTCCCTCCAGATCAAGCGGAAAAAATGGTTGCTGCTTTGGATAAAAAAGGTATTGGCTTTGCTTATATTACTTTTGATCAGGAATCTCATGGTTTTAGGAAATCGCAAAATATTAAGAAATCCTTAGATTGGGAGCTTTATTTTTACAGTCAAGTATTTGGGTTTTTACTTAGTGATCAAAATAAACCTGATGATTCTTGGCGCTTGAAGCACTTCTTAAAATCAACATGAAAAATCTTTATAAAAAGTTTTCGGGTTGAGATAAAATTAAAAAATTTGAGTATAATATGCTTTAAAATGAAGACTTACAACTTTTGGGTTTTATTTGAAAAAGTTGCAGTATAGAAAGTATTATGGTATACTTAAGCACTTTTTGCTATATTGACTTAAGGGACTTTTTAATTTTATTTATACTAAAGGATATTAAAATGACTGATAAAAATGATAGTAATCAGAAGAAAAATGATTTTTTAGAAGCAAAGATGTATTACTATAATACTGATCCTTTGACTGAAAGGGATAAAATGCTTAATTCCAAGAGTGCCAGTAATTTGCAGTCTGATCCGCAAAAGCAAAGTGTTTTAGAAATAAAAAATCCGCGCATTAATAAATCTGCGATTAAAGCTGGTAAAAGCAAATCAGCTAATAAAAAGCGGCAGAGTGTGAAAAAGCCCAGCCAGAAAAAAGTATTAGAATGTTTAGCAGGATTGGAAGATAGATTTAAACAACTTGTCCATATATTAAATATTAGCAAAGTAAGTGTTGAGATCGAATCAATCCAAAAAAGTAGTGAAAAATTTGAAGATCAAATTAGTGAGCTTGAGCAGGAGCGGTTGACTTTGCTTGAACAAATAACTAGTCTTGAAGCGCAAATAGCGTTTTCAGCTGAACTAGAAGCTGAAAAAAATGAACTTAAGGACCAGGTTAGTGTATTAATTACTGAAAAAAATATCTTAGAAACTTCAATAACTCAGTTAAGAAAAGAAATAATGGATAATGAGGCAAAAGCTTCTATTCCTGAGAATGAAGAAAGCATTGTCTATTTATCTAAAGAACGTGAGGCTCTGGAAAATAAAATAGCGCTAGTGCTCCAGGAAAAGCACGAACTTCATCAGCAGCTTCAGCAGCTGATAACAGATAATGATCAATTAACGAAAAAAATATCAGATCTTGATGAAAAAGTAAAGGCAGTTGCTTATTTAGATAAAAAAAGCGCTATGCTTGAAGATGATATTAAAGACTTAGAAAAGAAAAATCAGAGCCTTAGTTCTCGAATAAGTGATTTTGCTGAAAAAAATGGGCAATTGACCAAGCAAAACATAGATCTACTTGCGAGTCAACAGCTGGTGACAAAACAGATAGATGCTCAGAAAAACTGGCAGGAAGAAATTGATTTTCTTGGTTCTGAAGTAAATAACTTAAAGGAAAAGAATAAACAGCTAAATTTAGAAAATCAGGAATTAATGAAGACGATTATCGCTAAAGAAAAAAACGAAAAAATTGATCTTCAAAAACAGCGTTTATTAGAGAGAATTGATGAATTAGAACAAGAAAGACTACACTTATTTAAAATAATCGGAGATATGGAAGAAGCGTCAAAAGAATCACCAGAATTAATCGCGAAAAATGATCTATTGTATCGGGAAAATGAGGAGCTGAAAACTGAAAGTTCAAGCGTTAAAAAACAAATAGCGGAATTCTTAAAAAATACTAAAAATATGCAGGCGGAAATTATTCAACTTAAGGAAAAAAGAGCTTGCCGGCTTGAGCTTGAGCAGGAAAAAGGCAAAATGCAAAAAAGAATTAAAGACTTAGAGGAACAGTGCAGCAAACTGGCGAACACAATTAAGAATTTAAATACTCATATGGCGGAAAGTAATAATAGTAGTATCGGATTGGAACATCTTAGAAAAGAAATCACAGCACTTGAAACAGAAAAGGCTGAATTAATAATTCAGGCAAAAAATGATCAGGAGAAAATTCAGCAATTAAAAGAAACTATTTCTATAGAAAAAGGCAGTGAGAATGCGATAGAAGTTAAAATTACTGATTTAAACAATGAAAATAAAATACTTTCTGAAAAAATAAAAACCATGCAAATAACCCAGCCGGTAAATTATGTGCTCGATCTAGAAAAATTATCAGAATTAAAGGATTTTGTTTTAGAATCTATTCAAACTCGGCGTTGGAAAAGCACGGAATTTGTGAATGGGGCTTATGACGCTGTGGGTTTGTTTTACCGAACAGTTTTACAGGAAAGACTGATTAAGATCAATAAATAATACAAAGAACATAAAGAGATTAACTCATAGCTGATGGCTGATAGCTCATGGCAAAAATGTGCTATCCTGAAATAGGTTGACAGAAAACAGAAAACCGAAGGATGATCCTCCTTCGCCAAGGCTATGGAGGACAGATGGACGATCGCTACGCTAGGACGCAAAAGCAGTTATGAATTACTAATTATGAGTGAAAAGTGTAGAACCGAAGGATGAAAAGACTAAAAAATAGAAAAGCAAAAAGCGCTTGAGTGACGGCAAAAATTCTCTTTGAGCGGCGCTTTAAATGAGAGCCTGACTTACGGAGTGTTAGCGAAGTCAAGTCAGCCTGCTCGAATTTAGTCCGAAATATTTGCGACCTAACAGATATTTTCGGAATCATTAGTGAGAACGCGCGGCTGAGACTGCACGATGCAGGCTCAGGCTTAGCGAAAAGACGTGTTTTTGCGCAATACGCATAACGCGATATTTAAAAAATAGTGTCAACTATATTAGGACAAGACAAAGCAAAAAAAGCTGAGAGCGGATAACAGAAGACAGCCTAATATTTATATTGGCCGCAAGATAGAATTCTTAGGGCTTTTTTTATAAATCAAAAAAATTGACAACTTTAGCTCTAAAGGTTATTATGAATTAATAAACAGTTTTGATTAATTGCTTTTTAGGAGGTGTTGCCTGAATGAAAAAAATAATTGCGGAAGTTTTAGTTTTTGTTTCACTGTTTTGCTTTTCGAACTTCGCTTTTGCTGCGGATATCTCGGAACAATCTTTTAAAACAAGTGCTGACTTAGAAAAAGTATTACGGGAAAACTTTGACGCTTATGAAAAAGAAGAAATATTCCGGGTTCTTCCCACCGTCCACACTCTTTCACCAACTTATGCATCAACAAAAGATGTGGCTAACAAAATTTTTCCTGTTTATGATTTAAAGTATGAATTAATGAGTTTTCGCTATTTAATAACTGATGGCGACTTTGCTCTTGCTCGAGTTTTACAGAAAACTTCAAAAGTGTCGGGTCCGGCATTTAGAAACAAT
The DNA here is from genome assembly GCA_018817165.1 of Candidatus Omnitrophota bacterium. GTDB lineage: Bacteria > Omnitrophota > Gorgyraeia > B26-G9 > B26-G9 > JAHITE01. Next base: position 5,526 of record JAHITY010000105.1, read on the forward strand.
TTGATTGATCTTATTGTTATTTTTAGGCAGGAAAAGGGGCAATGGAAACTCTGGTCACAGGTGATATTGGAAATAGAATTCTTAAATTAAATACTTGCATTAGGAGAATATATGTCACAAGAAAGACGTAGTTTTGCAAGATTATATGTTGGCGTTGAAGCAAATTATACTCAAAAAGATCTGGACGCTTCGGGTAGAACAGTTTTGGTCCAGGATATTAGCTTATCTGGTGTAAGGTTTATTTCCAATGAGATTTTACCGGAAAACACTGAATTAAAATTTGTCCTAAATATTGCTGATCTAAAGAATCCTTTTTCGGCAAAAGGAAAAGTTGTTTGGCAAAAAAAGTTTTCGGACTCATTTTATGATACAGGTATTGATTTTATAAGCTTGGATCAGGCAACTAAAGAAGATTTATCTGTGTATATTAACAAATCATTGGGAAGAGTTAAAGAAAATCGGGAATTTGTCCGGAGTAATCTTAGCACGATGATCGCTTATAAAATTACAGATAATCCTGATATTGAAGAAAAACGTTGTATAAGTGTCGATATCAGCTCTTCGGGATTAAAAGTATTTGCCAAAGAATCTTTGATTGCGGAAACTAACCTAGAGATATCTTTTTCTTTGCCAGATGATCCTGAAATCATTTTTGCCCAAGGTAGAGTGATGTGGTCAAAAGCAGGCGAGGAAAAATTTTCAGAAATAGGTATAGAGTTTATATCCATTGAAGAAAAATTCATTGCTAAAATTAATCGCTATGTTAAGGGTACATTGGGAATTGAATGGTAATCAAGCACAGAGAATGCTGTTTCAGAGGAACAGTTTATGCCTAATGCCTATGAACATGTATTTTTAACAGCAGCTACTGATGTCTTTTACAAAATCACCCAAGATAATTCTAAGCATGAATCAAATGCTTTAGTTACTGAAGTGAGCAGTTCAGGTTTGAAATTTGTAAATACTGAATTAATCCTGCCAAATACTATTCTAGATCTTAAAATCATTTTAGATCATCATACAGCTCCCTTGCTCGCCCAAGCACGTGTGCTCTGGCAAAGACAAGCAAATTCAATCCTCTTAAATGTGCATACCGGGAAAGGGTATTTGCATAATACAGCGGTTGTTTTTACTGATTTTTCGGAGCAAGATAAAATAAACCTAAATAGTTATATTCAAAAGTTTTCACAGACAATTGCCTGTAATAGAGCTCACTTGCGCTGGCCTTTAGTGCTTGATGCTGAGTTTTATTTGCTGAATAAAGATAAAAACCGAAAATATGATTGCGTTATTGGCGATATCGGGATAGAAGGAGTTAAATTATTTAGCAATATTGATATCCCATTAAATTCGATAATAAAACTTATTTTTTCTTTGCCCGATGCTTTTGGCAGTTTTAATATCCGGGGAACTATTGTTCGCAAAGTAGAGACTAAACATAATATTTGGGCTTTAGGGATTGAATTTTCCGGGATTAAAATTCAAGAAAAAGAAATAATTATTGATTTTATTAGCAGTCGTTTGGGGAAATGATATAAGATTTTCATGTAAAATTTAATTGACTGTAAACCTAAACTAAGGTATTATTAAAATATTAGATGCGATAAACATGACACAAAGGGAGTGTCACGATGAAAATAAAAAAACAAAACAAAAAAACAAAAAAAACAGCTTACTTTAAAGGGAGTTGTTTTTTTATTTAATGGATTAGAGTTTAACTACAGGAGGTAGAAATGTCAAAGTGTGAATATTTTAAGTGCGGTTTCTTGGAAATAAATGAGCCCTTAGACAGAATCTTATGCGCGGGAATAATTACGATATACTGCAAGGGTTCTGAAATGGAAGATTGTGAACGTAGAAAATATCAAAAAAAGTATGAAAAACTGCCTGCTGATAATTTGCGACCTGATGGGAAGTCGTTTTTTTTATACTAATTTTAGGTAAACGATAATCAGCTTCAATAAGCACAAATTGTTTATTTAAGCTAAATATTAGGAGCAAAAGCAATTCTTTAGAAGAATTGCTTTTTTTATACAATAACTAGAACATATTCCTAGATATAATTATTTCAGTCTAATTGGTATCGGAGCATGTTTTTTAGCCAGGCAGGTATAATAAATAATTTAAGATGTTTAAATTGACATAAACCGTTGAGAGTATTAGAATATACATATAAATTCAACTTTTAGAGATACACTTTTAAATTTATAGGATACTTATTATGCAAGTTTTTAAAAATATATTACCCTTAGGAATGTTATTATTGCTTGTTTTTTGTTTAGGGTGTGAAAATCAAAAAAATAGCAGTGATGTTTACCAATTGATGCAGTCTGAAGATGGTCGACTTTATCGCTTAAACAAAGAAACTGGTCAAATCGTTGTTCTTGAGGGCACTAAGATTATTCCGATGGAAGTTGAACGCCGCAAAACAAATACCGCTGATCAAGTTATTTCATCAGAGGCAAAGGAAAATAATTCGAATAATCAAAATGTCGAGCCAGTTAGTCAAGAATTACCGGATAAAATTATTCCAAAGCCAATTCCTATCCGGCAGTTAAAACAATGGCATGACGAACAGCTCAACGGTAAAAACCTTAAGATTTCTTTTCAATCCAGCTGGGAGAATAATAGATTTTTTTATATTGTCGAGGCTCATCCTTATTCGTCTTTAAAACTAATGCTCGATAAAAAAGAAGAAGATATCTACTATCAGCGCAAATGGCATGGTTTTATCATAAGATTACTTGATGCTAATAATGAGACAGTAAAGGATATTCCAGTTAGGCTGTGGGATATGGCAAAAATTCTTGATGAAAACGGAAAATTCAGTAGTCTTAAAGCTGAGGCAGAGATTGATTTATTTGAGGATGAATATATTAGAATAACCGGATATAAAGTTGTCTGGAAATTGGATAATATTTTAATTCCGGAGTATAAGTTTAAAAATAAAGTTGATGATTTAATTGATACTTATAGCTGGTATGGAGAAGTTGACCCCCGAGTTGATGCTAATGCTCCTTCGGGCGCGAAATACTGGTGGATAACATTTCCCGATAAAAAGAAAATATATTTTTCGACAGAAGAGGAGCTGCTTAAAAGTTATCAAGCAACTGTAGAAAAAATTCTTGAGGCAAATCAGTAAACTAAGATATATGAAACATATGGCAATGATTATTAAATGTCCCCAATGTTCTAAATGCTATGGCGAAAAAGACTTCACTCCAGGAATAGATTTATATTGTTCTTGCGGCCAGAAAATTTTATTTGAACCGGAACAAGTTTTTGCTCAGTTAGCTCAGATCTGTGATGAATATCAGTTAAAAATCGAAGAAGAAAAGATTATTCAAATCCGTAAAAAAGCTGACAAAATCGTAGCGCTTATATTTAATAATCAATGTGCAAAAATTGATATTGATATTGAAAAACAGAAACTTAAGGCTTTAATCGAACATATTTCACCGGATAAGGTAGATTTGTACGAGTTGATTTATGAACCTAGATTTAATCGGCTTTGGGATCAGTTTCGAAAAAGCGAGGATACTTGAATTTAAGCAAGTCTTTTTTTAAGGAGAAAAAATGAAAAAATGTCCTTTTTGCGCAGAAGAAATCATGGAAGACGCGATTAAGTGCAAACATTGCGGTGAATTTATTAAGAAAATGAAAAAGTGGTATTTTCAGCCGACGGGAATGATTATCATGTTTGTGGCGATTGGTCCATTGGCTTTGCCATTAGTCTGGATGAATCCTGATTTAAAAAAAGAAACAAAGATTATTCTAACAGTGATTGTGGCAATAGTGTCATATTTTGTGGGAATTGTGGTTACTAATTCGATTAAAAATATTATGGAATATTATCAGTACATATTTAGTTTATAAGCGCTAAATAAAAGCGACTTATAGTCCTTAACTAACATTCAAGGGGGTTAATATGAGCATGGGTTTAATTATTATCGCTGGGATTGGATTATTTATTGTAATGCTGTATAACGGTTTGATCGGCAAAAAAAATCAGGTAGAAAATGTTTTTGGGACTATTGATACCTTACTTAAGAAACGCTATGATCTTATCCCAAATCTTGTTTCAACAGTTCAGACTTATATGCAGCATGAACGCGGCACATTAACCGAAATTACGGCAATGCGGGCAAAAGCAGTGTCTGGCAATTTAAGCGATGATGAAAAAGTCGATTTGGACAATAAAGTCAGCAAAATGATGGGCGGAATAATGGTAGCGGTTGAGAATTACCCTGACCTGAAAGCTAATCAGAACTTCATCCAATTACAAAAAACCTTAAATGAAATAGAAGAGCAGATCTCGGCAGCAAGGCGCGCTTATAATGCCGCGGTTACTGATTTTAATAATGCGGTGGAAATGCTGCCGACTAGTTTGATGGCTTCAATGATGAACTATAAACGTAAGCAGGTTTTTGAAATCGCAGAAAAAGAACGTCAAAATGTGGATGTGAAAAGCTTATTCAATAAATAAAAAATTGCTACTTGGAGAAAATAATGCCAACCCTTGATGAACTGAAAAATTTTTATGATATAGAATTGTATCCTGAGCTTAGCATGATTGAAGAATTGCGGATAAAAGCGAGAAATAAAATTTTAATTTCAGCGGCAATTATTGTTCCGGTTGCATTGTTAGTTTTAGTGTATATCGCAAAAAACGGCAAAGGAAACGGTTTGTTTTTTGTGGGAATTATTGCTTTTTTTATCCTAGCCGGGATATATCATTTTGCTACTAAGGAATATATCCAAAACTTTAAAACTGGAATCATTGAAAAACTGGTAAAATTTATTGATCAGAATTTAGCTTATTCAAGGGCAAATCATATCCATCAATCTGACTTTTCCGCGAGTAAAATATTTAATCAGCGCGTTGATCGGTTCAACGGTGATGATTATGTTAAAGGTAAAATTGGGCAAACTAATCTTGAGTTCTCAGAAATTCACGCCAAATATATAACCCGAGACAGCAAAGGTCGCACGCGGGAACACACAATATTTAAAGGTCTGTTTTTTATTGCTGATTTTAATAAGAAATTTAATGGCAAAACAATAGTTTTGCCTGATACCGCAGAAAGAATTTTTGGCCAGCTTGGCTCAATGCTACAGTCGATGAATAAATTTAGAGGCCAGCTGGTTAAGCTGGAAGACCCTGAGTTTGAAAGAATTTTTGCTGTTTATGGTGATGATCAGATCGAAGCAAGATACATATTATCTACCAGCTTAATGAAGCGGATATCTGACTTTAAAAAAAATACAAAAAGGACAATCTATTTGTCTTTTGTCGGGTCAAAAATTAATATTGCAGTTTCCTGTCTAAAGGATTTATTCGAACCCCGGGTATTTCGCACAATGCTTGATTTTACTCCGATTAAAGAATATTTTGAGGATCTTACAATGGCTGTGAGCATTGTAGAGGATTTGAATTTAAATACCCGGATTTGGACAAAAGAATAAATTTTTCAAGATATAGGATTATTCCTAAAGAATTTTTTTGCAAAAACTTTGAAAAATTAATTAAAACTATTGATACCCTAAATAAAATTCTAAGTATTAAACTGAAAAGTTTTTTAATAAGGCTAACACATGCGTACTGTAAAAGAACTTAAAAATTTTTATGATACAGTATTGTATCCTGAGTTAAGCGTTATTGAGGAACAAAGAATTGTAACCAGAAACAGGGTTCTGATTTCCTCGGCGGTTATAATTTCTATTGCGCTTATTATAGCCATGATTGCTGGATACTTAAATGCTTATTTGGGGATTGGAGTTTTTTCGTTTCTTGTCTTAACAGGTGTCTATCGCTATGTTATAAGCGAATACGTAAGGAATTTTAAAATAGAAATAATTGAAAAGCTTGTTAAATTTATTGATCAAAATCTTTCCTATACTCGAGGCAATTATTTCAGTCCAACGGTTTTTCAGGAAAGTAAATTATTTAATCACCGCGTGGATTGTGTTGATAGTGATGATTATGTAAAAGGCTTGATCGGTCAGACAGCAATGGAGTTTTCCGAAATCCATGCCAAATATGTAACACGTGATAGCAAAGGCCGCAGACATGAACATACAATATTTAAAGGCCTTTTTTTTATTGCTGATTTCAATAAACAATTTAAGGGTAAAACCATTATTGTTCCTGATACAGCAGAAAAAATATTCGGACAATTAGGAACAATGCTTCAATCAATGAATAAATTCAGAGGTAATTTAGTGAAACTGGAAGACCCAGAGTTTGAAAAAATGTTTGCGGTTTATGGTGATGACCAGATAGAAGCAAGATATATATTATCAACCAGTCTAATGAAGCGAATAGTAGACTTTAAAAAAAGCAGCAAAAAAACGATTCAGATGTCTTTTGTCGGCTCCAAAATTAATATCGCTGTATCCTATGCAAAAGATTTATTTGAGCCCCGGGTATTTCGCACAATGCTTGATTTTAATCCAATAAAAGAATATTTCGAAGACCTTAAAATGGCAGTAAGTATAGTAGAAGAATTAAATCTAAATACCCGGATTTGGACAAAAGAATAGGCTGGGCTAAAAACAGGGTATAGGGGAAAACGGAGAACTAATTACTAATTTCTAATTATTAAGCTCTAAATGAACTAAGCGTATAGCCCTATTTCGCTTCGGATAAACAGTTAGTGCTTGAGAAAAATATCAGAAAAGTTTAATTTTATTTAGATTTTCCAGTTTAGGAATTAGAAATTTGATTTTGTGCCTGATGTCTTTGTGACTAAAATATGCTATACTTATATTGTAGATACAAAGAGAAAGGTCCCTATGGGAAGTTTTCTTGATAAAGCTAAAGCAAATGATATAGAACCAAAGAATAAGAAGATTCTGATTGTTGATGATGAAAAGATGTTTGCTTTTCTTTTAGCGCGGCTTCTGCGGAGCAGAGGTTATGGCGCTTTTTTTGTTTATTCAGCCCAAAAGGCTTTAGATCGGATAAACAGCGAAAAATATGATTTAGTTATTACTGATATCCGAATGGATGGTATGTCAGGGTTTGAGCTGATTAAAACAGTATCGGAAAGTCAAGGAGCAAATTGTCCGCGTTTTTTAGTTGGGACAGGAACTCAATTTACTTTAAGCGATGAACAAATGAAGGCATTTAATGTTCATAAAATACTGGAAAAACCGTTTCCCCGACCATCTCGTTTATTTAAAGAAATCGAAGAAGCAATTAATTCAGTATAATTTATTTTGATCTCCTGACTCTAATTAAATTTAACAATAAAAAATTAAAATGCGAAAAATTTTATGTATAGCGCATAGAGGCGCATCAGCCTATAGGCCGGAAAATACAATCAAAGCTTTTGAAAAAGCAATCAAACAGCATGCAGACTGTATTGAAATCGATGTGCAGAAAACCGCGGATAATCAACTTGTTGTTTATCATGATACTAGTTTTCAGAATAAAGAACTGCTAAAAGATCAAAACTTAGCAGCTGTAAAGCAAGAAGGAAAAAGCCGGGGAATCGATGTCCCAACCCTGGACGAGGTGTTGGATAAGCTGAATAACCGGATAATCCTTAATATAGAGATCAAAAGTCCTGGACTTGTTGATTTGCTGGTAAAAAAGCTAAAAGCTTATGATCCCAAGAAGATAATCTGCTCATCATTTATTCATAGTGTTTTGTCTGAGTTTGAGGCCAAAGCACCGGGTATTGCCAGAGCTCCGGTAATCGGCTGTCAGATGCTTGATCCCCTAAGACTTTTAAAAAATACTAATTCAGAAATTCTTGTTCAGAACCATGAATTTGTGGATAAAAACTATGTTGAGCTGCTGCACAAAAAGAATAAGCGGATATTTGTTTATACCGTTAATAAAGTCGCTGCTTTAAATCAAATGATCGGATATAATGTTGACGGAATAATGACTGATTATCCTGATGTTCTGGTTGGGCTACTAAATAAGCAGACCATGGATAATAATAGACCGGAAGCCCTTGCCTGTTAAAATCCCTAAAATCCGCAAAGCATATTTTTCTTGTAAAATTATCATTGGATTTTTTACTTTTTGAGTCTCCGCTGCGCATGTTATAATTAAGTACTTTAATTGAAAAGTTTATGATAAAATTAAAATAGGGTTTTAAATCCTTAAGCATTTAGTTTTTAAAACCTAGCTTTTAATATATTAAATTTTAACCGGGAAATTTCATGCGACTTCTGCTTATTGAAGATGATCAGCAAACCGCTGATTTTATTATCAAAGGTTTTAAACAATCTGGTTTTGCTGTTGACCATGCAATTGACGGGCAGCAAGGACTGCAGCTAGCTTTATCCGAACCTTATGACGCGGCAATAGTTGATATCATGCTGCCAAAGCTGGACGGATTAACGGTAATTGATATGATGCGCAAACAGAAAGTGGCTATTCCGGTCATCGTGCTGAGCGCGAAAAATTCTGTAGATGACAGGGTTAAAGGGCTATACGCTGGCGGCGATGATTATTTGGTTAAACCATTTGCTTTTACCGAACTATTAGCCCGGGTACAGTCGCTTATTCGCCGGTCAAATTCAATTGCTGAACCAAAATTACTTTGTGTGGGTGATCTTATCTTAGATGTCGATAAACATAAAGTTTTTCGCGGCGAACATTTAATGGATCTTCAGCCGCTTGAGTTTTCTTTATTGGAATATCTGATGCGCAATTCCGGACGAGTAGTTACGAAAACAATGATCATGGAGCATGTTTGGGATTACAATTTTGATCCTCAAACAAATGTTGTAGAAGCGCGAATTTCTCATTTGCGCAATAAGATCGATCGTAATTTTCCTGACAAGCTGATCCATACTATCCGAGGGGTAGGTTACGTTCTTGAAAAAAAATAATTATTTCCAAACTTCAACTTTTCGAATTACTTTATGGTTTGCGATTATCTTGTCGCTTTTTTCCTTAATCATCTTTTCACTTGTATACTTTAACTTAAAGAGTAATTTAAATTTGCAGGTAGATAATGAATTACTGTCTGATATGGACGAGATTGAGGGCATCTATAGTCAATATGGTCTTCAAGCTTTGCAACAGGAATTTGATACTGAAGCCTCCGCGGGAGGGGTTAATCGTGTTTTCTTTAAATTAATTTCGCCAGAGTCCCAGACCCTTGCGGCTTCTGATTTAAGCAGGTGGCAAACTATTAATACTCTTACCGAAGATTTCACAGCTATCCCTGAGGGTAGAGAATTCGCGACAGTATCTTTAGAGGCTGATCGCTATAAAGCCAGAGTTATAACTAATAAGATTGCTGCTGGATATGTTTTTCAGATTGGTGCGACATTGCGGGATAATCAAGTTCTTTTAGAGCAATATAAGCAAACCTTTTGGATCGTGTTTACATTTATGCTTCTTGTCGGTAGTTTTGTCGGCTGGCTTATGGCCAAACACGCTATGGCTGGGGTTAAAAGAATTACAAAAACCGCGTCTCAAATAAGCCATGGGAATTTGATGCTACGGGTAAAGCCGGGAAACGAAGGTCTGGAAATTATGATTTTAGCTGAGACATTTAACCAGATGTTAGAACGTATCGAGTTATTAATCAGAGAAATGAAAGATGTGTCAAATAATATCGCTCATGATCTGCGTAGTCCGATAACAAGAATTCGGGGAATATCAGAGACAACATTATCTGGAGATCAGAATCTTGCGGCTTATCAAAAAATGTCACAGGATATTATCGCGGAAAGCGACCGGTTTATTGTAATGATAAATACAATGCTTGATATTGCTCAAACAGAATCAGGAGTGATTGATTTTTCGCAGGTTCCGGTTAATATGGAGGAAATTATAAATGATGCTTATCAGTTATTTCTCCCCGTTGCCCTAGATAAAAATATCTGTTTAACCCTAAACCTGTTGGATAAGCCGCTTGTAGTAATTGGCGATCGTTCGCGGCTTCAGCGCCTGATCGCCAACCTTATCGACAATGCTCTTAAGTATACTTTGAGCGGTGGTATGGTTAAAATATCAGCCAGTAGAAATTCTTCGCGGGTAATAATTGAAGTTGCTGACACCGGGATTGGGATTGATCAATCAGATCTGCCGCAAGTGTTTAACCGGTTTTATCGCAGTGATAAAAGCCGTTCTTTATCCGGCAATGGTTTAGGGCTTTGCCTCGCGCAATCCATTGCAAAGGCTCATAAGGGCGAAATTACAGCTGCAAGCATAGTAGACAAAGGCAGTAAGTTTACTGTTTTTCTTCCTCTCAGTTCTTGATTAAGGATTATTGTGCTATTCTTAAAATTTCAATTATATCGCCTAAAATATCGGTTATTTAATTGTAACCTTTCGGTAATCTTCTGGTAATCTAAATATTTTAATCTGTTAAATAGGACATTTTTTATCTAACATTAACAAAGGATTATTATGGTTAACAATTCTAATCAGCCTGAAGTTTCAGTTATTATTCCCATGCTCAATGAGGCAGATAATGTTGATGAATTATTTCAAAGGCTTTTTTCTGTTTTTTTTGCCAAACATCTAAGAGTTGAAATTGTGATCGCTGATGGCGGATCGATTGACGGGACAAAAGATAAAGTGCAGGCCTGGGCTGAAAAGTCTCCTGTAAAATTTATAGCAGCCAATAGTGGTCATGGCTTGTCTGGAGATGTGCGGATTGCCGCAGAACATGCTGCCGCTCCAGTTTGTGTTGTTATGGACGCGGATCTAAGTCATTCTCCGGAAACTGCGCCGGATCTGGCAATCCCCGTATGTCGGGGGGCAGACATAATTGTGGTAGGGAGTAGGTATGTGCAGGGAGGGAGAACCCCAAACTGGCCTTGGACGCGCAAAATTATTTCCCGGATTGCCGCGCTTTTTGCCATGCCTTTTGTTGAAGTTCGGGATTCGACTTCTGGATTTTTTGCTTTAAAAAAAGAAAGATTAACCGCGCTTGGCCCTGAAGTTAATGGGTTTAAGATCCTGCTGGAAGTTCTCCTGAGCAGTCCGGATAAACCTCAGACCAAAGAATTACCGATAAGTTTTAATGACAGGACTAAAGGTCAGTCTAAGATGAGTTTGAAACAGGTGATGTTCTATCTGCATCGTTTAATGATTTTAACCGGCGGAGCGGTTAGTCCGGGAAATGCGCTGCGATTTGCCTTGGTAGGGATTGCCGGATTAATTGTTGATCTGAGTGTCTTTCATATTTTATTTAATAATGGTCAGTCTCTGGGATTTGCCCATATCGCAAGTTTTTCAGTAGCCACGATAGTTAATTATATTCTAAACAGCCGCTGGGCTTTTTCTGCAACAGCAGGAAGCAGTCTTGGCTGGAAAAGGTATTTAAGGTTTTTAGCTGTGTGTCTGATGGCATTATTTTTGCGTGGGGGAGTGTTGGCTATTTTTATTCAGCACGGAATCTCAGCTCAAGTAAGTCTGGTTTTCGCTATAATCTCTGCAGCGATTATAAATTATTTCGGTAATGCTTTTTTTGTGTTTCCGCGTTCCGGGATAAGATCCGAAATAAAATGGGCAGTTGCCGCGATTGGCTTGACTGTTTACTCAGTTTTACTGCGTTTAATATATCTCGGACTGCCGAATTTATTACCAGAGGAAGCTTATTATTGGAATTATGCGCAGCATCCGGCATGGGGTTATCTTGACCATCCGCCGATGGTAGCCTGGTTGATTTCTTTGGGAACAAGCTTGTTTGGTCATAATGAATTCGGTGTGCGGATCGGAGCAATGCTCTGCTGGTTTATTGCGACTGCTTTTACTTGCGCCTTTGCCCGAAATATTCTAGGCCGTAAATCGGCAATCCAAAGTCTGCTGCTCATGTCAATCCTGCCGGTTTTTTTTATATATGGTTTTTTTGAAATGCCGGATGCTCCTTTGATCGCTTGTTGGGCGGGGACAATATTCTTTATGCATAAAGCTTTAATCTCTGGTCACAAAATATCCTGGTGGGGAGTAGGTTTATTTTTGGGCTTAGGCATGCTTTCTAAATACTCAATTGCTTTGTTAGGCCTGGCGATGTTTGTATTTGCTTTATCTGATCGTAGCGCGCGCAAATGGTTTAAATCCTTTGAGCCATATGCCGCTATAGTTTTTGCGCTATTACTGTTTATGCCGGTTATTTATTGGAACGCAAACAATCAATGGGCATCTTTTGCTTTTCAGACTGCCGGCCGCTTAAGTCGTGACAGCCATTTTTCATTGCATCTTTTATTACTTTCGGTTATTTTCTTGCTAACACCTGTGGGATTTATCAAAGTTTATAAAATTTTCTTTTCGAAAAAGAATAACTATTCTGAACCTTTTCCAAATCCGGAAAAATTAACTGCCCGAAATCAGCTGTTTGTAAAAATATTCACATTAGTTCCTTTAAGTGTATTTATATTTTTCAGCTTAAGTCATCATACTAAATTAAGTTGGACTGGACCGCTTTGGATAGCAATCATACCTGTTTTAGCATTGGAAATATCGAAAAAACAAGGTAGGTATTCTGGAGTGACTGTAACCGCGGTAATGGCGATGCTGTTTTATGGCGCTGTTTTTCATTATGCGACAATTGGTTTGCCGGGAGTGCCGTATTTGCAGGATTTTTCGATGCCCATAGCTTGGCAGGAGGCAGGTGATAGGATAGAAAAAATAGAAGATGGGATAGAGGTTAAAACCGGACAAGAACCGATAATTGTGGGTATGGACAAATATTTCATCGCCAGTGAGCTATCATTTTATAGGCATAACCTTCAGAATAATGATATTGAGGCGCTAAAAGGAACCAGCAGTAGAAATTTATTTAATGACAATGGCTTAATGTTTGACTGGTGGACAAATAAATCTAATCATATTGGTAAAACTTTAATTTTAGTATCCAAGCAATTTAGCGATCTTGATGATAATAAAATAGGAAAATTTTTCAACACTTTAGATACTGTTCAACAACTTCAACTTTCTAAAAATAACAAAAAAGCCGGAATATTATATTATCGCATAGCCTATGGTTATAATGGAGTTTAAAGCTTGATTGAACAAGTAATGATCAATTTGCGCGCTTGAGTCGGTACGCGAATACTGATCGATAGTTAAATTAATTAGCTTGCCAAGCACTTATAGTTTTTACTATAAGTGCTTTTTTATTGAACCATATGCACAAACAATCAAACACCGCACGTATATACATATAAACACCGCACGCACATTTTTTTAAACATCGCATAAAATAATCGTCTAAAAAATAAGACCCACACGTAGATAATTTTAAACACCGCACAGTCATGGGGATAAGTCTTGGATAACTTTTTGCAGTCATTTTTTTAGATACCACACAAGCTTGGGGATAAGTTTGGGATAACTCAATCAAACATGAAAACCCTAAAAATAGACATATCTGGGATGCAAACCCAGGAAATGATTAACTTCCTATAATATATCTTATGTTAACTTGTGTAGATTTCAGGGGGTCTCTCAACAACAATATGTTGGGCTTTTTAGGATTTGATCAGAAAAGCTGGATTTGCCTATAGATTCCCGGCTTTGGCTCTGCTAAGCTTTTGGGATTTATTCTGGTCTAGTTTTTGTTACCGTCTGATCAGAGATTAGCGGATAAATCATCCGTCCGCCATTGTTTTCCTGAAGAATGTTCCCCTTTTGATCAATACAAAAAGAGTTAAGACCTGAACGGCCATATTCCGCTGGTATGGCATTTAAGCGGTATTCCTGAGCCTGCCCGGGCTTTGCCGCGGGATTCTCAGTTTGCACATAATAATAGCCGTTTACAGCCTGTTTTGGGCTGGTTGCGCTGTTCAATACCCCCAGATCCGGGTCGATTATCGTATACTTATTTTCACCTTCAATGATCAGATTATCCGGGCTATCGCAATAATAGCCATAATACTGATAATACTGCTCCTGAGCCAGAGCATACTTGTTTAGGATATTAATCGCGATTTTTTCATTTTCTTTGATTATTTGCTGATTATTGGCATTTTCCATTTTGGCTTTAAACAAATAATAACCCACAGCCAGTTTTTGGGCTATGGGATTGGTTTGCGTTTTTATGGGGCTGGGCACAGTCATTTTTTGCGGCTTGGCTAATTGCCCTGATGCGCTATTAGTGTATTTGTTTGGTATGCTCTTAGGGTTTGATTGCTGCTTGGTCTTAATCATTTTCTTATAAGTATTCAGGCTCAGATCCAGCATAGCCCAAGCCGCCATCATAAACAAAACCAAAGCAATCAGCGAAAACACCGTAAACAGCGACACCCGCCCACCAAATTTCCAAACCCGCATTGGAATTCTCCTTAACCCATTTTCCAAACCCGCATTGGATTGTGGCTTTTTGAGTAACTTTAAATCGAGCTTTTCGTTGTATGGATCTACTTATTAGGTAACTTTTTCAGAGGCTAATTTTTTGTTTGCCATTATATATCTAGGTTAAAATATAATATATTTGGGATATTGTCAAGAGTTTAGACTAGAGCCTATTGACTTAGAAAAAATAGGAGTGACTCCTTTTTTGCGTAGATTAATACAAGCACCAAAGATTTATTCCTTCAACTTTAGCATAATCTTTTTTATCAAAACTTATAAAATTCTTATGATTACCAAAAAGCATTGTTCCTAAGTGAAAAGCATCTGCCTCATGTAGTGAATACTTACATCTAGTTTCTAATATTTTTTCAATTATTTTTGGTTCTGTAGGAAGGATAACTCGTCTTCTTGACCCAAACTTAGATAACAATTCATTAAGAAGAAGCATATTCTTTTCGACATCTTTAATATGATAAGAAATGATTTTAGACTTTCCACCTGACATAGCCCTGTCAATTTCCTTTTTAGAGTACAAACCTTTTTTTAACTCCACCCTAAGAGCTACCCTAAAGAACTCCTCAAAAAGAATTGAAGCGCAAGCTATTTGAACTTTTGCGTCTAATAACTTTTTTATAAATTGAATAGTAGCCTTCTGTCTATAAGAGTTTTGCTCTTCTTGAACTAGCGCGGAAATTACAAAATTTGTATCGAAATGAAACACTTGGTCTAAGGGGATTTTATCGTTTAAGAGATGTTTTAAGGTGGCTCTATTTCCTGATGTCATTAATTATGCCATTAATGCTCGAGCCTGCGGCAAGGATAGAGCCTTCTGAGCATATTTCCTCTATTGATCTTGAAGATTTTGGCATTTTAACATATACGGCTGAACCGTTATATCGCTTAAATGCTGATTCAGATTTTTTAGCAACTTTTTTTTTATTCATGTCCACACCCCACGTATAAAGTATACCATACAAATTGGCTACTTCGCTATATTTCACATTTTACTATTAGCATAAGATCTGTCAAGCAAAATTTAGTATACCATGAAACCAAATAATTGCAAGATGTAATAATCTAATTTAACCTACCGCTACTGTTAATTCGATCAATTGTATAACTAACTTTAAATCTTTAAGCTACGTTGTATATTGTTTAACAAAGAATATTATTAATTATTGATAAGAAAAAGTAAAAGGGTTACCTTAGGATTAAGTATTTGTTATCCGGCAAGATTAGCAAATCAACCCTAAAAAGGAGGTA
>JAHITY010000106.1 GCA_018817165.1 Candidatus Omnitrophota bacterium
ACATATCTAGAATTATATCAGGCTCGCCCAGAAGTAGATACTCACTTTGTTCGTATCACTTCGGGCGTAGCCATGAAGTGCGACCAAAACAAAAAGTAGGGACCGGTTTTGGTCTCTACTTCATGGCTCGCATACAGGGACGACTTTAGAACTTTTTTAGCCGAGTCTTCCATACACAAAATGTTTTAATAATTCATGAGCATCCCTACCTTGCTTTGTTAGATCAAATGGGCTATTTCCTTTAGATAGCCATTTGTATTCGACTAAAACATCCAAAGCTTTGTCTATTTCATTATCATTAAATTTATTAACTAGATCATTCCAACGCTGTTGTCTCGATTCTTTGTTTTTAGGATTTTTTAATTCATAGTATGCAGATAAAAACAATCTAATTGCTGGTTCTTCTAGTTTAGAAAATTTAATAAACGGAATTTCTTCAATCATGTTAACTTTATCTTGTAAAACTAAAAAATCTTTTTGGTCAAAAAAATCTGATGGAGAATATAAATTGTTTGGTCTAAAAAATAATATAATAAAAAATAATATAGATATTAAAAAAGGCAATAAAATCATTGCCCATAACACATTATTGGGTATATTTATTTGACTTGATAATATACCAAATCCTATCTCGCATAACCCAATCATTAAACCTATAACTTTCAATGGGCTATTAACTGTAAAATATTCTTTTAACATAGGGCATTTAGGTATTTTTTATCTTTTTATCTGTGTATTCTTGTCTTGATATCCATTTAGCATGTTCGGTGGACACAAGTGCTTCAACTCTTTGGCTAAGAATTCGTTTTGATTCTATTTCGTCTTTTCCCTCATATACACCAGATTTCCCAAGATAAGAATATTTTTCATGCCTCAAGGCTTCACAGGTAGATCGATATGTAACCCAGTTCTGCGACCATTGATTTAATTGCTGTAATCCCTCTAGTAAGGTTACCGTTACACCAAAAGAAGCTGTTAATGCAACATTTACATTAGCCAAAAAAGGAATTGAGGCTGCACAAAATATTTCAACTAGCTTAATTTTTTTATAATAACTTTGTGCTGACATTGATTTAGTGTCATACCACTTAATTTGTTCTTCTAATCTTTGATAGCCAGAATCTGGCTCTTGATTATTGTGTGTTTTCATAATGGATATGTGCTTGTTAAGGTCGCACTTTTATTTTATTAGAAATTTGATGATCCCTCTTTGAGAAAGCTTCGTCTATATATTTGTTTGGGTCATTAACAAATGTATCCCATGGCACCAAAATACAATATCTATCATCTTCAGAGTGTGCACATTTATTATGGGGTATATAATAATTATGGCTAAATTCTTTAACGACAGTGTCATGACCTATCTTTACATAATTATGTACACCTCCACATATTGAGCAATTAATTTGTCCTCCATATATATTATTAACAACATGGGGTAAAACTACTCCAAGGATACCACTTCTTGGATTATTTTCTCCGTTATACAAAGAGGCTTGAAGTTCCCTTTTGATAAATCTTTGCTCATTGTAACCTAAATTTTCAGCACTTTGTAAACCTATAAGATGAATAGTAACAGTTGAATCTGATAAATAATCACTTCTTATTTTTTGCATAATATATTCCTCATTATCTGAATTTATAGCCTCATTTAAAGATTTATCAATCATGTCTACGGCCTCCATTTTTTGTATAGCTTCTTTGTAAGCCATGTCTTCTGTTTTAAATGAAATAAAACATTTGTGTCCCATATTTTTATTTTAATAATTATTTATCAAATAATTCCACTGGATTTATTTTAAATTGCAACATTTTAGCCGTATCTCTGCCACCGTCGCCACCTTTTCTTTGCATTCCAATTTTACCAATTTTTAAACTTCCTTGTCCTGTAATTCTAATATCACCTTGACCAAAAACATTCATTGCCTCATTGATAGATTTTAAAATCCAACGGCTTTCATTGTTTGCTTTTAAAATTACTAAAATCCAATCAGCAGAAAATTCACCTCTACCTTTTAACAAGTCAGAAACAATAAGAATTCTATTTTTATTAAAAAAGTTAACTATCTTTTCCTGATCATCTTCACTCATTTCAGTAAAAAGCATTCTGCGTGTGTCTTTTGTATTTTTTATTGTTGGCTTTATTTCACCAGTAAAAAGCTTTAATATTTTTATGATATCATTAGGAATGTTCCAAAGCTCAACATATTTATCAACCCACCTTTTATCAACCTGATTAAATCCCTGTGGATTACTTACAAGCTTAACCTGTAAATTTTGTAAATCTTCTTGTGATTTTAATTTTATGGTTATTTTAACTCTGACTTGAACATCTGCTTTATACTGACCTCGCACTTTTTCAGCCTTTACATATTCAATATCTTTGTAGTTATAACTCATAGCCGTTAACCAATCTTGTGCGGTTTGATTAGTTTTCCAATTATTAAATGTTATGATTACATCTTTTTCATTTCTAAAACCGTTCTTTGCTGTTTCTGATCCTAATTTTACTAAATCTTTTTTAGGCATATTGTTAAATTATATTTAATAAGTTTTGTCCTATTCGCTCAATAACACTAACAGTCATTGCATTTCCAGCTTGTGATAATAAATGAGTATTACTAACTGTATCTTTTACTTTTTTAGCTTTTTCTTTAGGGAATCCTTGAAGTAATAAAGATTCAAAGCCAGATAATTTTCTTAATTTACCTTTTTTAACATAAAGAATACCATGTCGGCCAGTTCTTAGTGTAGGGACTTTATTTTTATAAATTCTTAAATCAGATTGTCTTGTATCTAAAACAGTATAATCTTTTTCTAATAAATCATCTAAATTATAATTTCCTTTATTATATTTATTATTTAAGTATCTTTTAAAAGTTTTAAAAGCAGAATTGTTTTCATTAAACTCAAAGGAAATATCGTCATCTATTAAATATTTTGATAATTTTGGCTTATCAGGTAAATCAATAAATCCTAGGTCATCATTTTTTACTAAATCTTTTCTAATACCAACAAAATAAATTCTTTCTCTCATTTGAGGAACGCCGTAGTGTTCACTATTTAAAACTTTATTAAATACAACCTTGTATCCAGCCTTGTCCAATTCTTCTAATATAATTCTTAGACTTCTGCCCTTATCATGATTAACTAGCCCTTTAACATTTTCTAAAATGAAATATTTAAGATTCTTTTCAAGCATTATTTTTATTAACCCAAAAATTATCTGACCTCTATCATCTGTCATTCCTTTTCTTTGCCCTACTATGGAAAATGTTTGACAAGGAAATCCCGCAATCATTAAATCGAAGTCAGGCATTTGTTTGGTGTCAATTTTCATTAGATCACCAAAATTAATTTCATCGTGTCCAAAAAATTCTCTATATGTTTTCTCTGAATTTTTATCTATCTCGGAAAAACCAACACATTGTAACCCGTTTTTTTCCAAACCAAGTCTTCCTGCACCTATTCCAGCACAAAAATCTATAAATTTTAATTTCTTTTTAGTTTTAGAGTTTTGCATATTTACAATGATTACTATTGATATTTTACTTTATTTATATTAGTTTGTCCACATTTGCACTTCGGGGATAATTCGGATATAATAATACTATACCATATGAATACATTAACGAAAAGACAAAAAGAAATTCTTGACTTCGTTTCCGAATATATTAAAGAATACGGCTATTCCCCATATTATGAGGAAATAAGTCAAAAATTCGGATTATCAGCTCTTTCAACCGTCCATGAACACATTACCGAACTTGTGGATAAGGGATATCTGAAAAAGGACGAACATAAAGAGCGGGGTTTATATTTGCCAAAAAAACGGAGCCAATACCTTGAAATTCCTCTTGTTGGGGAAATTGCTTGCGGTCAGCCCATTGAAGTGTTTGAGGAACGGGGTGAATTTGTAAAAGTCGCTCGTGAACAGTCTTTGCGGGGCAATATGTATGCCTTGAAAGCTAAGGGCGATTCTATGATTAATGAGGGTATATTCAATGATGATATTATTATAGTTAAAAAACAAGAAAGTGCCGATGACGGCGACACGGTTGTGGCTATTGTAGATGATAATAAAGCAACTTTAAAAAAACTTTATCACGAAAATGGTAAAATAAAATTACAGCCTGCCAATCCCAGTTTTAAGGCAATTTATAAAAAGGAGGTAGAAATAAGAGGTGTGGTTGTTAAAATTATTAGGAACTTGAAATAAATTTATTTATGATTGAACCGAATAAGCATATTTTAATAAATACAAGCCACATGCTCTATGAACATTTCTGTTCACAACATCAAGGAAAAGATGAACGAGTTTGCTCGTCTTTTTTCCATAGAGCGAAACCTTTTTCAAAGGTTTGTTATTGTATATAAATATATTCGGTTTTGTAATTCTGAACCGATTGTAAAAGGCATATTACAGAAGATATTTGATGATACAGCCAAAGTCATGGGTGAACCCGAGGAAAATATGAATGAGGATAAATTCCTTAATGTAAAAGGAAAAGCTATTTTTTCTCAAGAATTTTGGATTTACTATAACAATTTAGAAACAATTTACGGCAAGATGACGAAAATCAAGGATTGCCGTCTTAAAGATAAAAAAGAATTTGGCTCTCTTTGTAATCTATTCTCAAAACCTTATTCCAAGCAAATGCTTGAATTATCTTTTAAAGTAGTAAATAGTGAGGTATTTGACCGTTTAGATCAGGAGTGCTTTTTTTGTTGCGACGATAAAGAAGATAAGACATATTTTGACGCTAAAAAAAGCATTTTATACATCAAAGGCAGTAAAATAGAAATCAACAAGCAAGAAAAAATCACTAACGCCCACAAAATACTTAAATACATCTTTATTGATAATAAAGACAATTTAACTGACGATTTCTTTTATTCCGAGATTGCCGAGGATGAATTCGGTGAGTTAGACTATAAGTCCCGTAAAAATAATTGGCGTAAATACACAAGAACTTGCGAAGTCATAAATGAAAAGATAAATAAAGAGCATAAACATATAAAACAATTCTTAAAATTTAATTCTGGCATAAAAGGCAAATTAAAAGTCAACAAGAAATACCTTTAATTTACACATAAAATATCGCTCAAAAATCCCTTAAATAAAGGGATTTTTTGTTTTACACAAAGACGCTCCCGTAACTTTTGTGTAAACGGTTTTTATAGACTAGAAACATAATCACAAAACTAAAGGTCGATTGTGAGATTAATTAATCAAGAAGCCAAAAAATTATGTTCAAATTAACAGGTATCCTCAAAAAGGAGGAAATAAGGGACTTCACAAGAAAAGACGGCACTCAAGGGCAAAGCAAATCTTTGATTATTGAACCCGAGGGAAGCGTCTATCCGATCAAAGTCAATGTTTCTGATGTAGATTTAAAGGTCGGCAAGATTGGTGAAACAATCACTCTAACAGTGGCAATCTTCCCTTACTACATTCAGGATAAAAAGAGAAAACGGGCTTTTGCGGATTACTACATCCCTAATAAAAAATAGTTATGGATTTCTTAACCTCAGCTTCAACAACTTATGCTTTGACCGATGACGGATTGGATTTAATTAATTTTTTCAGCCAATTACTCACGGTTTCATTTGCAGTCTTGTTCGGACTGCTGGTGTTGATAATCCTTTTAATTATTTTCAAATCCTAATATGGCAGGAATGATAAACAATTTATTTGCTGGATTAGGTTTAGGGCTTGTGTTTCCTCTTGTTCTATTCATCGTCTTGAGCATTTTTTTAGCAATAATATCGGGCAAATAGTATGTGTTCTAATTATATTTTACTAAACAACTCGTGCTACTTAGATGATTTCCTAATGGTGGGAACTGTCTTTGCTAAAGCGATTGTTCTCGGTTTAATAATCGGGACAGTGGTCGGCGTGCTATTATTATTCGTTAAAAAAATTAACCAATAAAGACTATGATTACCAAAATCAAAAGCTTTATCTCTGGAAGCAAAGCCAAGCTAACCGCCCTTTCTCTTGCAATCGCAGGTGGATTGTTAGCAGGTTCAAACGCTTTCGCCGCCGTTGACCTTGATGTCGCCTCAACTACCGCTAGTGTGGTAGATACAATGAAAGAAAATATTGTTGGTGTAATAACTGCCAATATCGCAAACATTGTTATTGTAGGTGTTATTATCTTCTCAATCGGTTTCGTATGGCGTTTAGCAAGACGCTTCATGAGATAGACTTATGGCGGGGGCTTGCCTCTTAATCAGGCAAAAGCCCCCGTCGGCATATCTACTAATCTTATGAAATTAAAAATATTTCTTCTTTCATTTCTATTGTTGTTTTTCGCCATTCCAGTTTTAGCGGTTGAAAACTTTGACAGTTATTCAAACGGCTACAACATAGACAATGAGACAAATTGGATATACAACTACGGCGATCATTTACAAGTCAAATCATCAAACGCTTATTCCGACCCAAACTCTCTAGCACATTCAGACGGCAACGGCTCGGTTAATGTTGATTACATTCATGGCGAAGATTTTGACAAGTTTCAAATTGCCGTTAAAGACTTAGGGGCTGATTACGGG
Organism: Candidatus Omnitrophota bacterium; assembly: GCA_018817165.1. Classification (GTDB taxonomy): domain Bacteria; phylum Omnitrophota; class Gorgyraeia; order B26-G9; family B26-G9; genus JAHITE01. The sequence goes on from JAHITY010000106.1 coordinate 6,562, forward strand.
CAATGGCGAATTTATTTCAGGGACGGGACAAATAATACGGGCAACATAAAGTTATTAAACAATTCTTTTACTTGGAACGATTCCTATGGGTGCGGTTCTCTTACTTATGGCGTTTATTCAGTTCTCTATGTTGAATTCACTGAAACAGAGATGAGATGTAAAGTTGGCGAGGGTTCATGGTCGGCTTGGCGAAGTCATAGTTATAGCTTTCCCGACAATCTTCGTTTTGATCACAACAACGATCCGTCAAATACTTATTTTGACGACATGCTCGTTGGTGATGAAGCTATCTTATTTGCCATTACCGATCCCGAAATGGACGGTGCGGTAATTGACGACACTTGGATAACAGTTTCAGGAACTTGTCCTTTGGAGGGCGAAAATAGAATTGGTTTTACAAGTGATTGTTTAGGGTTTGATGACATTCAATACACAGTTGATTGTTCAAGTGGCACATTTGCAGGTCAATTCTATAAAAGCGGATTATCCGACAGGATTATTGCTCGTGATATAGAAAGCATTTCAGGCGACTGTGTAGATTATGATGACTTAATGGATTTTATTGAGGTTGACGGCTTTGAAGTAATCGAGGGCTATCCCGATGATTGGTATTTTAATTTTGATTATTATGATGATTATGACATCAGAATTAAATCACCGTCTTTCGACACGGCTTTAACTTTGCCGTCAGGCTCAACCTCGGCCGACTTTACTTTCGGCTTTATCTATCCGTCCGATCAGTTAGCTAATATGAATTTCAATATTAAGCAATACGACTCGGACAGTAATCTACTAGACGCCAGTTATTATAATGAGGATTTGTTTGATATGACGGACACTTGGAATCATGTTGTTAATTTAACCGCTTCATCAACGCAAGGTATTCATTATGTGGTTCAACTAACTGAATCAGGCGAAATGAAAAGACAATTTCCATTCGGCATTTATGTTTCAGATTTGGATTTTGTCTATAATCCCGATGATTATGATTATTTCTTTCCTCGCTTAATCACTGAATTAAAGAAAAAAATAATATTCAATTATTATTTTGCCTTTCACGACGGATTTTACAATATGTTCAACGGCACTTATACGAACGCTTCCGATGACGCCTTGGATATTACTTTTAAATCCGTTTCAGGCGACGGCGAGTATAACTTGGATGTCAAAATATTTTCTGCTAGTGATACAAGGGTAAAGAACTTTGCCAGTGGATTAAGACCATATATTGTCGCAATACTTTGGCTTGTGTTTGCCTTGTATGTAGTCTTTAGGATTACTCACTTATTCAGTGATAACGAATAATATTATGTTGGATTTCATAGAAACAATCTTAATAAAGATATTTGGGCTATTACCAGACGCCGACCCTAGCAATTCAGTAATTACAGCGGTCAACAATGCTTTTGGCGTTGTTAGTCCGACATTCGCTAAAATTGACTTAATCTTTCCTGTTTTTGTCTTGTTCAAAATTTTGCTTTTGGTTCTCTTTGTAGAAATGACTTTATTCCTGTTTATGCTGGTAATGAAAGTCGCTACTTTCTTTAAAGCTTAATCAACAACATTATGATTACAATTATTACGGGGAAGCCCGGGGCAGGCAAAACTTTGTTTATGACTTACCGAGCTTTGGATATGTTTTTGAAAGGATATGACATTTACGCTAATTGGAAATTGGATTTTAACGAATATGTTAAAAAGAAAAAACTCAATAAAGATAAATTGGGGAAAGTATATTTTTGGTCAGAAATTCCAGAATTATTATCAATAAAAGGCGGGCAGATTTTTATTGATGAAGCACAAGGATATTTTGATTCAAGAGAGTGGCAAGAAATGCCACCGTCAGCCAAACAAAAGTTTTCAGCTCATAGACACGATGTCAAAAAGGATGACAACGGGCAGATCATACCTTTGGACATTTGGGCTGGTGTTCAACATACCTCAAACATAGACAAAAGAATCAGAGACTTGGGACAACACTTTGCGGAAGTAAAAAATGTTTTTCATTTAGCGTTTATGGTTTCATATTTTGAATTACAAGATTTGAAAGACGATAATCTACGACGCCGAGCGGTAAAGCGTAAATTCTTTTTATTCAATAAAACAAAGGCTAATTGCTATAACACGCATGAAGCCGTCAATTTTATTGAATACCCCGAGTTTCTCTATCACCGAAAATATATTAAAGAATTTTCCAACGATAATACTGGTTTAATTCCAAACTCAAACAATATACCTCCTTATTCAAAAAGCCGTAAGAAGTAAACAGCAAAAAAGGAGCGAATCCCTAAGGACTCGCTCCCTTTTGCCTAATCCGCTTTTAAGCCGATTTTCTCGACCTGCAAGACATAGAAAAGATTTATACTTTTCGGATATTTGCGGACGACTTCGCCTTGTTTGTCTTTTTTCTCAACAACGATAAAAGACTTAATGGCTTTTTCGCCTTTCTTAACTTTATAGCCGTTTTTTAACCAGCTATTAAAAGTTAAACAATTACATTTAGGATTGTAATTGGTCGCTTCTTCTTCGCCCCAACGGGCAAGAATCTGCTTGCGAACGATGTCGGATGTCTTCTCTGACCCCGACCAAGTGGATGTAATTTGATTATCCATATAATTAAATTCGGCCATTGTGTTAAGTCTATTACGACAAGGCCGTTTACTGCCGTATTAGATAGGCAAAATAAAGCGTCTGATAGCTTGCCCCAGTCAAGGTGGAGGCTTCGCACTACCTTTACTTAGGAAAAGCTGACGCTAAAATAAATTGCCCTGATACGGTAAAAACTCATAATCTTTGTTAACTCAATTATTTGGATAGCCAAAAAATCTTTTTTCGTCGGTCTGCCCGACGACGAAAAAAATTGTTTGGCACGAATAATCTGAAACCAAATTAGAGTCTTACATTATAATCTTGATTATATCAACACATCTAACGAAAAATTGTTATGGCCTATCCCTACAACTTCAAGGTTGTGGTATCGGGCAAGCATGTTGAAGTATACAAATACAAAAAACAAGTCTGGCGGGAATTTGAAAAGAAAAACTTTGAAGATGAAAAACCTCAAAAAGAGCCAAAACAATTAAACGCTTTCGAGCAAATAGCAATAATGAAACAAAAACAAGAATATTCGGTCAATCGCACACGAACAGAGATAAGACGATTGATAAACTCAAACCCGCAATTAACCAAATTTATGACTTTAACTTTTGCCAAAAGTACCACCAACCTGAAAGAAGCAAACTACATCTTCAATCAGTTTATTAAAAGGATGAATTACAAATATCCTGATTTTAAGTATCTTGCTATACCCGAATTTCAAAAGGATATAGATCATTATGGAAAGATAAAGCCAAACGGCGGATCAGTCCATTATCATTTGCTTTGCGAAATGCCTTTTATTCATTACCGAGAAATAACCGAAATTTGGGGACAAGGAAATATAGATATACGAACTTTAAACGATGTCGATAACATCGGTGCTTATGTTTGCAAATACCTGTCAAAAGATATGTTTGACGAACGCACTTTCGGCAAGAAGAAATTCTTTCGTTCGCAGTCGTTGTCGGAGCCAATCGAGCTTTTGGGATATTTTGCTATGAAATTTGTTGAAAAACTTTGTTCTGCTTTAACGCCAGTGTTTGAAAAAACATTTGAATCAGAATGGGTCGGTGAAGTGGAATACCGAGCTTACAAGCTTGATTTTATCCCGTTTAAACGAGGTAAATTTGAAAGGTCGATATTATTTAACAACACCTAAATAAAATGCTTTCTAAAGAATCAATAATTGAATTTCAATTAATCGCCAAAGAGGAATTTGGCGAGGATTTGAGTTTTCAAGAAGCCTCTGAAATTGCCAACGGACTTGTTGATTACTTTAGCTTGCTTAAAGAATTGAGAATACGAAACTTGCAGGAATAAATAAATATGGTAAAATATAAATGCAACCCAATAGAATATATTAAAAGCCGAGGCTTTTGTGTTATTTGTCCCCAAAAAGGGGCGGTTCTTACTGACAAATATTGCCTTTGGCTTTATTCTGTTGGGTTGCTAAGACCGTCCCTTTTTGTATTAAAAAAACTATATGGAAAACAACAAACAAAAATGTATAATATTTTGCCGAGTATCTAGTAAAGAGCAAGAAGAAACTGGATATTCTTTGCCTGCCCAAGAAAAATACTTAAAAGAATACTGTCATAAAAAAGAATTAGCAATTGATAAGGTTTTTAAAATATCCGAAAGTGCGAGCGGAGAAAAACAACGGGATAAATTCGGCGAGATGTTGAAATATGTAAAAGATAAAAAACTCAAAATTATTGTTTGTGAAAAAGCCGACCGCTTAACAAGAAACTTCAAAGATATGGTTGCGGTGGACGGTTGGCTTAGGCAAGACGGCGAGCGAAAAGTTCATTTAGTCAAAGACAGCCTTATTATGCACAAAGACTCTCGCTCACAAGAAAAGCTTAATTGGGGTATTAGAATTTTATTTGCTAAAAATTATATAGACAATTTAAGTGAGGAAGTTAAAAAAGGACAAAAAGCCAAAATTGAGGCTGGCTGGTTGCCGACTAAACCGCCGTTAGGATACAAGACCGTGGGCGAAAAAGGACACAAAATACATGTTATAAACGACGAGGTGGCTCCACATATCAAAATAATGTTTCAACTCTACGCTACGGGCAATTATTCGCTTAAAAAGCTATGTGAGGTGATGAAAGACAAAGGGTTAAAATCAAAAACTGGTAAGCCCATAGGCAAAAGCACTATGCACCGTTTATTACTCGATCCTTTTTATTATGGAAAAATGAGGTGGAATGACAAAATATATCAAGGTAAGCATAAAGCAATAATAACCGAGGAATTATTTAACAAGGTTCAAGAAAAAATCACAAGACCAATAAATGCCCCTAGATACAAAAAACATCTGCCAGTATTTAAGGGCAAAATAAAATGCGGTGAATGTGGCGGGGCGATAACATGGGCAAAACAAAAAGGCCACTGGTATGGTTATTGCAATAAATATAAGCCCTGCTCTCAAAAAAAGTATATTAGACAGGAATATTTAGAAGAAATGATATTACCTTTATTTGATAAGGTTTCGCCTAAAAACGAAAGGGTTTTGAATTGGCTTGAAAAAAATCTAAAAGATAGTTTTGCCGATCAAAAAGAATACAAGGAAACACAAATGAAAGCCTATGATAATGAGTTTAAAAAGATTGGGCAAAGACTAGAAGCTATTTATGAGGATAAAATAGATAAGAATATTACTCTTGAATTTTATAATAAAAAGTTTGAGGAGTATTCAGAAACAGAAAAATCAATCAAGAAAAAAATTAAAAAACTGAATGACGATACAATAGATTTATATAAACAAGGCGTTGCTATTCATGACTTAGCTTTCAACGCTAAAAAGGATTATTTAGACCCGAAAACAAGCACGGAAAAGAAAAGAGATATTTTGAGCGAAATATTTTTGAACTTTCAATTAAAAGACCTTAAATTAGCCACAAAATACACGCCTGCCTTTGAGTTTTTACTCAAATGGATGCCTCGCCTAAATTCCACTTTTGAACTACACGAAAATGGCTTAGATAAAGAAAAAACAGCCTCTCAAAAAGCTGTTCGTTCTACTTGGCTCGGGGGGTGGGATTCGAACCCACGACCAATTGGTTACACGTACTCCTGTGGTTTCCCACAAGCGTGGACTATATCATCATCCTAATTAGGATGCGAGGCGCTTCCCAATCGAGCAAAAACTCGATAAGTACTCCTTGCGGATAGTCTCTGAACCGGCCTTCGCTAAAGCTTCGTCCGGCAGGCCTTCCTGCTTTACCGATCTTTAACAAAGGATTGGCTGCTGATTGCCATGTCGTTACCGACGAAGGTTTCCAGCAATTCACCTCGTTTTCAATCCTGCGTTACCGCAGGAAGCTGCGTAATGCCTGCGTGAATCTCTCTATGACAGTTAGCGCAGATTAAAATACATTTCTCGAGTTCGGATTTAACTCGTTCCCATGAACGCGTCAAACCTTGTTGAGACAACCCGAATTCTTTTTCTTTCGGATCACGGTGATGAAAATCAAGTGCCTCGTTACATTTGCAATATCCGCAAATAGAACACTGGCTACCTAGATATTCAACTGCCATGTTGCGTATCTTTTTTCTGCGTTTTGAAACTGCT
>JAHITY010000107.1 GCA_018817165.1 Candidatus Omnitrophota bacterium
CATGCCCTTCCATCAACACCAACATAGTATGCCCACCACTTACAGTAAGAATTATGGCAGGAAATAATTTTGACATTTGAGCTTTGACATTTGAGCTTAAGCCAACGAAGTTGGCGTAAATATGTCCTTCAATATGATTTATAGATACAACCGGAACGTTCCATACATAAGATAAAACTTTAGCTGTTTCCACGCCAACCAATAAAGAAGTAATTAATCCTGGTCCTGTTGCAACTGCAATAGCACTAAGACCCTCCCTCCTAACCTCCCTCCCACTCTTTACATCGCGGGAGGGAGGAAATGTTTTCATACTGTTTGAACTTTTTATTCCAGCTACCCTCTCCCGCGAAGAAGTAAGCGGGGGAGGGTTAGGGTGGGGTATACCAGCTTGCTCTAATGCTTCATTAATCACAGGTAAAATCTGCAGCACATGCTCGCGCGCGGCTACTTCTGGTACTACACCGCCATATTTTTTATGAATATTAACTTGCGATGAAACAATATTAGAGAGCACCTTAATCTTATCACCCTGCCCTGAGCCTGCCGAAGAGCCTTCTATAACTGCAACAGCAGTTTCATCACAGCTAGTTTCAATTCCTAAAATCAACATCTTGACTAAATTTAAAAAATTATTTATACTATTCTTAGTATTAACATACTATTAGAAAAAAATCCATCCCGATTACTCGGGATTGTTTTTATAAAATGCCGCCATCGTCTAGTGGTTAGGACATAAGGTTTTCATCCTTAAAACCGGGGTTCGATTCCCCGTGGCGGTACAAAAATAGATTCTCGGAGTGAAACGAAGACCCCGCAGTATTGCGGGGCCCGTGGCGGTACAAGTGTTTACGCCTTAAATAAATTACCCCACTTTTATAAAAAGGTGGGGTTTCTCATCTTCGATTTTTAACCTGTTACTTTTTCAACTTTATCAATTATTGATATTATTGAAAAATCAACTCTTGCTTTATAAGAGGTATAATCTTTTGTCTGAAACATGAAAACAATTTGATCTCTGCCCTTTTTTGCTCTTACTCCAACTGTTAAAAATTTTAATTCATTTTCTCCATCATCTAAAACAGTAACCAGGGTATGTTTAGAAATTTCTCGGTTATTAATTACTTCTTTTAATTCATCATAATCGATATAACCTCCATAACCCAATTCTTCAGTTCTAAAGAAGATAAAAACAAAATAATTATTTATTAAAGCTAAATCATAAAAATCACCCCGAAATGCTTCCTTGGCAAGATAAACCTCAACTACTCTATAATTTTCGTCTTGATCAGCAGGCACGCACAATTAGGTAGATTTTGGATTCATGGTTTCCCTCCTTTTTTCTCTTTAATAATCAAAAACATTTAAGCCTTTTGCCAAAGTAGTTTTGTTTTTATTATATTAATAAGCTTTGTAAGTTTAATTTTTCTTTCAATTTGTTTTTCTAACTGCTTTGAGCCTTTAGAGCAAAAAGTAAGGCCTAAAATAACAAAAAGAATTCCCGGGATAAAAGGAAATAAAAACATAACAAGACCGACAATAAGTAGTCCGCTACCTAAACCAATTAATATTGCTTTTTTCATAGTTAACATCATATTTTTTCAATCAAACTACTTTATCATACAATCAAAATATTGTCAATAACAATGTGGTCGTTCAGCTAGAATGCCACCTTTTATCGTTCAGCTTCGATGCCACAGTTGTCCTTAGAAAATTTAAATATTTGCAAAATTCTGTTAAATTCATAGTGTCACCTTGATAGCCTAAAGCTTGAAAGGAAAACATTATGAAGAACATTAACAAATATCAGTATCGTTATCAGATTTTTTCTCTTTTAGATCAAGGTTTCTATACTGCAATGGATGTAGCTTGGGAATTGAATTTATCAATAAGACATGTTAGAAAACTGCTAGCTAAATTTAGGCAGAACAAAAAGAGATTTTTTGCCCTGGCGCCAAAGTCTAGACCGCCAGCTTGGAATGGAATGACCCGAGACATTACTGATGAGATAATTCGTCTTAAAAAAGAAAACTCAAAACGATCTAATCAACATATTGTTGAATTTATTGAAAATAAATTCTTAAAAAAAATTTCTTGCTCTACAGTCAGAAGAATTCTTATTAGTAATAACTGCTACGAAAGAACTAAACGAGAAAGAAGGGTCTTCAAGAATCTGGAAGAAAAGATTACTCATGCTGGTCAAATAGTTCAGTTTGATGCCTGCGAGGGTGCCTGGCTGAAAGGTTATCGGCGGGTTTATTTGATCGCTTTTATGGATGCTTATTCTAGATATATTGTTGGCTGGAATTGGGTTAAAAGCAACAGCGCCTGGAACAGTATCCTGGTTTTACGCTCTGTAGTGCTAAAATACGGGGTTCCTGAGTTATTTTATACTGATAATGCCAGTTTCTACAAAGTCATCAGGCATGACAAAAGTATTTATCAAAAACATAAACCAGACGATGAATACGAAACCGCTATCCAGAGGATAATTCTTGATCTGGGTTCAGTGATGGTTACTCACAAACCTTATGAGCCGCAGGGCAAAGGGCGTATAGAAAGATTCTTTCGGTTTATGCAGGACAGGTTTATTTCGGAGCATACAGCTAGAAATTTAGAGGAACTGAATGAACAATTCAGGGATTGGGTTAAGTGGTATAACACTAAACATGTTATCAGAACTATTAAGTGCGTACCAAAAGACCGGTTCAACCCCAAAAGGTTTAAACCGGTCCCCAAAGACCTTGTCTTTAAAAAAGTCTTCAGCTACCAGTATACCAGAAAGGTTGATAAATACAATAGCTTTAGTTTTGAGGGAACGACCTATATGATTGATCCGGATAATTGCAAACACTTTAATGGCTGCCTGGCTGCCTGCCGAGTTCAGCTTTATGCAACGCCGGAAACAATTGTTGTTTATCACCGAGATAAACGAATTCAGGAATTTAAAAGATTACCAAAAAAATCAAAACAAAAACATGTATAATTAAATTTTAACATAACAGCTTTATCTATCAAGGTGGCATTTTGGTGAACAATAAGGGGTGGCATTATTGCTGGATAACAACA
>JAHITY010000003.1 GCA_018817165.1 Candidatus Omnitrophota bacterium
AAATCTACGGAATTCATGGCATAGCCTCCTTTGCTGGCCTTTCGGCTGGTTAGGTTAATAATTTGCGTTATCAACCTATGAGGTTATGCCTTTTTCTTTCCTTTAGCAATATCAAAGTGCGAATTATATGTTACATTATCTCTTGATTAACCGCTTAATTATGTTAAAATAAAAGCTCAACTTTCATATTGAACTAACCAATTTAATTCCATAACAAACAGATTTTTAAGGAGGAATTATGAAAAAAATCGGGATTATTACTAGCGGCGGAGATTGCGGGGGTTTAAATGCAGTGGTTAAGGGTGCTGCCCAAATGGCATATTCCCGGGGAATGAGCTGTTATGTTATTCCTAATGGTTATGCCGGATTATACAATCTGATTGATTTTGATGAACTGGTAGAATTAAAACCCGAACGAGTTGATGCTGTACAAGCCAACCCTGCTGGTTCTGAAGCAGGACATTCCAGAGTGAAAATTAAGAAAATTGATGATCCGCAGAAGTATGAACGGATTAAAGCTGGTTTAAAAAAATTCGGTATCGACGGATTGGTAATCAGCGGCGGTGATGATACTGGCAGTGTTATTGTCGACCTTTCATCCAAAGGCATTGCCTGCGTTCATGCGCCAAAAACAATGGATTTGGACTTACAGCCTTATTCAGTAGGTGCTGATTCAACGATCAACCGAATCGCCCAATTTGGACAGGATTTAAAGACAACTGGTAAAACGCATAACCGTCTGATTGTTCTGGAAGTTTTTGGACGATATGCCGGACATACTGCTTTTAGAGGCGGTGTTGCCGCTGATGCTGATGCGATTCTTATCCCGGAAGTACCGGCTGATTTTGACATTCTTTATGAACACGCGAGAAACAGATTTGCTAACAGAGTTATGCATAGTGATGTAAAAGCCGGAACATATTTGATTGTTGTTGCGGAAGGAATTAAAGACAAAAGCGGTAATGAGCTGGTTGATGAAAGCGCGGGAATTGATACTTTTGGACACAAGAAACTCGCTGGTGCCGGAAAGTTTGTTTGTCAGGAGCTGACTAAACGATTTAAAGCCGACGATACGATTAAAAGCTTTATGCAGCAAACTAAAATGTATGTTCCCGGTTTGTACGAAGTACCGGAAGTCCGCGAAGTCCGCCCGGGACATCTTGTCCGCTGCGGTAATTCCTCGGCTTATGATATTAACTTTGGTAAGGAAGCTGGAGCATCCGCGGTATTGCTTTTAGAAAAAGGAATTACTGGGGTTACTTTTGTGCGTGTAAGCGACAATGAAATTATTTACATGGATACTACAGAAGCAATTACTCAAAGACATGTTTGTCTGGATAGCGTTGTTATGTATGAGGCCATGGGCATTTGCTTTGGCAGAATGCCAGTTGACTCTAAATTAGGATTTAAAAAAGTAACTGGAAAAATCGATAGATATATCTAAACAAATAATTACTATTATCAATAAATAAAAAACCCTGCAGGCTTCAAACCTACAGGGTTTTTGTTAAGCTAAATTTATTCCATAAAAGAAACAGCTTCTTGAATAAACGGAAGAATTGCCTCAACTTCGGGTTTTGTCATTCGTCCCAGCTTGGCAAAGCGATACTCGCCGTCTTTATCTCGGCTGTTTCGAGAAATCTGCAATTTCTTTTGGCCTTCATTGTAAGCATAAACACTTACAGTAATCTTATCCATTTCACTTTCCCAATCTTTTGAAAATAATTTTTTATCTAATTCTGCATTATACGCCATAGCTTCCTCCTTAGTTTTTGCTGATCGTTTCAGCAGTCCTTTTACTTAAATATTTTAACTTTGAAAAAAACTATACCATTTACTTATCGCTAAATCAAGCATTTTTCTCAGATTTGAGACTTTAAATACTTTAATCTTATATTCTGGGGAAATTTTTCAATCGCATAACGAAGCATTATGCGAGGCATATTTTTATAATGTTTTCTCAGGAAATATTCTTCTTTTAATAAGTCTCTCTTGCCTATTTCTCTGAGCATCCAGCCCACAGCCTTATGGATCAGATCATGTTTGTCTTTTAAGAGAATTTTTGCTATTTCGAATGTATCTTCAAAATCATCTTGCCTAATAAAATAATAGGTCGCCACTATCGAAATTCTTTTTTGCCAAAGATTTTTTGATCGAGCAAATTTATACAGCAGATCACGTTCAGTATTAAATAAAAACTCTCCAACAATTTTCGCTGCTGTTAAATCAACGAGGTCCCAGTTATTTATATATTTTGTGTGCTTAATATAAAGTTTATATATCTGAGCTTTTACTTTATGATCAGAAATTTTGAACTGCTCAACTAAAATTAAAAGCGCTAAGAGCCTTTGCTCATGGTACTTTGATTTAAGCAATTCAATAATCTCTTCTTTATCAAGATCAAGAAACTGTTTGGCAATTTTCCTTGTTTTAGGCACTGTAATCCCCAAGAAAATATCACCTTGAGCATACTGCCCTTTGCCTGTCTTAAAAAAAGATTGAAGAATCTTTACTTTTGCTTTATCAGCATTAGCTTGTAGCAAGTGTTTGATTTGATCAAGTTTTGATTTATCTTGTTTTACCATAGCAGAGTATTATCATTAATTTTAAGCCAGGCTTTAGATTTTTTATAATCAGGGATTATTCTTTCCACTGTTTTCCAAAACCGCGGTGAGTGATTATGATGAATTAAATGAGCCAGTTCATGGACAACTACATAATCAATTATTCCTATAGGTGCCATCAGCAGTCTCCAGCTAAAGGTTATTATTCCTTTGCTTGAACAATTTGCCCAGGCACGTTTTAGATTGCGGATCATTATTTCCTTAACAGTAACATTAAGAATCGGCTTATAAATATTAACTCTTTGAAAAATAATTTCATAGGCAGAGCATTTATACCAATTGATTAATTTTTTCTTTAAATATTCTTGATTGGATAAAAAACTCTCTGGTAATAGCGCAGTTAAACTTTGATTCTGTAAAATAATATTAGCAAAAACCCCTTTTTGTACGGTCAAATCATATTCTTTGCCTAAAATCAGGAACTTTTCGCCATCAATGAACTGTTTGGGAATAAAAGGGTTGCGAACAGTACGATTAAACTGTAATGTTTTTTCAATCCAGGCCTGTTTATCTCTAATAAATCCTAGGATTTCTTTTTCAGATATAGAATTATTTGCTTTAATCTGCACCTGATTATCGGAACTTATGCTTATGCATAATGTTTTTCTACGAGGTTTTCTTAGGATTTTGTATTCTATATTCATTATTTTAACTTATTTTTATACGTGAATGATTTCTTTTACAAAAGCTCTGTATTTCTGATAACTTTTTTTCGCAATGGTGATTTGACTATTTAATTCCGCGGAAAATTTAGCAAATTTTTCTGAATTTTTTTCCTGCTCATTACCACCGCCGTCGATTTCCGGATTAGGATACAGTACTTGAACATTACTAGTATCTTCCGCGCTACGGGGAAATAAAATAAAATTACTATCCATAAACTGCCTTAGGTCATCCAAGTTTTCCCTGCAGTTAAGTGCCGCTTTTTTTAATTTTGGAGTTAAATACTGCCGGGTTTGTTCTTTTAATGAAGCTCTGAATTTATCAATAAACTGCAAAGAATTAATTTCATAAGCAATGTCTTTTTCCAGTTTTTCTAAAAGATCCAGTAATTTCCTCTCGGGCATAAGTAAATCCAAAAGGTGAAACAATTCTTTATCATGTTTTGTTCGAGATGATTGCAAGAACCATAGTCTTATATTTTCTTTTAATAAAAATCCTGCACAGCCAACTGCCATCAAACTAAGACTTAAAGTTCGCCAAAAAACCAAAGAACTCCAAGTAAGTTTAAAAAAAGGAATTATTTGAGCTACTATCACTGCGTTTATATTATTCATTACTCTCCTTGTTTATTAATATTAATCGATTACTTTCAGGCAAGTTAAGTCTATTTTAAGGAATTTAATTCATTTGCCACCATCCTAAAATTTTAATTTAGCGCCAGATTTAAATAATAAATAAGTTATTCGTTTCTTTTTTTATCCGAGATGTCTCTATCAATACCTCGATAGCCGAGTAATTTGCCTTGCTCGTCAAAAAACGGACTGCCGCTTGTTTCCATAATGATCTGATGCCCGTCTTTATGTAAAACTATGTTTTTTAGCTGATGAAAAGCTTCCTGCTTTTCAGCTATTTGCTCAAATAGGGTTTTTGTTTTTTGCGCTATAAGTTCCGGCATTATATCAAAAGCTGTCTTGCCCAACAATTCAGCCACCTGATATCCTAGGATTTCTGTTACTTTTGGGCTAATATAACTATATCGTCCATTAGTGTCAACTTCCCAGATTAAATCTGGAGTCATTTCAACTAAAAGTCTAAATTTATCCTTTGCTATTTTTAATTTTTCTTCAAAATTTTTATTTTGCGTAATATCTAATGCGGTAAAAATAGCGCCTTTTATTGGATTGTCCGGATCCACATATGAAGAACTCAGCAGTATTTGCTTGACTGTTTGGTCTTTACAAACCCAGGTAGTTTCAATAGTACCAGTGCTTTTTTCTTTAATTTCCTGATATTTGAGTTGCCCTACACGATTAAACTCTTCTTCAGAAGGATAAAGAATTCTTGAACTTTGTTCAACTAATTCTTCCGGAGAATATCCGGTTAATTCCACAATGCGAAAATTGACCCATTTAAAGATCCGATTTGATATCAAGCCAATGCCGACAGGTGCTGCCCTGAATATAGAATCCAAAGTTTCCTGTTTTTCCTTAATTTGCAGTTTAACTGTTTTTCGCTCATTCGTATCCCTAAAAAAAACCCAGCATGCAGTCTCTGCCCATAATGAATTTTTTAATTAATGAAGCGGAAATATCACAATTAACTATTGAACCGTCTTTTTTTAAAAAAGGAAGATCTAGCGCGACTATATGCTGCTGTTTTGCTTGTGCTTCAAAATGAGCAATGACTTCTGATAGTGATTCTGGAGTATGAATGTCATCAACTTTTAGATTCTCTAATTCCTTAACTGTATATCCTAATATATTTGCTATGGCTGGATTTGCATAAACAAAATCTCTAGTCTCCACATCAGCGATCAGGATACCATCAACCGAAGATTCGAATGCTCCTCGATAACGCGCCTCGGTATCAATTAAAAGCTTTTCGGCTTTTTTCCGTTCACTTATATCAGTCGCGATTATTACATAACCGCTTATTCCCTTTTCCAATTTTAAGGGAGAAATGCTTATCTGCACAGGAAATCGATTATTATCTTTTTTAATTGCTTCGGTTTCTAAGCTATGACAATTACCATCATCTAGGCAATTAAAAAAAATCCGATCGACTCTGAAAATTGTACTTAGCTCTAGTTCTAGCAAAGCTTCTTTTTTATAGCCTAATTGCTCAGTAGTAGCTGGATTTGCATAAAAAATATTACCATAGAGATCGGAGGTTATTACTATTTCGTTAATATTTTCCAGCATATGGGTGAATAAGTTTACTTGCTGGGCTAAATGATGACGATTTAAAGCTTCTTTAATATCAAATCCCTGATAATAACTATCAAGAGTTTTACCAGTTATAATTAAATGGCCTGTGTCAATATTTCCCGGGATATTAATCAATCCCGGTTTATATCCGGTATTAATTGACCCGTGGTTATACGCGTATATCATTTGAAAAGCAAGATATGTCGAATACTGATGTTTTTGCGAAAATACCGCATCAATAATCCCTTTTTTTAAGTATTCCAATTGGGGTTTATTAGCATCAGCACAAATCAATTTTACTGTCCGCACTTTGAGAAATTTCTCTAATGCCTGGGCAGCCCCGGGACCACCATTACTATCCAGAGCTACAATTCCTGCTAAGTCAGGATATTGTTTAAGGTAACGCGTAACTATATTTTCCGCTTTATCAAAATTATCGCCTGAATCATCTTCCGGGCCAAGCAGCTGGATATCTGAATATTGACTTATCCGATTGGAAAAGCCTCTAAAACCAGCTTCAATATTCGCCAAGCCAGTAATCCCCAGGATCAAAACTTTACCCGGACCATTGATCATATTAGCCAATGAATCAGCCATAGCCTGTCCCATCATAAACCAGTTCGCGCCAACATGCGCCAACCGATCACTGCCCACAATATCACATTCAACAGTAATAACCGGAATAGCTACATGTCTTGCTTGATTAACTGCCTCCACGATACTATTTGAGTATGAACATCCGACAAGCATTATCCCCGAAACTTTACGCTTAATCGCATCATATACCGCATTGGTGAATTCCTCGTCTGAGTTATCATCAGCGCCAGCTATGGTCACTCTTATCGCGTATTCCGAAGCAACTCGAGCTAAAACAGGATGTACCTGTTCTATATATACAGGATCATTTTTAAATTTAGAAATCCAAACGTATTCTTCCATAATAAACCTTTATTTATGGTTAATTGCATAAAAAGCTAAAAGCTTTAAAAGCAAAATTACTTTAAAATTTTCAATCAGAACATCTCTAAACGCTATTTAAAATGGAATAATTCAATTAATAATATTTCATTTATTTTGTGATAATAAAATTATTGTAAAGTACGTACGATCAAAAATAATTTTTGTCCTGCAACCAAAGTTTTGGGTTCTAGTTTAATTTCACTTAGATATGAGCCAGTATCGTTAAAATTTTCCAACGTAAAATTATAATCACCCGGCTCAAGGATCAAACGAGCAATCCTGATCTGGTCAGGAAGGCTTTGCCAGCAGCGCAGATCTGCCTGCTCTACCACCAAATTATATACATTACTAATTAATCCAAACAATCCTGCGGCGACACTGCCTTGACTTTTTTTTATATTTTCTTCTTGTTTTTTTTCAAACAAATACCTGCCCGTTGCTCGCAATACCGATTTGGCGATAAATCTTATTTTTCTTCTGTCTAAATTTTTTTGGGAAATAGCACCGATATCCTGGACTAGTTCACTAGAGGCTTGAAAAGAATTCTCTTTTGAATCTTTGGCTAATATTCGGGAGCTATGTATAGCATAAGGACGCTTTTTGTATTCAGGAAATGCTACTTTTACAATATGACCGTCAAAAAGCGGTACGGCTACTGCAGCTTCGGTTTTCACACGGGAAAATCCATTATACTGGATAAGATAGACTTCCGCTTTTGCTCTTTTTTCTTTTTGAGTTAAGAATTCACTGGATTTAAATTTATTTTTATACTTGCTATATTCAACAAGCCCCATGAATCGAGCTGTGCTCAAAATATTTTCCTTTAAACTATTTGGGGTGTAAACGCTATAGTTTGGGACATAATCATTTTCATAAATATCATCCGCCTTTGCGTATGAAATAAAGGCATCGTTTATATTTTCACTTATCGGTTCTATTTCATAAATAATCCCCATTAACATGCGCGCAAAAGCATCTTCTTTGTATACATTTTTCTGGTCATCCGCATACTGAAAGTTAATCGCATTTAATTTTGAATCAACTGCTCTGGCTTCGACCAATGCTTCTGTATATTCACCGAGCATAAGATAATTAAGCGCTTGAAAGATATTTATAAAAACATGCTCAAAATCTTCACCATGATATGGCGCGGCATAATCATTGATTACCCATGTAGCGGCTATTTTACTTACTGATTCAGTATACAGCTGATCAAATTGCTTCTGAGCTTTAGCAAATGTCTCTATACTGGCTTTATAGTCTCTATTTAAATGCTCCGCAAATCCTTTATCCAGTAAATATAGAAGTTCATTTTTATTTCCATATAACTTTGGATTATCTTTAAGCATTGTTATTGCCTGTGGATATTGCTGCGAATTTAACATCGCATCTATCTGGCTTTGACCTTTTGGCAGGCTAGCACAAGAGCTAAGAAAAATTACGAGCGATAGGGGCACTATCGCTCGCATGATATTTCTGATATTTATGGTTAAGTCATTATTTTTCATTAAAGCCTTAAAGCCTTTCGATTTATAATGAGAATTTACTTTTCTTTACTTGTTTCTTTATTTCTTTTTCGCCAATCCAGACTTTTTGATTATTGGTAATATCAACAAGTTCAAGATTTACCTGATAAAGAATAACATATTTCCCTTTGATTTCATCGGTTACTGAGTTGATTGTTCCCTGAAGGATTAAATCAGCTCCGATTTCTTCTTTATTCGGCTTAATAGTTGCTTGATTTGTCATACCGCTTTGTTGTTGATCTTGGCGTTCACCCCGGATCTCCTGTCTTTCCTGATCAGAAGCAACTACATTTACCATTGCTGAATTAATAAAGGCCTTTTCAAGATCTTTGGTAAAAAGTTGAGAATTAATATGTTCTGAACTACGATTCATTATTGTCCCAATAATTACTGTGGGATTGCGTCTATTTTTTTCATCAAATTTATTTAACCAAGGGCGATCGAGGCAATCTCTGATCATTTCTTCTGATACTAGACGTGAATCACTATCATTCCATCTGCCGCTGAGATCAATGGTTTGATCAACTTCTGTTCTTTTAACTTTTGTTCCACACCCGCTAATAAGACCTAAGACACAAACAAGCGCAACGACAGTAAAAATATTCTTTTTCATAATATTCTCCTCCCATGTTTTAATTTAGTTAATTATCATTCCGATTGAAGTAAGTAATTTAATCAATTGTTTGCTATAGTCATCGAGTTTTACATATTCAAGTTCAGACTTTTTTCAATGCGGATAAGATTAAAATTTATATTTTTATTCGCCAATAATCTTAACTAAAATTCTTTTTTTTCTTTTTCCGTCAAATTCACCATAGAATATCTGCTCCCATGGACCAAAATGAAGTTTTCCATCAGTAATTGCAATCACGACTTCCCTGCCCATTACACTGCGTTTAAGATGAGCATCAGCATTATCTTCACCATTATTATGCTGATACTGCGAAACTGGCTGATAAGGAGCTAATTTTTCCAGCCATTTATCAATATCCTGATGCAATCCTGATTCATCATCATTGATAAACACACTGGCTGTAATATGCATGGCATTAACTAAACATAATCCCTCTTTAACCTGGCTTTTTGTAACTAATTTTTTTATTTCAGGAGTGATATTCAGATAAGCCCTGCGTGTATTAGTATTAAACCAAAGCTCTTCAGTAAGCACTTTCACTATTAGCCCCAAAATTCTATTTTTTGCGTTTATTAATTGGTATGTATTCTTTATCAAAAGGACCAGTATACATTGCTCTTGGTCTGAAAATTCTATTATTGCGCATATATTCCTGAACTCGCGCTGTCCATCCGGCAACTCGGCTAACAGCAAAAATTGGAGTGTAAAATTCTGCTGTTATACCCATTGCGGCATAAACAATCCCTGAATAAAAATCAACATTCGGGAATATTCTTTTTTCCTTACCCAAAGTTGATACTACTTCTTTTTCTAAAGCTTGGGCAATCTTGAATAATTTTTTGCCATTACTACTCTTTTTAGTCATAAATTTAGCTAATGGGCCAAGCACAAGCGCTCTTGGGTCATAGGCTTTATACACCCGGTGTCCAAAGCCCATAACTTTTTCTTTTTTAGCCCGTTTTTTTTCAAACCAGGGCTTAACATTATCCACTGAACCAATCTCATTTAGCATTTCAATTACCCGTTCATTGGCTCCGCCATGCAAAGGCCCTTGCAAAGCAGCTATCCCAGCGCCTACTGATAAATAAACATCAGATAGGGTTGAAGCAACAACCATTGAAGCAAATGTACTGGCATTCATGCCATGGTCAGCATGCAAAATAAGCGATACATCCATTATTCTTTCTTCTATGGGAGTTGGTCTTTTACCGGTCATTGTATAAATAAGATTTGCCGCAAAGCTAAGACTTGCATCATTTTCAATCGGCATTGCGCCTTGGCGCAGTCTACTGATTGCTCCGGTTAATGTAGCCACACCAGATAAAAGATGAAAACATGATTCAAATCCAGTAGCATGCTTTAAATCATCGCTGATTATTTGTTGTCTTTGGGGTTGCTTAAATTCATAAATGGCATGCTCTTCTCCCTTGGGTTTAGTTTCCATGGGAATAGAATCTTCATCTGCACTGATAATTTTTGCTAAATTCGAGGTATAGTTTTCTCTATCGGCATCAGTAAATTCCTGACGCATTAGATTTGTACCCAAACGTAAACCCGCCATAGGATGCATTTTTTCAATTGGAAAACTCATCAAAAGTCTTTTTGTATGATGCATATAACGATATTGTATAAGCTTTTTCTTAAATGCTGATAATTGAGATTCGCTGGGCAAATAACCATACATTAATAAGTAACTTACTTCCTCAAAACTAGAATAAGCACACAGATCAAATATATTATAACCGCGGTAAATCAACCAGCCTTTTGCCCCATTGACGTATCCGATTTTTGTTTCACAAGCAATAGCCCCTTCAAGCCCAGGACCCACTACGCAGTTGACCGGCCAATTTATCGGTTTAGAAAACTCCGGCTCAGGTTCATGATTTGTTTCCTTGATCGCCTTGGCTTTAGCTTTTAAGATTATTTCTGTTATTTCTTGTGTTTGTTCATGCATGTTAAATACTCCTTATTCCATTGTTATGATTAGCTAAAACAGCATAATTTAAAAATCATAATTTAAAAATCATAATCCATTAAAATTATTATTTTTATAGAGTATTATGATACTCTTTTTTGAGGAAAAAGTCAACTTTAACTGCATGCTCATAGTGTCAAGAACTCTGTTGCTTTTACTTTGTAACCTTTATGGTGTTGGCCGGTTTAATTTCAGTTATTAAAGCATCCAGCCATCTCTTGCAACTTTGCGTATTCGGAAATCTTCTAAATGGTTTTATCCTGCGTTTTA
>JAHITY010000108.1 GCA_018817165.1 Candidatus Omnitrophota bacterium
ATAACATTAATTGTTCTGCTCGATAGGGCTTAAATTTCGCCATTGATAACCTCCTTGTTTCAATGACTATTATACCAATTTCTTATCTTTTTGTGGTAAAATAATCCTATTCTCGGTCAGCCTGTTGACTTTAGACATTTTTCCACTACATCATTACAACAAAAAAAGCAATCCCCTGTTTTTCGTATTCGGATTTGACTCGATATTTTTTAGCGAAATTTTGACATGGTTGTCCAATGTCTATTAATACCGCATAAAATTTCTTCAAACCGAGCTACATCTACAATTTGTACTAAATGACCAGCACTATTAGGCAAATATATATTTTTTACATCCTCGATATCGTTTAATTGGGTGATTAAGATTGACTCGCCTTTTGACAAAGCCAATAAATACCCTGAAATACTAGCTCTGACATCATCCAGTTTAAGATCATATTGGGCTAATCTCATCCTATCACATGTGATTAAAAGCTGTTTAGACATAATCTCAGGAGTCAGCTCTGTTAGCTTCTCTTCTGTCATACCTGCTAGCGATAATAATAGAGGCTTCCCTAATAAGTGCAATTCATCTTTTCTAAACCCGCTATAATTACTTGATGCGATATAAATTTTTTGATCCAATTCTTTTTCTGCTGATTTTTGAAAATATTCTTTTGCATCAGAAGCATTAGGCAAATCATCGATCAAATGTTCTAATTGGCTATACAAATCTGAGTTACTGTTTGTTTTTAAAAATATTCTAAAATACGCAGGCTGAATTTGATATTTAATTGATTCAATGTTTTTATTTTTTGCAAGATATTTAGCAAAAGGAATAATTAAATTAGTTTCAACCGTCTCCGGGTCATATCCACCCAACAGATAATCAGGAGTAAGTCCAATAATATTTCCTTCTAGCAAAAAGATTGAATCTCCCTTTTTCTGATTACATGCTATTCCCACAAATACACTGACAATCATCATACCTATCAATAAATACTTACTAATATTCTTCTGCACTATTTTTCCTTTCATTAAGATTGATGGTAAAAATAAATAGGGACAGCGACCTTCTATTCATCTTCCTGCCTGAATTCCCCTTCAAACTTCAACAAAAAAAGTAATCCCCTGTTATATTCCTACTCAGAAAGGAACTGTCTCAAACTGCATGACAAACTTGTTCTGTCTAAGGGATTATCTATAAAATACACACTTTCCAACTTTTTAAGATTGACCAGCGACTCTGGAAATGAAGTCAGGTGGTTGTTATTAAGGTAGAGCGCCTCCAATTGTGCGAGTTGCCCAATAGATTCTGGTAGCGCCGTAAGATGATTGTTATCAAGGAAGATCACTCCTAATTGAGTGAGTTGCCCAATAGATTCTGGTAGAGCCGTAAGATGATTATTGTAAAGAGTAATCAACCTCAACTGTGTGAGGTGTCCTATAGACTCTGGCAGTAAAGTCAAATGGTTATTGCTAAGATCAAGCGTCTCTAACTGCGTAAGTTTTCCGATAGACTCTGGCAGTGTAGTCAAATGGTTCTCGCTAAGATTGAACGTCTTTAACTGCGTAAGTTTTTCAATGGACTCTGGCAGTGTAGTCAAATGATTACCGCTAAGATTGAGCGTCTCTAACTGCGTAAGATTTCCGATAGAATCTGGCAGTGTTGTCAAATGATTACCGCTAAGATTGAGCACCTTTAACTGCGTAAGTTTTCCGATAGAATCTGGCAGTTCTGGTAAACGGCGGAGGTTTGTTATGCAACTAGTCTCGCCGTCAATCGCTGAACAAGCTCTCATACTTAAATCAAGTTCTGTTGCTCCAACTCGTAGCGCAAACTGAATGTTATCTTCTGTGCCATCATATATATTTTCCTCTAGCATGTTTTCTGTCTTTCATTTTAGAAGTTTGATAAGCGAAAATTTCCCATTAAATACAAAAAGGGTCAAGTCTGTAATTACGTCATTAAAACAAAAAAAGCAATCCCCTGTTTCTTTTTGTTTTAATAAAAAAAGGGAAAGGTTTATTTTTCCCTATCCCCTAAACCCTAATCGCTATACGCTGCTTTTTAGAGATTGCTGCTTGGTTATTTGGTGGTTGTTTGATGCTCATCTTGACTTTCCGGTTTTGAGTTAAAGCCTTTATTCGCATTTTGATATATAAATAATACCTCTATCGTCATAGATAGTCAATAATTATCAATCAAATCTACCTGTCCCATTTTTCATATACCTCTATCCTCTTTTAATCAGAAAGATTACATAACTTATGTAAAACAGAATAAAAATCACACCTTCCCACCTATCGAGCTTGCGCCGTTTGCCTGTGAACATAAAGAAAAATAAAAACATACTAGCGGCTATCAGCACCAATATATCTGTATTAACTTGAGTATTTATGGGCAATGGCTTGATTAGCGCAGAAATTCCGAGAATATAAAAAATATTAAAAATATTTGAACCAACAATATTTCCAATCGCAATATCAGAATTTTTCTTGTATGCGGCGACAGCCGAAGTTGCTAATTCAGGTAATGACGTGCCTGCGGCAACGATCGTCAATCCTATAAGCGACTGACTTACCCCTAAATTGCTCGCGATATCAACAGCACATTTTTGAACAAGTATCCCTCCGAATATTAACCCAATGAGCCCGCCAACGATCATAAAGAAAGATCTGACAAGGCTGATTTGCTTGACATTACTTTGTGGACTATCTCCTAAATCTTTAGCGATACTCACAATGTAATACATAAAAATAACAAAAAAAGCCATAAAAACAAATCCATCTATCCGTGTGAGCATAGAATGACCTGCTTTATCAAAAATAGTATCATTCGCAAGGGCTCCCAAGATAACCGCTGCCAATAAGCTGAATGGGATTTCTTTCCAAACAGTCCCTTTGGTAACAGACAAAGGATAAATCAAAGATGATACACCTAAAATAAAAAGGATATTAAATATATTGCTACCCAATATATTCCCTATCGCGATCTCTGTATTCCCTTGAAAGCTAGCGAAAATATTAACAAATAATTCCGGGGTCGATGTCCCAAAAGCAACAACAGTTAGACCTATCACCAAATTGGAAATATTAAACCTTCGTGCCAAAGAAGATGCCCCATCAACAAGCAAATCCGCACCCTTAATTAATAAAAGGAATCCAACTATTGTTAGTACTATAATATACATAAGATTTCTTTCTATTTAAAACAAGTATTACGCATCCTTTTACTATGTAATAGGGTCAGACACTGAAAACTGAAAGTATACTGGTTACACTTAGTCATTTTTATACATTTATTAAAACAAAAAAAGCAATCCCCTGTTTGTTTTGGCTTTGATAAAAAAAGGGAAAAGTTATATTTTTTTAATCCTATCCCTTTATCCTGAGCTTGTCGAAGGGCTAAACCCTAATCGCTATACGCTGCTTTTGAGAGATTGCTGCTTGGTTATTTGGTGTTTGGTTGATGCTCATCTTGACTTTCCGGTTTTGAGTTAAAGCCTTTATTCGCA
>JAHITY010000109.1 GCA_018817165.1 Candidatus Omnitrophota bacterium
ATAACATTAATTGTTCTGCTCGATAGGGCTTAAATTTCGCCATTGATAACCTCCTTGTTTCAATGACTATTATACCAATTTCTTATCTTTTTGTGGTAAAATAATCCTATTCTCGGTCAGCCTGTTGACTTTAGACATTTTCAATTCCAACTCCGCTACCAACCCTGCAAGTTTCTTGATCACTTCTTTAAAAAACTTAAAGCCATTTCTAGGTTAGTTTTTTGCCTATCGTTTTTTTCTTTATCAATTTCACGTTTAAGAATAAATCCTGCCACATCTTTATCTTCAATTTCCATCAGAACAAATGCACAAAGCCGAATTACTTCATCATCATCAGCAAACCTAATTTTAGCTAGAAGAGCCGCGCGAACAGGCTTAGAAGAACCCATCATTATCAAGGCAAAACCAACAGGAAAATTAGACTTAGTCAACTCCTTAAATTCTATCGAACCTTTGTATCCAAGTAGTAAGTTATCGACTAAAATATACGCATCCGAGCCTTCTTTCATAAAACCTAACTGCTTCAATGCTGCTATACGCTGTTTTTCTGAATATCTTTTTTCTTTGGCTATTATTTGCATGCATGTCCTGAGTTTAGATCTAGAGATACCCATCTCGACAACTCCAGCTCTGTCAGTTTCAAGCTCTTTTAGAATATTGTTAACATCATCCCCTAACTCTTTTATCATATAGTTAACATCATTCCCAGCCCCTTGTAACTTGGAGTTAACATCATTCTCAGATGAATGGTCTTGCGCATCTCCAGACACATAGCCATATAAATTCTGAGCAACTAAAAAAACCGCAAATATGAAAATTACACAACAAGCCCTCTGTAAAAACTTCATGATTCCCTCCACCATTATTATTTATTAGTCAATGTCATCATTTTCTATTGTAACTTGCATATCATCCCCCAATTCTTCTCTTAGAATCTCTATGTTTGTCACATATTCTGTTCCACAAAGGGGTGTAATAGTATGCCTATATGTTGAACCTTTTAAATAAATACCCATAATATAAACACTGTTATGAAATTGGAATTCAGCACTCGGACTCAGATAAAATTGTTGAGGATCCCACCCCCAGGCAACATTATTAGGTATTATTATTCCAACACGATCCATAATGCAATAATCATTCGGATCCGCGATATCTTCTCCTGGAAATGGGTTTCTCCTCATATCAAGTAGATCTATCCAATCGGGCCCAAAGCCATTGTCGTTTAAGATAAGATCTAAACGTTCATAAAGTTTGTATTTGTCTAATTTAACAATCTGTCTGTTCTGAGTATCCCAAACACCATACCTATATCCTAACACTTGTCCAACTTGGCCTGCTACAGACTCTTGAGCCACGACTGTATTGATTTTGACCACCCTATCCGGCTTATGAATTTGTATTGGCAATGATGTTACTTCTATATCGCCATCCTTCACGTAAAGCTCAGAGTCTTCAAGCCCATCACCTTTACCTGTAATCTTAACTGTCGTGGTTCCGCTCCCACTTGAAGTATTAATCTCTGCATCCGTATTGCTTAAACTAAAATCTAATTCCAAATCGCTAGGGGTAATTTTTATATCTATTTCCTTTTCCTCTCCACCCTGCGTGGTATTAACATCACCATCTGTCCCAACATGAGCCTCTGTAATAGGATCCTGAGTCCCCGTCTTAAAAAATTCAACATTAACTACCTTAATCTCCAATTCTAAAATATAACTATCATCAGCTCCATCAACAAGGCACTCACATTGTATCTGATAAGTACCTAGCGTATCCGCTGAAAAATCGGTACTAGAACTAGATGGCGAAGAAAATGTCACATCCCCGGGACCACTTACCATGCTCCACGTATAACTTGCCGGATAAGTATAAGGATTCATCTTTGTTTCCAAGCTAAGATTTTTGTCGATAACAGCATATCGGGAAGAACTCGTAGACGTGGTTAGCTCAATATTATAAAACGTAACAATTTCCAAATCTTGATATTGACATTCATACCAATTAATAAGAGTGTATACCCACGCCCAATTAGGAGTATCACTGACTAAATGCCCAACAGCTTCAGAACCACGCCACCATTGGTAAGTACCAAACCATACATCCCAATAATAGAAATGAATATTACTACAATTAGTTTCTGTAAATTTTCCACAAACATAGGAAACCAAATACATGCTACCACACCCTCCTCCATCTTCAGCATTTAAAACGGAAGCTGTGATCGTTGAGCTAGACACCCCATCAGCAGGAACATAAATAGGAGAAGCATCCATATCAGTAAGTGTCCAACTTAAAGCTCCATCAGCAAAAATAAAACTTAATAATAAAATCACAAAAAAAATCAATGTTTTCTTATTTTTTATCATTTATTTTATCTATTCTCTTTTGTGCTCGTTCCACCCATCCTAATTCAGCACATTCATCAACTATATTTGTGTAATAAACTAATGCTTGTTTACTATCAAGTTTTCTTTCATACATTTTACCTATAAAATAATTAGAAAGAGCCTCAGCCCCTGACGCAACAGGGTATTCTTGAATTTCCTCATACGCTGCAATTGCTGCATCATAGTCTTGATCTTTGAGTGCTTGAAAAGCTTTTTCATGTTGACACATTGCTAAAACCGTTGACGCAGGTAAACTTCGCGGATATTCGCCAAGAACTTCTTTTGCTTTAATAGATGCCACATCATGATTATCCATCCTATAGTTTAGAACTGCTACCTCCTCAACTGATTTTTGCCTTAATTTCGGATTATGTTGCAATCCTTCATATTCGGAGATTAGCCTCGCTATTGTTTTATTTGCTTTTACTTTATCTTTGCTGGGTTTGAAATTATTTTCGTTAGGATCGAACTGCGGGTCATCTTCAATGTCAGACATAATAAGCAACTTTGCTTCAGAATATCCTGCGGCCGCTAAATTGAACTCTAACTTCTCTATAGATTGTATATACTTATCGTAATCTATAGAAGGATTATTGCTTAAACCAACTACTTGCTTTGTTATAACTGCCAAAAATATAACAATTACAACAACCTTGATCACTTTTTTCATTTAGATACTCTCCAATGGGTTTGTTAGATCATCATCTGTTCCAACTTTACCATCAACCCCAGCGCTGCCATATTTCTGATATTTAACAAATTTATTAGCCCGCACTAGATCACCGTCAATACATCTTAGAGATCTATGAATCCCTTCTAACGCTCTTTCCATGAATTCTGAATTATCTATCGGAGATAACTCATACGCTTTTTTGTAAGCAGCAAGAGAGTCCTTAACTTTAGAGTCCCTCTCATTTCTCTTAATTTCACCCATTGTAATTTGCTCAATATTCATATCTCCAATGTCTAAATTAGCTTCCGTAACTTCTGAAAGATAACTCGGGTATAGTTCAGCCACTTTATTATAAGCTTTAAGTGCTGCTTCGTAGTTTTTTTGTCTACGATATGCTCTGCCAATCATCATTTGTGACATTGCCTTTACAAAACTTAGCTCATAATTATCAATAACTTTTTGATATTCATCAATAGCCACAGTACAATCATTCAATCTGTACATATAAATTTGCCCTATTTCAAACTGGGCCTTTTGGCATTCAAGCCAGGCTTCTGGGTAATCAGCAATTACACGTCTAAAGCCCTGAAGTGCCTTTTGATAATCTCGATTAGCGCTATCCTGACAGGAAATATAATATTGGGCCTGAGCTTTTTGTTGTTTAGGAGTATTTGCATCGTCCAGAATGCTTTCTAGTTCTACTTTTTCATCCCAGCCCCCATACCACCACTGATTAGGAATCCGCTGTTTAATAGTGTCAATTTTTTTCTGCGCAATAGCTTGACCGGAAACAAAACCAAAACTGAAGAAGATAAGAACAAAAACAAGAACAGCCATTATAAGATGTGAAGAGTATACTGCCACTAGTTAGCAAACCCGAGATTTTAAGATAGAATAAGCTCATAACCGAAAGGAGCGTATTCTATGAAAAAACGTAATTGGACAAGCAAGCAAAAATCTCAAATAGTACTGGAAGGTCTTAGTGGTAAAATTGAAGTCAGTAAATTATGTATTAAGTATGAACTTAGCCAAAGCCAATACTACAAATGGCGCGATCAATTTTTGCAAACATGCCATCAGGCTTTTGAAACAAAAGACATTAGTAAAAAAGAG
>JAHITY010000110.1 GCA_018817165.1 Candidatus Omnitrophota bacterium
ATTACCTGTGAAGCAGAGCGTTTCCATTGTAACCTCCTTTTTTGGTGTTATTGGTCGTAACACCTTAAGGTTACTATGCTCTGCTTCTTTTTTAAAGAGCATTTTTCTTTTCCAAAAGCAACAGACTATTTTACACTATCCCGGTAAAAAGATACAAAATATTACAAATAAACAGCTTATAACTATAGAATTTCGAGGATATTTACTCTTGACTCAATCCAATAAAAAGCTATACTGTAATCAGCGAATTATGTATAGGTTTAAAACCACCCAGATTCGTTGGGTAGTTTTTTATTTATTAACAGAAAGCGCACGCAGTATGTTTAAAAAAAACAATTTTCCAATAAATAACATATTAAATCATCTCGATCAAAAACAGACTTTTATTTTTTTAGAAAATTCGCGACATGATCAAGAAAATTATTTATCCTATATTTTTACTGATCCGATAAAAATTATCCAAACCCGAGATTACCGCAAAATAAAATCCTGTTTTAAACAAATTGAACTTGCCCAATCAAAGGGATATTATGTAAGCGGCTTTATTAGTTATGAAGCTGGGTATATGATAAGTGATAAATTTAAAAATACTAATACCCAAAATCCTAATTATCCTTTAGTTTGGCTGGGAGTATTTAAAAACCCGCTAATATTTGATCATCAGCAGGATAAATTTATAAATAATCGGTTTCTTCCTTTATCTAATACTCCCGAGTCATCCAATAAAAATTATCAATTAAAAAACCTCAAACTTGCTATTTCCCGCGCGGATTATATCCAAAACATTAAAAAGATCAAAAAATTAATTGCAAGCGGTGACACCTATCAAGTTAATTATACAACAAAATACAAATTCGATTTCCAAGGTTCAAGCACAGCTTTATACCGAAAAATTCGCAATAATCAATCTATTTCCTATGGCGCTTTTATTAAAAGCCCTGAATTTGACATCCTGTCTTTCTCTCCGGAACTATTCTTTTGTCTAAACAGCAATAAGCTTATGGTCAAGCCGATGAAAGGAACAGCTGCTCGCGGCATTAACCTCCAAGAAAATAAGCAAAATAAAAAAAATCTTGCCGCGGACATTAAAAACCGGGCAGAAAATCTAATGATCGTGGATTTATTACGAAACGACTTGGGGAAAATCTCCCAAACAGCAAGTGTGCGCGTCAGCAAGATGTTCAATGTAGAAACTTACAAGACTCTATTGCAAATGACCTCAACCATTACCAGCAAATTAAAAAACCATACTTCTCTGTTTGAATTATTTTTCAGTCTATTCCCCTCCGGATCAATTACCGGAGCACCCAAAATCCGGACCATGGAAATAATCAATTCACTGGAAAAAGAACCGCGAGGAGTGTATACCGGAGCAATTGGATTCTTCGCCCCTCAAAACAAAGCAATTTTTAATGTGGCCATCCGAACAATTACAATTAAAAATAATCAAGGCCAAATGGGCATCGGCGGGGGAATCACTTATAGCTCTGACCCTAGAGAAGAATATGCTGAATGTAAGCTCAAAGCAAAATTTCTGACTATGCCTGATTTTAAATTAATTGAAACAATGCTCTGGAACAAAAAACAGGGCTTTTATCTGTTAGACAATCACTTAAACAGACTCAATCAATCCTCTAAGTTCTTCAATTATCCTTATTCTAAAGCCGCAATAATAAAACAGCTAAAACACTTAACTCTCAGCTTAAATACTGACTATAATTATAAAGTAAGACTTTTACTGGATACTTCCGGAAAAATAACTTTAGAGCCAAGCTTTAGCTTAAAACAAAAAACTGCTTCAACCCAAAAAATCAGATTGTCTAAAAAACAGACAAACAGCCAAAACATATTCCTTTATCACAAAACTACTAATCGCAAACTTTACAAATCAGAGTATAAAAAACATAAAAATCTGGGATTCTTTGATGTTATTTTCCGCAATCAAAAAAATCAAATCACTGAAGGCGCGATCTCCAATATTTTTATTAAAAAAAATGGTGTTTATTATACCCCTTTAATTAAATGCGGAATACTTCCTGGAGTTTTCAGAGATTACTTTATCAGCAAACACATAAGGAATGTGGAAGAAAAAATCCTTTATCTCGCGGATTTAAAAACAGCGGATTCAATATATTGCACCAATGCAGTTCAAGGCCTTGTGAAGGTAACGCTTTAAGATTATTATGTCTTGTCCTAATATAGTTGCTTGTCCCGCATCACCAAGTCAATGGTCAATAGCTAATGGTCGATAGTCAAAAAATAAAACAGTTCTTAAAGTTCTTTTTGTTTTTGCCATGAGCTATGAGCCATCAGCTATAAGCCAAGCGCAAAGCGCTTTCTACTTTTGCGTCCTAGCGCAGCGATCGTCCACCTGGCCTCCATAGCCTTGGCGAAGGAGGCTCATCCTTCGGTTTTCTGTTCTCTGTTTTCTGTCAACCTATTTCACACTTGCCTGACTTTATAGCTATGCGAACCGATCTCTTTATTATCAATATAAAATTTAATCAAATAATTCCCCGCGGCTTCATAACGCACATTAACAAACTGCCCAATAAAACCAAAGTTGCGCTTGGGGTCGACTTTAACTTCCTGGGATATGCTCGCTATCTGTTTTTGACTTTGATCATCCGCAACAAGTTCACAGGTAAATTTATCCTTATTATTAACCCCGGATATATTGGCGACAATAAACATTAAAGGATGATGAGTGGGCAACTGGTGAACATTAATATTTTCAAAAATACCATTCATACTCAATTTCCCCTCCCTACTCACCGAAGAATAATCACATAAAAAAGAAAAATTCAGTTTTGCATTTAAAACACTCATATAACCTCTCTCGCTTTTCGATTAAACATTAAGTTAAAATTCATATTTCACAGCGGCCAAAGGCCCGCTAATCGCTTGTCAATTAAACTGCTTAAAGCTCAATCCTCTTTATATTTTGCCTTTAAAGTATTTTTTCGGCATTCAAACACATAAGCGGTTATTTTATTTTTAGTTTCCAGGGAAATTTTTCCAAACTTAAACCGCGTGGCATAAAGTTTTTCTTCACCCTTATCCCCAATTAACCCGATCAATTCCGAACTAACAACCTCTGCTTCAGCTTTAATTGGTTCTTTACTTTTCGGAAGAATTATTGACATCTGCATTTTGTCTCCGCTACTCAAACGATGATTTAAATAAACTTTAATTCCTCCGGCACTTATATCCCGAGTTTTCGTCCGGATAATCGTTGTTACTTCCGAAACACTGGAAATGAATTCCACTTCCACAAGATCTTCTATCCTTTTATATACTCTTTTTTGATCCATATTACTCCCTTTCTCTGAAATATATAGATTAGTATTATTTTATAAGCGCTGCCTTCTTGACTTTATCCGCCAAATCCTGCCCGCATATTTTTTTCACTATAGCCAAAGCAAAATCAAAACTAGTCCCTGGCCCGCTAGCAGTAATAATGTTTCCGTCCACAACCACGTCTTGTTTTTTATAGATAGTCTCTGGTAAAAATAAAGTTTCATCTCCCGGATAACAAGTTGCGGTCTTTCCCTTAAGCACTCCGGCTTTAACCAGTACATGCGCGGGACTTGCGCAAACAGCGGCAATTATCTTCCCCTGATCAGCTATTTTTTTTATAAAATTGATCACATTTTCTGATTGCGCAAGATTAAGCGCCCCGGGCATCCCACCCGGCAAGACAACCGCATCCGGAATAAAATCGATATCATCCAGTTTTACTTGCGCTTGTACAGTTATTTTGCGAGATCCCGCAACCAGCAAATCATGATCAAGACAAGCAATCACCGCATCAATCCCTGCTCTGCGCAAAATATCAATACTGATAATCGCTTCCATTTCTTCAAACCCTTGGGCTAATATAATTACTGCTCTTGGTCTCATAAAATCATCTTTCGTGTTTTAATTAAAAAAAGAGTACATTTACCCTTGGCTAATATTGTACCCTTTTTAGAAATTTTTTTCAACAAGGTAAGATAGTCGGACCGATAGCTGTCGGCCCGATAATAATGCCAATCATAAAATAATGGGCGGCCGCCAGCCGCCCCTACTAATCGAGAGAGAAAACAAGCGCCACATGTATTGTTATCATATTTTGCGCTATTTCTTTAGGAATTGGTAAAAACGGGCTGGCTCTGTGAATAGTATTAAGCGCCTCTTCATCCAGCAATCCAGAGCCGGAACTCTGGACAAGTCTCACAGAGCCGGTTGCTCCATTGGCAAATACGGCGAACTTTAAATCAACCATGCCTTGAGTTTGATTGCGCTGGGCACGCAAAGGATACTTTCTAAAAGTTTCAATTCTCTGCTTGATCATATCCTGATAGCGCAGCATTGCTTGCTCCGGATTAATCTCTTCTGTGCTTATTTCCGGCTTTAACTCTACTACTGAAGCAGCCAAAACCGAATTATCCGGTTTGGGAATATCCTCTGTTTTTTTTTGCTGGGCAACTATTTTAGGAACCTCCCCTATCACCCGGATTTCTGGTAACAGAGGAGATTTTTTCTGAACGGTTTCCACAATTTCTATTTTCGGCATATTTTGCTTGATCGGAAAATCAAAAAATCCGCTCAAAGCGCCAATCCCGACCAAATGGATTGCGCTGGATATCAGAAATGCGTAAAAAACAGTTTGATTATCTTGCATTTTATTTGCTGCTAAAAAGCACCTTTCACTCCCAAATAAACAACTCTGTCCATTCCGTTATAACCGCGTATCGGTTCATAAGCAATATCAAAAATATTTTCAATCCGGCCAAACAATTGAATATCCTGATTTAATTCATACTCACTGGCAATATTGGTAATAAAATATTTTTTATTTTTATTATCATTATATGCCGGAGCATCCATCCGCGAGCCGACATACTGCGTGCTCAAACGAATATCAGTTTTTTCCGAACAATCCCATTGAATAAAACTATTTGCCTGATTCTTCGCTCTGCGGCCAAATTCTTTAGCTGTATCTGAATCGCGGGTTTTCGTATAAGTATAATTGGCCCCGATTTTCAATGCTTCTATAATATCAAAACTTGATTCCAGTTCATAGCCTCGGGATGTACCGTTTTTTATATTTACATATGCCCAGGTGATCGGATCACTGTCGATCAGGTTTTTATATTTATCATAAAAAAATGTCGCGGAAACAAAAAGTTTATCTTCAATACAACGGTGTTCAACGCCCAGATCAAAACCCCGGCTTTTTTCCGGCTGCAATTTAGAATTACCATAACTGCCGTCATAAAGCTGGTAAATATTCGGCGCTCTGAATCCTGTACCATAATTTATTTTTAAACGGGTTTTTGAATCCGGGATAAGATAGGATGAAGACAGCTTATATGTCCATTCTGAACCAAAAATATCATGACTGTCCACCCGAAATCCCGCGCTGGTAAACAGATCATCCGCCAATTCCGCCTGATTCTGAAAATAAAAAGCCCGGTTTTCCAAAGATCTTCGGTCAGACTGATTATTACTCCACCAGTTTGTTCCGGTAGCATAAGACGCTCCCCGCTCCTGCTCATATTCATAACCAATGGTTTCTGTATCCCACTGCGCCAAAGAAAGATTATGCTGCCATTCGATTTTTTTACGATCCCCGCGAAATCGGGAATATTCGTTTTCCGTGGGATCAATGCTATCCGCCGGATCACTGTCATTACGGTCAAAACTAACTCCGGAAAATGTCAACACATGATCCCAGTTTTCATTGATTTGCTGTGCCAGATCAAAACTTCCGGAAAATTGTTCTGATTGAGTAACCCTATTCGGATCATCCTCATAAGCCCCATCATCAACATCAACCTGAGCATTGATATAACGCATATTAGCCGAAAGCTTACTATTATCGGAAACCGCTAAACCCATACGCGTTGAAAATGTATTATTGGAATAGCCGTCATTATCCTGACCATCGCGGGCTTTGGATATCCCATCAGAATCAGTTCGAGAGACAGCTGCGGAAAAATCAATTTTATCTTCACTGCCGGATAGGCTGATAGATTCCATAAAAGTATTATGCGAACCGATTTCGATTATTGCCTGAGTCTGGGCAGGTCCTTTACCTTGCTTGGTAATTATATTGATTACTCCTGCCATAGCGTCTGATCCATACAGTGTGCTCTGCGGCCCACGCACAATTTCGATACGTTCAATATTTGCCGATGTCAGATGAGCAAAATCAAAATCCTTACTGACCGCCATCGGATCATAAACTTCCACTCCATCAATCATCACCAAAGTCTGGCCTCTTTTTGCTCCGCGGATATTTATCGAAACCGCCCCGCCGAAAGAGCCCAAAGAATCAACCGAAAGTCCGGGAACCTGTTTTAAAATCTCATAAACTGATTTATTCGCTGAGACTGAGAGCTCTTCTCCGCTGATAACCGTTGTACAAGCCCCTACTTCATTTTGATAAGCTGGGGTTTTAGTTGCTGAAACAATCACATTTCCCAAATCATAATCCAAAGCCAATAGACTTGAACCGTTTAAAAAAATTAAAACAAATAAACCAAATAAAATATAAAAATTTTTCTTTAACATTCTTGTTTTCTCCTCCCGCGAGAATACTTTCCCAGAAAAACAATCGACCGGACTAAAACACACGAATCGACACTAATCACACACAAATAAGCACAAATAATATCATTCGTTTTTAATTCGTGTTTATTCGTTTTTTTGATACGTGTTTATTCGTGTATTTATTACCGTTGCGCGGCAGTCCCGAATGAAGCCGGATTATAAACTCCACATCGGGATCCCGAAGATGATCTTAATAAATAACCTCATTCGGGATGCTTTGAATCTCACAAAGATTTCCTTTGCTTTTTGGGTAAATCTCTTCTTCGGACTTTTAAGTTAATTTAATTAAAACAATGTTTTCTATTTTTCTGCGAACATTTTACAGACTTTTTCCCGCCTCCTTTCTCAAAGTTAATATTCAATCCCCGATACTTAACACTCAAGATAATTAGCAAATTTTATGCTGACACAAATTTTCTTACTGATACAACCTTTATCGAAGGCGGTCCGGAATCAATCATTTTGGCTCATTCTCGTCCCGCATCGTGCGGGACTCCGAGGATGAATCTCTGATTTTGACAGTCCTATCAAAATCAGGCTTCAAACCCGCCTAAATAATTATTCCTTCCCTTTATAGTAGGGGCGCTGCTTGCCTGCGCCCGCTTATTAATGATTTCACCTTGTCTATTATTATGGGCCGGGGCAAGCGCGGCCCCTACTTTGCAACCTTGTGCCCTTTATTCTTTTCGCTTTTTTTCTAATTCATCACTCATAATTCATAATTAGTCAGTCATAACTGCTTTTGCATTTTTAGCTTTAGTCATTTAAGTTTATTTAGAGTTTAGAAATTAGTGATTTGCTTCTGTTCTCTGACTTCTGTCTTTTATTAGGTCAATTAGAGCAATTAGAAATTAGAAATTAGAAATTCAGGCTGTCGTATACGCTGTTTTTAATACTCTATGCCTTTTCGCGCTTTGATTCCCTGATTAAACGGATGCTTGATTTCTTTAATAAAACTTACCAGATCCGCCTTTTTAATCATTTTTTTTGTTGCTCCCCGTCCGGTAAGAACCAATTCCAAATTATCGGGTTTTTCAGCCATTAACTTAAGCACATCTTTTTCCGGCAAGAACCCATCCCGCACACAAATATTTAGCTCATCGATAATTAACAGATCATACAAATTATCCTTAAAAATTTTTTCAATAAATTTCAAACCTCTACTACATTGTTTTTTTAGATCCGCAAAACAAGCGTTTTTCTTGCCTGAGCACAAAGGATGACTTTGAGCAAAACAATGCACTGTTATCCCATTTTTTTTTAAACAAACATAAAGCGGTTTTGATTGTTTTGGATCCTTATGAAAACTAATATAGCAGACTTTCCATTTATGCGCGCTTGCCCGCAAAGCCAGTCCGCAGGCAGCAGTTGTCTTGCCTTTGCCCGGACCGGTATAGATTTGAATCAACCCTTGTTTATTGCCCATTTTTTTCCTCCTCAGCCGAAACTATAAAAACATGCGGTTTCTGGGAAATCGGATTTTTACTAACCATGACTTTTGTTTGATAAACACTCTCTACAGTTTGTTTGTTTAATACTTGCTCCGGAGTCCCGATAGTATAAACCTTGCCTTTATCCATTAATACCAGCTGGTCGCAATATTCCGCGGCAAAATTAAGTTCATGTAAAACAATGATCACACTCAGATCATGCTGTTTGTTTAACCTGCGCAGTAAATTCATAATATAAACCTGATGCGAAATATCCAAATGAACTATCGGCTCATCCAATAATAAAAGTTTTGGCTTTTGCGCCAAAGCCTTGGCAATAATCGCCATTTGCCTTTCTCCGGCACTTAATTCCGCTAATGACCTTTGCGCAAAACCCGTCAGCTCAGTCATTGCCAAAGCCTGCTCAACTATTTTTTTATCCTCCGCGTCTTCAAAAAACTGAAAAGGACTTTGATGCGGAATCCTGCCCAAAGCGACAAAATCCTCCACATTGATCTCAAAATTATATTCAATATCATTGCTGACCACCGCGATATTTTGCGCCAATTGCTTATAACTCATCCTGCTAATATCATTTTGATTAAACGCGATTGTTCCTGTATCCAAAGGCAATACTTTGGTTATGGCTCGAAGCAAAGTAGTTTTTCCTGAGCCATTCGGCCCGATTATACCCACGATCTGTTTTTCCTGAACATTAAATTTAATGTTTTTTAAGCTAAACCGCGCGGAATATCCGCAACTAATATCTTTGATTTCCAGCATATTTTATTTACCTCTTTTATGGTTTAAAGCGTAAATAAAAATTGTTCCCCCGACTATTCCGGTAATCACCCCCACCGGCAATTCCAGAGGAGAGATTATGCTTCGGGCGATTGAATCACTGGCAATTAAAAATATCCCTCCGGCGATATAACTAGCGATCAGTAATATCCGATGATCGCCTCCGGTAAACAAGCGGATAAAATGCGGGATTACCAGACCGACAAAACCAATAATCCCGGCAACTGAAACACTCGCCCCGGTCAGCAAAGAAGTCAGCAAAAAAAGAATTTTTTGCGTTCTTTGCGTGTTTACCCCCAAATGCATCGCATGCTCAGTTCCCAATGAAAAAGCGTTTAATTGCCTACAGAAAATATATGCCGCAAGCAAACCAAGCAAAGAAATTAAAACCATTATTTTTATCAACATCCAATTTGACTGATCCAAAGATCCCATAGTCCAAAAAATGATCCCATGTAGATCCTCTACCCGCATCACAGCCATAATCAGCATAAACAAAGATGAACAAATAAAGCTGATCATTACGCCGGATAAAAGCAGCCCCTGCATTTTTAAAACACCCTTACGATAACTTAAAAAATAAACAAATAAAATAACTAAAGCTGAGCCGAGAAAACCGGCAATCGGCACAGAAATAATCCCCAAAATTTTGTTAATCTGAAAAGCAATATTCAGACATACTCCCAATGCCGCGCCGCCGGATATACCCAAGGTATAAGGCTCAACCAAGGGATTACGAAACATCCCTTGCAAAATAACTCCGGCCAAACTTAAAGCGCTGCCCACAGCAAAACCGAGGATTATTCTCGGCAAGCGCACATGCAGCAAAATAGTATAATTAGTTGAATTCAGATCAGGCTTGATAAAAAAATTCAGCACTTCTTCAAAGGGAATTTTCGTTGCCCCTGTAGATAAAGCGACTATTCCCACCAGCAAGAGAATCATCAAAAGCCCTGCGATTAAAAGCGACCAGGTTACCAATTTTTTAATTAACATCCAAGTTTTCCTTATGCAAAAAATCAATGATCATTTTGAGCGTACTCACAAAATTATCAGGAATCGGATTACAGATAATATCTGGATCAATACAGTAAATTCTTTTATTTTTAACCGCGGTGATTGTTGTATATCTGTTCCAGATCTGTTTTTCGTCTTCAGCGGCAATTCCCATCGAGGCAATAATAATAATATCCGGATTCAGCTCCACAACTTTTTCCCGGGAATATATTCCAGTCGGCGCGTTTTCCGCGATATTTATTCCCCCGGCTAATTTGATCATATCATTTACAAAAAATTCATTGTTCATTGTAAATAAAGGCTTAGTGCCAACTTGCACAAATACTTTTTGCAAAGGCTTATCCGAAATACTCTGTTGCAAAGCTTTCACTTTTACTTGCGCCTGCTCAACAATTTGCTTTGCCTTGTCCGACTTATTAACAGTCTTGCCTAACTTAATAAATTGCTCGCAGATCTGGGAAAAGTCTTTTACTTGCTCAAAATCCACCACATTCAAGCCCATTTGCTTAAGTTTGCTTTTAGCCTTGGCATTGGTCAATGGCGTGGTTAAAATCAGATCCGGTTTTAAAGACAGAACTTTCTCTATATTCACTTCAACAATTGATCCGGCTTTTTCTTTTAACTTTGCTTGCTCCGGACGATTGCAATAAGTCGTTACTCCCACAATATCATCCCCGACCCCCAACAAAAAAAGCCCCTCAGTTAAATATGAGCCCAAAGAAACAATTCTCTGGGGCACAAAATCTTGTTCAGCACCCCGAGCATTAACTCCCATTGATATCAAACTAACTATCCCCATCAAGCCAAACATTAGCCTTAAATTGATTTTTAATTTTTTAAACATATCAGTAATCCTAATTTTGGGCATAAAAAAATCCTTTATGTCATATAAAATGACTTAAAGGATTGCACCCTGTTTCTTCACCCTTCCGCGAGGTTCAAAATATATTCTTCTCACAACCCAGGCAGATATTCTGACTTTCCTGCTTTTTTAACTGCCTTCCCGTCCCGCCATGGCGGGACAGTGACAAATACTTCTGTTAAAAAAGTTCCCTATTATTTCGGGACAGGATTACAGCGGCGGGACCGTAACGGAATTATTGCTGGGCAATGCACCGTTTTCCCTTTTAAGCTTTACTAAGCACCTGTGCTTCTGCTATGTATTATATCAGACAGATTGGCGGAGTCAAGATAAACCGCTATTTTAGCGTTTAGCGATTAGAAAAACCAAATGCCCCCTTTATTCTTATTTGGTAAAATAACACAAAAACCTGTAGGGGATGGGCTTGCCCCATCCCGAATAGAATTATCAATAATCGGTCAAATAATTGATAGACAATGGTCGATAACTAATGGTCAAAAGCAGAAAAGCAAACGCGCAAAGCAAACTTTGTGAAAGATGATCGGGGAATTTTTAAGCTTTATTCCACATACAACCCGTCCAAGGGGCTTTTCGGAGCACTCGACATATCCCGCAGCACATGCGTATAAATCATCGTTGTCTCTACATTCTTGTGCCCGAGCAGCTCCTGAACTTCCCGGATATTCACACCATTCTGCAATAAATGTGTGGCGAAAGAGTGCCTAAAAGTATGTACCGTAGCATGCTTGATTATCCCTGCCTTTGCCACCGCGTCGCGCACTGCCCTCTGCACAACTTTTCCCACAACATGATGCCTTCGCACCTTTCCCGAACGCGGATCCACAGACAAATCCGTTGCGGGAAAAACATACTGCCAGCGACATTCCTTTCCCGCGGAAGAATACTTAACCCCTAAAGCATCCGGCAAATATACTTCTCCGTAGCCCAGAGCCAAATCTTTTTCATAAACAGCTTTAACCTCCTCAAGATGTTTGACAAGCCCCTCCTTAACAAAAATCGGAAGCATCGTAACTCTGTCTTTATCCCCTTTTGCCGCCCGAATAGATACCGTATTTGCCTCAAAATCAATATCCTGTACCCGCAATCTCAACACCTCCATCATGCGCATGCCAGTTCCGTACAATACCTGCATCATCAGCAATATCTTTCCCGACATCGTGCTAAACAGCCGCTTTACCTCATCCTCAGACAAAACCACCGGCAATTTAATTCCCCGTTTCGCCCGAACCGCCTTGCCGATAGCCCCCAGCTCGATCCTAAGCACATCGCGAAACAAAAACAAAAGCGCGTTAAACGCCTGATTTTGAGAAGAAGCAGCCAACCGACGGCGTACCGCCAAATAACTAAGAAATTCCTTTATATCCTCCTGCTCGATTTCTTTATTCTTATTGCGCACCGTGGTCATATAATCGAAAAACCTTTCACTCCAGTCAAGGTAAGAGCGTTCCGTACTATAAGCATAATGCTTAATTCTCAGCAATTCCTTCATCCGCGCCAGAATCGCGTCTTTTTTATCCATAACCGGTTCCACCGCAGTCTTAAAAACAAGGTTTTCTTTATCCAGATAATGGACCAAATATATCGAAACCGCCTGCCTTGCCTGCTCGATCTGCCAATCAGCGGTTTTCCCGTCACTGCCCAAATAAATCAAAAAATCATTCAGCCCGTCCCCGGCCTCCCGTGAACCATTCGCGCAAAAAGCCTGAAACCTTTTCACCCACAAGGCAAAAAAAGGCGCCTTATTCTCCGCGGCAAGCCCTCGGGAAATAATAAAACTCTGGAACTCCGGCAACATCAAACTAATATCTTTTTCCATCATCTGCACATTTCTCAATAAAACTGGACATGTCCTTTTTAATGATATTATACCTAAAATAGGACAGCAATCAAGGGGAAATTAGATTTTTCTTTGACTTTACTTTCCCAAACAATTATAATTGTGTATAAGGATCTACAAAAAACGACATGTCACATATTAAATGTTAGAAGAAAAAAAATAAATGAAATATAAATGTGG
The DNA here is from genome assembly GCA_018817165.1 of Candidatus Omnitrophota bacterium. Lineage (GTDB taxonomy): Bacteria > Omnitrophota > Gorgyraeia > B26-G9 > B26-G9 > JAHITE01. The sequence goes on from JAHITY010000110.1 coordinate 12,749, forward strand.
AAAAGATGTTAATCTAAGCGATATAATCATGGTAGAATGTGGTCCCGACCAAAAGTCATTAGCTCGTGTGGTTGCTATCGGACTAGATTTGGCAATTGATAAAATTGATAAAAAGTTTTATTCTTGGGCTAAGAGCGAAAAGATTATAAATGAAAATACTGTTGTAGTTGAGTGGATTGATACAAATCCTCTAGCACATGATGACCCAAACTATGCTCCAATTGGCAACTATATGACTCTTGATTCTGTGTGCTGCGAGACATTCATTAAAAGAGGAAAATAAACTTCTAACAATTCGCTCCAGGGCAATCGGAACCCGCCCCGAAAAAGCCGGGTCGGCCTCCTCTGCCTGAGCTCAAATGTTGAAGCTGTAGGAAAAGCCAGCTAACAGGCCAAAAGTTCTTTCTTCTTTCTCTAAAATTAGGTAA
>JAHITY010000111.1 GCA_018817165.1 Candidatus Omnitrophota bacterium
AACTATTCATAGGGTTACCTCCTTTTTAGGGTTGATTTGCTAATCTTGCCGGATAACAAATACTTAATCCTAAGGTAACCCTTTTACTTTTTCTTATCAATAATTAATAATATTCTTTGTTAAACAATATACAACGTTGTTTGATTAATTGATATAACAATTTCCTCAAAACCCCTTTTTCTCTCTACAGACAGAGGAGGCCGACCCGGTTTTTTTCGGGGCGGGTTCCGATTGCCTGGAGCGATTTATTAGAAGTCATGATTCTTTTTCAGGTATAATTTATTTTGTTCAAGTTGCCAATTTTTTGACCACTTCCACGCAACAGGATGACATAAGTTTTCATTACATTTATCACAATATCTTTTTTTAAAAAAATTGTATAGATTATCCAAAGCTAAACTTTCAACTGCATGCTTATGTTTTGTGCAACTCAACCTTTTACTTCCCGCAGTAGGTAATTTTAGCCATTTAGCAGGCATACCTCCACCTGTTAACTCTACAAATAAATACACACAATTTTTAAGTACTCTCCCAGGGTCTAAATCATCTATTCCAATCTGTACAATTTGTGCAATCTTATCGTTGGGATCTTCAAATTTTACGCCAAAAGATCTTGCCATTCTATAATAAATATTTTTTTCTTCTTCGAGTGTGGGTTCCTTACGCTTGTTTATTTCTTGCATATGCTTAACATATTTATTCATTCCATCTTCAATAATTTTCTTTAATAATTGCTGTTTCTCTATATTCTTAACGTGTGTTTCGATAATCGAAAAAAGTTTTTCTGTTTCGAGAAATTTTGATTCAGCATTTTTAACGCCTGAAATAAGGACTAACGTTTTACATAATAACTCAAGTTCGTCATCACTTTTATAAAACTCACTTATATTTAAAGATGGGCCTATTAACTGTTGAAGATCATTTTTATAGAATTGATAGGCTTCTGTTAAACCTTCCAGTTCTAATCTTTGCAAAAAAATGTTAAAATTAGGTACAAAACGATTAATAAGATGAGGTATCATAAAAAGCAAATTCTTTTTTAAACAAATATTAATAATTCTCTTAAACTGCATGTAAAATAATTGATTCTTTCTTGTCAAATCCGCTCTTTTTAGCAAAACTGTATATTTCCAAAATGAATCGCTATCATCATCTTGGTTTATTTTGTAATTCATGTAATAAATAAACTCTTTTCTTGCAAAGATAGACATTTTACTTGATAGTAAATAAAGTATGCTATAAATTTTTAAATGGGCAGGACCTTTTTTAGTAATCGACCTGAAGCTAAAGGCAGTGGTCAAGTAAATTTTTTGCATTTCTTCAGATGCTGCTTCAGAAGGTTTATTATTATTTAAAAGTTTTAAAATTTGCATCTGAAGTCCCTCAGCATAAACAAGCGCTTGGAATTTATTTTTTACGGTTGAGTCAGTTGATGACAACAAATCTTTTATATATTTAAGGGCTCCTTCAAAATCGCCAGTTTGTATTAACGACTGTATTTTGTCAACCTTTAAACAATCAATCACATTTTTCATGCTATCAATTTCATCTTGGTTTAAACTGACAGTTTTAGCTACATCAACAAAATTATTACGCTCAATTGTAGTAAAATATCTAGCAGAAATATAAAACATGGCTTTCCTATAAGCATGTTCCATTTGGCAAATATCTTTAGGTAAAACATTATTAACGTCAAGGTAAATAACTAAATTTTGCTGAGTTTTTTTGTTTGCTTTGAATAGTCTTTCTCTTAATAAATTATCAATCGTCAAATTATGCCAATAAACAATCTTTTTTAAGACATCAACATGGATTAAAAAAATCGGAACATTAAGCTCGCTTAAATAATAATTAAGCGAAGCAACTGGCATGCTAAACGAAATTTCAGTATTGTTATTAATATACTTGATTGATTCTGTTCCCTTCAGTTGAATTTTAAAAATAATCCCAGTAGAATGCCCATCAATAAAAATCTCAACTTCGTAATCAACCCCATAGTCATTAGTTTGCTCTCGCAAAACCCATTCATCAGGAATAGCATTTGCAAATACTCTTTTTGCCTTTGTATCAATAATATGCTGTTTATTTTTTTTCATTTTTCCTTCTAATATTTAATATACATAGTATGCGTTTGCTTGAAATTATATCTAAAATTACGCTAAATTAGTAATAATAAATCTACTATTTTTTTATATATTTACCACGTAATATCAGATTACACATACTAGGTATAATCTATCTTGTAATTAGTTTTTTGATACTTTGATGTATGCCCTAATACTATCTACTATCTATTATTCAGAAGGGTCTCCCATCTTTCTTTTTCTTTTTGGTTGTTTATTAGTGCTGTAGAATCTTTCATCTTCTTTAGTATCGTTTTCGGTATTTTTTTCCCATTAAGAACGGTCAAAACAGCGTATCCCATATCTAAATAATTGTTATTATTAGTCGTAATCAAAACATTTAAAGCGCTACTGATCGCCTCCATAGTCTCTTGATCATGCTTAATGTTGCTCATTTTAATACAAGCAATTAACAACTCTTTATGCTGCAAAATCTTTTCTTGATTCTCTCTGCATATACTCTGGATTTCGCCATTAATTTTCTGCGTGAATAAATCGCCAAACAAAGATTCTGTTTTTTCTAAATTTTTAATACCCAGGAGATGGATACTTGGAACATCTGTTCTTTTCAAAATATCAAATATCAAATTCCCTACTTCTATTTTTTCTTCTGCATTTTCAGGCTCATCAACAATATTTATTAATAAGCACAGCATTGTTTCTTTTATATCTTTGGAAACATTTGGCTTGCCTGTTATAGTTTTCTTTATCTCGTCTATTACCCATCTACGCAAAACACTATTACAAACCTTAATTATACTATCTTGCCACAACTCAAATATTTTCTGATTATTACACTCGAAAACTGCCATAAACACAATTTTCATTTGTTGATCTTGGATCTCTTTCTTTTGTGTTAGATAATCAAATTTAAGTTTATTCTTTTCTAAAAGAGAATTTTTAACATTCTCTACAAGTACTGAAATAATTTGATTTTTAAGCTCTACCCACCACTTATTTTCATCAAGATATTCATCCACAAACTCAATTAGTTCTCTATAGTTATCTATTTCTAAAACTAATGATTTTTGAACGATGCCATTATTCATAGCCTTGGTTTCATTATTTGAATATGCCGCAATAGATACTGCTTCTAAAACTAATTTTATCTCATCCGACAAGCTTATACGCCCCACCAAGTTCCATAACAAATCACATACAGCCGGTGCCTCTTCTTTACTTATCCATGTTTTCATCTCGATAATCATACGCAATGCTAATCGGATATTACCGTTAAGCCCTTTTATATTTTGGGATTTCCCATAATTCAATACACTCATGCATTTTTGGGAAATAATTTGTTGGTGTTCATCAAACCAAAATTTATTAACTACGGAAAAAATCTCACTAAACAAATCAATTGCTTCTTCTTTCTCACTTATATGTTGCAATAATTTTACGGTTACACTGCTAGACGGAACTTTGTTCTGCAAATCTTCCCACTTCTCATCTAAAGAAACTGAAGCATTATTAAAAACTTCAACAACCCATTGAGGATTTTTATCCGCGATATCTTCAAGAGATTTATTTAAAATATTAGCCCTATTAGTGTCTATATAATTTTTTTCATTCAAGATATTAATAAATTCTACTGTATTATTTACGGGAGGAATTTTTGCAATATTCTGAAGCCCTAATTTTATCATGCTTTTTCTTACTTGATTTTCATCTGCTACAAATTTTACAGCAGAAAAAATTATATTGGGTGAAAAATCTAATATATCCTTATGTCTAAGCAGGTTTCTTTCTATAATTCGAACTAATGCTTTTTTTACTCCCTTTTTAAAACTAATTTCTTTGAATATCGTTAAACAGGCAGATAGCCTGTTACGCAAAAAAGAACCCATAGGATTTGTATCAAATAAATGTCGAATCAGTGCGACTAGCCCTGCTTGTTGTTCTTCAGTTTTTATTTCTTCGCATAACTCTAATATCTTTTTCTGTTCATTATTTATTATTGCTTCGCCAAATTCAAAATGATTAGTCAAATACTGACCATAAGATGGACTTTTTAAATATATTAACCCTTCAATATCATTCAGCTTAGTATCTTTTGTGGTCCAAATAAACTTAAGTAACCCAAATTTATTTTTATGGTTTTCGTCTTTCTGGGAACCATCTTTAACTTCCGCCGAAAACATCTTCTCTGCCTCCAGATACCACTCTTCAAGAAGATCATAATTGGCTTTTAATGACTCAAAATGTTTCGCGAAAGCTATCTGCAAGACTAATGTTTTAGCTAGAGCCTCCTGCAGATTTTCTCCCTTATAAAAGAATTGCTTTTCCTCTATTCTTTGCTCTACAACAGAAAACACAGTTTTGTATGTGTTGAGGAAATGTTTAATTTTCCTGGGAGTATTAAATCCACCGTAAATAGCAATATTAATTACTTCTGGATCTATAATAGTTTCTTTTGCTATATAGTGAGCAAATTCGGTTAAATCCACACTACTTACAGGATTTATTCGCACTGCCACATCGAAAAACTTCAAAACTTCCTCATTTTTATATTTACCCCCTCTTTCTTTTTCTAATATCGAGACTACCGCTTTATCATCCATAGCTATTATAAAGTAATCACCATCATAGATACCCTCATCATTTGTGTTTTCCCTAGGAACAAAAAAGTTTTTAATCGAATCTAAAACATTCATAATAATATGAGGCGGGCATCTGTCCACATCATCAATTACAAAAACTACTTTGTCTTTACATTTTGCTCTGATACATAAAAACTCCTTCTTGAATTCTTCTGGGAATACAATTCTACTATCGATCGCAACCGGAGCATTGATTTTGAATAAGTTTGGAAGTAAATCTTTTAAAATATAGATAAAGAGTATTCCCAATACACCTATTGTGGAAATATCTTTAGGTATAGTGTCTGGACATTTACGAGTGACCCATAAAAGCATACATAACGAAACAATTACAACAAAAATCTTAAGAATAATATTTGCGTCAAATTTTATTCTAGGAAGAAACGTCTTCCAATACTTTTTAAGGTTTTTCAACTTATCTCTTAATAGAACACCTTCTTCTGCTGGTTCATTCGTAGAGATAAATCTTTTACTTAAGCAAGCCTTATATATTTGTCTCTGCCTTATATCGTCTATAAGTTGATCGGCACACTCCAATAAAAACTGCCTGCGAAAAGAATCATTAGAATATTTCCAAGCATTAAAATAAACATAACGAATACCTTTTATTTCTTTTATTAATTTTTTGAATAAGTTTAATATTGTAGATTTACCTATTCCCCATCCCCCTAATAATCCTATCACTAAAGGGGGCGAATTATCTTGAATAATTTTTCCTAGGGTTTCTGCATAAACCTTATGATTAAATTTATCTCTATCCGAGGAATAAACACTCTCAAACTCCGGGGTATCCCTTAATAAATTAAGTTTATTTTCTTTTCCCATAAGCAACCTCCAAACTTACAAAATCACTCTTTCTAATCTTTCCTTCCTCTGCTTCCACTCCAGCATGACTTGAGAAAGAAATCCGTAAAAACTTTTATCATGCTTTAAACGCTTTGCGTAGCAATTAACCCATTTCCAAACCCTGATTGGATTGCAGATATCTATTATCAGAGAATCTCCTTACTTGATATGTTAATCATCAATTGATTAACATCAGCTTTTATCTGATGTTCCCAAATCCGGAACACCTTCCAGCCTTGACGCCTGAGAAAAAGAGTCGTTTTTTTATCTCTGTCCCGATTACGCTCTATCTTATCACGCCAGAAATCATTTTTAAGCAAATGTTTCCATCTTGGATATTGCCATCCATGCCAGAAATCACTGTCTAAGAAAACGCAGATCTTAGCTTTATTAAACACTATATCTGGTTTTCCCTTAATATCGGTAACGTGTGTTTTGAATTTTTTACGCGTGAATTTTCTAAGTAGGTTTATAAATTCTTCTTCGAATTTAGTATTTTTTGAGCGGATTTTAGTCATCAAAGAAGAACGCTTCTTCTTTGATATTTTGTCGTTAGATCTGTCTTTTTTAAAGTTTCGACCTGAATAATTTTTAATTTTTTTTCTCATCAGTCAAAATCTAATCCATATTTACTCATTTCTTCTTTTACTAAAGATGATGATCCTTTCTTCCCTAATTTTTCCGCCAAAAGATGCACAATAAACTGTCTATTGCGCTTAAGCGCTAAACTAGCGTTCTCGATAACAGAATCGCACCATTGATCAACAATCGTATATTGCCCCACTTCTTCCTCGATTTGCCAATAATGCTTAGCGTCGGCTGGCGTAATTTTTTTAACATAACCCAACACAGTGGAAAAATTATCTTCTAAATAATAAAAGATTTTTGGCAATTTTTTATAATTAACTCCTTTAATCGTGTGCTGTATTTGTCCGCCAGCCGTAAAAATATCACGCACAGCTGGAATAACCACGCCATGTTTAGCGGCGAGCCAAGGGAGTAATCTTTGGAATTTTGTCATTTTATTACTAAACATTTCAGGAAAAAGAGCCATGGCCTCCGATCTAATATTCTTCTGGGTTTCAGCGTCTAAATATTTCCACATTGAGACAATCGGCTTTAAAGTCGCTTCTTGTGAATCAGAACTTTCCATCCACCAGGTTTCTTCTCCTGGCTTAGTCAATTTTCTGTAATAATCAACAATTGGTCTTACTGGTTTTTCCAAATGCCGTAATTCATCATAAGCGATATCAAGCTTATCAAAAATAGTTTGGCCTATAGCTAAATCCATATTGATTTGATATCTTGGTGAGTGCGTAACCGCTATTTCATAAAGACATTCCTGATATAATCTGAATTTCATGTCAAAAGTTCCACCGAATTTAGCGAAAAACAAATATATTCTTTCAACGCTATCTTGGCGAGTACTTTCCAACACGCTATTGCCGGTTGATACCCATTTGTCCGCGGTGGTTGTCTTTACCTCTATTCCATAATATTTTCTAGCGATAATATCAGGAAAGGCGTGAATCCCGGTTTGTTCTATTTTACCCTCAAAAATAGTTCCTTTAGCTGCTTTTTCAGCGCTCTTACACACTAAAGTTTCAAACTCAACCGCTTTTATTTTTTTTAATTCCGCGGGAGTTGTTTTGAAATGTTCAAAAATAACATCTCGAGTTTTTCTTAATAATTCAACAAAATCGCCCTCGGGAGCGTCATTAACACGAGCACAAATCATACTCCAATTCCTTTTGTAAATTTTTATCAAGAAAAGCTTGGATAGCTTTAGCAACATGCCAACCGAGCACGGGAGGAACAGCGTTGCCTATTTGCTTATAAGCGCTTGAAGTTGATGGATGAAAAATAAAATCATCAGGAAATGATTGTATTCGCGCCGCTTCCCGGGCAGACAACCTTCTTTGCCCATTCCACAGCCATTCAATATTTCCATGATGCTCGGCTCTCATTGTGGGCCCAGGTCTATCTTTATCAATCTTATTATTGCCTTGCCCGTTATTTTTTTTAGCTTTTGACCAATAATGATTTGAAATAGATCCTTCTTTAGCGTCAACCAAATCAGCTATAGCTTTCTCAACGGATATCCAAGTATTTTTATTTAAAATTGGCTGTGGATGCTCAAATGGCGGCAATACGTCTTTTCTCGTTCCAACAAGAATCACTCTTTCCCGACTCTGTGGCACTCCATAATTCGCCGCTAGATACAAATTAGGAACAACATTATATCCTAGAGCCTCAAAATCCCGGATAATAGTCTTTATCGCTTCACCGTTATCTATTGTGAGTAAGCCTCTAACATTTTCAGCCACGAAAACATAGGGCTTAGTTTTTTTTATAACTTCAATCATACTCAGGTATAAAACACCACGCTTACTGGTAAAACCAAGTCTTTTGCCAGCGTGACTAAAATCCTGACAAGGAAACCCGCCTAAAACTATATCCGCTTTTGCGGGCAAAGGTTTATCAAGCAATGAATTTTTTTTAATCCCTTTAAGAATTTCAGTTATATCGCCATGAACGATATGATCACCAAAATACTTCTGAAAGGTCAAACAAGCTTCCGGATTAAAATCATTAGCCCACTCAAGATTGTAATTCAGCTTTGAGTAATTTTTACCTAAAGACTTAAAGCCACCTCTAAAACCCAGATCTAATCCTCCGCAACCGGAGAAAAGAGAAACAACACTATACGCTGATTTAACGCTCATAATTACCCCCAAATGTTTTTATTATATCAAACTTATCTTGAATCAGGAAACAAAAAGGTAATTATCCGCCTTTTTAATGGTTCCCTTATTTCGTGCTACTTTGCCTTTTGCCATTTTAACACCCTCCTTTTTCCTCTGATGTTATAATTCCGACATAGATCTAACCACAATACCCTGTATTTCAAAATTCCGCTCTAAAACTATCGGGTAATGTTTTGGGTTGGTTGAATTTGGTTCAAGTGTTATATGTTCTTCATGTAAACGTAACTTTTTTATGGTCGCTTCATCATCTATCAAAGCCACGACTATATCTCCATTATTAGCGGTCAATTGTTGACGAACTAAAACCAAATCACCTTCATTTATTCCAGCCTTATTCATGCTATCCCCAACCGCTCGAAGAATAAAATATTTATATGGCGGTTTCGCTATTTTTTCAGAAACAGAAATTTGTGTTTCAATATTTTCCTCTGCCAAGAAAGGAGTCCCACAGGGGACATACCCTAACACAGGAACTTTAACTGTTTTACCCGCGCTATTATTATCATATGGAGATTTAAGAATTTTAATATTCCTGGCGCCCTTCCCTCGTTTTATATATTCACCTTGTTCAAGAGCGTCTAAATATTGGGCGATGCTACGGGGAGATTTTAATCCCATCATTTTTAGAATTTCCCGATTGGTAGGAGGAATTTTTTCTCGGCGAATATAATCCGCTAAAATATTAAAAAACTCTTCCTGTTTCTGGGTTAGTTTTATTACTAATTTCATATATACAAAATTATATACAAATAATCCCGGCATGTCAACTTAATTTTAAAGGCGCCCACCACATTCCCACCACATAAATCACAAAAAACAACCAATTCCTATCTGCGGATAACTGATGTTGCCTGTTTTAAGCTGATGATATAATTATTGAAAATATAGGCGAGGTATGTTCATTGATCACCAAAGATTATTGTGAAAACTGGGATTGGAACCCGTCGTGTCATTCCCCTTCGCTTACGCTGCGGTCCACTCACTCCTTAAGGGAGAACTCTTTCAGTTCCCCCTTAATATTCCCCCTCCCTACGCAGGCAAGCGCAAGTCGCCGACCCCGAATGAAGTAACTCCCCAAAGAAACTCTTCGGGGTCCCGATGCTAACCCAGAGAAATATTCCCCATTCGGGATAGGGAAAAACAATCTTTCCCCTTAAAATCCTCTTTTAGGGTTCTCATCCCCACTGGCAGGGCTTACAAGCATTGATCTTAAATCAATGCGCAGTGCCCTGACTCGACGCTATGATTTTTCAAAAAATCATGATTAATCACATGCTTTTAGTGATTAGTCTCAGAAATACGAATAAAAAAGGGGAAAGCAAGTTTATTTGCTTTCCCTTTTTAGAGTATTTATGGCGGAGAGGCAGGGATTCGAACCCTGGGATCCAGTCGCCCAGATCAACTGCTTAGCAGGCAGCTCCGTTCGGCCACTCTGGCACCTCTCCGCAATTTTTTCAAAATTGCTAATATCAAATGTCAAATTCCAAATGACAAAATATTACTTTTTATGCTTTTATCTTTGCAGGATATAAATACATGTTTGCTGTATATCCTTACGTCCTCACCTAATCCCAAAATCCAAAATAATTACATATTTTTAGTTTTGCGTTTTATTTGTCATTTTTAATTTGACATTTGGCATTCCTGCCGCGCTTTTGTTTAAAAAATTCTGATAGCAGGTATCCGCAGTCATTAGCTAAAACACCATAACTAACATCAATACAATGATTAAGTTTTGGATTATTCGCTATATTAATTACTGAACCACAGGCCCCGGTCTTGGGATCATCGGCTCCGTAGACAATTTCTTTGATTCTGGCTAGAACCAAAGCTCCGGCACACATTGAACACGGCTCAATTGTAACATAAATACTGCATTCCGACAACCACTTATTCTCTAAAAAATTCGTAGCCTGGGTTATCGCAATCATTTCCGCATGCGCAGTAGGATCTTTTAGCCGCTCTATCTGATTATGCGCTCTGGCAATAATACTGCCCTTATGCACAATAACCGCGCCCACCGGCACTTCGTCATCTGCGGCGGCTTTTTCAGCTTGCTTAATTGCGGCAGCCATATAAAATTCATGCGGATTATGCTCTAACATATATTAAGTATTCTTTAACTTTTTTCAGCTAAAACATTGCCAATAGCTGTTTTTAACATTTGTTTTAGAGTTGTTTTACCTTTGGCTGTTTTAAAATATCTTTCTCTTCTTAATGCATCTATTTTAGATAAATGGG
>JAHITY010000112.1 GCA_018817165.1 Candidatus Omnitrophota bacterium
CGGAAAAAATATAGTGGCAAACATTATCAGATAAAAATCAAAAACCCAAAAAACATTATATCTGGTTTTGATAATTATTTGCAGCCAATTGTCATAAAATAGCGGAGGCACAAGAAATAACGGCCCCTGAATCTGGGAAACCGTATAATAAAAAGGCATGATAAAACTTGCCACAAAAACAAGCAGCAAAAACGGAATTGCCTGGAGCAAAGCAAACGCGGAAATGAAAATATCGGCTTTTTCAATCCAAGGGATATCCTTTGCCAGCAAAATCCTTGGATAAAATTTAGTTAAATATTGGAATGTGCCTCTTACCCATTTTTTGTTTCTTTTACGGAATTTTTCAATTGTCTGGGGAAACTCCTCGCCGCAGACAACATCATCAGCGACTATCCCGTAATAACCCGCGCGACGTGCCTCAGAAGAAAAAGCCAAATCTTCGGTAACAACCTCGGGAATTCCGCCTAAAGCTTCAATAACTGAACGCTTTAAAACCGCGCCATGGCCGTACCACATCACAAAACCAAAATTATTCTTAAGCGCCATATAATACTTCCAATGAATATCAATCATTGATTTCATCGCGCGGCCTAAATCTCCGGTTTGCTGTTTTAATGATCTTTGTTTTGCCTGAACAAAACCAATCTTAGAACTATGCTTAAACCACGGCATCAGCTTACTAAGAAAGTCTTCAGGAATCTCGGTATCCGCGTCATTTATTGCTATATACTTATAGTCTTGACCAATTTTACTTAACGCGTGATTAATGTTTCCCGCTTTATATCCTAAGATATTACTCCTTCTTAATACGCTGACAATTAATTTATGTTTTTCAGAAAATAAATCTATCTGATTTTTAATTTCCAAATTATCACTATCATCACAAATATAAACATGGAAATTTTTATAACTTTGATTAACTGAAGTCAGACAAGCGTTTTGCTTAAAATCATTTCTGGTCATATACAGCAAAGCCGCGGCGGGATGTTCCTCTTTGGATAAAACATTTTCCAGAGGTTTAATTTTAATAAAATAAGCGAATAATATATTTACAATATGATAAATCCCATACAGCCACATCATATCTAGCACAATAACAAACACAACCACGGATATTTTCGCGATCAGCGGCTCATCTCCGATCAGCAATGAAAAAAGCATTGGATTAAAATAGATAATACTCAAAAACCAGGAAAACAGAATCGTCAAAAGCAAAACATCGTTCTTTTCTATCTCCCCGCTTTCCAAAAAGCAGGTGCTCTGAATTTTCTTTTCCATTACCCTCATATTAATTTGTCCTGCCTGTCACGATATTACCCTGCACTGGAGAGATAATCGTCAACTGCGGCGGCATTGTATCCAAAGTTACTTGATTACTTTCAATTTGCTCTTGTTGACTAAGTTTATTCCGGAATTTTAAATAAATAATCTTCTGCCCATCACCAGCAGATAATACAAAGGGCATTTCCGGAGCATACGCAGTCCAATCACAATCCGCGAACAATGGATCCTCACTGGCCATGAGTTCATAATTCAGATTGGAATCAATCAAAAGCGTTATTTCATTTTTATTCACATAATTACCTTCTTTAATCCTAAACGAATTATTAATTTCCACGATCAGGGTTATTGTCTTTGCTGCTTGAGCCAGCAGTTTTTTAGGTTTATTATTTTGAAACAGAGAAATATTAAATATCTGCTGCTCGGAGACATCTGTCAACTGAGTGGAAAAGCGATACCGGCCCCAAATAATATGCTCTAGCGTTACTGGATTATTGCTATCCGGGAATGTCGCTTCTAATATTATCTGCTTCTCTCTAACCAATTTATTATTCTTTTTTACTTCTATTTCAAATACCGCTTTTTCGCCCAATACATACGCGTCCTTATCCGAGACTACTTCTACACTCCAAGTAGCGGCATACACTGAATTTACGCATGACAGAATGCTAAGCATGACTAAAATAATAATTTTTTTCATGTTTATTCCTCCGGTTAATTTAATTAAATTTAGACAAAAAAAAGCAGTCTTTCGACTGCTTCTGATTAATTTTC
>JAHITY010000113.1 GCA_018817165.1 Candidatus Omnitrophota bacterium
CATATAGAGCACCAGGAAGAAATCAAGCATTATTTTAAATTTATTTTTAGGCAATACTCCACACTCCCGATTTTTATCGGTATTTTTAAAAAATTACTGAGACTGATTTAATTTTTAAAATCATAGGTTTTCAGAATTGAGCGTTACCGGTGGAACCCCATGTCCCATATGTCCAATTTTTGGCAAACTGGTATGACAAGATCTCTTAGAATAATTTCTAGGATCAGAGCACCTTTGAGCCATAATCTAAATATTGGAGCGGACATGGTAAGGCAGACTATATGAAGCCGTCAATAACATCCGTTATATCCGGAGCACTGCGACAATTGAATTTAAGCCATCCTGTCCGCAAAATTTATCAAACCTTAAACTGAAAAATTATACCAGGTCTGTATTTAATTTATAATTTGAGTTCTATTCCATAAATCCCCTGTATAACGTTACGCCACTGACCTAATGGCATTTCTTTATCAAAGGCAATATCCAATGCGCTTGCATTCCTCCATTTTTCGTGGAGCTTAGGCCAGGTTGTTAAATAATATTGGGCTCGTTCTTTCATGGGAATCTTTGCACCTCGCAATCTTTTAGGTAGATAAATTTGATAAGTTCGCATCAAGCACATTGCCATACGCAGATATCTTCTACTTATACCAAAATCTGCATGCTGCCCCTGTGCATCGCGCCTTTTGTAATCCGACATCAAATCTTCTGGACCACATAAACCTATATGAGAAGCTGACTGTACAACATAGTCCTTCAGTATATGATTGCAGCGTTTTCCCATTTTTTTGATTTGAGTTTTTCCCTGAATCCCGCCGGTTTGTTTAATCCTTGGGATAATACCAGCATATGAAACCAAATTATTAATAGATTTCTGTTTGTCGGGGTTCCCAACTTCCGCACTGACACCAGATGCTAAAACAATTCCAATACCACGAATACTGGTTAAAAATGCCCCCTGGGTTTGGGCTAAATGTTCAGCTATCTCTTTTTCCGTCTGCTCAATATTTTCTTGCAGACAGATAAAAAGTTTTACCTGTTGTTTCAATGAAAGCTGCAATGTTGCAATATGGTTTTCTGGCGGGGTGAGGACCTGGGTCGCATATTGCTGAAGTTTTTCAGCGCAGCGATCTGGTTGGTGTATTGCCTGACTGGTAAACAGTTTCACTAATGTAGAGCGTCGACGTCTCCTTATTTGATGTGCGCTGAATCGGTCTTTCATTAATAACAACGAGCATTTTGAAAATGGCCAGAGCCCACTCTTCTTTTCGTTTAAGAATCCAGGAAAAACCCGATCTACAATCGTATGAATTCTATTTTTTACTCCAGTTGTCATTTTAACAAGTTTTCGCCTTTGCCGAACAAGCGTCCGCAAATTCAAATAGATGCCGGATTGAGCAGGAGAACAATTGCCTCTGCAGCTGAGAAGCATTTTACAAATCCCTAATAGGTCCAATCGATCAGTACTTGCCTGCATGTTTTCACGATATCTCTTTGCATCACAGGGATTTACTCCTGCAACTATCCAATCATCTGAACGCAAAGCAGTTATAAAATTATCAGCGAAAGAGCCGCAATCTTCACCTCCAAAAAAAGCATACTGAAGATTAATACCATGATGGCGACAAGATTTTGTAACTTGCTCAACCAGATAATTTTTCCCTTTAAGTGAATTTTTTACCGAGAATGGTTTTCGAATAATTTCCCCATTGCCATTGCAGAACATCACCGTATGATCTTTTTTGGCATAATCAATCGGTACACACATCATTTTGGATCTGTTCTCGACGGTCTCGAACAGAGAAAGGATTTCTTGACTTTGGTTTTGAAAAATGTTTCTTTTTTTCATAGTGAAGCTCCTCATAAAATTCAACTGCTTTATTGCAGATTGATCTTTTAAAATATCACTAAATATACCAATTTAGATGGTACCTTTTGTTTATGGGGAGCTTCACCCTTTTTAATAAAAAATAATTCAGTTTTCAGCTTAGATTATGTTGAAAAAGCGAAACTGTTTACCCCAGAATAATTGAGTCATGAATGTGAGTGAGTGAGATTGAAAAACTCTCACACATTCACAACATCAATTATTCTGGAAGGTACCAATTGA
>JAHITY010000114.1 GCA_018817165.1 Candidatus Omnitrophota bacterium
TAAAACGCAGGATAAAACCATTTAGAAGATTTCCGAATACGCAAAGTTGCAAGAGATGGCTGTATGCTTTAATAACTGAAATTAAACCGGCCAACACCATAAAGGTTACAAAGTAAAAGCAACAGAGTTCTTGACACTATGACGCTATTATTGCGATTGACAAATTTCTCATTTTTTGGTATATTATCTTTAGAATAAAATAGTCTAACTATTTATAGTTTCAAGGTGTTGCGAATAATTAGCTGCAATTTTAGCAAAGCACCGCTATTTGTAATCAAGCTAGCTAATGCAGCCCTGCCAGGATTGAATTATTTGTAATTATATTTAGGGACTAGTTTGTCCTAAATAATAATATATAAAGGTTTGCGCTAATGTATCATGTGATAGGTTTATTATTTATAATTACTTTTTTTTCTTGTTATTTTTTACTGCCTTTTTTTGAAAAATTCGCAAAGGATAAAAAATTCATTACTAGTCCTGCTCCGCAAAAGATTGATTTCCGCAGTATTCCTTATCTTGGCGGTATTGCCATGTTTAGTGTTTTTCTAATCCTGGGATGTGTATTTGCCCAATTTTCCTGTTTTTCTTTGAATTTATTTCACTTCTACATGTTTATGCTTGCGGCCGCGATTATTGTATTATTTGGGTTTTACGATGATATAAGGGAAATGAACCCTCGAGAAAAACTGATGGGGCAATTTCTTGGGGCATTGATTTTAATTGCTTTTGTTATGCGCACAGAGATTATTTATCTTAATCCTTTCTTTAATATAATTCTCAGTTTTTTTTGGATTATTTTACTGGTTAATGCCTTTAATTTATTGGATATCCTCGATGGTTTGGCGGGAGGGGTGTCGCTAATAACTACTTTTGTTTTTTTTGTTTTTTCGGTTTTAACAAATAATCATTTTGTGCTGCTTATCTCGACTATTCAATGCGCGGTATTGATTGCTTTTTTAAGGTATAATCTGCCTCCGGCGCGGATATTTATGGGGGATGCGGGCAGTCAGTTTCTCGGCTTTTCCCAGGCAGTAATGGCAATATCTTTGAGTTTTGCCCAGACTGGTTCTGAGATCGGCTTGGTTATTCCTTTGGTAATTCTTGCTTTGCCGTTGTTTGATATGTTATTTGTTATTTTTGTTAGGTTAAGACAGGGTAAATCAATATTCCTAAAAAGTAATGATCATTTTGTTTTTAGATTGATTAAAGTTAATTTTTCTAAAAAATCAATATTGCGGATAATGCTTGTTTTAGCGATTATCACAAATTGCTGCGCTTTGCTGATTTTTCTTGTATCAAATATAATGGGGTTATTTGTTTTTATATTGGTTATTAGCATTATGTGTTTGGTCGGGGTAAAATTAAGCCGATTGGAAATAAGTGAATGAGTAAAAAAATCTTAATTTTAGGTGCGGGGCTGGCTGGATTAAGCGCTGGTTTTCATATACAGAATAAGGTTAAAATATTCGAGAAAGAAGAGCAGGTTGGGGGGCTTGTCCGAACGGATATTATTAAGGGTTTTGTTTTTGATTACGATGGACATCTTCTGCATTTTAAAACTAAATACGCGAAACAATTGATTAATAAACTTTTACCTGATCAGCTTTGCGCTCATAAACGCAATGCTTGGATTTACTCTAATGCTGTATATACAAAATATCCTTTTCAGGCAAATACTTTTGGCTTGCCTCTGCAAATAGTAAAAAAATGTATTTTGGGAATGCTTAAGGCCGCCACAAAAACAAAAGATAAAGACTCTCAAAATCTTTATGATTGGATGCTCGATAGCTTTGGCCCGGGGATAACTAAGTATTTTATGTATCCCTACAATTATAAATTTTGGACAATACCGCCGCAAGAGCTGATTCCTGATTGGACAGTGAATTTTGTGCCGCAAGTAAAGCTGAAATCAGTTTTAGACGGAGCGTTTACTTTTAAAACAAAGGCTCTGGGTTATAATAGCGAATTTTATTACCCCTCTGAGGGGGGAATTGATCTTGTTCCAAAAGCATTTGCTAAGCACAGCAAAGCTATCTATACTGGATATGAGGCTAAAGTAATAGATATTGAGCAAAAAACAGTTCTGTTTAAAAACGGAAAAACCGAAGAGTTTACACAGCTTATTTGCTCTTTGCCCATGATTGAATTGAAAAAGTTGATTGTTAATAAAATACCGGAAAACGTAAAAACCGCATTTTCAAAACTTAGATACATTTCGGTCTACAATCTTAATCTGGGAATTGATCGAGCAAAAATAAGCGATAAGCATTGGATTTATTATTCGGAAGATAAGTTTTCATTTTTTCGGGTGGGATTTCCGATGAATTTTTCCAAGAATACCGCTCCGCAAGGTAAAAGTTCTTTGTATGCCGAAGTCTCCTATTCAGAGAATAAGCCCTTGGACAAAAAGGGGATTGATAAATTGATTCACCAGGATCTAATTAAGGCTAAGATTCTGCGCTGTGATGATCAGATTTTAGTTTCGCATGTTAATGATATTAAGTATGCCTATGTTGTCTATGATCATAATTATCGCGATTGCTTAAAAGTATTAAACGCTTTTTTAAAAGCAAATAGTATTTTTGCGGTCGGCCGGTTTGGTAAGTGGAAATATATGTCAATGGAAGATGTGATTATCGACGGGAAGCAGATAGCCGAGGAGCTGGATCAATGAGAAGTTTTGCTCATATAAAAAGTATTTATGATTATCGCAATTTAATCATAAGCTTGACTAAAAAAGAGATAAAAATAAAATATAAATCAGCGGTATTAGGCTGGTTATGGTCATTGCTCAATCCTTTACTTTTAATGGTAGTTTTTAGCTTTGTTTTTACTTTTATTATGAAAATCCAAATTGCCAATTATCCGGTATTTCTCCTGAGCGCGCTTTTGCCCTGGTTTTTTTTAAGTTTTTCTTTAACTGCCGCGGTGACTTCAATTGTTGATAATGCCAGCCTGATAAAAAAAGCTTATTTTCCTTATGAGGTTATTCCGCTTTCAATAGTTGCGGCAAATTTATTCAATTTTTTAATTTCACAGCTATTATTGTTTGTGTTTTTGATTTATTATCGTATTTTTCCCAATGGCGCATGGCTTTATCTGCCATTGATTATCTTGCTCCAGAGTGTATTTGTCGCTGGAATATGTTTAGCTGCAGCAGCTTTGCATACTTTGTATAGGGATGTTAAATATATTGTGGAACTTATTATGCTTGTATGGTTTTACGCGACTCCGATTTTTTATCCGTTGTCGTTTGTCCCGGAAAATATTCGTGTGTTTTTTTACCTCAATCCTTTGAGTTTATTTATAAACGCGTATCGGGATATTTTGCTTTATGCTAAAGTTCCGAGTTTTTTTATTTTGGGATGTATGCTGGCAATAAGCTTTGGTTTTGGATTATTGGGCATTGCCTTGTTTAATAAAAATAAGAAGTTTTTTGCTGATTTTACTTAAGAAAAAAAACCAAGGGAAAATAATGTCAGAGAATGTTATTGAATTTAAAAATATTGCCAAAAAATATTGTTTTAGTTTAGGCAAACAAGCTTTAATCAATAGTTTTCTCGGATTTTTTAAAAAAAACCGGAAAGGGTCAGAGGTTTGGGCATTAAAAAATATTAATTTTTCAGTGGAAAGAGGCCAGATCCTGGGGATTATCGGAGAAAACGCTTCGGGTAAGACAACAATTCTCCGGATTATAAGCCGGATTACGGTTCCGTCTTTAGGCCAAGTAGTAATTAAAGGTAAAGTCGCGGGCTTGCTTGATTTAGGCGCGGGATTTCATCCGGAGTTGACTGGACGGGAAAATGTCTATCTTGATGCCGCGCTTTATGGCTTGGATAAAAAGCAAACAGATGTTTTATTTACAGAAATTGTTGAATTTTCCGGGCTTAATGATTTTATCGATGCTCAGGTTAAAACTTATTCTCAGGGGATGCTTGTGCGTTTAGGGTTTTCTGTGGCAGTACATATTAACCCAGATATATTTTTGATTGATGATAGCTTGGCTGTTGGAGATGAGGAGTTTCAGCGTAAGTGCTTAGCTCGGATTATTCAGATGAATAAGCAAGGCAAAACTATTGTTATTGTTTCGCATGATTTAGATTCTTTGAGTAGAATTGCCAGCCGGGGAATTCTGCTTAAAGACGGACAGATGATTAAGGATGATTCTATTCATAAGTCAATTGTTAGGTATGTTCAGGCAGTGGGTGAAAAAAACTCAATAGCTTGTATAGATAGAGGCAAATTGAGTATTATTTTTAATAGCGGAAGGATTGCATTGCTTTGGGATGGGAAACCAATAACCTGTGATTTTGGCGGATATTTAAGTGTAAAAGTTTTAGATAAGTGGCTTATGTCTTGGCAGGCGCACTGGCAGGTAATTGAAAGAGAAAATGATTTTTTTAAAGTACAAGGCCAATGGCCAAATTCACCAATATCAGCAGAAATAGAAATAAAATTGGATAGTGACAGGGGTTTTGCCTGTTCGGCAAAAATAAATCTAGGGGTTCAGGTTATTGTGGATAAGGCTGTTTTTGGTTTTATGTTTAATGATAAATATACACAGTATTTGAATGCTGATAAAATTGAGCAGATCGCAGGCATGGAAAATTCTGCTGATGAACAATGGCAGGATTTGTATAGGACTGATCAGAGTAATGCTTTACTGGTATTATCTGCATCAGATGAGATTCCTGCGGTTTGGGCTGAATTTTATCTGGATCAGCAAAAAGGTTTTGGCCTGATTCAGGTAAAAAATGAAAGTTTTGAGGCAAGTGTTATTCAGGCCCAGGTTTTGTTGCAGCATCAATCAACGGTGACTTGTAAAACCGTTATCCAGTTGCTGGATAAAGCAGCGCTTGAACAAAAAATAATAGTGCAGCAAGAACAAAGGACTATAAACAGTAATAATTTAAGTCTTAAATTAGAACAAAAAGGTTTTAAATTTTTTGATGATCAGAGGGCTATAATTAAAGCTTCTGGATTAAAATTTGGATTTCAGCATAAAAACCATTTTTATAATATATTTGATGGAAAATGGGATATTGAAAAATGTGCTTTGTCTGAATTCATGATTAACTCTGATTTTATTGCGCTGGGACTTAGCGCGGAGTTAAATTTAAGTTTAAAAGACAATGAGTTAATAATAAAGCTTGAGCTTAAAAATAAACAAAGTAAACAGCAGCCTCAGCCATTAATCCATATTGATGCTGAATTTGTTGATGATTATGCTTCCTATTTTTCATTAAATCAGGAAAACGATTTTTTGACAGCAACTGAGTTTGATGAAAAAATTATTCTCAAAGAAGCTAAATGCGGATTTGTTGGTTTGAATCTCAGGAGCAAGAGCTTTGAAAGTATAATTTTTAGTTGTGAAGATAATACTCAAATATCTTTGTATAACTGTCGTCAGGAAATCGGAGCAAGGCGTGTGCAGTTGACAAATAAGGATATGAATTTTATCAAAGCAACGATAAGCAGGATTAGCCATAAGAGCCAGAAACAAGATTTTCTTTTAAATCAAAGCGAAAAATTTAAAATACAAGATCAATTTGCTGATGACGCTTTAAGTATTGATTCTAGTCAAGATAGATTGCAGGTTTTCTTAGGGGCCAGAGAAATCACTGCTTTAGATGGATTTACCAGCGGAATATTTTTAAACAAGCGTTGGTATGAATCACATGCGCTGGCTAAGATAATCGAAAAAAAAGAAAATGTTTTATTTGTTACTATTCAGCGCAAATTTCCAAATATTACTGAATATTGGCAATTTGAATTAAAACAACAGAGTCTTATTTGGAAAGTTTATTTGGAATCTTCTGAGGAATTAGAAGATTTTGAGTATAAAGCAGGGATTATGTTAAGCCCGGAGTTTGAGCAATGGATTAATGCTTATGAAAAAAATAGATTTAATAAAGATGTAAAAGAAATGAAAATTATTGAACTTAAAGAAGTGAATAGCTGTTTGCTGGGCGCGGCTGCTGATGACCTTGGATGTTCTGTTTTGTTTGAGCAGGATAATTTGCCAGAGCAAACATATGTGCCTTTATTGCAGCATTCAAATCGGACTCGGGTATTGCAGTTTTGTTCTAAATTACAGCCAAGAATTTGGGGTAAAAACAGGAAATTAGTATTTAGCAGTAGTTTAAAAGCAGTAAGTAAAGTTGCTTGGCAAAAATTAATTGACGAATATTGTAATCAGGCTTTTTCAATAATCCCTACTAATGATAGCCAATTAACCGCAATCCAGCAGAAAATAGAGTTTTATTTTAAAGGAAAACCAATAAGTGCTGAATGCGGCTTGGCAGTGAGTATAAGTGCTGATGATGAATTTGATTCTTTTCGCGGTGATTGGGAGATTAAAAAACAAGATGAAAATATCCTGAATATTAGGATTACATATAATAGTGCTCAGTTTGCCCAGAACTGGTATTTGCAAGTAAAGAATGGCTATATTTATTGGAAAGTAGAACTTGAAGTTTTTGAGCAAATAGTAATATCTTCTCTGGTAATAAATTTATTTTTACCGAGTAATTTTGTTAATTGGTTGAGTGATCAATCCCAAGGCTTTATTGATTTTAAAAATCAGAGCGATGATTTAAAATCGATAAGTTTGATTGATAATCGCACAAGATATATGATTTTAAGACAAAATAATGCTGCAGATGTTCAGCCGGTGTCAATTGCTTTTGCTCCTTTAGTGGATATGCGGCAATGGCTTTTTCAAATGTACCGACCGGCAAATAAAGATATAGTTGCTTTGGGTATAAAGCGTTTATTTGCTGATGCAAAGCTTGTTCTTGATCTAGGTAGACATGAATTGTTTAAAGCAAATTTAGAGATTTTTTCTGGAGATACTTTTAATCAAAATATAATTAATCAGGAAATTGTATCGATAAATACTATTTCCAAGAATAAACTTAAAGTGATTTTTGAAAAAGCTAAAATAAAACTGTTTTTTGCTGATAAACAGCTTAGCAATGGATTGGGTTTATATACTGGCATAAAATTAGACGATCAATGGGCTGATTCTTCTCAAGAAATGTGGCAGATAGATTCAGAGTCAACTATGATAGAGGCAAAGCTCTGCATTGGGAAAGTCCAGCAAATTCATAAGCTTAAGTTAATCAGTGATAAACAATTGAACTGGAATATTTGCTTTGAATTAGGCCAAGAAAATGTTGAGCAGATAATCGTGGGGATAATGTTGAGCAAAGAATTTATTGCTTGGCATACATCTGGTGGTGATTCCCAATCTGGAGAATTTTCTGATAAAAATAAAGATGATTCTTGGCAGCAGATAATTGTTTCAGAAAAACCAATAGCTTTAAGCAGTATGAGTAAGCAGATGCCTAAGATTACTTGGGAATCTGAGTGCAGCATTGATTGTGATAATATTATTGAAGATACAGATAAAAATCATAATAGCCGAGTGCTTGTAAGTAAAACAAAGAAGATATCAGCTAAAGATAAAAGAATCGAATTTAACATAAGTATAAAAATTGATGAATGATGATTAATCGTGGAGATTAAATATGAGTAATATTGTTGATAATAAAGAAAATATTGATAATCAAGAAGAAGTTACTAATCTTACTTTTTGTTGTTTTAGTATTTGTGATGATTGTATGTTGCGCTGCCGGATGTGTCAAAAATGGAAAGAAGATCTTTATATTAAATCCAATCGCGGGCAAATGACTCTGGAAGACTGGAAACAAAGTGCTTTGTTTTTGCGTAAGATTGCCCCAGATGATTTTATTATAAATTTCGGCGGAGGTGAAATTACTACTGTTCCTTGGCTGTTTGACTTGGTTAAATTCTGTCATGATTTAGGGTTTAGAACTAATATTGCTACCAATGCTTTTATTGTGGATAAACAAATGGTTGAGAAAATGCATGCAAGCGGTCTGGATTATATTAATATATCTTTGGATAGTTTGGATAGGAAGACCCATGATTATTTGCGGGGGGTAGAAGGGGTTTATGCTAAGGTTATGCAGGCCATAGATCTTGTAAATGAATACGCGCCGAATACGCAGATAAGCATTTGTTCTATAATTATGCAGCCGACATTGCCCGGAATGGTTGATTTGGTTAAATGGGTTCAGCAGAACGAGAAGGTCAATATGATCTATCTTATGGTATTGATGCAGTCTAATAATACTGAGCAGCAAGATAAATGGTGGAAGGATGATGCCTTCAATGAACTGTGGCCAAAAGATTATAAACAGGTAGAAGCGGTTTTAGATGAGCTGATTGAGCTTAAGACAAAAGGTTATAAAATATGTAATCCTGTAGACCATCTTGAGGCTTATAAAACATATCTTCATGATCCGGATACTTATGTAAAACAAAGCAGCTGCAATATTGATCATGCTATTCACATTAGTTCAGTAGGCGATATGTTTATGTGCTATCGTCATGAATGTTTAGGGGATGTAAGGGATAAAACAATAGAACAAATGTGGAAAAGTGAGAAGGCAAAATCAGTACGTAAACAAATTAATAATTGCCGGGAAAATTGCCATTTTTTGCTTAACTGTAAATTTGAAGCATGAAAAGCAGCGATTAGAGTTTAGCGATTTAGGGGCGCTGCTTGCCTGCGCCCGTTTATAAATGATAATAATTGTTTACGGGCCGGGGCAAGCGCGGCCCCTACGTTACGGATTTTATGACTGAAAATAAAACATTACCTACATATTGCTGTATTGCCTTGCTTGAGAGCTGTTTTATGCAGTGTAAGATGTGTTTTAAATGGCATAGCCCTGTAGATTACCGAGATCCTCATGAGCCGACATTAGGCCAATGGCAGGAGTTTATCTGCCAATTGGCTGATATGTGCAGGGATAGTAAGCCTCGGATTAATTTTGCCGGAGGGGAGCCATTAGCTAGAAAAGAAACGATTGAGCTTATTGCTTGGGCAAATAAGCAGGGGTTTGATACTTTGTTGGCTACCAATGCATATTTACTTGATGAGCTTATGGCGCAGGATTTGGCCAAAGCAGGTTTAAAGCAGATAACCATATCCTTGGATTCAGTGAATCCTTTGACTCATGATTTTTTGCGCGGTAAAGCCGGCAGCTTTGATAAAGTCTTAGCGGCTATAGAAAACCTGGCTGAATACGCGCCTAAGATAGTCATAGATATAACAACCACAATATCAGGTTATAATATTAAAGACGCGGTAGAACTGGCGCTTTGGGCGAATAAAGATAAACGCATTCATGGTATTGGTTATCAGGCAATTACTCAGCCGTTTAATACTGAATTTGACCTTAAATGGTATGAAAATCAAAAATATGTTTTTTTATGGCCAAAAGATCAGAAAATTGTATCTCAGGTAATGCAGGAATTAGCAAAACTTAAAAACAGTGCTGATTTGCGCAAGGATTTTGTAATTGAAAATCCGCCTAAGCAGTTTTCGGTATTTGCTAAATATTTTGCTCAGCCAAGTGATTTTATCAAACAAGGTTATTGTCATATTGATACCAATGCTTTAAATATTACGCCCACAGGCAATGTGCACATATGTTTTGATAAGCCGGCAATTGGAAATATAAAAAAAGATAATATAACTGATATCTGGTTTGGGCAAAAAGCAGAAGAGATACGCAAACAGATAAAAGAATGCCGAAAGAACTGTCAATCATTGGTGAATTGCAACTTTAATGATAAAGAAGAATATGTTTAATAAAAATTTAGAAAAATTCACACAAATTGAAAAAGCGGAATTTGCCTCAATGGGCATTACGGATAAATGTATGCTCAAGTGTAAAATGTGTTATAAATGGCAGCCGGATATTTTTATTAAAAGTGAACAAGCCGATTTAGCTCCTACGCTTGAGCAGTATCAGGACTTGATAAAAGGTCTGAAACAGATTGTTAGCGATGATTTTGTGCTTAATTTTGGAGGCGGAGAAGCTTTGCTGCACCCTGATATATATGAATTGATTAGTTGTGCGGATAAAGCTGGAATGAGGACTAATTTGGTTTCCAATGGATATTTGATTGATAAAAAAGTTGCCAAAAAATTAGCTGGATCAGGACTTAAAACAATAAAACTTTCTTTGGATAGCATGAATGAAAAGAAACATGATTATTTAAGAGGAGTAGCAGGAGTTTACAATCAATTAATGCGGGCAATTGATAATCTTGATGTTCATGCGCCTAATATAGAAATGGCATTGATCAGCGTAATATATGAACAGAACTATAGCGGTATTATTGATTTGGTAGAATGGGTTAATAATAATCCAAAGATAAAAGATGTTAGCTTGACTGTAGCGATGCAGCCGAATAATACTTTGCCGGAAAAGAAGTGGTGGAATGGTGAATACGGGTTTTTATGGCCGAAAAATAAAAAGGCAATAAGTGTTATATTGGATCAATTAATAGAATTAAAATCAAATAATTATAAGATAAATAATAGCATTGCTCAGCTTAAGGCAATGAAAAAATATTTAATTAATCCTGAGGATTTTGTTAAAAAAACAAATTGTAATATGGATAAAGCAATTCATATTAGTTCTATTGGTAAGATTTATCATTGTTTTTTCTTTGATCCGATTGGAGATATTCATCAGTCTACAAATATTAGTAATATATGGAACTCTGAAAAGGCAAGGATGATCAGGCAGGATATAAGGAATTGTAAACAAAACTGTCATTTTTTGATAAATTGTTTTTTTGAAGAAGATGAGTGAAGCTTATAGGTATAAGCTTCAAGTCTCAAGGACACAAAGTAGGGGCGGCTCCCCGTGGCCGCCCGATAATAAATACAGAATTACAATCGGACAACATATTTGATGTAAATAAATTATTAGGCAATGGGCCGGCACAGGGACCGGCCCGGAATAATATATAATTAAATAAATAGGTGAAATTATTAATAAGCGGGCGCAGGCAAGCAGCGCCCCTACTATAAAGGGTAGGAATAATTATTTAGGCGGGTTTGAAGTAGGGCCACGGCGTGACGTGGCCGATACTGATTTATAAATATGAAATAAATAAAGAAAATAGAGAATGAAAAAAACAGATAATATTAAATTAACATACTGTGATTTGGGAATTGCTTATCAGTGTAATTTTAAATGTAAAACCTGTGAATTTTGGAAGAATAGTCCTTTAAATAAGGATAATGTGCTTTCTATTGAGCAGTGGAAAAATGTCTTGGATCAGCTGAGTGAATTAGTTGATAAGCAAATTTGTACGATAAATCTGTCTGGTCCTGGAGAACCCTTATTACGCGATAATATATTTGATTTAATAAAGCATGGAAGAGATTTAGGACTTAAAATCCAGATAATATCTAATGGTTTTTGTGTGAATAAGCAGATTGCCGCGGATATTGCTGCAAGCGGGCTTAAGTTTATTAGTTTTTCTCTTGATAGCCTAAATCCTGAAACTCATAATTATCTAAGAGGAAAAGATAATGCTTTTGAGTATGTAATGAGGGCAATTGATAATATTTCTTTGGCTTGTCCGGATATTTGTATAGGGATTAATACGGTGATAAGTAAAGTAAATTTAAATGAGATAATTGAACTGACGCAATGGGTTGAAAATGACAAGCGTTTAGCTTATATAAATTTTCAGGCAATTGCTCAGCCGTTTTCTTATCATCAAGCAGCGGATATTGAGTGGTTTAAGAAATTGGAATATCAGCAGCTTTGGCCTGATGATAAAAAGGTAATTGAGCAGACAATTGCTCAGCTTATTGAATTTAAACAAAAAGGATATAAGCTATCTGATGATATTTCGCAGTTAAAGGTATTTAAACAGTATTTTTTAGATCCTTTAACTTTTATCAAAAAAACCAGATGTAATTTGGCTAAAGTCGGGGTTCTTAATATTGATCCGGCAGGCAATGTGTCAAAATGCCAGATGGTTGGAATAATTGATAATATTAAAGGTGAAAAAAATCTTAAACAAATCTGTCTATCTGAAGAGGCGGAAAAACATATAGCCTTGATAAATAATTGTCAAAGAAATTGTCATTTAGTTGTCAGTTGTCATTTTTGTAGCGAATAGGGTAGGGCCACGGCGTGACGTGGCCGAATGGGTATAATAATATAGATTATTAAAATTAATCAAATAATTTATACGCGGGCGCAGGCAAGCAGCGCCCCTACGGTTAATTAACACGCTATACGACTGAAACAGTTGGAGAAATATTATGCGGATATTAAAAAAGATTATAGCAAAGCTGAATAAGTATGAATTTGTTAATGCAAACACAAAACTTATTGTTGGCAATAAACAAGTTCAGGTTTATTACAAAAAAACAAAAATAAGCAATGATTTGGGGCTGCACACTGCTTTTCTAATCAACGGGTCCTGGCATGATACAAGTAGCGGGATTTGGCAGATAGAAAACAAACAGGATGTTTTGCATATAACTGTTGATTGGGAAAATCTGCCGATTAGAGTGCTTTGGCAAATAAGCAAAGAAAAAAATGGATTTTCCTGGATTGTTTATTTAGATATTAAAGATTCGATGAAAATTACAAAATCTTATAGCGGGATAACCTTGCAGCATGGTTATGAACAATGGTTTAGTGAAGCCGAACAGGGGATTTTTCCGGAAATCAAAGATACTTGGGAATCTGTTTTTCTCGCTGATCCGAAATCAAAGGTTTTTGGCTTAGAAAAAACAGCAGCTTTTCCGGGAATTATTTTCAAGAATTTATTTCATGGCCAATTGCTGATTCAAAATTCACCGAAAAGTAATTCCAGCCGGGCATTAAGAATCGAAAGGGATTATTATGATCAACCGATGGTTCAATCCAGGCAAAAATTATTAAAAGCAGAAATCCTTTTTGCTGATGAGCAAATTTTGTTTGCTAAAATAAAGCAGCAGAGCATTGTTCAATCTTTGCAGAACCGGCAGCTTATTGAAGCTAATCTAAAGCTTGAGCTTAAAGATCAGACCATTCAATTGTTTTGGGGTGATCAGCAGCTGACAAAGGGAGCTGGTCTGCATTCTGCCTTATGTGTGGCTGGACAGTGGTTTGATTCCAGTAAATGTATTTGGCAAATCGAGCGGATAAATGCTCAGTCGATATATATTGATATTGATTGGCGGCCTTTGGCTATCCGCCAGTCATGGCAGATAATGATTAATAATGAACATTGTATTGAATGGAAAGTAAGCACAGATATAATTGATGCAAACGCAGTGATTGAAAAGCAGGTTGCGGGATTGGTTCTAAAACCGGAATATAAACAATGGTTTGGCGGATATGAATCGGGAAATTTTTCTTCAGAATTTGCTGATTGGCAGCAGATAATTAAAGATAAGGCGGATGGAGTAATTGGTTTGAAATCCCAGGATAAAAATCCCGGAATTATGTTTAAAACTAAAAAACCAAGCTGTGATTATCTGCTTGTCCAGAATTCAGATCAGCTAAATCAAGCGCGTTATTTGCAGGCTTTTCGGGAAAGTGATTTACCGGGGGAAAGTGAGTTTGTCCTGGAGATTTCTATAATCCCGGAAAATGATTTAATTGAGCAGCATCTTATTAAAAAAATGCATGATTTGATTATGCATAAAGGCATTGAAAATAATAAGATTAAATTATTAGCGGATAAAGGTCGATTGCGGATTTTCTGGAAAAACAAGGAAATAACCACTGATATTGGTTTACATACAGCTTTGTACTCTGGTAATCACTGGTATGATTCTGGAAAAATAAATTGGGATGTAAATAAAATTTCAAATTCACAAATGGAAGTAATAATAGATTTTAAACCTTTCCCCGCAATTCAGAAATGGAATATCTGTTTAAAAGATGATCAAGCTATTGATTGGAATGTCATTACCGAGCTTAAAAAAGCAGTGGAAATCAAACAGCGCAAGTCAGGAATAATCTTAAATTCTGGATATAAACGCTGGTTTAATTCATTTGAACAAGGTTTGTTTCCCGAACAGTTTGGTTTTTGGCATGATATCATCCGCAATCGCGATGGCGAGACATTCGGTACTTATGCTGATAATGGTTTGCCGGCAGTAATGTTTTCGATTGACCCGGATCATATGTCTTTGATTCAAAACGCGGATCAGATTGTCCAAGGCAGGGCTTTGCAGGCGCAGGTAATTGAGACAGAGCAAACTAGTAAGTATCCTCAAGGAAAGAGCCTTGAATTTAATGGCAGGATTTATCTGAGTGATGATAATAAATGCATTGATGATTATAAATATCAATCCCAGCCATTGCGGCTTGAACCGGAATCAAGCTATATATATGCTGATAATTCTGCTTTGCATGATCGGATTGCTAAAGTTGAGGAATTTGAAAATAAAATAAGTAATTTGCGTAAGCTTAAAAACCAAGGAAAGATTCCCGAGATAACCATTGGGGTCTCCAGATATAATTTCTTTAAGCTAAATGAGATCCTTCAGTTTGTTGCTCAGGAAATTGGCAAGCCAATTGATCTGCGCTCATTGACCTTAAATATTTTCCCTTTAAAAAGATTGCGCCGTAATTTTATTGAATACCTTGATGAATTAAAAAAAATCGCTAAACGCATCGGCGGAATTGAATTTGTCCTGGCTGATGATAAATTATTTGAACTGCTTACCGAGATTTACACTCAGGCGGAAATAGATAATGAACGGCAATTATTGCGTTTATTGGGCGTAATCTGTGAACATGCTTTTATTGGCCCTCAGATAGTTGTGATTGATCCTTATCATCGCTGTAATGCCAATTGCGTGCATTGTTGGGTGCATACGCCAAGCATAAACCATCCTCAGGAATTTCTTGATCGTAAACTTAGTTTTGACGCTTTTAAAAATATAGCTGATGATTTAAGTGATCTTTATACTGATCTGATGATTTTTCAAGGAGACGGCGAACCTTTATTGCATGAACGTTTTTTTGATATGGTTAAGTATGGAAGAGCTAAAGGCATTGAAGTGTCATTTTTTACCAATGGCTTGCTGCTGAATAAAGAAGTGGCTAAGAAAGCAGTTGATTATGGGGTAAGTGAGATTTTTTGCAGTCTGCCAGCGGGAAAAGCTGAAACTTTTGCTAAGATAAATACTAAACAGGATGAAAAAGCTTTCTCAACTATATTGGAAAATCTTAGGTATTTATCTGATTACAAAAAACAGACTAAAGCAAAAACCCCTCGTTTGATTGTTACCCATGTTATTCATACAATGAACGCCCATGAACTTGTCCAAATGGCGGAAAATGATATTGCTATTGGTGCGGATATAATGCGTTTTTATTTGGTTCGTTTGGATAAAAACATTGAATTTCTAAAACTAAAACCTGAGGATATTCAGGCGATTAAGCAGGCCTTGCCAAAAATCAAACAAATGGTTAATGGAAAAAGCATTCAATTACTTGATACAACTGAGTTTCAGCTAAACAATTTTGAACCGCAGACTGGTTCATGGTCTAAAGATGTGTTTTTGCAAAAAGGCTGCGCCTTAGGTTGGAATTTTAGTCTTATTCCCGCGGCCGGAGATGTGAGCTTTTGCTGCCATTTAAGAACAGTGGGATATTTAAAAGATAAGTCATTTAAGGAAATCTGGAATTCACCGGAATATGAGCGCTTTCGTTACCAGGCGAAATATTTAAATGAGCATAAACAGGAAAAATTCCTTAATGGCACTCCGATGTTTGATGATTATTGTCAGCACTGCGATACTCATCAGGTAATCCGCGATGTTTGGGACAAGTTCGCTCTATATAATTTAGAAGAATTTTTAACATAGAAATATTTTTCAGAGAGAGTTTTTATTTATGAAAATAGTATTGGTTAATCTGCCTTGGAAACACAATAATCGCTGGGGAGTAAGAGCTGGCTCACGTTGGCCGCATATAAAAGATCATACGGAAAATAATTATCTACCGTTTCCATTTTATTTGGCTTATGCCGCGGCTTTGCTGGAAAAAAATGGATTTGAAGTTGAGATTATTGACGCGATCGCGGATAAACTTTCAGAAAATGATTTTTTCCAGAAAATAGTTAGTTTAAAACCGCAATTACTGGTTGCGGAAACATCGACTGTTACTTTGGCACATGATCTTAGAATGCTTATTCGCCATAAAGATCATTTTCCCATAGCGCTTTGCGGTCCGGAAGTGCAGCTTGAAGATCCGAAATTTTTGGAAAAAACTAATTTCATTGATTATCTGATGTTTGGAGAATATGAACAGACATTACTTGAGCTTTGCACAAATCTTAAAGATAGAAGCCTCTTAAGCGATGTTGCCGGACTTATTTATAAGCAAGATGGAATTGTGATTAAAAATTCTGCCCGGTCTTTAATCCAAGATCTTGATTCTTTGCCTTGGCCGCAGCGTAAAAAATTACCGATTAAGCGCTATAATGATTCTCCCGGTGATATCCCTGTGCCTTGTGCTTCAATGTGGGCAAGTAGAGGCTGTCCGTTTCAATGCAGTTTTTGTTTATGGCCGCAGGTAATGTATAAAGGTGGTTCATATCGGGTAAGAAATGTGGTGGATGTTGTTGATGAAATGGAATACTTAGTCAAACAGCTGGGATTTAAATCAATTTATTTTGATGATGATACCTGGAATATCGGAAAAGAGCGGATTTTTGCTTTTTGCGATGAATTGGAAAAAAGAAATCTTCAGATCCCTTGGGCAATTATGGCTAGAGCTGAACTTATGGATGAGCCGCTGCTTGAGCGGATGCGCAAAGCCGGATTATTTTCTGTTAAATACGGAGTAGAATCATCATCGCAAAAATTATTGGATAATATTAGCAAAGGAAGTGATCTTAAAAAAGTTGAGGAAGTAGTTAATTATACCAAATATTTGGGTATCAGGACGCATTTGACTTTTACTTTTGGTTTGCCTGGCGAAGACGCGCAGACAGTCAAGGATACAATTGAATATGCCAAGAAATTAAATCCGACTTCTGTCCAATTTTCTTTAGCTACTCCTTTTCCCGGAACTCGGTTTTATGATGAAATGGATAAAAAGGGATATATTTTAGATAAGAACTGGGAAAATTTTGATGGCAATCACAGCTGTGTTATTAGAACTAAAGCTTTGTCTGCAAAACAGCTTTTACAAGCAAAAAAAACTGCTTATAAGCAATGGGAAAAGCATATCCAAATGAAATTGAAAAAACTCCAGCCTTTAAAGCCTCAGAGTTTAAAGCAAAAATTAAGCGAATCATTAAAAAATAAAGGTTTGATTGCCACGTTCTTAAAAGTAATTGGTTTTTTGATCAGGCGGTTGATGTTTTTGCCCTTAAGACTTAGACAATATTTTAGCCGCAAACTTTGGATTATTGAAGAAACAATATCCAATGCTAATACTAAAATTATTTTTAGCGAAGGTAGAGTGAGATTATATTGGAAGAATAAGGAAGTAAGCAAAGATGTGGGTATAAATACATCTATGCATTGCGGCGATCGCTGGATTGATTCATCTTTGGCAAATTGGAAATTGGAGAAAACAGCGGGAAATAGTATCAAGGTGAAGTTGAAGTGGGATCAGGAACCAGTGCGCCAACAATGGCTGATTAGCATTGAAGCAGATGATACCATCAAATGGTCTAGTGAAATGCAGATTGATCAGGATTTGGAAATAATGGAATACAAGGCAGGGTTGCTCCTGGAGAGTAAATATACAATGTGGAAAGATGATTTAGGTACAGGTATATTTCCTAAAATAACAGAATGGGAAGAGATTGAATTATATAATTCCAATAGTTCTTTGCTTTGGGCAATCAGTCAAAATAAAAATCCAAGTTCTTTTCCGGATATTGAACTTAGAACTTTGACAGCTTATACAGACAATACTTATCCGCAGATCCAGAATACTGACAAAAAAATCAATGGTCGAATTTTTCAAATGCGCAGATTGAAAATTGATAGATTCCAGCCAGGAGTGTATGATTATTTTAACCTGGAGATTAATTTAAGACAAAATCAGCAATCGCAAACCAATGCGGTTCAAGAGTACAAAACAAAGGTACCTTTAAAGTTTATCAAAGAGCAGGTTAGCAATAAGGGGCTGCTTGCGGTAATTAAGAAAATCATTTCATATCTTAATCCCCGAAAACTCAGAGAATATTATTCAGATATAATCGGAGTTATTGATGGAAGCATGGCTTATAAAGGACCGTTTTGCGCGCAAGTAGACCTTACTAATGATTGTAATAATGACTGCATTGGCTGCTGGTGCAATTCACCTTTATTAAAAGATAAGCAGATTAGTGAGCAGGTAAAACAGCAGACATTGCCTTTAGAAGTGGTTAAAAAAACGATAAATCAACTTAAGAGTCTGGGCACAAAGGAGATATATTTTGCCGGAGGCGGAGAGCCGTTTATGCATCCGCATATTATGGAAATTCTGAACCATGTTAAAGCGCTTGGTTTGCGTTGTTATATTAATACAAATTTTACTTTGGTAACTGAAGACATGGTAAAACAGCTGGTGGATATTGGTGTAGACAATCTAGTTGTCAGTATTTGGGCTGGAACAGCGAAAACATATCATCAAACTCATCCCAATAAATCTGAAGCAATGTTTTATCAGCTAAAAGGAGTGCTTAAATTACTTAATTCGCTTAAGCATAAAAAACCACAGGTAAATGTTTATAATGTGATCTCAAATCTGAATTATAAAGAACCTGAGCAAATGGTTGATTTTGCTTTAGAATCTGGCTGTGATTCCCTGGAATTTACAGTTATTGATACAATTCCTGATGCGACAGATGCTTTGATGCTCAGTGATCAACAGAGAAAAGTAGTAATCGAAGCTTGTAATAAAATTAAACAGCGTTTGGAAACAGGGGATTTAAAAAATAAGATTGAGGTTTTACAGTTTGAGCAGTTTATCCGTCGGGTTGATAATTCTGATGCTAAAATCGCCCAATATGATAATGATATTTTAAACCAAATGCCTTGTTATATGGGCTGGCTGTTTGCCCGGATTTTGGCTGATGGCAATGTTAATTTTTGTCTAAAAGCGCATCGGATTCCTGTGGGCAATATTTATGCTCATGATTTTCTTCATATCTGGAATAACCGCAAACAGCAGGAATTTAGAAAGCGTGCAATGTCTGTGCCTAAAAAAGATGTATTTTTCTCCTTTATTGGCAATGACCCGGATGTAAAAGTCGGTTGTTTTAAAGGTTGTGACGATCTTGCGCGTAATATACATATGCACAAAAAGATCCAATCTTTAACGCGTTTGGAGTATAAATTATTAAGAGTAATTTTATACTGGATAAAATTGAAAAATTATTTTAAAGGAAAAAACTTTTCTCAGGCAATAAAAAATAAAATTGTTCAAAGGAAAATACTTGATAAGAAAATCATCAGACAAGGGAAACTTAAGGCAGTTTATCAGTCTGAGGGCATAAAGCTATATTGGGCTGAGCAGGAGATTACCCAGAGCATTGGCTTGAATACATCAGTGTGTATCTTTGGGCTATGGTATGACTCGTCTAAAGCAAAGTGGGAAGTGTCTAAACACAATGATCATGAATTAGAACTGAAAAGTACTTGGAATAATATTCCGATTTCTCAAGTATGGAAAATTAAACTTAATAGCGATTGTTTACTCCAATGGGATATTGCTTTGATAGTTGATTCTAAAATAGAGATAGAGCAGACAAAATCAAGCATTATGATTTCACCGCTTTATAAAAAATGGCAAATCAATAAAGAGTCTGGCAAATTCCCCAGTTCAATGAATTGGCAGCAGGCAGAGATCAATAGTACTGACGCAAAACAAATTAAAGTTATGTCTGTTAAAACAGGAAACACTGATTTGCCGGAATTATTTTTTGATTTTTCAGAAAACAGTGATCTTGAGTTGAGACCGCAGATTCAGAACGCGGATAAGCTGATAAATTCTCGGATTATATCAGCACAGAATATAGAAGCAGATAGTGGCAGAATTTTTCTGCCAGGAGATGTGAATAATTTTTGTTTAAAACTAAACATAAAAGGTAGTAAATGAGTAAAGTAATTTTAGTTAATTGTCCTCCTTGGGGGGTGGTGATGCCGCCTTTGGGAATTGCTTATTTGTCAGCATACTTAAAATTAAAAGGTGTTCCGGTAGATATTTTTGATTTAAATCTTGATCTGTATGAGCAGGCTGATTCAGCCCAGCAGTTGTTTTGGCAATTGGATGAAATAAATCGGATAAAACCCTGTGATATTGCTGAAAATATTTTTAAAGCTTTTGGAAATCGGATTGATGAATTTATTCAGAGTTTATCTGGATATACGATTATTGGGTTTTCCACAAATAATCTGATCAGTGCTATTTTTGCTGGATTTTTGGCGAAAAAAATCAAAGCCAAATATAAGGATAAAACTATAATCCTTGGCGGGCCGGGAATATATCATAGTTGGGATAGAAAGACAGTAGCCAAAGAGAATATAGATTTTTTTATTATTGGTGAAGGCGAAGAGGCTTTGCTTAAATTTTTAAATGAATTTGAGATCAATCGATCTCCTGATTATTTGTGTTCTAAAGTTCCTGGGCTGCTTTACGCGCAGGAATCGTCAAATGTGGTTTATCTGCCTTGGCAGCCAGTAAAAGATTTAAACAGTTTAGCTTTTCCTACCTTTGAGGAATTTGATTTAAGTAAATACAATAGTAATAGTAAATATCATCCTTTGCCCATGCTGATCAGCCGCGGCTGCATTAATCAATGCAGTTATTGCATTGACTGGTATATTTGTTCTGGTTTTCGCATGCGACGACCAAAGCTGATTATTGAGGAAATGAAGTATCTCAAACAAAAATATAATATAAGCCATATTGAGTTTAATGATTTGCTTTGTAACGGCAATTTATATGGTTTGCATAAACTTTGTCAACAAATGCAGCAGGAAAATTTGAACCTTACTTGGATAAGCTATGCGGCAATAAGAAAAAACATGACTCAGGAACTGCTTAATGATATGAAAAAGGCAGGATGTAATTCCCTGTGTTATGGTATAGAAAGCGGATCAGATGCGGTTCTTGGCAAAATGAACAAGCATTACAACTCTGCTGATGCTAAGCAAGTAATTGAAAAAACATTTAAAGCGGAAATTCAAGTGAGCCTGAATATAATAGTTGGATTTCCCGGAGAAACCGAAGCTGATTTTAAGCAGACAATTGATTTTCTTAAATCCAATAGTAAATATATTTCTCAAGTAACTAATGTTTCTTCTTTTGTGCTTATGCCTGGTTCTGATGTGGGAATTTATCCACAACGCTTTGGAGTGAAATTTCTTGATCCGCTCGATCCTGGCAAATGGACTGATGCAAATTGGTTGACTCAGGCAGAACGCAATCAGCGGGTGGGACGGATATGTGACTTGCTCAAGGAATTAAAGATTAAAAATCTGATTGTAAATTATCAGGATAAAAATGCTAAGGTTTGTAATATTAAAAATGAAATTCCACAGCAAATAACTGATAAGTCAGATGGAATTATTGATTTATCAGATTTGAAATCAAGAGGGTTCAAAAGAAGAAATAAAATACTTAAATTTGCTGTGCTTGGGATATTGCTTATCGCAAGCATTATTATTGATTTTTATTTAAATGTTTTAAAAAAACTGCGGGGCTCAATTATTTTCCCCGGAAACTGATTAGAATGCAGTGTATAGCGAATAGTAGGGCCACGGCGTGACGTGGCCGATACTAATACAGTTATCAAAAATTGTAGGGGCCGGGCTTGCCCCGGCCCGGAATAATGTACAATTATATAAATAGGTGAAATTATTAATAAGCGGGCGCAGGCAAGCAGCGCCCCTACTATAAAGGGCAGGAATAATTATTTAGGCGGGTTTGAAGCCTGATTTTGATAGGACTGGCAAAATCAGAGATTCATCCTCGGAGTCCCGCAGGATGCGGGACGAGAATGAGCCAAAATGATTGATTCCGGACCGCCTTCGATAAAGGTTGCATCAGCAGGAAAATTTGTGTCAGCGTAAAATTTATCGATCATCTTGAGTATTGAGTAGAGCGTTTAGAGTTTGGAAATAGTAATTAGAAATTAGTAATTTATTTTCTGTTTTATAAAGGGATTTTTATGAAGATACTGATGATTCATCCTCATGATCTTTTTTCAAGAAAAGAACCTTGGACAATTAGAATTAAGAAAATTGCCCAAGAGTTTAAGAAAAAAGGGCATGAAATTAAGATAATTTATTTCCCTTTGGAATATCATACTCATCGGGATGGGTTTTCGATTGATGGTATTGAATATATACCTTTAAGCCGCAAACTGGGTATGGCCAATTATTATAAAAATATTCGCTATGTTTGTGCACAGGGAAAATGGGCGGATATTATCCATTTTCAGAAGTGCTTTTTTTATGCGGCTTTGCCGGCTTTGCTTGCCGGGTTTGTTAATAATAAACCGGTTCATTATGACTGGGATGACTGGGAAATAAAGATATTTTATTACGAGGCTAAACAGCCGCGGCTAGTCGGCGGTTTTCTTTGGGCCTTAGAAAGATATATTCCTAACCTTTGCGATACAGTATCGGTTTCCAGTCTGCGCTTAAAGCAGGAGTGCATTAGCTATGGCTTGGATCCTAATAAGATCGCCATGGCTCCGGTTGGTGCAGATTTGAACTTATTTCATCCGGATATTTCGCCAATTCGAATTAGGGAAAAATATAATCTGCAGGGGCCAATCATTAGCTATTTGGGACAATTGCATGGCGGGCAATATGCCGAACAGTTTATTCGCGCGGCAAAGATAATCACAAATCAATTAAAAGGAATAACTTTTTTTATTATCGGTGGCGGTTATCGCTTAGATGAATTAAAAACCTTAGCACGGGATATGGATTTGGATAAGCAGATTATATTTACTGGAGCGATCAGTCATCAGGAAACTCCTTTATATTTAGCGGCAACTGATATCGCAGTGGCTTGTTTTGAAAATAATCAGATTACTCAATGTAAAAGTCCGCTTAAAATCGCCGAGTATTTGGCCAGTGGTAAGCCGATTGTTGCCAGCGATGTAGGAGAAGTCAAGCGAATGCTCGGCGGGGCGGGAATTCTCACTTTGCCTGGAGATTCCGAAGCTTTAGCCCAAGGAATAAAAAAACTTCTAGATGATGAGCCTTTGCGTAAAAGATTAGCAATAAAAGCCCGTCAAAGAGCAGAGGATTTATATAATTGGCAAACAACCGCAGATAATTTATTAAGGATTTATGCTGTTTAACAGTAAAGAAATCAGGATGATTTAATATGGGAAAAATTTTTCAGTTGTCGATCATAATTCCGGTTTTCAATGAACAAGGCAATCTTAAGATTTTAAATCAGCAGATTAATCAAGTTATGAATAATCTTGAAGTTACTTATGAAGTAATTTTTATTGATGATGGCAGCACTGATAATAGTGTGCGGGAACTTGAGGAAATCGCAAAAGATGATGCGCATGTGCGCATAATAACTTTGCTGAGAAATTATGGACAAACCCAGGCTATTGCTGCTGGAGTGGATCATTCTTTGGCTGAACTGATTATAACCATGGATGCTGATTTGCAGAATGATCCTAAAGATATTCCCAAATTGCTCGATAAAATCAAACAGGGATATGACGTCGTAAGTGGCTGGCGGATTAAGCGCAAAGATAATTTCTGGCAGAAAAAACTGCCTTCATTTCTGGCTAATTTTATCATTGCTAGATTAACCAAAGTTAAATTACATGATTTGGGATGCACATTAAAAGCATATAGAATTAGTGTTTTAAAAGACATTGAATTTCAGGGAGAAATCCATCGGTTTTTACCTTTATGCGCTGCTATTCAGGGAGCGAAAATCGCAGAAGTTCCGGTTATACACCATAAAAGAAAACATGGACATTCAAAATACGGGTTTTCCCGTTTTTTTAAAGTTATACTTGATATGCTTACAATATTATTTACCTGGAAATTTATGATTAAGCCGATTCAGCTATTTGGCGGCATCGGAATTGCTTCTGTATTACTCTCAGTAATGATCGGATTATTTATTGTTTTGCGTAAAGTCTTATGGGCAGGTCAATGGGTCAGTCCGCTTATATTTATATTTGCGATTCTTTTTGTAGTCGGTGTGCAGTTTATTTTAATTGGCATTTTGGCCGAGATTATTATCAGACTTTATTATGGTATGAGGGATCAGACACGCTATAAGATTAGAAAAAAAAACAAGGAATAATTTAAATGTATATATTGGGTGTGTGTGATAGTCAAGATGCGGGAGCCGTGATTATCAACAGTGAATCAAATCAAATAACTGCAGTCAATGAAGAACGTTTGAGCCGGATAAAATTGCAGGGAGGTTTTCCTTATTTATCTATTATAGAAGTCTTGCGTTTGAAAAAAATAAAGCAGGAGCAGATTGATTTAGTAGCTATTGCTTCTGATATGACGCCTTGTTTTATCCTTAGATTATTTTCCAAATCCCATGCTCAGCTTAGAGATAATAATAAACAATTCAGTTTTTTATTGTCAGTATATATTTTATATCAGGTTTTAGCCGAAAAACTTATTCTACCTAAGAAAATAGAGTCATTTCTAAGCCGTATGGTTTTAGGCTATAAATTGAGCAAGCTAGGGATTAATGCTAAAGTAATCACCGTTGATCATCACATTGCGCATGCTTATGCAGCATATGGTATTTGCGGATTTGATAATGCTTTAATCATTACTATTGATGGTTTGGGTGATGGAGTGTCTTTTAGTGTTAATATAGGTAAGGAGGGGATTATTAAGCCGGTTTTTAGACAAAGTGCCTTAAATGATATAACACTTTATTATTCCCGATTGACGGAGTTCCTTGGATTTAAGCCGATTCAAGATGAGGGCAAGGTTATGGGTTTAGCAGCTTATTGCGGGAAATATTCCGCTTTGGATCAAGCAGCAAAGCTTTTGCGAGTAAGCAATGGAAGATTTAAACTAAAAAATCCTTTTGTAAGAAATAAAAAGATATTTAAGCAGCTAAAAACAATAAGTAAGCAGGAAGTTGCGGCATCTTTTCAAAAACATGCCGAAGATTGTATTGAGCAGATTATTGCTTATTGGGTTAAGAAAACAAATATCTCAAAAGTAGTGCTTGGCGGCGGGTTCTTTGCCAATATAAAGGTTAATCAGAAAATAGCTAATATTAAGCAAGTTGATAAAATATATGTTTGTCCTCATATGGGAGACGGCGGATTAGCCTTGGGTGCTGCATTTTTTGCAAAAAAACAAAAACCATTTAAAGCAAAAGATGTATTTTTCGGGTCTGAATACACAAATAAGCAGATAAGTGAAGTGCTTGAATCGCAGAAAATTGAATATCAAATAAGTAATTCAATACACAATGAAATTGCTGAATTATTAAGCAGAGGGAAGATTATTGCCAGATTTAACAAAGCTATGGAATTTGGACCGAGAGCTCTTGGTAATCGTTCGATTATTGCTGCTGCAGTAGATAATAGTATTCAGAATTCTTTAAATATTAAACTGGGTAGAGATGATTTTATGCCTTTTGGCCCGAGTATTCTCAGTGAATATAAAGCTAAATGTTGTGAGCAGACTGATAAAGCAGCCTATGCAGGGGAATTTATGAATATTAGTTTTAAAGCTACTGATTATTTTAAAAAAAAATGTCCCGGGGCTGTGCATAAAGATGGGACAACACGGCCTCAATTTGTTTCAATGAATTCTAATAATGATTTTTATAATATTCTAAATGAATATAGAAAAATAACAAATATCCCAGCATTATTAAATACTAGTTTTAATATACACGAAGAGCCTATTGTTTGTAGCCCTAAAGATGCGATAAGAAGTTTTCAGAAAAGCAGAATAGATTACTTGGCAATAGGGGATTTTTTAATAAAGAGGAGGGATGATGAAGAAAAACAATAAACTTTTAAGAATTATCCAATGGTTTTTTGAAGAGGATGTAAGTGAAGAATCGGTTAGCAATGATGATACTATTGAAATAGGATTGATTCAGATAGTCTTAATTATCCTGATAACTGCAATATTTTCAGTCTGGATATTTTTTGAGCCGATAAAGGGATTCTTCAATCGTCCTCAGCTTTCAACCAGTGAATATATTGAAAAGCATATTGAGAAGAATTATTTTATTATTAAAAATCCGCTGAAAAATAGCGATTTTAGCCAAGGACTAGAACACTGGGCAAGCTCTGACTGCGGCTTGCTTTTTCCTGATTCAAAAAGCGTTGCTAGTATTGATAAGCATGATTATCATTCTGCTCCTAGCAGTCTAAAAATAAAATGTATTTCTCCGGCAAACCGATATCATTACTCAAAAAATGAGAAAAATAAGGTATTAGATAATCCTTATAGCTTTAAGCAAACAGAATGCTGGATGGGGATTCTGCCGGGAAGAGAGATAAATGCTAGTATTTGGTATAAAGGAGATATTGTAAAATTTACAATAAATTATATTAATAAATCAGGGGAATGGAATAATTTAGACAGTGTTTTTGGCTCAGTTACAAACCAATGGTCACAGCTTAAGATAAATAAAAAAGTTCCTTTAGAT
This sequence comes from Candidatus Omnitrophota bacterium, assembly GCA_018817165.1. GTDB lineage: Bacteria > Omnitrophota > Gorgyraeia > B26-G9 > B26-G9 > JAHITE01. The sequence goes on from JAHITY010000114.1 coordinate 26,499, forward strand.
GCAAGAGCAATAATGATTGAAATCACTGTAAATAAGGCTGAGAACAGCCCCTTACCGGTAGTGTGGATAGATGACATTAACTTAAAAACTGCCAATTTTGAAGAAAAATAATGAATTTAAAAAAAATAAAATATATATCTTTAGGTTTATTTGCTTGTTTAGTTATTTTTCATATTGCAAACAATCTCTTTTTTTTAGCAAGAAATCCTTTGCCTGAGGGAAAGGATAGTTATGCTCATATAACCGCGTTTTCTAATTTTAAACAGATTATAGAAAACATTCAAAATAATCCTTTTTTTAGAAGTGAAAAAAGTTTGGTTTACAATCTTGTATTTGTAGTTATTGATTACCCGCCATTGTTTTACATGAGTGCTTATTTGATAAATCTTCTATTAGGAAGCTTTCTGCTCAATGCTGTTTTATTGACCAATACTTTTTATATGATTATTTTACTGCTCAGTGTTTATTTTATTGCCAATAGAATAAACCCAATAGCTGCTATTATTAGTGCTTTTGTATGTAGTATGTATCCTATTGTGTTTATAGCGTCTCGTCATTTCAGCCTTGAACTTGCTATTGCATCGATTGCGGCTTTAAGTGTTTTATTATTAATTAAAACAGATTGTTTTTTAGATAGAAAAAACTCATTTTATTTAGGGGTTTGTTTAGGGTTAGGAATGCTTATAAAGCAGACATTTATAATTTATGTAGGCGGACCTTTAATTTTCTATGTTTGGACAAGCTTAATTGCCGAACAACCAGTTTCGGCTAAGAATAAGAAAAAAGTTAATATAACTCTTTGTTTGCTGATAGGGGTTCTTATTAGTTTAATATTTTACTATAATAAGGCAGTTTATTTTAATATTTTAAACAGAGCTGGGTTTATTGGTGCAGTAAATAGTGCTAATTTATTTTCTTTAGAGCATATTACGTATTATTTTCGTATATTGCCTCAGACTATTGGTTATTTTTTCTTATTGGTTCTGGTTGGTTGTTTATTTTATTTAAGAAATATAAAAGCTGAAATTAGAACAGTTTTAGGTTTATGGTTATTAGTTCCGCTTGTTTTTTTCACATTCGTGAAACTTAAATATGGTGAATATACAATTGCTTATTTACCGGCATTGAGTTTAATCAGCGGAATAGTAATATCACAGATAAGTAAAAAGACTATCCGTGTTTTAGTAATTGCTAGTATGATCTTGATAGGGGGCCTTAATTATTATTTACTTTCTTTTAATATTGTTAGCAATTTTTATTCGACGTATTATTTACCTGTTCCTGATGTTGAATTAGCTTATTCAGAAACTACAATTAAAACACCAGATAAACTTTTAGAAGATATTGCCTTTAGTAATTCAAAAATTGGAATTTTTTATGATACAGATCCTAATACTTTAATTTTTCCATCATATTTCATTAGGTCTGTGGGTATTAATCCTAAAAAAAACGCACAAATAGTTGAGTTTTATTTTTCTCCGGACATATTTTTTCATGTTTTGGATGACTTTGATATAATGTTTTTTATTACGCACTCCGAAGAATCATGGATAACAGAACAAAGCTTTAATCAGTTAATCTGTGAAATAAATGATAAACAAATGAATCTATTGCAAATTAAACAGGCTGATATAATAAGGCTTATTAATTTTGTTGGTAAGTTTGCAAAACCCGATATGATAATTTTTGACAAGCCAAATAAGCAGGAAAAAATATATATTTACAAAAGGAATAAATAAATGCTGCGCAGTATGTGTTCACAATTAAATAATTTAATTTCTTTTCGTAAACTTTTTTCCTTTAGACAAGTTATGTCTGGGGTGAGATATTTTCCGGCTACAGTAAATTTTTTGATAACTAATAAGTGTAATCTAAATTGTAGTATTTGCTCTGCTCATGGAATGCTTGATAATAGCCAGCAGCTCTCGGCTAAGGAGATTGTGGGATTTATTAAAAAAATTTCCAGATATAAACCAGCTATTTTTTTTGGGGGAGGAGAGCCTTTTATTCGGAAAGATATTTTTGAAATTCTTGCTGCAACTAAAAAAAATGGTTTAAAGTACGGCATTGTTACAAATGGAACAATGCTTGATGAGCATAATATAAAAAGATTATTTGATTTTGCGCCTGAAATAATAATTTTCTCAGTACATGGCGATGAGATAAGTCATGATGCTAAAACAGGGAAAAAGGGGGCATTTGTAGCTTTATATAAAGCAATTAAACTTGCAGTTAAACATAAAAAGAAAACAGATATACTGCTTAATGCAGTTATAACTCAAGATAATTATTTAGATCTGGAAAAAATAGTAGTGCTGGGAAAAGAATTGGGTGTAAATAGGGTAAGGTTTGAGAATCTTATTTTTCTTTCTGAGCTGGAATATGCGCAACATTTAGCAGGGTGTGTAGGTGTTTTAAAAGAAAAACAAGCTGAAATGACTACTTATATTAAAGATATCAATTGTCCAAAAATTGGTCCTGATATGCAAAAAGAGGTTTTACGTTTAAAACAAAAGTATGGTAGTTTTGTGATATTTAAGCCTTATATGACTGATCATGAACGATCAAGATGGTTTGAACAGGGGTTTAAGTTTAATCGAAAGTGTATGTTTGTTAGGCATTCAGTATTTATAAGACCAAATGGAGATATTATTCCTTGTCAGTTTTTTTCTAATTATAAATTAGGCAATATTAAAACAGATGATCTTTCTCGTGTTTGGCAGGAGGAGAAGCGCAAAAAATTCACTAAAATCTTAAACAAGGAAATTTTACCTGGATGCATGAGGTGTTGTAAATTATGAGAATTATTTTAGACAAATGTTATGATATTATAAAGAAGTTTGCATTAAAAAATATTAAACTAAAAGATGATTCATACGTTTTAGATATAGGATGCGGTTTAAAGGGTAATTTCTGGGGATTTAAGCCAAAAGCTTATTTTGGTTTGGATAATAATCCTAAAATCACAGAAAAAAACACTAAAAATAATAATGGAAATTATAAATTATATGATGTTTGTCAAGGTTTGCCGTTTGCCAATAAGTCATTTGATTATGTTATTTCTGTAAGTTTTTTTCATCATCTTAGCGATGAGCAGGCAAAGCAGCTTATTATTCAGATCAAAAGGACATTAAAAGCAAATGGCAGAGCGATTATGGTTGATGGAGTTTTTCCACAATCAAAATCGAATATTATTGGATACTTATTAAGATTTTTTGATAGGGGCAGGTATGTGCGTAAGGCTAGTGACTTTGAGGCATTGTTTGTAGATGAATTTAATATTGAAGAAAAATATGGTTTTACTGAGAAAATTTTTGCTTATACTGCTTTACTGCTGAGGCCTAAAAATGATTAAATATAATTCAAAATATCTTAACCAGAATCAAATAATCAAATTTATTTTTTATGCTATATTATTTTTAGGCACTTTTATTCGCTTATTTGTTCTTCTTAATTCAGACAATTTTCATGGTATTGCTGCGGGAAAAGTTGTTTGTGCTCAGAGTTTAATTAAACATCCTAATTATCTTGAATCCTGGATTATTCCGGCGCATGGCCCCATACATCTTTATCTTATTGCTTTTGTTTGTAAACTGTTTAATGACCCTATTTTTGCTCCGCGATTAATTAGTTTGTTTGCCGGAGTGGGTTTTATTGTGGTTTACTATAATTTTATTAAAAATGCTTTTGATCAGAAAATTGCATTGCTCAGCAGCTTTATGATTGCATTTTTTCCTTTGCATATTGTTCATAGTGTACTCTCAACAGCTGAGGCTAGTTTTTTATTCTTGCTCTGCTGTGGACTTTTTTTTATGGAACAGTATTTAACTAATCAAAAAGATAGATATCTAATTTATTCCGCTATATTCATTAGTATGGCTAGTATGTGTAGGTTTGAAGGAGGGCTTTTTATATTATTTGTAAGTTTATTCCTGATTAAACAGTATAAAAAAATATTTATGTTTATTGGTATTGCCTCAATATTACCTTTATTGTGGATGTTTTTTAATTATCAATATTCCGGAAGTTTTTTGCTCTTTCTTTCGGCGAGTGATTCGATTGTGCACACTGAATTTGAATACCTTCGCAGTTTAGGAGAGAATATTACATTTTTTAGAAAATTATTTTATTGGCCAAGTCAATTATTAGCTTATTTCGGATGGCCCATATTTTTAATCGGTTTGTTTGGTTTGATGAAAATTGGATATAAAAAGAATAAAAGAATATTGTTTCTATTTTTAATGATAATTATTTTTTTTATGTTTAAAACACTGAAGGAGGAATTAGCCATGCAGCCGCGTTACGGGCTTAGTTTAGCGATTCTTTTTATTCCTTTTTTTTCTTTGGCTTTTGTGGAGATATTAAGAAAAGTAAATTCCAAAAGAAGAGCAGTGGTTTTATTAATTTTGATAATTTATGTTTTGCTAAGAGGAACTTATTTGACCGCTGTATGTATTCCGAAGACTCCGGATTGGCTGGTTTATACCGGGGCGTTCTTGCATGATAATCTTGAAGGTGATAATGCTGTTTATATTGATTCCGAAGAGGATAATTATAAAGATCCTTTAAAATTAGAAATAAATACAGATATTGATAGGTTTATTGGTAAAAACCATTTTTTTCGGCATCTGGAATTGATGGACCCTTTGGGGCGAAAACGTTTGAAATATGTAGTTTTAATATCTAAAAGAAAAATGCAAAATCTAAAACAAGTGTTTAAGGCAGGGGACTGTAAAGTATATGAAGTTGAATAATAATTCAGATCAGACATTAAATTCAATATTATCTAAGCATAAGGAATATTTATTAGTCGGATTAATTTTATTATTGGCTTTTATTATTCGTATGGGGATTTTGCTTCATACTGTTGATTTCCATGGGATATCAAATGGGAGGATACTGGAAGCGCAAATGATTTTAAATGACCCTTTAAATCTTAAATTATGGGTGCCAGTACATCCGCCGGGTCATATCCTGTTTGTCATAATCGGGATAAAACTATTTGGGTCTTTTTTTGCCATTTCTAGAATTATCAGTCTTGGCTTTGGAATGATGACAATATTAATTTCTTATTTATATTTAAAACAAGTGTTTAATAAGCAAATCGCACTTTTTTCTATTTTAGCTATTAGCTTATATTCAGCGCATATTGTATATAGTATTATCGGGACATCAGAGACAATGTTCCATTTCTTTTTATTCCTTAGTCTTTATCTTTATGAACAGTTCAAACGGAAAAGTAATTTATCTTTATTGTATCTGTTTGGTCTGAGTGTTGGGTTTGCCAGTATGTGTCGTTACGAGGGATTGCTGCTTATTCCATTTTATCTTTTTTTTCTGAGAAAGAGCAAGATAAATATAATGGGCTTTATATCTTTTGCTTTATTATTTCCGTTGGCCTGGATGTTAGTAAATTATTTAGCTTTTGGTAGTCCTATCGAATTCTTAGCAAGTAATAACTTTATAGTGCCTCAGCAGATTAATTGGATCAGAGACAATGGATTTAATATAGATTTTATTTATAAGTTTTTATTTTGGCCAAAGGCGATGATTTCCACATTAGGAATAGCTGTTTTTGTTTTTGGTTGGCTAGGACTTATTTATGCTCAATTAAATCGCCAGGCCAATGTCTTGGGAGGTTTGTTTATAGTATTATTTGCAATTTTCGTGATTAATACTTTGAGAGAAATGCTTTATTTGCAACCGCGTTATGGGATAACCTTAGGGCTTATGCTGATACCGTTTAGTGTATATTGTTTTATGAAAGTAATTGAGAAAATCGATTCGAGAATTCCCCGATGGACTGTATTAATTCTATTGTGGACAATGATTATCCCTATTGGAAGTCAAGTTTTAGGAAGTTCATTGTTTGCTCCGGAATTCGCTAAAAATACAGCTTTTTATTTGAAAGAAAATCGAAATTTGGGATCAAATATTATGATCGACCATTGTGGAGATGAAAAGTTTAGAGAACCGATAAAGGTTTTAAGTAGAATTGATCCGATCTATTTTAGCTTAATGCCTGTAATGATAGATGAGAATAATGATTATGTAATTGATCAAGAAAAGTTTTTTAAAATGATTGAAAACAATAATATAGAAACATTAGTGTATTCACCTTATGGTGATTTAGCTGGTATTTTAAAACTAAATATTGAAAATATTCCACAGCAAAGACGGAATTTTTTATTTACACTTAAACATAAAAATGCACCGTATTATATTTATGATATTAAGAAAGTTAAAAATGATAAATAAAATCTGCAGGGGAACGATTAATTTTACAAGCCCAATGATGATAAATTTCCTGGGGAATTTGGCTATAAGCCGTAAGGCAGGTAATGGTCTAATTTTGGATTTTCAAAATCAGTTTGCCGACTATATTAATATTGATCATGCTATTGCTGTTTCTTGTGCAAAGACAGCATTGAGTTTGGCATTGCAGGCTTTAGGAGCTAAAGCTGATGATCAGATTATTGTGCCTAGTTATACAGTGACAGAGGTAATTGATGTTATTATAGCTCAAGGGCTTAAGCCTGTTTTTATTGATATAAGTTTGTGCGATGGTAATATGATTCCTGAATTAATTGAACAAGAAATTACTAAAAGCACAAAATTTATTTTAATGACACATATGCATGGCAATCCATGTGATATAGATTCTATAATTATGCTGGCTGATAAGCATGGTATTGCGGTGATTGAAGATGCTGCTCAGGCATGCGGGGCAGAGTATAAAGATAAAAAAATAGGCTGCTTTGGTAAGATTGCTTATTTTAGCTTTAATATGTTTAAAAATATTAATACATTAGGCGGATCAATGCTGGTTACTAATGATTTAAAACTTGCTGATGAAATAAAAAAAATAAGCAGTCACTTTAAGCCAATTTCTAAAATAGAACTGATGAAAAGATTTTTTAAGGCAATGATCCTTGCTTCTGTTACAAAACCGCCTATATTTCCTTTATTGGTTTATCCTGTTTTAAAATTAATGGGAGTACAGAAGCATAAAAGTATAGATAAAAAGCTCAAAGTTAAATTATTGAGCAGAAGTAAATTAAAAAAAATTGATAGATTGTTTTCACCAGCACAAGCAGGATTAGGTTTATTACAGCTTAAAAAATTGGATAAATTAAATCAGGATAAAATTAATAATGCATTGGTTTTAAATGAAAAGTTATCAACAGTCAAAGATATTGTAATCTGTAAATCTCAAACAGGGATTAAGTGTATTTATTTAAACTATGTAATTATGGTTAAAAACCGCCAAGGTCTGATTGATTTCTTATTTGATAAGGGAATAGATATAAGCCCCGGATTTGTGCAGGCATGCGCTTATATTAGAGAATTTGAACCATTTGCCGCTGATTGTCCGAATAGTTTGGCTCTTGAGCAGGGTAATCTATATTTGCCTATATATCATCCACTAAACAGTAAACATATGATTAAAATCGCAGCATTAATCGGGAAATATTATGAGCCGAAAACTAGAACTTAATCCTATTTACAGTATTTTATTAAAGAATCATTTAATTGTCGCAATATGTTTATTTATTGATGCTTTTTTAATAAGGTTTGCCTTTTTAATAAGTTCAGATAATATCTTTGGGCAGGCACCGATGCTGAATATTATGACTTCTTTGCATGTTTTAACTGATCAGGCTTTGCTTAATAATGTATATTATCAGCAGTTGCCATTTTTCTTGTATAGTATCGCTGGGGCAGTGAAATTAGGCTCTGAACAGATTCTAAGCCCCAGATTTTTAGTTGCCCTTATTTCTAGTCTTTCATTGATTCCTTATTATTATTTAGTAAAAAAAGTATTTAATAGTAAAATTGCATTGTTTTCCGGATTGCTTTTATATAGTTATTATATGCATATTATTGTAAGCATTATTAGTATGCCTGATGCCATATGTATTGGTTTTTTATTTTTTTGTTTATGGATGTTATTTATTGATAAATATCTTATATCGGCAATATTCTGTCTGATTGCCTGCGGTTATAGTTATCTAGGATGGATACTAGTTCCAGTTTTATTTTCATCTATTTTTTTAAAGAAACATAAAACTCTAAAACAAAATCTTTTTAATGGGATTTTATTTTTGAGCATAGCTTGTTTATTGCCATTGATATGGACTCAGGTAATTGAGAACAATTATGGGCAAGCCTGGTTATGGTATAAGAATTTTCATAATCCTGATAGTGTGTATACTTTTTTATTTCTAGCAGGAAGAAGTATGCAGGGAATATTAAGCGATTTATTTTTAAAGCCAGGATCAATAATATTTTGTCTTAGCTTTATTGGAGTGATTTTTGCTCCAAATAAAAAAGAGCGATATCCCTATATTTTTTGCATAACTGCAACAATATTAATCCTCAGTGTGCATGTTTTTCGCAAAGAGATATTGATTGTAGACCAGGGAATCTTATTTATTTGGGCATTGCTTATTCCTTATTTAATTTTTGGTTTATTCTTTGTTTTAAGAAAGTTAAGATTAAACCATAAAGTATACGGATTGATTATAGTAAGTATTATATGTAGTGTTTCATTAGTAACTGGATTTTTTCAAAGACCAAAGATTCCTCAATCAGTCACGGAAGTAAGCTGGTGGCTTCAGGAAAATGCAGATGCTAATTCTTTGATTTATCTCCAAAAACAAGATAAAGGTTATCATAGCGCGATTGTTATGCAAAGCAAATTGCCGCAGAAAAATTTTAGTTTTTTGGAAGATAATAATTTGCAGAATATTGCGCATATGGATAAAAAACAGTATCTTATACTCCCGGTATCAGAGGTGGAATATATGGATTTAGAGCAATGGGAGAGTAAAGATAAGCTTAAAGAATATTTAATATTTATGAAAAATAAAGAAGGCAGCAGGACACAAAGACACTAGGGCTCAAGGATGAAAAGACGAAAAAGTAGCGGACACAAGGTTGCAAGCTAAAAGCGATAAACTATAAAGGGCAGGAATAATTATTTAGGCGGGTTTGAAGCCTGATTTTGGTAGGACTGGCAAAATCAGAGATTCATCCTCGGAGTCCCGCACGATGCGGGACGAGAATGAGCCAAAATGATTGATTCCTGACAGCCTTCGATAAAGTGGTTATCAAAACTAAAACAGTTTGTAAAATTAATAAAGTTGAAAGTTTATAAAGTTTACAGGAATTAGGAATTAGAAAAAGGTAGAAACTAAACGCTAATCGCTATACGCTAAAAGCTGAACTATAATATGAAAATAATATTTATTACTCGAGAAAGTAAAGAAATGCCAGCAGTGAGAGTTCGCTGTTACGGGTTTGCCCGGTATCTAAATAAAGCAGGGATTGAAACAGAGATATTTTCTTTTGCGGATAATTTAGGGGCAAAAAGCGGTAAAGAAGAAGGGCAAATGTCTAGACTAGATAAACTTTTATATAACTTAAAGGCGTTTAAATATCTTAAATCAAAAGATACTGTTTTAGTTTTACAGCGTTGTAATTATCACTCGCTTGCGCCGTTATTACTAAACTTGCTATTTAAAAGAAAGCTTATTTTGGATTTAGATGATTGGGAAGCAAGGGAAAATATAGAATATCATTTTAATAAAATTCCTAAATCCATAGCATATGTGGCAATGAGTTTTATTGCCAGGAGGAGTTGTTTGTGTATTGGCGCAAGCAAATTTTTAGTAAATTTTTTATCCCGGTATAATAAGAATTCAATTTATCTGCCCACAGGAGTGGATACAGAGATATTTAAGCCCAAAAAGCTGATGATTGAAAAAACTGACCTTGTTTTGTCCTGGATTGGGACTATCCATCGCCGGGATAATGTGGAAAATCTATGTTTTTTAATTGATTGTTTTATGATTCTAAGCCAGAAAAACTCGGGGATTAAATTGGAAATTATCGGTGCGGGGATTTATGATCAGGAAGTAAAACAATACATTGCCCAAGTAAACAGCAATTTGATTAAAATCAATGGGTGGATAGCGCCAGAACAAATTCCTGGATATCTTGATAATATAGATATTGGGGTTATGCCTTTGACTCAAAATACTAAATTCAACCTAGCGAAAAGTCCTACGCGGATGTTTGAGTATATGTCCATGGAAAAACCTTTTATTGCCAGTTGTTTGGGAGAGGCGCAAAGGGTTATTATCGATGGCCAAAATGGAATGTTGGCAATAACCCAGGATGATTTTGTTGAAAAATTGCAAATTCTGATCAAAGATAAGAAACTTAGACAGACTATGGGTAAAAAAGCGAGAAAAACAGTATTGGAAAAATACTCTTTGGAAAAAATCTCAAATGATTTGTTAACCTCAGTTAGGGGAATATGAAAGTAGTTATTGCTAATTCAATTGGAATTGATAAAAACGGACATTATATAATTCATTCACCAAGCCGATGGTCTGAAGGCGTTAAAGAGAAATCGCACTGGTTTGCTTATTATCCTTGGGAACTTGCCTATCTGTCTAGTTTACTCAAAAGAGAAACTAATCATGAAGTAAAGCTTATTGATGGATGTTTGATGAAGCTTAATAAAAAAGATTACTCTGCGTTGATCAAAAATCTAAATCCGGATATTTTGATAATCGAAAGCGCTACGCGAATGATTGATGAAAATTTAGAGTTGGCTCTAGAGATTAAAAAATCATGCTTAAGTCGAGTTATTTTTGTTGGGCAGCATGCAAGTGCTTTTCCCCAGCAGCTTATTGACCAGGGGGTGGATAATGTCTGTATTGGTGAATATGAGTTCACGGTTCTTGAATTGATTCAGAACTCTGATCAAGCACAGATATTAGGGCTTTATCCTAATAAGCGAAGAGACTTACTTGAGATAAATTCCTTGCCTTGGCCAGAAGATGATGATGTCAGTCGGATAGATTATGCATGCCCCGGAGAACCCAGTTCTGAATTTAAGGAAATTCAAATGTACGCGTCTCGCGGTTGTCCGGGTTCATGTAATTTCTGTGTAGCCAGGCATGTTTATTATAATTGTTCGAATTGGCGTAAGCGTAATATTGATGATATTGTTAAAGAGATCGCCTATCTGAAAGAAAAATATCCGCAAATGGAGGGAGTTTTCTTTGATGAAGAAGTGCACAATGGCAATCGGGAATTTATTTTAGAATTAAGCAAGGGGATTATAGCCGCCGGGCTGAATAATTTGCATTATGAGGCAATGTGTGATGTGCGCTTCTTAGATGAACAAGTGCTGCGGGCAATGAAAAATGCCGGATATTATAAAATAAGAATTGGGATCGAGACGGCAAGTGAAAAAGTTATGCAGGCGATAAATAAGCCAATGGATTTAAACCATATTCAGAATATATTATTAACCGCTAAGAAGATCTGCTTAACCACATACGGAACATTTACTTTTGGCGCTTTTGGCTCGGATTATTCTGAAGATATTAAAACCATTAGGTTTATGGAAACATTGATAAAACAGGATCTTTTAGATGGATTACAGCTTTCTATTTGTACTCCTCAGCCGGGAACCCCTTTTTATCAAACAGCCAAAGAGAATAATTTATTGCGTGCGCAATCTGATTTTTCTGATTATGATGGGGGTAATTTTGCCATGGTAAGCTATCCAAACTACAATCATAAGCAAATAGAAAATATTAAACAGCAAGCTTTGCTTGTCCGTGATCATTTATATCTGATGAAGAAAATTAGAGAACATAATCTTTTAAAATGGACACTAGCAATTCTCAGGCGTTACGGATTGTGGGGATTTATTAGAAAAGCCTTTAGAAGATTTTTATTGGAAATAAAATTTTTAAACTTAAAATGACACAAAAGCAGCGGATAGCGTATAGCGATTAGCGGTTAGGGAAAGTGTGATATCCTGAAATAGGTTGACAGAAAACAGAAGGATGAGAGACGATCGCTGCGCTAGGACGATAGAGAAAAAACGGAAACATTTTTTAATAGCTAATGAAGTAATATTGTACAGTTATTTCTTGTTGTGATTTAGGGATTATTTATGAATTTTTTAAAAAAACATTACATATTTATCAGTTTAATCGGGATTTTTCTATTATATATAATTACAGATATTATTATTCTGAATGTTAAAGGAGATTTTCTTCTTTATCAGGAAGCTATAAAAATGGGTGTTTGTTCTCATTTTTATGAAATATTATCTCAAAGACAATTTTCCCCTTCACCTTACATATATCCGCCTATTTATTTCCTTGTATCGAGTTTTTTATGTGTTATTGCTGGGCGGTTTAGCTATATAACTTGTGTTTACGCGAATTTTATATATTTAGCCATTTTTTTGAGTTCCTTTTTTCTTTTGGCGAGAAAAATTATAAAAAATAATAGTGTGGCATTGCTGGCTGTGTATATATTGTTTATTTTTAATTACGATATCTCGATTTATTCAAGATATTATTCGATGGAGTTTGCCGTAGGAGCATTTGTTTGCTTGAGTTTATACTTTTTAATATGCACGGATAATTTTACTAACTTCAAGCGCAGTTTTTTATTTGGGCTTGCTTTTGGGCTAAGCATGTTGATTAAGTGGACAGCGTTTATTTATATTTTACCGCCTCTATTGGTTTATATTTGGAATGCACTGGCGGCAGCTCGATCTTCTAAATCAGGATTTAAAACTGTATTAATCAATATTGTTGTTTCCTTTTGTATATTCTTAGCTTTGTTTTTATATTGGGTATTGACTTCCCTTGACTTGAATAGGATGTATAACCTTTATTGTATTGCAATTACAAAGGAAGCTCAAATATCGGGATTATCTACATATATTGCAGTTTCTTTTACTGCTCTTATGGAATACATTCTTTTTACTAAATTCTTTTTGCAGGGCAGGTACTTAATTGATTTTTTAAAGGGCAGATTTAGATTTAAAAAATTTCTAATATTTTGGTTATTAGGTCCAATACTTATTTTGTCTTTTGCTGCTGGAATAACTCGCTCGCGTTATATGATCCCAGTCTTACCGGCACTAGCTTTAATGAGTGCATTGGCTTTTAATAATATCAAGGAGCAAAGGGCGAAGAGAAATGCTCTTTATTATTTTTTGATTGGAGGCGCATTAATGTTCACGCTAACTTCTTTTTGGGGGAACTATGCTGACGCTGAATATAATCAAAAAGTTCATTCAATAAAAGATATGCTTAAAACTATGGAAGATAAGGTGGTAGCCAAAGAAAAAATCCATGTTCTTTACCTGTATACCGATTCTTCACCTAACTTTGATTATTTGGTAAAATTGTTCAAGTATTTTTTGGCGCATAATAATTTTAGTAATAGCGAACTTACGATTTCACCTGATGAATTTCTCAGTATAAATATTGATAGAGCAATAGCGCAGTCAGAATATATACTAATTGTTGATAAAGATCCGCGGGAATTGTTAAAAAAAATCAGCCAATATAATTTAACTTTAGTCTCCAGCATAAAGTTAAAAAATGATAATATTGTGGCGATTTTACTGGAGAATCCTTTAGTCGGAGGCGCTAAGATAGACTAAAAATCAATTAACTGCTTTTAGCATAATTAGGAATAGTCAGACTTTATAAGCGCAGGCTTAAGCTTAGAATAAAAATTTAGGGGTAGGGAATGAAAAAGATTAGTGCTAAAAAAATCCTAAAGCTGTTTTTTGAGGAAGAAAAACCTCAGGATAGTAAAGAAACCAGTAATGAAACAAATGAAGTGAAAATTTTGCACTGGCTATTGATTATCGCGATTAGTATATTTACTTTGTTTTGGATTATTTATTGTTTTTTTGCTGTTTTTTTAAAATCACCGATATATAATAGCCAAAGTGGTATTAACTCTAAAATCGAGAGAGTTGATTGGTCAAAGGGTAATGTTTTAAAAAATGGCGATTTTTCTGAAAAATTAAGACATTGGGTTACTTCCGATGGCGGGCAGACATTTAAAGATTCAAAAAGTAAAGTAAGTCTAGAGGAAGATGATGTTCATTCAGCCCCATATAGTCTGAGGATTAGATCACTCTATCCGACTAATCGATTGCATTATACTAAAAATATGGAGCAGTATATTATTGGTAATCCTTATGATTTTAAAGAAACCGAACATTGGCTCGGGGTCGAGCCTAGTTCAAAAATCGAGGCATCTTGTTGGTATAAAGGTAGCGTGATTGACTTTACAATCATTGGTTTGGCTCAAAAAGGCGAATGGATAAATCTGGCAAAAATATCCGGAGAGAGAACTCGGATATGGAAACAATTAAAAATAGACATAGATATACCGGAAAAAGTAAGAGCTATTTCTGTATTGTTTGTAATTAACCGCGCGCAGGGAAGTCCTTTGCCGGATGTTTTAATCGATGATGTAGCGGTATCGATTGTATCTTCGAAAGAGTACATTTAAGATTTATTAACAATCAAATAACCTAAATAAATTGTAAATTTCAAGGAAAGATAAAGAGAGGAACTAATGAAACTGGCTTTAGTTTTTAATCCTTTTAAATATAAGGTGCATGAAGAGAATGTGCGTATTGGTCAGAAATATTTCGGTTTATTTCCTCCTTTGAGCTTGGCTTGGGTAGCGGCAATAGCTGAGCAAGCAGGACATGAAGTGATTATCATTGATGCCAGGACATTGCAGTTGTCACAGCAAGAGACTCTGCGCTTATTGCAAATATTTAAACCCGATATTATGGGTTTTATGATGACTACGTATATGTTTCCTGATACCTTAGAATGGATAAAATTCCTTAAAAAACAGATAAATGTGCCTGTAATGGTAGGCGGTTATAATTTGCGGGTTTATCCTGAAGAATCAATTTCTCATCTGGAAATTGATTTTGGGATTATTGAACATGCTTACTATACAGTGCCTGCACTGTTAAAAGAAATACAGAACAAAACCAATAATTTTGCCAATGTTCCCGGGCTGGTTTACAAAAAAGACGGGAAAATAATTAAAACTGATCATCCGCAAGCTATTGATTTTGATTTGTTTCCCAAACCGGCAAGACATTTATTGCCAAATGAGTTGTATGCTGAGTTCCCCACTGAAAGGCGGAATTTTAGCGTAATGGTTACCTCTTTGGGCTGTCCATTTAAATGTAACTTTTGTGAAGCTGGAAAGAGCCCGTTTAATCCTCGTTCGGCAGAAAATGTTGTTCAGGAGATAGAGGAGTGTTATGATAAATATGGGATAAAGGAAATAGATATTTTCGACTATGAGTTTACCGGCAATCGAAAACGAGTGCTCGATATCTGCGCTTTATTAAAACAAAAAAATATTGATATTATCTGGGCCTGTCGTTCCCGGATCGATACGGTTGACCCTGAACTTCTGGCGATTATGTATAAAACAGGTTGCCGGAGAATATATTTCGGCATAGAGTCTGGTTCACAGGAAATTTTAGATATTGTCAATAAGAAGCAGACACTGGCTCAAGTTGTGGAGACAATCAGCTGGTGCAAGAAAATCGGAATAAAAACTTTAGGGTTTTTTTTGATCGGCGCGCCGAATGATACGGAAGAGACAATTAAAGAAACAGTTAAATTCGCTAAGAGTTTGGATCTGGACTATGTGCAGTTTTCTAAGTGTCTGGCAAAACCGCTGACCTCTCTTTGGCAAGAGCTTGTGGCTAAGACCAAAAAGGATTATTGGAAAGATTGGATATTGGGCAAAGAAGTTGACCGTCAGCTAGAGCGGCCTTGGACGAGTTTAACCAATGAACAGATTGATAAATTAGCTAAACAGGCTTACTTGTCGTATTATGTTAGACCGAAATTCCTAATAAAGGCTTTACTTGAATTAAAGTCTTTTAAAGAATTTAAACGTAAGCTGTTCGCTCTGTTTGAAATGATATTTACCCAGGAAGATCGATCAAAAGACGATAAAAAATTCTATGCTTTTAATGAAAATAGCCGAAATGATATTGCTAAAGCGCGAAAAAAACTGGAAGATTCTTTGACTAGCTAGGAGAGAGAGAGGCTTTAGCCCTTAACCAGAAATAAAATATGAGATTAAAAGAAAAAATATATATTGGATTAATGATTGCCAAGGCAAAACTGCTGAAACAGAGTATCCCGGTTATTGTCGGGTGGGCACTGACCTATCAATGCAATAAGCAATGTAAATATTGTCTTTTGCCAATCAAGAAAACTGTTGAACTCAATACTGCAGAAGTGAAGTTATTAATTGATAATTTCAAAAGACTCGGCACGAAAATGCTGATTTTTACTGGCGGAGAACCGTTTTTACGGAAAGATATAATTGAAATAATTAATTATGCTAAACAAAAAAGAATGATTGTTTATGTAAATTCAAACGGATCTAGAATTAGAGATTTTATCGGACAATTAGGTTTAGTCGACTGCTTGAATATTAGTTTGGAAGGCAATAAACAGACGCATAATGCGATCCGCGGGACAGGTAGTTTTGAGCAGGTAATGGAAAGCGCTGAACTTGCTAAGCAACATAAAATAAAGTTAAGATTTACAACTACGCTCAATAAGCTTAATCTTGAAAATATAGATTATATCTTAGATTCGGGTGCAAATCTGCAAGCTAAAGTTAAATTTCAAATACTTACTGATTATTGTCTGGGATCAGTTGAAAAGAATCCGCTTTTGCCGGAAAATCATAAATTAATTAAAGTTATAAAACAACTTTGCGAATACAAAAAAAAGGGTAAGTATAAAAATATAATCGCCAATCCATTGCCGGCTTTAAAATATTTTCGTTCCTTACCAAAATTACCTCTGATGGCTTGTGCTTCTGGGAAAATTACTTTTCGAGTTACTCCTGATGGTTTTTTAATTACTTGCGGAGAATCCGGAATAGCGGCAAATCATTTTAGGATTGCCCTGAAAAATAAAACTTATGAGCAAGTAAAACAAATTTTAGAAAAAATAAAATTTTCGAAACAAAGATGTAGTTGTGGCTGCGCAGACAGAGTCGAAGCATCAATGCTGTGGAATTTAAACCCTGGGGCTGTTTTGAATAGGCTATAATTTAATTAATACCTAATTTAAGGATAATCAATGCGTTTAAGCGTAATTATCGTTACCTGGAATTCCCAAAGATTTATTAATGATTGTCTGGAATCAGTATTTTCGCAGCAAATAGATGATATGGAGATAATTGTTATTGATAATGGATCATCAGACAATACATTACAAATATTAGAAGGTTTTACTAATCGGATAATTTTGATTAAGAATCAAACCAATACTGGATTTTGCTTGGCGAATAATCAAGCGATTCTAAAAGCGCAAGGAAAGTATATTTTTACCTTAAATAGCGATGTAATTTTGGGAAAAGGATATTTGAAAAGTTTAATTGGTTGCCTTGAAACTAATAAGCAGATTGGTATGGTTCAGGGCAAGTTGCTACGATTTGATCGAAAGACAATAGATGGGCTTGGCTTGCGCTTATCTTTGCTGATGCGTTTGTATAATATTCAAGAAAATAAGGCTGATAGTAATAAATTTGATAAGCCAAGAGAGATCTTTGGGCCCTGTGCCGCGGCTGCTGTTTATAAAAAAGAACTACTTGCTCAAATTCGTTATCAGGATGAGTTTTTTGATGAAAAGTTTTTCTTTTTAGTCGAAGATTTTGATTTAGCCTGGCGAGCGCGGATTCGCGGATGGAAGGCAATGTATGTGCCGGATGCGATTGCCTATCATTACCGGGAGAGTTCAGCCTATATTAATAAATTCAAACAATATCTTTCTTTTCGCAATCGATACTTTATGCTGATTAAAAACGCTGATTGGCGGCATGTTTTTATGCTGATAAGTGGTTTATTTATTTACGAATTACCCCGATTTATATACATGTTGCTATTTAATAAAAATACGATTAAGGCTCTTAAAGAAATACATGATTATTTGCCGGAACTAAGAAAAAAACGCTATAAACCAGACGGATTTTCATGAAAAAAATTACCCGCAGAGAGTTTATTAAAAATAGCATAAGCTGGGGCGCAGTAGTGGCGGCGCAGTCTCTTTTTCCTGAATATATTTATGCTAAAGAAAAAATAATTACTCCAAGCATCGTCGGTGTAATTAAGGATAATGATATTAGAAAAGCAACGGAACAAGCTTTGGCGATAATTGGCGGAATTGGAAAAGTTGTTAAGCCAGGGCAAATGGTTTTTATTAAACCAAATTATATTGCCGGAGGCTTGATGGGTCATGATCCGGTTACCGCTGGTGAAATTCCGCATCCGGAAGTTGTTGCTTCCGTTGCCCGCGAGTGTGTTAATGCCGGCGCGAAACATGTGATTATTGGGGAATGGTTTGAGCGGCCGCTTAATATTATCTGGCAGGGTAAAAAGAATGTTGAAGGTGCTCAAGTAAAAAAGTTAATTGAGCGTATCAATAAAAAATACGGAGATAAGGTTTCTCTGGTTAATTTGCGCGAATATACAAAATCATTTATTTATGTTCCATCTCAAAGCAAGCTTGATTGGCTGGCAATCCCGGATATTGTTAAAAAAGCGGATGTGGTTATATCCATAGCAGTGCTTAAGACTCATCATTGGCCGATGGCAGTTACCTTTGGAATGAAAAATTTTATGGGAATCATGCCTTCTGTTATCTATGGAGAGCCGAGAGCTAAATTGCATGATGCCGGAATAAATCAGGTGATTGTCGATATTAATAAAGGAATAAAGCCGGCCCTGACGGTTATTAGCGGTGCTTATGGAATGGAAGGTGAAGGAGTGGTTAGATCATTTGGCGGTAAATCAGTGGATTTAATCCAAAGAATCAATGGTTGCCTGGTTATTGCTGGGTATGATCCAGTAGCTACTGATGCGACAGCAACTCGTTTAATAACCAAAGGTTGGATGCCTCAGCCCAAAGATAATGATTTGGGTGTTCCTTGGTATATAAAACACTTACGCCTTGCTCATCAGCAGGGACTTGGGCAATTGAGACAGTCCCGGATAGAACTCCGCGGAGAGAAACTAAGCGATCTGGCAATGTCATGGCAAATGCCGATGAATAATGCATATCCGGAGTTGCCAAACTATGTTTAAAAGAATTTTTAAAATTATAATAATTTGCGGCTTTGTTTTGGTACTTTTCAGCGGTAAAGCGTTAAAGGCAGAACAGGACTCTTATAATTTTCCGGTTGAAAATTGTAGCGGAAACTGGGACAAACAGACAATAGAAGGAAAAAAAGTAATATCTACAAACGTTTCAGGCAAGATTGCGCAAATAGATCTAATAGTGCCTGAAGATGGGTATTATCAATTATATATCAGTCTTTACCATTGCTGGCAAGAGTTTACTCCCTTTGTTTTTTTTAAAGCCAAGGATATCAAGGGAAAGCGATTTGAGGCAAATGTTTTTTCTGAGCCAAGGTGGTATCTTGATCCAGGCCAGGGACGTTGGGAATATCGCTGTATTAGTGGCAATCCTTATTGGCAGCTATCCAAGGGAATATTAAGTGTTAAATTTTGGATTGGTTCTCGTTTGTCTTGCTGGGAAGATGATAATCAAACTTCGGTTGAATCGTTTATTGCAATAGATTGTTTTATTTTGAAAAAAATTAACCAAGAAACAATGTCTCAAGATCATGTAACTCAATGAAGAAGGATATGAATAATGCTGAATCCTATTGTGAAAAGTACCCAAAAGGCAGACATTTTCTTTAATATTTTAGGTGCTAGAATTTTTAATAATTTCAGGCCAATTTTTGTAAATTGGCCATTAACTTATAAATGCAACTACAGATGTCCTTATTGTAAAATTTACGAAAATCAAAGGTCCGAGCTTTCCTGTGATGATATAAAGTTGAGAATAGCTAAATTAGTAAAGTTGGGACTAAAGTGGATTATTTTTACGGGAGGAGAGCCTTTTCTTAGAAATGATTTGCCTGAGATAATTGCTGCCGCTAAAAAACATAATTTGTTTGTTTGTGTTAATTCTAACGGATCTTTTTCTCCGGAGATGCTTGGAAAATGTGGCAATATAGATCTGTTGAACCTAAGCCTGGATGGATTGGAAGAAATTCACGATAAGATACGCGGAAGAGGTGCTTTTAATCATATGCTGTCTGCTCTTGAGTCCGCGAAATTATTAAAAATCAAGGTGAAAATCACAACAACTATTCATAGAATTAATATGAATAAAATAGAAAGCATTTTGTCTTTCTGTATAAAAAACAATATTATGCTTTCTTTTCAAATGCTTAACAGGAATTGTCTGGGGAGCAAGGAGGTAAATAATCTTTCTCTGTCAAATGCTGAATATAAACAGGCAATCAAAAATATTATTCTACTTAAAAAGTCTAAGAAATATTCTAAAGCTATATCACATTCACTAAGCTCTTTAAAATTTTTAGCCCAACGCGCTGATTTAAGTAAATTGCAATGTGCTTCTGGAAAAATTGCTTTTAGAGTTACTCCTGAGGGCAAGATGTATGCTTGTAATCATCACTCCTTTTTAAATGATAAAGAAAGTAATGGAGTAATTGATCTAAAAGAAGATTTAAAATCCATTAGACTTAAAATTAAACAATTAAGCAAATTGGATTTATCGAATTGTCATTGCTCCTGCATGAATAGAATAAGACTTAATTTGTTATGGAATTATGGATTTGGATTTTAAAAGGATATTATAATAAAGTAAGAATAAAAGGTAGAATATAAAGAATAATGCGAAAAACTAAAATAAAGCTGGCTATAATAGTTTTAATTGGATTCATGCTCCGTGTTTATAAGCTTGCTGATTTAAGCCTATGGATCAATGAAGCGAAAGTTGTTTGTTTTGCAAAAAAAGACTTGTTGTCTGTTTTTCAATTCACAGATTTTTATAGGCCAGTTTATCTTCTGTTATCAAGGATTTGGCTGAATGTTTTTGGGATGGATGAATTCTTCGTTCGGTTGCTTCCAGCTGTGTTAGGCTCTCTTTCAATTATTTTAATGTATAGAATTGGAAGGATGCTATGGGACAGAAAAACCGGATTAGTAGCTGCTTATATTTTATGCTTATCTGTTTTTCATGTTTATTTTTCTCGTCAAGGAAAAGGTGTTTCTTCTCTTTTGGTTTTTTTGTGTTTAATATCCTTCCTGTTAATGCTAAAAATACATACTAAAAAAAAGACAAAGTATTATTTCTATATTTTCTTTACTAATATTTTAATTTTATGCTCTCACCCCGTGGGGATTTTTTATGTTTTTACAGAAAAAATTTGCCATCTATTTTTAAATAATAGAAAGGTAGATATTAAATGGAATATTCTATTAATTGCTATAGGATGTGTTTTGTTTCCCTGGTTTTATTATGTGGGATTATTTACTCCTGATAAATTTAGTGTTAATTTTCTTCCTGTTTCATTGCTTGATATAGCTAAATTTTTTGAGGTTTTTAGTTGCGGCGGACGACAGTTAGTACATGGTGGGGAAGGGTATAAACTGTCTTATGCGAGAATGATTATGCCATGGGTGCTTACATCTATTTACTTTTCTATTTTTGTTTCAGAGCTGTTTTGTAATAAAAATAAGATAAAGAATGTATTGTTGGTATGGTTGCTGTTGCCTTTAATCTTAATTTTAACATATTCTTATTTTATTCAGCCGATTTATTGGCCGAGATATGTAATCTATTCATTGCCGGCGTTTTATTTGCTTTTGGCTCATTTTATAGCGGGCTTTCGTAAAGGTTGTGTCATTATTTTAGTTGCGGTTTCCTTTCTATCGATCGGTTCATTAAATAATATTTACAATCCTCAATTTAAAGAAGGTTTTAAAGAGGCAACTTATTTTCTAAAAGATAAGTTGAAAAATAATGATATTGTTGTTTTTGCTCCGGCTGAAATGATGGCGGGTATTTTTTATTATCTAAAAAATGACGACTTGGATATTATGGGTAGAATAGATGATGATAAAGGAATGTTGTTTGATAAAAAATGGGAAACTGATTTTATATTTGAAAATAATAGATTTATTTGTTTGCAGTTTGATGATATTGCGCGATTTTCAGAGGATTTTAGTTTTGAAAAATATAATTTTGCCGGGGCCCCAGCTGATGGTATCTGGGTTTTTTATGCTCCTGATTGGGCATTGAATGAAAATTCTAAATGGTTGATTGAGCACTTAGAAGAAAATTATGAGCCTATTTTTAATGAGTTTTTTAAACGTCAAAATTTGTTTTTAAAATATTACAGAGTTAATAAATAATATTTAAGGAAAAAGTCATGTGTGGAATTTGTGGTAAATTTTTTTATTCAACGGATAAGCGGGTCAACGAAAAAACTATTTATGATATTTGTCAAAGTTTGTATAGAAGAGGCCCTGATGATGAAATCATTAAGGTTTATCGAAATGTTGGATTAGGGATGCGGCGACTTTCGATTGTAGATGGAGAAAGACAATTATGCTTGAGAAATGAAGATGCTACTATTTTTCTTGTATTTAATGGGGAAATATATAATTCTAAGGATTTTATAAATACCTTGATTAGTAAGGGACATAAATTTAATTTTAATAATGATGTTGAGTGTATAATCCATTTATATGAAGAATTTGGGCTTGATTTTATTAGTAAACTAAATGGAATGTTTTCTTTAGCTTTATTTGATAGTAGCTTGAATAGACTTATACTTGTTAGGGATAGAATTGGGATTAAACCATTGTATTATAGCGAGATTAATGGGGGGATTGTGTTTTCTTCGACTCTAAAGTCGTTATTATTAAATAACGAAATATCTAAGGAGTTAGATATTAGAGCATGCAATCATTATTTTTCGTATAATTATTTTCCGCTTGAATATACTCCGATTTCTTCAATAAGAAAGCTTTTACCTGGACATTTTTTGGTTTGTGATAATAATGGCTTAAAGATTGAAAAGTTTTGGGAATTTAGGTATAAAAATAAAGACAGTAAAAAGAAAACTTTGGATGATTATAGCAATGAATTTAAAGTATTATTTAATGAAGTTATGGCAACACAGATTAATGCTGATCATTCACCAGGAATATTTTTAAGCGGAGGCCTGGACTCATCGACAATAGCATATTTTCTTTCTAAACAAGGTAAAAATATTAAATCATTTAGTCTTGGGTTTGCGGAAGAATCTTTTGATGAACGAGAGTATTCAAGGAATATTGCTAATAGGTTTCAGTTTGATTATTATGAGATGGTCGTTAATGAAAATTTAAATAAACTGGTTGATGATTTTTCAGAAAGTTTGGATATTCCTGTGGGGGAACCTTCGTTTATTAATATGCTTTCTATTTCAGCTTTTTCTGCAAAGCATGTAAAGACTGTTTTTTCTGGTGATGGTGCTGATGAATTGTTTGGAGGATATAGCCAGTATTTTGCTGATTCGATGATGCATAATTTTAACTTAGTCCCTAGTTTTTTAAAAAAAATGATTGTTGATCGTATAATCAATAATTCATCGTTATCTTATTCCTGGATGAATAGAAAGTCTAAGTTTGAGGCCGTCTTAAATGCTCTTGAAAGAAAGGAAACTATTCCGCACTATATTTTTAGAGAAAATTTCAGTATTGATGATAAATCAGATTTATATTCTAATGTTTTTTACAGCCAAATGAAACAAAAAAATCATCTTAATGATCCGTATCTGGTTTTCAAAAAAAAGTATTCGGAGGCAAATACAAATAATTATCTGGAACAAGCCATGTATTTTGATACTACGATTTGTTTACCGGATGGTATGTTGCAAAGGGTCGATATGGCTAGTATGTATCATTCATTAGAAGTGAGAGTTCCGTTTTTGGATAATCGGATTATTAATTTTGCTCAATCACTGCCACTTAGTTTAAAGATACGTAATTTGAAGGGCAAGTGTATATTAAAAAACGTGATGTCAGATTCTCTCTCGAAGCACATGATTAATCGACGTAAGCATGGTTTTAGTGTGCCAATTGGAAAGTGGTTGAAGGATGAACTGGCAATATTCGCTAAAGATATTGTTAATTCGAAAAATTTAAGGGGATATGATCTTTTAAATAAGCAATATGTAGTTAATCTTTTGGATGTTCATTTGAAAGGGAAAGTAGATAATGGCAGGAAATTATGGAATATATTAGTATTTCTATTGTGGTTAGATAATATATAAAGCAATTAATCGAAAAATTTATTTTAATTCAGTAATTTATTTTTTAGAAGGAAGTAGTTTATTTTTTTAGCTGCAATTTGATGCGCTATTTCATTAGGATGATGGTCCGTTGGGTTAACCCATAATTGCCGGTCTTTATATGAACGATATAAGGGGGAAAGATCAATAAAGGCGATATTCTCTTTTTCGCAAAATTGTTTAAGCTTGCTATGAATTGTTTGAAATGGATAATTGTCTAGTTTGTAGAGTAGAGGAAATAAAACAATCATTAATCTGCTATTCTTTGCTTCGATTTTTTTATTTAAACTTTTTAGTTTTTCAAAGTTCTTTTTCTCATTTTCGCCCTCAAAGGAATTTATATAAGTAGAAATAGTATTTTTAGTTAATTGCTGCTCTTCCTGGAAATTTAAAAAAGCGTTAATTATTGAGGAATATTTTCTAATCTTCCAGTATTTGTATCCGCCATTATTGAAATCGATCAGGTTATTGCCATGAATTTGGTCTTGGTCGTCCGCCATAAAGTCGTTAAGAGTGAATCCATAAATAACAAGATTAAATGAATTTTTTGATGATTCTATATCATATGTTTTTACAATATCGTTTAGATTATCGCCTCTTTTGGCACAGTTTTTTATGTCAGCATCAATATTATTATCTTGTAAAAGCTGTTTTAATATTTCTAAATAAATGTCTTTATATTTTACTCCTTGCCCATACATAAAAGAATCTCCCAGCCCGAGGATAGCTTTGGTGGTGGAATTCTTACTTGATATATTTTTTTTAGGAGAGATACGATATCCTTCTGGCGAATTATTATAATTTAAGCCATAAATTATAGAATTATTGATAGTTTTGATAGGGATATGATAGTTTCTGGGATTTGTAAAGTATTCGGTGCTGTTATTGTTAAACATATAATAGGGGGTAGAGTAAATATGTAATAATATTTCAGCACAGATTATGCTAATAATGCTGGACAATCCTAATAATATTAGTTTTTTCTTGATGGAATTTGACATAAATTACTTATAAATTAATTGTATTTGTATAAAAAAAACATAAAAATGAAGATATTTAAAGCGTTGCTTTGGGTATATAATTGTGTTAAAATTAATTTCAAGTCTTATGTTTTTAATATTATAGGTTCGATTGAGAATATTGTAAAGTAATTAATTTAGGAAGTACTAACAAGAATATTTTGAAAGAAACCAAACTTTATCTTATAGATCCTTTTGGGTCATCTAATAAATTTCTTCCGCATCGTCATTTTTTAAGAGATTGGAGTGGTTCTTATAACACTGCTGATATAGTGTTCCCACCCTTAGATCTGATGTATTTGTCCTCATATCTCAAAAAAAATGGCTATCAAACTGAAATAATTGAGGCAAGCAACAAACATCTTTCCCCAAATAAGGTTGTCGAGATTTTAATTAAAGCGCAGCCGAATTTTGTTTTGATCCCCAGTACTTATTTCAGTATTGAAGATGATAAGGCCTTGGCTAAAATCATTAAAAAAAACGTAGCGAAGGCTAAAATTATATTTTCCGGCCCATTGGTTACCTATGATCCCGCAGTGGTTTTAGATGAAGATATTGCTGATTTTGTTGCTTTGGGAGAATTAGAATCAGCCGTGATTAATATCGTAGAACAGAGAAATTATGATAATGTTGCTTTTAAAAAAGACGGCGAAATAATAAGAGGGGATCGTGTTCTGATCGATATTGATACGCTTCCTATCCCTGATAGAGAATCAATAGATAATGATTCATACCGATATGCTGTATTTAATAAGCGAAATCCTGTAACAGCAATGACTATAAGCAGAGGGTGTCCGCACAGTAAATGCTTATTTTGTCCATCAGGACTGTTTACTTTAGGTGAAATAAGGTATCGGCCAAAACAAGAAATCTTTAAAGAATTAGAAGAGTTGAAAGATAAATATAATATTGGGGAAATATTTTTTAGGGATCAAGCCTTTACAGCTAATAGAGATCTTGTGGTTGAAATTTGTAACTATATGTTAAAAAATGGTTTTGATATTTTATGGAGAGCGACCACTCGAGTTGATTTAGTTGATAAAGAATTGCTGTTATTGATGAAAAAGGCTGGCTGTTATCAAATATCTTTTGGATTTGAGACAAATTTGCAGGAAGTTTTGGATGCTAATAAAAAGGGAATTACTGTGGAACAGTCAAAATCCGCCGCAAAATGGGCTAAAGAAGCAGGGATGGAAATCCTAGGACTTTTTATGACCGGAATGGATAAAGATAATGTGAATAATTCCAGAAATCTTTATGAGTTTATGTTGGAGCTAGATGTGGATTATGTGAGTGTTAATAATTGCTTGCTTTTTCCCGGGGCAAGCCTTTATAAAGAACATAGTGAAAAATCAAAAATCATTCCTTATCAAGAAGTCAAAAGTAAAGCCGGATTTTCTCCGGAAGTAAGATTTTATATGAGACCGAGCTATTTATTCAGACAGCTAAAAAAAATCAGAACAATCTCAGATATGAGGTTCATGCTTAAAGCAGGTTTTAATATCTTAATGTCAGGTTTTAGAAAATAGATATTAAAAAAGTTTTATGGATCGCTTGTATGCTAAAAATGGGAGTAGAATAAGTTGAAAAAATTAGAACAAATCGATTGTCTGCTGATACATACCCCCAAACTCAATAATTTCTATAGTTTATATGGAAATTTTATGTTTGTCATGTATATAAGCTATGGATTATTTTCTCTATCTTCTTTTTTAAACAAAAATGGTATTAGTTCCAGGATACTTCATTTAGGGGTAGAGTATATAAAAGAAGGAAAAATAGATTTAAATAAATATATTCCCAAGAATAAACATATAATTGTTGGTTTGTCCCTGCATTGGAATCACCAGTCTTATGACGTGATTGAAGTAGCCCGAAAAATAAAATCAATAAATAAAAATGTTTATATTGTTTTGGGAGGTATGACTGCGAGTATTTTTGATGTTGAGATATTAGAAGAATTTCCTTTTGTTGATGGAATTATTCGCGGTGACGGGGAAGTGCCATTACTTAAGCTTTTTGACTTTAAAAATCAATCGGATAAAAACCTAGTGCCGAATTTGACATGGCGCAAAGATAATGAAATTATCAGGAATTCATTGGATTATGTCTCGACAAGTGATGACTTAAATAAATATGATTTTGCGGCAATAGATAATTTGATTGATTATGATGTGTATAGAGACCGGATTTTACACATTTTCCATTGCAAAGATATTCCTTTTTTTATGGCAAAAAATCTTATTGGAAAAGACTATATGTTTTTTCCTCTGCTGGTAGTCAAGGGTTGTACTGCTGAATGCTCTTATTGCGGGGGGAGCTACTCTTCTCAATTAAAAATCAGCGGAAGGAAACATATAATTTATCAATCCCCGGAAAAAGTTTTAGAGGCTATAAAGAAGCTGAAAACTTTTGGATTTAATGGAGTTTATATAATTTTTGATCCTGTATACGGGCAGCATGATTATTTTTATGAACTTTTTGCCTTTATTTCCAAAAACAAACTTAAAATAGCCTGCGGGTTTACATTGCATAGTTTGCCGGAAAATGAATTTTTAAAATTATTTAAAGATACTTTTTGTTCAGAAAAGGGATCTTTTCTAGAAATAACAATAGAGTCTCATGATGAAATCGTACGGAAGAAAAATAAAAGTTTTTTTTATAGCAATGATGAGTTCTTTGACTTTTTAAGTAGATGCGATAGCTATAATATTCCTTTAAAAGTCTTTTTAAGCATTGGCATGCCCTTTCAAAATCATAACGAAGAATATTCTAAAGCAAATAATGCGTTTGAAAGAAAAATTAAAAGCTTTAAAAATGCTATAAAAGTCAGCTATTCTGTTGTTGATATAGATCCGTATTCTCCTGCTTATCTGAATCCGGAAAAGTTTAATCTGGAATTGAAAAAAAATAAATTCACGGATTATTATGCCCATCACAAAATATCACATAAGCGCAATTTTCCGGCTGCTGGGTTTTCAGATATAACGCAGATAGTTTTAGGGGATGGGTTTTGTTTTAATGAAGAAAAACTTATTGATATAAAATGTGAATATTCTTGTCAATTAAATATTTTGTTAAGAAGGATGCATATTAGGCTGCCTTCATTTATTTATAAGAAGATTTGTAAAATTATTAGTTTTTTTTGGAGATTTTCTAAGAAAATAGAGGTAAAAATTTGAAGGTATTGCTTATTAATCCTGGAATGGACTTAAATAAATTTGGTGGCTTTAAAAGGTTTATGCAGCCTATGCCTCCGATTGGTTTGGCTTATCTTGCAGGAGTTTTAAAAGAGAATCAGATAGAATTTAAGGTTATTGATGATTTTGCTGAGAATAGTGGAATCAAAGGTATATGCGAAGCTGTTAAAAACTATTCACCCACAGTGGTAGGTATTTCTTGTTTGACTCCTTCAGCTGATTATGTATTAAGTATCGCTCAGAGCATAAAAAGTATCAATAAACAAATAAAAGTTTTAGCGGGGAATCTGCATGCATCTATTTTTGCCGAAGAATTTCTTAAGACCGGCTATGTGGATATTGTCTTTCACGGAGAATCAGAATATTCTTTTCTTTCAGTAGTAAAATCTATCAGTAATAATGGTGATTTAAGCCAAATCAAGGCTATTTCCTTTAGAGACAATGATAAAATTAATCATAATTTTGAAAATAAGTTTTTGACTGATTTGGATGCTTTGCCTTATCCTGACTGGGAAAGTTTTCCGATTGATAAGTATGGGTTTTTGCCATTTATGGATATTAATAAACCTGCGCTTAGTGTGTTGGCTTCAAGAGGATGTCCGTTTAGCTGTTCATATTGTTCTTTGGTGTATAATAATGTTCCATTTAGGAGTAGAGATCATGAAAGGGTAGTTGATGAAATCGAGTTTTTGATAAACAGATATAATGTCAAACAAATTGGATTTGTTGATCCCATTTTCCCTTGTAATAAAGAGTATGGGGTAAAATTTTGTCAGAGTATGATAAAAAGAAAGTTGAACAAAAAAATAGTTTGGATCAGCGAGACGCGTATTGATTGTGTTGATATGGAGCTTTTAGAATTAATGAGGGAATCTGGCTGCCGTAGATTATTGTTTGGAATCGAAACAGCTAATTTAGATGTAATGGGACAAATAAATAAGAATATTCCGCTTGAAAAAATAAGAAAAAATATTTCTTTGGTTAGAAAGGCAGGAATACAAAGCACAGGGCTTTTTATGATTGGGTTTCCGTCTGAAACAAAAAAAGATATTATGAATACTATAGATTTTGCCAATAAATTAGAACTTGATTTCGCGAAATTTGCGATAACCACGCCTTTCCCCGGGAGCAGATTGTTTGTGGATTTTTTCAAAAATAATAAACTCAGGAAAGATTGGGAAAATTATATCACTTATAATCCAGATCCAAGTAAATTAGTTTCAGTGAATGAGAAATTAACGGCTCAGGAGTTGATTGATTTGCAAAGAATAGCGCATAGGAAATTTTATTTTAGGATTAAAATGATATTTTGGCATCTTTTTGTGATTAGGACAGTTAAGTTAAAGGATATGTTTTTTGGTATTGGAAGCTTGTTTTTTCACGGAAAATTTAATAAAAAATAGGTTTATTATGAATAAAAAAGTATTGATTGCCGGAGGTGCGGGATTTTTAGGTTGCAGAGTGAGTGAGTATTTACTGCAAAATGGATTTGATATAAAAATCATAGATAATACACAGGAGAACGTGTCCATTCCTGATAGTGTTGAGTTTGTTCGGGGGGATATTAGAGATTATGATTTTTTACAGCAGGAGCTTTTGGGTATAGATTATGTTATTAATGCTATAGGCATACAACCGTTTTCTGATTCAAAAGATATCTATTCTGTTAATGTTGAAGGGACGAGAAGTCTGCTTAAAGCATCAAAAGAGCATAGCGTGAAGCGGTTCGTGCATATTTCTTCATCGGCGGTTTATGGGATTCCTGAATTTTCACTTTTGAGTGAAGAGTATCCTTTTAAAGGGAAGGGGGCTCACTGTGAAAGTAAAATATTAGCTGAACAGAATTGTGAAAGCTTTCGTAAACAAGGGATGGTTGTAACTATTTTTCGGGCACCGCCGCTTATTGGACCAGGAAGGTTG
Organism: Candidatus Omnitrophota bacterium; assembly: GCA_018817165.1. Lineage (GTDB taxonomy): Bacteria > Omnitrophota > Gorgyraeia > B26-G9 > B26-G9 > JAHITE01. The sequence continues at coordinate 56,707 of JAHITY010000114.1, forward strand.
GGAATATTCAGTGTTTTTTTTAATTGGGTAGAAGAAAAGCGCGCTATACCTTTGATAGGAAGGGGAAATAATAAGATACAATTTTTGGGTGTTGATGATTTATGTGATGCGATACTCAAAGCTTTGATGTCTTCGGAAGAGAAGGTCAATGATACTTTTAATATTGGAGCAGAAGATTTTAACTCAATAAAGGATGATTTAACTGCTTTTATTAAAGGTGAAAATTCTTATGCTAAAATAATAAGTTTTCCTTCGGGCTTCATTAAGTTTATATTGATTGTATTTGAGAAATTAAAAATATCTCCTTTTTATAAGGGGGTTTATGAAATATTTGATAAAGATATTTCCTTGTCTGTTAAGAAAATCAATAAGCAATTATCCTGGAGAGCAAAACAAAGTAATGTCGATGCCTTGAGAAGCGGATATAAATGGTATTTAAAGAATAAAGACTTACCAGAATATTTAAAGAATACAAATAGAGGCTATATGAGACAGGGGATTTTAGGAATCGTCAGAAGATTATTTTAATAATTTTCTTATATATATTTTTAAAAGAAGAAAAATTATTCTAAATTGCTGTATTATTATTGAATAAGTGAACTTGGATTTAAGCATTTTTAAAATATATGCTGGTCTTAGGTAAAATGCATGCATTGTTTTTTTTGACCAGCTGGTTAATTCTTCGTATGATAAATCAGTTTCTTGTGGTTTCCACATGTGTGCAGGTATATCTTTACCTAAATAAGATTCTAGCCAAAGATCTCTTCCGGTATTTAGTTTTATATTCTCAGCCATATATGTTTCAGGTAAAGCAAGTACTACATTGAATTGAGCGAAATGCAAAGGTATTTCCTTGGCGAAATTAATAGTGTCTTCAATAGTCTTAGAAGTTTCTCCCTTGTTCCCAATCATGAAAAATCCAAGAGTAAGAAGTCCTTTTTTTTCAGTCAGGGTGACAGCTGTTCTTATTTGCTCTAATGTTATTTTTCGGTTTAAATTATTGAGGATTGTTTGATTTCCTGATTCAATGCCATAGTGTATGCTAATACACCCTGCTTCGACGAGCTTGTCAATTATCTCTTCATCAACTAAATCAACGCGTGTGCGGATGACCCATTTTACTTTAAGACGTTTTTTTATGATAAGATTACATAAATCTATGGTTTTTTTTCTATCGATAGTAAATGTCGAATCAAGGAATGCAATTTCTTTGATCTTATATTTATTTTGACACTCTTCCATCTCGAGTACTATTTTTTCATTGCTGCTTGATTGATATTTAATTGTTTTATCAATACAATATGTGCAAGAATATGGACAACCAATGCTTGCAGTCATGGTTGTGAATTTATCATGTAATGTTAATGCACTATTATAAATATTATTGTCAATAAGTTCTCTTGCTGGCATCGGTAATAGGTTAAAGTCAAATTGATTCTCATCTTCGGTTTTTACTGTTTTCCCGTCGGAGGTCCTGTATATTATTCCTTTTATATTGTTTGTGGCTTGATTTCTGGCTATTTTATCAATTAATTCAGTGCTGGCTGTAAATCCTTTTCCGGTTAAAGCATAATCAATATGTTTATTGAGAATTGTTTGTTCAGGGTAAAGCCGCGGGAAATGACCGCGAGCTATTAGCTTGCAGTTAAGATTATCCTTAAGTATTTTGAGTGATTTAAACTCATTTTGAGGGTTAAATATGTTTATAGTAGAAAATAGTATGTCAGGCTGAAATTTCTTGCATAGTTTTAGTATTTTTTCGACTGTTAACCCTGCTAATTCACCATCAAGAAGCAAAATATCATGGCCCTGTTTTTTAAACAAGCTGGCCTGGTAAAGAAGACCGAGCGGGGGGTAACGCACAAACCATTCACAATAAAGGTGTGCCCCCAAGTATCCTCCAGGACTAGTGATCCGTGAGGCACTTGATTGATTATATGCTATTGGCAATCTTAGTAAAATAATTCTCATAGTTTAATAGGATACAAAATTCTATTTTAAAATACAAGCTTTTATAAAATATATGTTACATTATCTAAAATAATAGACATCTAATAATCCGAGAAATATCTATGTTATACACAAGCATTGTGGTATACTTTTTTGAGAATAGCCTGAAAGTATTAAAGGTATGGCCAATTTAAGAGAAAATACACGCTCTTCCGCATATATTTTTCATAGAATAAGCTCCTTTCTTTATGAGCCTATTCTAACTTAAATCATCCTTTTTGTTAATGGGAGTAGTATAAATTTGAATGTAAATAATGTTTAAAAATAAACAAATATTTATTATTATTTCATTAGTTTTTTTAATTTTCAGCGTAAATAGTTTTGCTGCAGAAGTTGAAAAATATGATTGTTTTACTCTTCTGCCTTGGGCTGTTGGACAATTTGTTGAGTATCAAATTATAGGTATTGAAAATGGGGGAGTAGAAGATCGATATAAAGTCAGTGTGATCGGGGAAGAAACAGTTGATAATGAAACATTTTTTTGGATCAGATTTGAGATTATAAAAAATAGACAGCTTCAAATTGCTTTTAAAGCATTGGTATTACCATTAAGTGAAACAGAATTCGCAAGAAACCCAGAAATTTATCTTTCGCAATGGCTGATGTGGCTTTTGAGTCATTCTAAACAGTTGATTTTGGAATTGCCAAATAATCAGTTATTTAAAGTTGACAGTAAAGAGTTCTTTAAAAAAGCTGATGAGTTTTTGGGTGATTCCTTCTTTAATGAAATTTCGTATGAGAAAAGCGAAGTGGATTATTCCAAGTTAACCTATGATGATTCCAAGGTGAATATCTGTGTGTTAGCGGGAGTATTTGATTGTTTTCGTTTTCTAGTTAGAACTACGCCTCAGGATAGTTTTGATGATGAAGGGATAGATTTATGGCGATCTGAAAAGGTTCCTTTTTTAGGCATAGTAAAAATGGAATTTTCTATTGTTGGTTATAAAGAAAAGAATCGAATGCGGGAGATTAAGCGCGCTGCTAGTAATGATTGGTTAGCTAAAATCTACAATCATTTTTTTAGTCAGCGGATTCCGTATCGAGAACGGAAAGATATTCATATAATGGAATTGGTTGATTTCAAGTCTAATTAGGTATATGTTCATGATTAAAAAACAGCATTGTGCGAATAGTATTTCAATATTCCTGTTATTAGTTGCTCTTATTACAATTTACAACCTCCCTTTATTGCTCAATTTGGATAAAGCCTTTTTTCCCGTTCAGAAAAACTATATTAATACTACTTATTTTACATATTTTTTTGCTTATTTCTATCACTATTCTATTACACTGTCACATCATTTTCCTTTTTGGTGTTCTTTTTACGAGGGGGGGTCCCCTTGGATTAGTCATCCTGCAGACATAAGTTTAAATCCGTTTTCTTTGGTATTGTTGGTATTTGGAGTTATTAAAGGCTTAAATTTAGCAAGCTATCTTTTTTCTGTTATAGGCGCGGGGTCAATGTATGTTTTAATGAGGAAGGTCTTTAGGTTACCGAAATTTGGAGCAGTTTACTCTGCTATTGTGTTTTCGATGAGCGGATTTTTTGCATATATGCAAGCTAATGGTTATCTTTATGCTAGAGATACATTGCTGTTGCCATTATTAATGATATCTTTTTTGAAGTCTAGGAATGACAAAAGGTTTATTTTTGTTTCTGCTTATTTTTTAGCATTTCTATTTATGCAATCTTGTTTGTATTTTCCAGTAATAGTTTTATTTCTTTTTTTTATTGTAATGTCTGACTCTTTTATGATTAATAAAAAAACTATATGTTTTGATAAAAAATATTTCATTGTTTTTGGGGTAACGATAACTCTGGCTCTTTTATATTCTATGCCAAAACTTTTACCGCTATTAAATGACTTAAATATTCAAACTGTGGCTGAAAAATTTGATTATACCATGAGGATAAGCCAGGCTAATACATTCCCTTTATTATTGAAACATATTTTGAAGCCGGTAGATTCTAGTGCCGGAACAATGTTTATGGGGGTTTTGCCCTTGTTTTTATGTACGGTTTCAATAGTAATACTATTTAGCCGATTAAAAAAGTGGATTTTTGTGTTAGCTGTTTTTATTTGGCTTTCTTTGGGGCCTAACGCTATTATTGACTTACATTATATATTTTGGCATCTGCCAATTTTTAAGTCAATTAGGGAAATATCAAAATATTATGCTTTAATTTTAGTTTTTCTTATAAGTTTAATCAGCGGACACTTTTTTATCATTTTAAAAAATAATGCATCTTCAAAAAAATATCATATTATTTCTCTAGTAATAATTGTTCTCACATATCTAAATTTGTGTTGGGCAAATGCGGGGTATTTTAATGTTTATAAACAAAAAATCACGGATAAATTCTCCCTTAAGAATGTTACTTATGTTAAGGCTATGAATATGCATCTTGCCGATGATAGTTCTATACTGCCATTAAGATTAGCATTATTTTTTAAGGGGTACGGCATTGTTGGGGCTAAAGTGTGGGATCCGTATTTAGATTTCTCTTCAAATATAATCCCGGAATATTTTGTTTTAACACAGTATGCTTTTTTATCTCCCAGTACTAAGGCTATTTTTATTAAAAACCCTGGATATAAAGGTGAAGTATGGTTTTTAGATGATGCGAATATCGTAAAAGCATATTCAAATTATCAATCAAAGATTGAGGTTCAAGTTGTTGTTAATAAACCGGGGGGAATGTTTATTAATCAAAGTTATTCGCATAGGTGGAGTGTAAATGAGGGGGAGATTTTCAATAGAGATAATAGACTTTTTATAGTCCTTGATCGGGTGGGACAATATAAAATAGTGTTAAGGTATATTCCTATATATTTTTATGCGGGATTGTTTATTTGTTTTGTCTCAGTTTTTGGTTCTATATTTATTTTTTTTAAGATATCTAAACGAAAAGTTAGCGCGTAAATTGTTAGTTTTTGTAAAATCTTATTAAATTTAAAAAAATGAAAGCAGTCGGTTTAAGTTTGGTGTAAAGAAAAATCCTGAGTAAATGTGAAATAATTGGGATGAGCATAGTATAAAAAAGAATAAGGGTATAGGGGGAAATATACTATTGACAACTTATATTTTTTTGCTGTAGATTTCTAAAGAATAGGATTGTGGCTGTCCATCCGGTTAAATGAATGTATAATGGTCTTAAAGAAATAGACAACTTTTTAATTATGAACGAATTATGGGAGTAAAAATTTTTTTCTTGAAGTAATAAAGTTAAGGTAAATTATGAAAATAATGCTAATCCAGCCAGATAGAAGGCGGCATAGATCTTTTTTGGAGCAACCTCTTGCCATAGCGATTTTAGCTGCATTAACCCCTAAAGATATTGAAGTGGAATTTTATGATGAGGGTTTGGAAAAAATTCCTTATTATAGGAAAACAGATTTAGTTGCTATAACGGTAAATATTTTTACTGCTAAAAAAGCTTACGAAATTTCCCGCGAATTTAAAAAGTATAATGTGCCGGTGGTTTTAGGAGGGATTCATCCGTCATTGGTTCCAGAAGAAGCAATTCAGTATTGTGATTCTGTGGCTATTGGAGAAGCTGAGGAAATATGGTTAAAGATAATTGGCGATCTTAAAATTAATAAGTTGAAAAGGTTCTATGTCAGTTCAGGCCGTGCAGAATTAGATGGGATTTTACCTATGAGAGATATTTTTAAAGGTAAAAAGTATTTACCATATCATTTGGTGGAATTTGGAAGAGGATGCCGGCATAGTTGTAGTTTTTGTGCAGTAAGTTCTTTTTATAAAAGCACCTATACTCATAGGTCGATAAAAGATTTAATTCGTGAGATTAAAGGACTTGAGCGGGGAAAATTATTCTGTTTTGTAGATGATAATATAGCTATGGATTCGGAAGTTACCAAGAATATGCTTAGGGAACTTTGTAAACTGAACGTAAAATGGATGGGGCAGGCTAGTACGAAAATTATTTACGATAAGGAGCTGCTAGATTTAATGGCGAAAAGTGGTTGTCTTTGGTTGCATATTGGGTTTGAAGCGATAGATAATCAAACACTTAAGAGGTACAATAAACATCATAATTTAGGGGTAGATTATGGTGAATTAGTGAACCAACTTAGGGAAAGAGGCATTTCTGTGCACGGAACATTTATTTTTGATTGGAAACATTCTGATCAATTGATTTTTTCTAGAACACTTGAGTTCGCTTTGAAATATAAACTTTTTTATGCAGGGTTTAATTTGTATTCTCCTATTCCTGGGACTCCATTGTATAAGGAATTGTTATTGAATGGAGAGATTTGTTCGGAGCCGTGGTGGTTGATTGGTAATCGTGAATTCGTAAATAAAATGGTGGGGATGGAAAGAATTAAACAAGAATGTACTAATATTTCTATGAAGTTTTACAAGGTGACATCAATACTTAGAAGAGTTGAGTTTAAAGCTAATTTTCGGAGTTGTTTTAAGGCTCTATTTTTTCTCTTTATAAATTTTATAAAGAAAATTGGTTGTGCCAAAAAGAAAAATATTTAATTATAATTACCAGAGAATACAGAGGAATAATATGAATAGACTATTGGTAAAATTCCTCGCAGTATTGAATATTTTAATGTCTTTAGGCTTCGGGGTTTAGGCTTTGCTTTGCGTGGTACTGGTCTCCAATTTATCATAATTATATAAATTTATTTTGCTTATAAATCAGCACTAATTATTGTGATTTTCAATATATAAAGTTTAAAAATATAGTTATTTGGAAATATATTGGCAAATACATAACAAAAGGAGCACTGCAAAAAGAAGCTATTCTCATGCTATGGTTGCGGAAAAGCGTATGAAATCGGCTAGTATGCATTGCAGGAATTAAGCAAGTGAAATCAGATGGACTGGTAAAAGAGATAATTATTGTATATGATAATTCTGAAGATAATCTAAAATCTATCTTTCGGGATATTAATTCTTTGGATATAATAAAACTATATCATTTTTATAATTAAGGAAATGCTTCGGTTATTAAAACTAGTTTAGAGAAATCTCCCTGTGATATTGTCTTGATTCAAGATGGGGATATTGAACCCAACTAGTATTATGCTTATTAGCTATATGTTTTAGGTTTTTAATATAAAAGGAAACGATTCATTATGAGGATAAAAGATAAGATTTATTGTGCTTATTCTATTTTAAAATCTAGGATTTTGAATGTTAGAATTCCTTTGGCTGTGCGTTGGCAATTGACAAATAAATGCACCTTGCGTTGTAAGTATTGCAATATCTATGATAAGGGGGGTAGCGAATTAGGCTTAAGTCAGGTAAAGGATGTTTTATGTCAGTTGAAAGGTTTGGGAACAAAACGCATATCTTTTAGTGGTGGGGATGTTTTGTTAAGAGACGATTTTTCTGAAATACTAGACTGCTGTATCGATTATGGTATTTATCCGGAGTTAAATTGTAACGGTGTTTTATTTTACGACAAAGCGCATAAGCTAAAAAAACTGGATTTTGTTAAGTTTAGTTTGGATGGACCGAAGCAGGTGCATGATTCTTTGAGAGGGGATGGGTCATTTGATAAGGTTATGAAATCTGTTGAGGCTTGCTTGAAAAACAAAATAAAATTTGGATTTGCGATGACATTAACAAAATTCAATATTAATGATTTAGATTTCTTGCTGCAGACCGCTAAAAAATATGAGACTATTGTTGCTTTTCAGCCAGTTAAATCAATGCATAAAGGCATTGAAGGAATTGATGAATTTTTAGGTTCTGAAGAAGTTTTTAGAAAGGCGTTAAAGAAGCTTATCCTAGAAAAAGGAAGAGGATGTGAAAATATACGTAATTCGATGAGGGAGTTGAAATATATTTATGATTGGCCGAATTTAAAAGAGATGAAATGCTATGCTGGGCAGATTTTTTGTATAATTGGCCCTGATGGAGATGTCTATCCTTGTGATCGGGTTGATGGTTTTATGAATAACACCATTTTGCCAAATTGTCAAAAACTGGGGATAGAAGAGGCGATAAGGCAGTTGCCTGAATTTTATTGTAAAGGGTGCGGGTTTTGCGGGGCATTAGAATTAAATCATTTAATGAATTTTAAATTCGGTGTGCTTAAGTCAATAAAAAGGATAATATCTTGATTTTGTTAGTTAGCCACCAGGAATGTTTTCCCCAGTAGTCAAGGATTTTTTAAGTTAAAGCTGTTTTTATATATAGTACAATATAAATAGGGAAGAAATTAATGTTCAAAATAAAAATATTAAATGCTCTATGCTTATTTTGTTTCTTTAGGTTTAGGTTTTCTGGGAACTGGCCGCCAATTACGAGTGTCCATAATAAATTTCCTTTCAGATAAAAAGTTGTTTGATATTAATAAATTATGACTGTTTTTCAACTGAATGTCAAGTAGTTTTTGGAGTTAAATATGCGAAAAATGAAAGTTTTACTTGTAAGGTCGCCGAGATATTATTGGCCGTTTATAAATGAATATGATAACTTTTTGCTGCCGCAATCGCTTCCTTGCCTTGCTGCGGCTCTGCGTGCCAGTGGTATATCGGTAAAAGTTATTGATTGCATGCCGATGAAAATGGGATGGAAAAGTTTAGAAAATCAGATAAAAATTGAAAAACCGGATGTTGTTGGTGTCGGTGATAGCGAATCAATGTATTCTAATGAGGCAGTCCGGGTTCTTAAAATCGCCAGGATGCTTAATCCGCAGGTAGTTACGGTTGCCGGCGGGGCTCATTTTTCTAATTTAGCCCATGAGTCTCTCAAGGAATTTCCGATAGATTTTATTGTCAAAGGGGAAGGCGAGATAACATTTGTTGAATTAGTTAAGGAAATTTCCAAATTAAATCCAGACTTTAATAGTGTAAATGGGATTCTGTTTCGCCAGGAAGATGTAATTATTGAAACCGCTCCGCGGAAACTAATCGAAAATTTAGACGATTTACCCTTACCTGCCTATGATTTAATGCCTATGGATCAGTATGGCCGAGCAAAATATCTTTTTTCCCCAGGAGGGATAACAATCCATCATAGTCGAGGCTGTATAAGCAATTGTGATTTTTGTGTGTGGTGGGTTCAAATGGCAGAAAAAACAATAGAAAATGGAGAAGTTAAATTAACCCCCCGTTGGAGAACAAAAAGTGTTGAGAGAACTATCGAAGAAATCGAATTATTATATTATACCTATAAAAAGAAATTTTTTATTTTTGTTGATGATTCTTGGAACATTGATCCTGATTGGAGTAATCGATTTGCCGAAGCAATTTTAGAGAAAAAAATGAAAATTAACTGGTTCGCTTTTTTGCGGGCAGATTGCATAATCAGAGATGAGAAACTGGGAGTTATGGAAAAATTAGTTCGTTCAGGATTAAGGCATATCTCTGTTGGTGGAGAAAGAGCCGAAGATGATGAACTGAATGAAATTGGCAAAAAATGCTATAAGATCGATATGGTAAAAGAAGCCTTGGATATTTTTCGAAAAAAGTATCCGCAGGTTTTTACACAGGTAACTTTTATTGTTGGGGTTAGGAATGAAACTAAAAAAACGATGATGAATCAGCTGGCTTATGCTAAATCGCTTAAGGTAGATTATCCCGCTTTTCACCCAATCACTCCTGTGCCGGGAACAAAGCTTTGGGATCAAGCCAAAGCCGAAGGCTGGTTGGAAATCACAGATTTTTCATATTATGATTGGTCAACACCGGTAATGGCTTCAAAAGATTTATCTCGGGACCAGATTGATGATTTATTGTATACTATCAATAAATCATATGCTTCATTTTGGTGGTTATTAAAGGGTTTGTGTAGTTTATATCCGCATAAACGGAATATGTATATTTGGTGGGTTTTAGTTGTTTTTAAAATGTTTTGGGATTCGCTGAAATCTTGGGTAAATCCGTTTAAGTTTAAAGAGTATATTAGAATTGTTAAACCTAAATGGTATGATGATTGATATTTGAGTAGTATTAGCCTATCTAATTTGGTTTTTAAGGGGAATTTGTTTGAATTATGAAGTTATCAATAATTATTCCAGTTTACAATGAACAAGATACGCTTAAGGAATTGTTAGCGAAAATTCAAAGAGTTCAATTGAATGGAGTGCTTAAAGAAATAATCATAGTGGATGATAGTTCAAATGATAGGAGTAAATCTATATTTGATAATCTCAAATCTTCAGATATAATAAAGCTATATCATAAGCATAATCAAGGCAAGGCCGCGGCGATCAAAACTGGTCTGGTGCGGGCCAGCGGAGATTTAATCCTGATCCAGGATGGGGATCTTGAATATGATCCAAGTGATTATCCGGCTTTGCTCGAGCCGATTTTGAGCAATCAAGCGGATGTTGTTTATGGTTCGCGATTTTTAACCGGAAAGAACAAAGCATATTTTCCCTATTTAGTCGCAAATAAATTTTTGGTTTGGTTGACTAATATTTTATATGGAAGCTGTTTAACTGATATGGAAACCTGCTATAAGCTTTTTAGAAAAGAAATACTCGTAAATCTGAAGATTAAAGCCAAAGGGTTTGAGTTTGAACCTGAAGTGACAGCAAAATTACTTCTGCGGAAAGTTCAAATTATGGAAGTGCCGATTTCTTATGTTCCGCGTTCCAAAAAAATGGGAAAAAAAATAGGTTTTTTTGACGGTCTTATGTCGATTTATATATTGATTAAATATAAATTGGCAAGGGAGGCAAAATGATTCAGAGGGTATGCGCGCTGATTACTACTACCGAGAAAAATAAAAAACAATTAGAGAATTTGGTAAGTTCGCTTTGTCATCAGACTGAGCAGATTGAAAAGGTTGTTATTATTTATGATGGCGCGCATCGGCCGGACAGACAGTCTTTTGAGGATTGTCCGGTTCAGATTAACTGGGTTGATAATAATGAAAACAAATCTCTGACTCTTTTGCAGAATCAGACAATTAGTTTTATTGATGAAGATTTTGTTTTACAGTTAAATGATGATGTTATTTTAACTGATAACTTTACCGCGGAATTATTGCAAGCAATGAATCAGGATAACTCTATCGGCATGGTTTGCGGTAAATTATTAAGGATGGATAAGTCTACAATCGATACTGCCGGGCAACTCCTAGGTAAAAAACGTACTCCGGTGGAACGCGGATATGGAAAGCCTGATGCCGGACAATTTGATCAGGAATGTTTTGTTTTTGGTTCATGCGGCGCAGCTGTATTATTAAGAAAAACTATGTTGGAAGATTGCGCTATAGCGGAAAATGAATATTTTGATAATGATTATAATATGTTTTATGAGGATTTCGATCTTTCCTGGAGAGCGGCAAATCTTGGCTGGAAAGCTTTTTATAATCCGCGGGCATTAGCTTTTCATGAACGCGGCGCAACGGCTAAAGAAAAACGTCCGGTTTTTGAATTTTTGCGGGCGTATAATTTTGCTTGGCTGAGTGCTAAATTAAAAAGTGATTTAATGAAGAATCGATATATGACAATCATAAAAAATGAGAGTTTTAAGGGGTTTATTTTAAACGCTCCTTTCATTTTAATTTATGAAGCCAAGCTTTTTCTTTACTGTTTAATTTTTGAACCAAAAGTAATTGTAAATATATTTTTTAGTTTCCCGGTTATAATTAAAGCTTTTAAAAAAAGAGCAAAGTTAAACAAGAAAATAAAAGCTATGAAAAAGCTAAGTAAATAATGAAAGCAAATAAATGAGTTACCTGATAATTTTCATGTTAGCGATAAGAGCTTTTATCTGTGAGAAAACTTGGCCAACTGCGGGAATTTTTTTTGATATTTGTTTTTGTTTGTGTTTTTTACTCTATATTCTAATTGATCCTAAGCTGAGAGTAAGCAGGAAATACTTTATTTATCCGCTCATTTACTCTGGCCTTTTGCTCCTGAATACATTTTTTTCAGTAAATTCCTATAATAGTCAAAATGAAATAGTTAAATTATGGGTATACATGCTCATATTTTATTTTGTTTATTGGCAGAATCAAAAAAACCGCAGACTGCTTATAGGTTCAATATGCGCCATAAGTCTGTTTATAAGCTTGCGGGCAATTTATCAGTATGCTTTCGGACTAGAATATATTAAGCAGCATTATGCATATGCCCAGATTGTTGAGCAAGGGTTTTATGCTTTAGAAATGCTCAAACAAAAAAGAGTTGTTTCCTGGTTTTTGTCCCCAAATCTGCTTGCTGGATATTTGGTGATGATCGCCCCTTTAGCGGGAGCGTATGGGTTTGAGAGTTTTAAACAACAAAAAATAAACCAGAGTATATTTTTCACGCTTATTTTTATTTGCTCAGCCGTGGGTTTATATTTTACGGGTTCTTGGGGTGCTTATCTGGGGTTCGCGATAGCGATGCTATTTATTATATTAAATCCTTTGGGCAATAAAACTGCTTTAATTGAAAGTCGAAAAAAGAATAATAAGTTGATCCTCGGCGGAGTTTTTTTTCTGCTTATTTTAGCCGCTTTATTCAGCCAAAGAGCCAAATATTTTATTGACCTAGCAAATCCTCAGAACTCTTTGGTGCAGCGTTTGTATTATTCGCAGGCTGCCGTTAAGATGATAAAGGAAAATCCTTTGACCGGTATTGGCTTGGGTAATTTTGGACTTGTTTATCCTCAATTCAAGCAAATAAACGCCAATGAAACAATTTACGCGCATAATATTTTTCTGCAATTATGGGCGGAGCTGGGAACGATAATTTTTATTTGTTTTATATTTTTTGCGATCTATCTATTATCCCGTTTTTTAAAAAAATTAAGACAACAGCGGGAAGTTGGTTTGATCGCGGCCAGCCTTGCTTTTTTGGTTTATAATTTTTTTGACTATAGTCTAATGATCACTCAAAGCGGTTATGTTTTTTTTATTGTCATTGCTTGTTTATTTAAACCGCAGGAGGATTCTTACCCAGAAAAAAATAATCGATTTACCCCAGATAATTTTTTAAATAAAACAAGTTTTATTGTAATCTGCGGAGTAATGATTATGTTTTTAACTGCGGAGTATTGCTCTCTAAGATCATTAGATAAAGCTGATCAATTTTTAAAACAAGGGCAAACAGACAAAGCTTTGGTCCTGGCAAACACAGCTTTGAAATTTAGAGTAAATAATGACCAGATATATTATTTTATCGCAGTATGTTATCAGCAAAAAGCAGGTAAATTATTTTCTCCTACAGCAGCTGCTTATTATTGCCAAGCAATACGCTTAAATCCAAAATATGCTTTTTATTATGCCTATCTTGGGGATTATTATTTTTCGCATAAACTTTATCCGCAGGCAAAAAAAGCTTATCAGCAGGCAATAAAACATTATCCGCATAATAAAAAATTCAAAGAAATCTATAGCCAGATACAAGGTCAATAGTAGGGGCCGATGGCTGTCGGCCCGTGACAATACCGCGCGAAATTAAAATATAAAATAAAATTTGTATAATTTTTAAACTATAACGGGCGGCCAGCCAGCCGCCCCTACTTTTATTTTCTGCTTTTTTTAATCGCAATACGCAATACTCAATACGCAATACGTTTTTTGCTTTTACCCTTTTCCTAATCGCTAACCGTTATCCGCTGCTTTTTACCCCATACACTATCTTGTAGTCATGCACGACTTAACCCCCTGTAAATAGTATAATTAAATATTTTTTAAAAAAGTTATGTTTTTTAGTTGACAGACCGTGAAAAATAAAGTATATTTAGTTATGTGGAGAAAAGTGGGGGGAAGTGGGGTCTATGTTCTACGGTGAATTTGAACATTCATTAGACAAAAAAAACAGAGTTATTATTCCTGCTAAGTTTCGAGAGGCAGTTAGAAATAGCTTTGGCGAGAAATTTTTTATTACTCGCGGTCTTGATGGATGTTTGTTTGTTTTTACCGAGGATGAATGGAAACGCCAGGAGCAGAAATTTAAGGCTTTATCATTTACCAAAGCTGAAGCAAGAAGATTTAATCGTTTATTCTTTTCCGGAGCTAGTGAAATTACCTGCGATACCCAAGGAAGGGTTTTGATTCCGCAATATCTCAAAGAATTTGCCCAGATTGACAAGGATGTTTTAATTATTGGTGTTGCTAACAGAATAGAAATCTGGAGCAAACACAGCTGGAAGGAATTTTATGATAACACTAGAGAGACCTTTGAAGAGACTGCAGAAAAACTCATGGGTCTGGAGTGAACATAAACAAGAAGAAAAACAGATGAGCCAACACGTTCCTGTGATGCTTAATGAGGTTTTATCGTACTTGAAACTTTCGCCAGGGAAGGTGATCGTAGATTGTACTTTGGGGGAAGCAGGGCACAGTGAAGGCATATTGAGAAAGATAACGCCTGGCGGTCAGCTGATCGGCATAGATCAGGATGATGATGCCTTAAGTCTTAGCCGTCGGCGTCTTTCTTGTTTTGATGGATCTTTTACTCTTTTAAATAAAAATTTTCAAGGTATCAAGGATGTAATACAAAACCTTGGGTTAAACGCCATGGATGGCGTCCTTTTTGACCTTGGAGTTTCTAACCTGCAATTTACTGACCCGGAACGCGGTTTTAGTTTTCAATTTGATGGACCGCTGAACATGCGCATGGATAAAAAAGCCCAGATAACGGCTTTTGATCTGATAAATAATCTTTCTGAAGAAGAATTGGCGAATTTGATTTTCAAGTTTGGTGAGGAAAGACTTAGCCGGAGGATCGCGCATCGGATTATCAGTCATCGCAATAAAAAAGTAATTAATACAACTCAGGAATTAGCGGAGATCGTGGTGGAAGCGTTTCCGATAAAACAAAGATATAAAAAAATCCATCCCGCGACCAGAACTTTTATGGCTTTAAGAATCGCGGTTAATCGTGAATTAGAAGTTCTCCAATCAGCGCTTACTGATGCGATTGATTTACTCAGTCCCGGAGGAAGAATATGTGTAATATCATTTCATTCTTTAGAGGACAGAATTGTTAAGCATGAATTTAGATCGCAGGCAAAAAATGGAGTTTTAAAAATAATTACCAAAAGACCTTTGGTGGCCTCAGAGCAGGAATTAGCGGAAAATCGAAAAAGTCGTAGTGCCAAGTTACGGGTAGCTGAAAAAATTTAGTTGTTTTTCCATAAAAGGGATTTGCTAATGAGATTGAAAAATATCATAATATGTTTAGTTATAACTACCTCTATTTGCTTGGCTTATGTTAGACAACAAGTTGAAATAGTTAAATTGAGTTATGTTCTGCGGGATAAAGAAAAATGTTTAAATCAGCTGGTTGACCATAATAAAACTTTATTATACAATAATATGAGTCTGAAATCACCGCAGTATTTGGCAAGCATGCTTGAACAGAATAAAATGGTTTTAAGTTTTCCTGAACCAGCGGCCGTGGCAAAAGTCAGGGTAATCCGTAAGGCTCAGCAGCAATTTGCAAAAACACCGGGATTGAGTTGGAAAACTAATCTTTTTGATGTTCTTGTTCCTAAAGCACAAGCCGCTTCAGATAAAAGAGAATAGTTTTTTCTGCTTAATAGTTTAAACTTTAATTTAACATTCATCAAAGAAGGATCAATCAACTAACGTGCACAAGCGGCAGGAAAAGCTTCGTTTTGCAGTAGTATTTTTCGCTTATCTTTTTATTCTGCTGATTATTTTTTTTCGATTGCTTTATATTCAGGTATTGAATTATGATGATTATATTAAGCTTGCTGATTCTCAGCATAATCTCACTTTAAAACTTTCTCCGCAAAGAGGCTCGATCCTTGACCGCAATTTAAAAACATTTGCTATGAGCTTAAAAGTATCTTCTGTTTATGCCGTTCCTCGGGTAATAAAGAATAAATCAGAAGTTGCCGCGAAACTTTCCAAAATCTTAGATATCGATTACAATAATCTATTAGAAAAATTAAATCGTGATAAAGCTTTTGTCTGGGTTAAACGCCGAATCGATGATTCTTTGGCTGAGCGCTTAACACAGGAACCTATTCCCGGGGTTTCGCTGCTTACTGAAAATAAAAGATATTATCCGAATAATGGCTTGGCAGCTCATGTTGTTGGTTTTGCCGGCATTGATGAACAGGGCTTGTCCGGCGTGGAATTGATTTATGACAAGTATTTAAAAGGGCAGTTCGGAACAAGGTCCATGCTTCGCGATGCGAAGCAGCGGATGATGCCGGCTTTTGAATTTGAATATATTCCGGAGATAAATGGTTACAATATTGTTTTAACGATTGATCAGGTTATCCAGCATATTGCCGAACAGGCACTCGACGCGGGGTTTGCCAAAAGTAAAGCAGTCGGCGCATCGGTTATTGTCATGAATCCGGAAAATGGGGAAATTTACGCTTTGGTAAATCGTCCGGGTTATGATCTGAATGCTTTTGGCAATGCTGATCCTGAGGCCAAGCGTAATCGGGCGGTTAGTGATTATTTTGAGCCAGGCTCGACTTTTAAAATAATTACCGCCAGCGCGGCGATAGAAGAAAAAGTTGTGGCTTTGGATGAGGTATTTTTTTGTGAAAACGGCGAGTATAAAATATCCCGCCATATTTTGCATGATCATAAACCGCATGGAAATCTCAGTTTTGTGGAAGTTATTGAAAAATCCAGCAATATCGGTACAGTAAAAGTCGCCCAGAAATTAGGCGAAAAATTATTATATGAATATATTAAAAGATTTGGTTTTGGCGAAAAAACAAATATTGATTCACCGGGAGAAGTCGCTGGTTTTTTTCGGCCGCTTAAACAATGGTCGAAACTTTCTATTTCCGCCTTGCCGATTGGTCATGAAATTGGGGTAACCGTAATTCAGATGGCCCGGGCAATGGCGGTTATTGCTAATGGCGGTTATCAGGTCAATCCGCATTTAGTTGATAAAATCATTGATAAGAATAATGAAATTATAAAAGACATTGAGTTTGAACCGCAACCGCGGATTATCAGTGAGCAGACTGCAGCAACAATGCGCGGTATTTTGAAGGGCGTTGTCGATAATGGCACGGGTAAAAGCGCGCAAGTTAAAGGATACTCCACCGCGGGAAAAACCGGTACTGCTCAAAAAGTAATCCCCGGAGAGGGATATTCGCATAGTAAATTTATTGCTTCATTTATCGGGTTTGCTCCGGTTGATAAACCAAAAGTAGTGATTGCGGTTGTTTTTGATGAGCCCAGACCGTTTTATTATGGCGGTACTGTCTGTGCTCCGATATTTAAGAACATTGCGGAAAAAGTATTAAAATATTTAGATGTGCCCATGGAAGAAGGCTTAGAAAATAGAAGTAGTGTTGTAACTGATAAAGACTAGCTGAAAACTGAATACAGAGACCGGAAAAACAGCGGGCAAAGGTTTAACGGTAACGAAGCCCGTATCGGTAACGTAGAACGGTTAGGGTGAAAATAATAAATTTAAAGACGACAGCCCTTACCGTAAGACGAAACGGGCATCGTAACCCTGACCGTAACCTTGTGACATTGTGTCATTGTAATATAATGGAGGAGTATTGTGCAGGCATTTCAAGCTTTAAAAATACTAGGCAAAGATCCGGCTGATTATCAGTTTGCTGATTTTAGATTAAGAGGATTAAGTCTTGATTCAAGAACTGTGGCACCGGATTACTGTTTTGTTGCCATAAAAGGGGCTAAGAGTGATGGAACCAGCTTTATTCAGGCAGCGCTCGATAAAGGCGCGCGGCTTATTGTTCATGAAAAAAACACTAAACCGTTTAATTTCAGCTCAGCGGATTCCGCGATATTTGTCGAAGTGGACAATTCCAGAATAAGCGCGGGAAAACTGGCTGTGGAATATTTCGGAAACCCCGGGGATAAATTAAATTCAATCGGAATCACCGGGACTAATGGCAAGACCACAATATCTTATTTAATTGAGCATATTTTAAGAACTAATGGAATTAACTCTGGGATAATCGGGACAATTCAGTATAAAATATCCGATCATATCGTTCCGGCTGTAAATACAACTCCCGACGCGATGAAGATTCAGCATTTACTGCATCATATGGTTGAGCATAATTTAACGCATAATATTATGGAAGTTTCCTCGCATGCCCTGGATCAACACAGGGTAGAGGGAATAAAATTTAAAACCGCGATTTTTACTAATCTGACGCATGATCATTTAGATTATCATAAATCAAAAGAAAAGTATTTTGCGGCCAAAGCAACTTTATTTTCCGGTTTAGCAAACGATTCAACTGCGATTATAAACAGTGATGATCCTTATGCGGAAAAATTAAAGCAGCTGACAAACGCTAAGGTGCTCAGCTATGCGATTAATCACGAAAATGCGACGCTTAGAGCAAAAAATATAGCTTTAGGTATTGATAAGACAAACTTTGTTCTGGTTTGGGATAAGGCTGAATATAATATCCAGACAAACTTGATCGGCAGATATAATGTATATAATGTCCTGGCAGCAATTGCCGCGGCCATAATCGAGGGAATACCAATTGATAAAATAAGAGAATCAGTGAAAACTGTTGAGCAGGTCAGAGGCAGACTTGAGCGGATTAGGCATAATCAGGGGTTTGAGGTATTTATTGATTATGCGCATACTGATGATGCATTACAAAATGTATTAAGCACATTAGCCGAACTGAAGCCTAATCAGCTGATTACGGTTTTTGGCTGCGGTGGCGATCGCGATAAAAAAAAGCGTAGTTTAATGGGTAATATCGCAAGTAAGCTTTCTGATTTTGTTATTCTTACTAATGATAATCCCCGCGGCGAAGATCCTCAGGAGATAATCGAGCAAATTAAAAGCGGATTTGTTGGAGAGTTTAAAGCATATGAAATCATTCCGCAGCGGGATAAAGCAATTCAAAGAGCTTGCGGTTTGGCTGGGAAAAGAGATTTTGTGCTGATTGCCGGCAAGGGCCATGAAACATATCAGGTGTTTAAGGATAAAACAATTAAGTTTGATGATAAGCAAATTGCTCTGAAGTTCTTGACAGAAAATGGTTAATAGTTTATGTTTTCAGTATTGCGTCGCGTGTCGTGCGTATTGAGTATAGAAAAAACAGAAGACAGAAAAAGAGCGGGTAAAGGTAAATGGTAATGAACCCCGTATCGGTAATGTTTAACGGTTACGGTTAAAAATTTTAAGCCGATAGACTTTACCCCCAAACGAAACGGGCATCGTAACCTTAACCATAACCTTTTAGAGTAGCAATACGCACGACGTGATACTCAATACTAAATAGGGATTAATTAATGTTTACAATTCAAGAAATAATCGATATTTGCAAAGGGATTCTGATAAACCAGAATGCCGATAATAGTGTGATTGTTCAGGGTGTATCAATTGATTCTCGGACGATAAAAACTAATGATCTGTTTATCGCGGTTCGCGGGGATAATTTTGATGGACATGATTATCTTGTTTGTGCAATAGAAAAAGGCGCGGCCGCAGTTATTGTTGAAAGTCTCTGGGCTGAAAAAAATGAGGATATTTTAAGCAAACTAAACAGTCCGATCATTGCCGTGGAAAACACAATTGCGGCTTTAGCTTATCTGGCCAAGCAGCATCGAAAAAAGTTTTCTCTTCCAGTTATTGCGGTAACTGGATCGAATGGAAAAACAACGACAAAAGAAATGATTGCCTGTGTCTTAGAGGCGAAATATAAGGTATTAAAAAGTAAAGCTTCATTTAATAATCATATTGGTGTGCCGCTTACTTTGCTTGAACTTGATTCAAGTCATCAGGTTGCGGTGATTGAAATCGGGATGAATCATAAAGGTGAAATTAGAGGCCTGGCCGCGATTGCTTGTCCGGATATCGCAGTGATTACTAATGCGGCAAACGCGCATCTTGAGTTTTTTAACAGCATTTCTGATATAATAGAGGCAAAATGCGAATTGCTTGAGTCGCTGTCAACCAAGAGCTTCGCGATTATAAATGCGGATTGTAAGCCGTTGTATGCCAGAGCTCATGATTTTTGCATTGACCTTAGGGGGTTTGGGATAAAAAGTGTGTGTGCTTATCAAGGATCAAATATTGTTACTCATTCCGATGGAATCGCGTTTACGGTTAATGGAAAATATACTTTCCGGCTGAATGTTTTAGGCGAACATAATGTTTATAATGCCTTAGCGGCAATCGCGATTGCTCAGAATTTTGAGATTGATTACAATCAGATTAGAGAACAATTGGCGAAATTTAAACCAGTATCCCTGCGCATGCAGATAATCAAGTTTCCGGGCGCGGATATTATTGCCGATTGTTATAATGCCAATCCTGATTCTACAATGGCGGCAATAAATACTTTGCGAGCAATCCAATCAAAAGCCAAAAAAATATTTGTTTTTGGCGATATGCTGGAATTAGGTAAATTTAGCAATCAAGCGCATCAGCAAATTGGAAAACTAGTCGCGGAAAGTTCAATATCTAAACTTATTACTGTTGGCGAAAAGTCTCAATTAGCAGCTGTGGGCGCGACAGAGCAGGGGATGAATAAACAAGATGTTTATCAGTGCCAGAACGTTGAACAGGCAGCCGCTGTTTTGAAAAAAATAATAAGTCAGGATGATGTTATCTTGCTCAAAGGATCAAGAGGCATGCATCTTGAAAAAATAATTGATTTTTTAAACAATAAGAAGAAATAAGGGATATTTTATGTTTTATCATTTTCTATATGCTTTAAAAGATGTGTTTTTTGGGTTCAATGTATTTAAGTATATAACATTTCGGATTGTTGCTTGCGCGATCACTGCATTTGTTCTTAGCATTTTTCTTGGCAAAACCGTTATTAAAATGCTTAAAAAACTTAATGTCGGGGAATCAGTCCGTAAAACCAAGGACACGGCCTCATTGTATGAACATCATAAGAATAAAGAAGGCACTCCGACCATGGGCGGAGTATTGATTATTTCAGTTATTGTTTTATCGGTTTTATTGTGGGCGGATTTATCGAATAAATATATTTGGCTGGCTTTATTGTCAACTGTTTGGCTGGCAATAGTTGGATTTATTGACGACTACATAAAGCTTACCAGGAAAAAATCTCGGGGGCTGACTGCAGCTGTAAAGCTCGTCGGACAAATGGTTTTGGGAATAATCATTGGAATATTATTGTATTATGATCCCAATGTGGGAGATAGATTAGATGTGCCTTTTTTTAAGAATCTAATTGTTCATCTTGGCGTTTTTTATGTATTCTTTTCTGCTTTGGTAATAATTGGAACTTCCAATGCGGTAAACCTTACCGATGGTTTAGATGGATTAGCCATTGGATGCGTTTTAATAGTTGCTCTTACTTATTGCGGAATGAGTTATGTTACCGGACATTATGTGATCAGCAATTATCTTCAGATTATTTTTATGCCTCATGCCGGAGAATTAGCTGTGTTTTGCGCGGCGATTTTTGGCGCTGGATTGGGCTTCCTTTGGTTTAATTGTCATCCTGCAACTGTTTTTATGGGGGATACCGGATCTTTGGCTTTGGGCGGTGCTTTAGGAACAGTAGCAATATTGATCAAAAAAGAATTACTTTTGGTGATTGTCGGGGGTATCTTTGTTGCAGAAGCTTTATCAGTAATTATTCAGGTTGTATCTTTTAAAACACGTAAAAAAAGAGTTTTTCGGATGGCTCCATTGCATCATCATTATCAGTTAAAAGGCTGGCATGAGGCAAAAATAATATTTCGTTTTTTAATTGTGGCGATTATCTTGGCGCTATTTAGTTTATCGACTTTGAAACTGAGGTAAACTTATGGCTGATAGTCAATAGTCAATGGAAGGCAAAAATTCTCTTTTAGCGGCGCTTTCGAACGTAATTTTGACAGGGATGTCAAAATAGAGAGAACGCGCGGCTGAGACTGCACGATGCAGGCTCAGGCTTAGCGAAAAGATGTGTTTTTGCCTTGGATAAAGGCAAATGTATACTATGAATAGAAACATTAAAAATAAAAAAATCGTGATTGTCGGCCTTAGCCGCTCGGGATATGCCGCGGCTATTTTGGCGCTCAAGCAAAAAGCGATAGTTTATGTCAGTGAAAATTCTGACAATAAAACTTTACGGGAAAAAGCGAAAATTCTGATTAAAAAAAATGCTTTTGTGGAATTGGGTGGCCATAATTCAGAGTTTTTTAAAGACGCTGATTTTTTTATTACCAGCCCGGGAGTAAAAAATAATGCATTGCCGATTGTTTGGGCAAAGCAAAATAAAATAAAGATATACAGTGAAATAGAATTTGCTTCCTGGTTTTGTCCTGCTCCGATTATCGCGATAACTGGTAGCAATGGCAAAACAACAGTGACTACTTTGCTGGGAAAGGTGCTTAAACAGGCTGGGAAAAAAGTTGTGGTTTGCGGAAATATCGGCAATCCCTTTAGCGGAGAATTTCTTAAATTTAAAAAAGCTGATTTCATTGTTTTGGAAGTCAGTTCTTTTCAGCTGGAATATATTCAATGGCTTAAACCTAAGCTGAGCATTATTTTAAATATCACTCAAAATCATTTTGATCATCATCACGATATGGCGGATTATGCCCAGGCTAAAGCCAGAATTCTCTTAAATCAGGATAAAACAGATTATACAGTTTTAAATGCTCAGGATAATCTTTTGCGTAAAATAGCGAAAAAAACAAACGCAAAGGTTTTGTTCTTTTCAAGGAATAAGAAAATCCCTCAGCTTGCGGATCAAGATATTAATTGTTACCTGGATAAAGAAAAGTTTATTATTCGGATCGGGAAAAATAGTAAATTTGCTTTTGCATTGAATGATCTTAAAATTAAAGGTGAGCATAATCAAGAAAATGTGATGGCGGTGAGTTTGGCGGCAAAGGCTCTGGGAATAAACAATCAAGCGATTGCTGCTGTCTTGAGTAGATTTAAAGGGCTTGAGCATCGCTGTGAAAAAGTCGCGTCCATCAAGGGTATTTGTTTTGTTAATGATTCTAAATCAACCACAGTAGACGCGACGGATAAAGCCTTGTCTGTATTTTTAGATAAATCAGTAATCCTGATCTGCGGCGGCAGGGATAAAGGCAGCAACTTTTCTGTATTAGAAAAAAAGATCAAACAAAAGGTTTTTTGCGTGATTGCGATTGGTGAGGCTAAACCCATATTGATTTCTGCTTTTTCTCCGTATACTCAAGTCATAACCGCTGATTCTTTGAAACAAGCAGTGCAAATCGCTTTTAAACAAGCAAAATCCGGACAAAGTGTATTGCTTTCACCGATGTGTGCAAGCTTTGATATGTTTGACAATTTTGAGCATCGAGGGCAAGTTTTTAAACAAATAGTACAAGGAATGATAAAAAAGTGAACTTAAAACAATTAAGAATAAATTTAGCAGCAATAACCCTGATTCTCGTGTGTGTGGGAATTGTGATGATTTATAGTGCTAGCGCGATTTATGCCCATGAGAATCTGGGTGATAGTGCCTATTTTCTCAAGCGTCATTTACTCTATGTTTTAATTGGATTCCTTGGTTGTTTGCTAGTTATGAGTATTGATTACCGCTTTTTTAAAAAAGCCGCAAAACCTTTGATCATAATTTCCTTTGGCTTGCTGCTATTGGTCCTTATTCCTGGTATTGGGAAAGAGGTGGGAGGTGCGCGCCGCTGGTTTCGTTTTTTTGGCATAAGCTTTCAACCTTCAGAGTTTGCTAAATTTGCGATGATTGTTTACACTGCCGAATTTTTAAGCCGCAAGAAATCAATGGTTACTTCTTTTTTTAAGGGTTTTCTTCCTGTTTTCATGGTTCTGGGCGCGATGTGCCTATTAGTCATTGTCCAACCTGATTTAGGAACTGTTTTAGCAATGAGCAGCATTTGTTTTATTATGTTTTTTGTTGGCGGCGTACGTTTGGCGCATATAATTTCTTTTGTGCTTTTATCTTTGCCAGGTTTGTATTTTTTGGTATTTAGTGTGCCGTATCGACGGAGAAGAATTCTTGCTTTTATTGATCCTTGGGCTGATCCGCAAGGCAATGGATTTCAAATAATTCAATCATTGGTTGCTTTAGGTTCAGGAGGGGTTAATGGCGTGGGCTTAGGTCAAGGTAAGCAAAAACTATTATATTTGCCGGCAGCCTATACGGACTTTATTTTTTCAATTATCGGCGAGGAGCTGGGGTTTATTGGCACTGCTTCCATTGTTATTTTATTTGCTTTGTTTTTAATCCAAGCCACAAAAATATGCTTAAAAGCCAGTGATTCATTTGGTCAGTATTTATCTTTTGGCCTTATTTCCTGTCTGGTTATTGAAGCAATTGTTAATATGGGAGTAGTTACCAGTCTTTTACCAACCAAGGGATTGCCGTTTCCTTTTATCAGCTATGGAGGCACATCCTTGGTTTTTAATATGGTTTATGTTGGCATAATCTTGAATGTCGGCAGGGTAAGGACTAAGTAGGGGCGGCTGGCTGGCCGCCCGGTATATTACGTTGAATTGAAATAATGTAATATGAATGATTGGTATGTCAATATATTGATTAAATTTTATTTTTATATTATGATTAACGGGCCGATGGCCATCGGCCCCTACTATTGACCAGAAAGGTCTCATGAAGATTTTGATTTGCGCTGCTGGATCTGGGGGGCATATTTACCCAGCGCTTAGCCTTGCCCAATCATTACAAGCCGCGGATAAAAATATTAAAATACTTTTTTTATCTAATAAAAAAGCCATTAGTAAGAATATTTTTGAAAAAATAGACTATAAAGTATTTACCGCGGACTTTATTTCTCCTTATACAGCTAAACAAACAAATCCGTTTAAATTCTTCTTGAAGAATTTGGGTTTTCTGCTAAAATTTAGTACAGAGGCTATAAAAGTATTTTTTTTAATTATCCAGATAAAGCCGGATGTGGTTATTGGTTTTGGCGGGATTATAAGTATTGCGGCGATTAGCTTTGCTCGATTGATCGGGATTCCCACGCTTATTCATGAACAAAATATAGTTCCTGGAATTGCGAATAAGCTGATAAGCGTTTATGCTACAAAAGTAGCGGTTGGTTTTAAACAAAGCAGTAAATATTTTAAACGTGATTCGGTGTTTACCGGTAATCCGATTCGCCAGGATTTTGAAAAAATAGATAAGGCGATTGCTTGTAAGAGTTTAGGTTTTGAAAAAAATATATTTACCCTTTTAGTTTTTGGCGGTAGTCAAGGGTCTAGATTTCTGAATACATGTTTTACTCAAGCAATTGAAAAACTGGAATATAATTTAAAGGATTGTTTACAGATTATCCACATTTCAGGTACAATGGACGTATCAGCATTGGTTGATTTTTATCAGAACCAAAATATTAAAGCAAAAGTATTCTCATATTGTAGCAAAATGTCTATTGCATACAGTGCGGCAGATATTGTGATTGGCCGTGCCGGAGCTGGAACGATTAATGAGCTTTGTTTTTTTGCTAAGCCGGCGATTTTTATTCCTTATCCGCATGCTAGCGGACATCAAAAAGTAAATGCTGAATTTATGCAAAAGCATGGCGCGGCATGTTTATTGTTAGAAAATAATTTAACCGCGGATAATCTTCAAAAAGAGATCAGGCATTTGATTGAAAAAAAAGATGTTTTATCTCGTATGAGCCAAAAAAGCGGCGAACTCTTTGTTCCAGGAGCAGAATCTAAATTAGCACAATTAGTTTTGGCTATGGCTAAAAAATAAATTAAAGATACATTTTATTTATCGACTTTTAAATTTAAGCTAAAAGGAGAATATGCAAAAAATAACAGAACTTATTCCGAATAAAAAAGTTCATTTTGTGGGTATCGGAGGCGTCGGGATGAGCGGCTTAGCCCAATTGCTTCTGGAGCAAGGATATTATGTTATTGGATCGGATCTTAAGAAAACTCGAAATACTGACCGCCTGGAGGCTTTAGGCGCGACAATTTTTTTTAGTCACCGGGCCGAGAATTTAAAAGACGTGGATATTGTAGTTTATTCTTCGTGCATTAGAGAAGATAATCCGGAGCTTGAGGCGGCGAAAAAGAAAAATATAAAAATAATTAAACGTGGTTTATTACTGGCTTTTTTGATGCAGGGTAAAACGGGTATTGTGATTGCCGGAGCGCATGGTAAGACAACGACTACTTCATTAATATCTTTACTTCTAAATACAGCGGGAATGAATCCCAGCTTTGCGATTGGTGCTGACCTTGATGCTTTAGGCGGTAATGCTAGTCATGGGCTGGGTGAATATTTTGTCGCTGAAGCCGATGAAAGCGATGGTTCTTTTTTATGTTTGCATCCGGATTATGCGGTTATCACGAATATTGATAAAGAACATTTAGATTATTATCAGGATATGGCGCATATCGTTCGGACATACGCGGAATTTATTGCTAATTTAAATCCTCAGGGTATTTTGTTTTGCTATGGAGAAGACGCGCATATTAAGCAGGCTTTAAAGTCATATAAAGGCCAGTTGGTAACTTATGGGTTTTCTGAGCATTGTGATGCCCGGGCAATAAATATGAGTTTTTCGGATATGCAGTCTGAATTTGAATGTATTTATCGCAATGAAATCAGTATTAAATTTAAATTATCTGTCCCAGGACAACATAATATACTCAATGCTTTGGCTTGTATTGCCGTAGGAATTAAGCTGGGAATTGATTTGGATATTATTCAAAAAGCCTTGGAAGCATTTAAAGGGGCAAAACGCAGATTCGAAGTCAGAAGTAAAAATGATAGGGTGATTATTGTTGATGATTACGCGCATCATCCCACAGAAATAAACGCGACTTTGCAGGCTGCTAAATCCTGGAAAAACAGACGGCTTGTGGGCGTATTTCAGCCGCATCGTTATAGCCGGACGAAATTTCTTCAAGAAGAATTTGCCCACTGTTTTGATTGTGCTGATCAGATTATTATAACCGATATCTATGCGGCCAGTGAACAGCCGATTAAGGGAATAGCCGCGCGGACGATTTATGATCAGGTTAAGAAAAGCGGACATAAAAATGTGTTTTTTTCTCCGAGGAGTGAATTAAAACAGCACTTATTGGACAATGTTCAAGCAGGAGATATATTGATGCTCTTGGGTGCTGGGGATATTAATGACTTGTCTGAAGAATTATCAGAAAATTTTTCTAAACAAATTGAAGTTAATTAAATTTTATTAAGGGTAAATGAAAACAATAAGTAATCTTAAAATTCAGGAAAATTTGGCGCGGGTGTTTAAAGGCCGGATAAGGCAAAATGAAGCCTTATCCCAGCATACCTATATGAAAATCGGCGGACCAGTTGATTTATTTTTAAATCCTGAAGATATCGCGGATTTGAAAGCCGCGGTTGAATTTTTAAATCAAGCGGCTATCCCTTGGGTAATTATTGGTAAGGGCAGTAATCTTTTAGTCAGTGATCAACATCTGCCGATAGCGGCAATTGAGTTAAGTAGTGCTTTTTTTCAAGAATTAAGCAGACAGAACAATGTTGTATACGCTGCTGCTGGTGTGAGTTTGGCAAGTTTTATTAATTTCAATAAAAGCCAGGGTTTAGCGGGTAGCGAGTTTTTAGCGGGTATTCCCGGGAGTATTGGCGGCGCTGTATTCATGAATGCTGGCGCGCGAAATCTTAATTCGGCAGGTTTGGAAAAACTATGTTCAGTTTTCGATATTGTTTCTCAAGTCCAAGTAATGGATAAAGCAGGGGAATTAAGTATAATAAGTAAAAAGGATATTGAATTTTCTTATCGGAGTTGCGGCTTGGATGATCAGATAGTTATTGCCGCTTGGTTTGAGCTTGAACCCGGAGCTGAGGTAAAAATCGATTTGGATATTCAAGCTTTTCTCGATAACAAAATAAAGACGCAAGAGCTTGGTTTGCCAAATGCTGGATGTATATTTAAAAATCCGTCGATTATTAAGATCAGTGCGGGAGCTTTGATTGAGCAAGCTAATTTGAAAGGTTTGGCAATTGGCGATGCGGCAGTATCTTTGATTCACGCGAACTTTATTGTGAATAAAGGCAAGGCTAGCTTTGCTCAAGTTAAATCACTGATTTCTCAGATCCAAGTGATAGTGGAAAATAAATTTTCTGTTTATTTAGAGCCAGAAGTAAAGATTTGGGATAGGGAAGGATTCAAGTAGTGGCAAAAGAAAACAAGACAATTGGAATTTTAATGGGCGGATTTTCCAGTGAACGGGAGATTTCCCTTAAATCAGGCACTGCTGTTTGCCAAGCTTTAAGAAATCTGTATGATAAAATTATAGTATTTGATTTTAAAACAGAGCAGGAGCTTATAGAGAAATTAAAAAAAATAAAAGTTGATTGTATGTTTAACGCGCTACATGGACGCTTTGGCGAAGATGGCCAGGTGCAGAAGATTCTTGATGATTTAAATATTCTTTATACTGGTTCTGGGGCTGCTGCCTGCGCTTTGGCAATGAATAAAGTG
Source organism: Candidatus Omnitrophota bacterium (assembly GCA_018817165.1). Lineage (GTDB taxonomy): Bacteria > Omnitrophota > Gorgyraeia > B26-G9 > B26-G9 > JAHITE01. The sequence continues at coordinate 85,036 of JAHITY010000114.1, forward strand.
GCCGCGCATCAGGTGTTTAAACAGCATGGGCTGACGGTGCCGGAATATCAGGTTTTTAATAAAAATTCTGAGCAGTCGCAAGGATTTTACGCTGATTTTCCTTTGGTGGTTAAACCCGCAATGGAAGGCTCAAGCATTGGGCTTTCGATCGTCGATGATCCCCAGGCGCTTTTTTTAGCCTTAAAACAAGCTTTATTGCTTGATCAGGATATTATAATTGAAAAATATATTTCCGGCCGAGAAATAACGATTGGAATTCTTGAAGATAGGCCTTTACCGGTTATTGAAGTAAAGCCAAAGAATAAATTCTATGATTTTCAGTCAAAGTATACAGTGGGGATGACTGAATATATAATTCCCGCTCAATTACCGGAAAAGATTATTGAACAAGTACAGGATTTAGCGATAAAAGCCCATAAAGCGCTGGGATGCGATTGTTTTTCCCGGGTGGATATGATTATTGATCATCAGAATAATCCGTTTATCCTTGAGGTAAACGCGATTCCTGGCTTAACTGAGACAAGTTTATTGCCTAAAGCAGCCAGAGCGTTGGGTATAGAGTTTCCTGAGCTTTGTCAGAAAATGATCCGGGCCGCGGATAAAATAGAGATGCTTGATCAGGATATGTTTTTAGTAAATGAATAATCGGGGAGGAATTAATGTCCAGAAAAAGAAAAGCAAAAAGAAGAAAACAAAATATTCATTGGCTGAGTGCTAAACAAGTCCAAGAAACTGTTCAGAAAAACTGGGGGAAAATATTTTGCACACTTGCGGTTATTGGAATTATTGTTTTTATGGGTATAAGTTTAAATACATTTCTCTTTGCTTCAGATTTTTTTAATCTTAGTGAGATTGAAGTAGTTGATAAGAATTCGGAAAAAATTGATTATCCTTTGGCGAGAATTGATGATCAGGCTAATATTTTTCGCATTGACTTAGAACAAATTGCTTCTAATGTCGAACGAGAACATTATGATATTCAGAAAGCGATTGTAAAAAGAGTATTACCGAATAAACTGATTATTGAGGTTTTGCGCAGACGTCCGATAGCTCAAATCCAAATCAATGAAAATCCGCAAACTGAAGAACTGAAACATTTTTTTTCAGTAAATAAAGAAGGCTATATATTAGCTGATATCGGCAAAGACAAACGTAAATCATTGCCAGTGATTGTCGGGACTGAACTTTTTGCTAATGAAATTGAAGTTGGACGCGCTTATCCCAAAACTAACCTCTTATGCGCATTGGACTTTCTCGAAGAATTAAACAATAGCGGATTTCTCGATAAATATAATGTAACTATCCTGGATGTCAGCCAACCGCGGATAATGTCTTTTTTTATTGATAATTTAGAAGTAAAAATTGGCAATCGTAATTTAAAACAAAAAATTGAAAATCTTAGTGGAATATTAGCAAGTAAAGATATTAACTATTCAGAAGGTTACTATATTGACCTTAGGTTTAAAGATATTGTTTTTGGAAGGAATGAATGATAAATAGTGATTTGCTAATAGCTGGTCTTGATATCGGCAGCGCTAAAACCACCGTTTGTCTGGGGAGTTTTGATCCTCAGGGGCGGATAGAAATTCATAATGCTTCGATGGTAAAGACGCGGGGCATGGAGCGGGGAGTAATAACTGATCTGGGTGAGGTTGCTGCTTGCATTGAAGAAGTGATCAAAAAAGTAGAAACCAAAATGCAGCGTTCTGAGCAGTCAAACACGCTTTGGCCGAAAAAAAATTTTAAAATTAATTCAGTTTACGCGACAATTAGCGGGGAGCATGTATTAGGCAATAATACCAAAGGTATGCTTAATTTGTCCAACCATCCGATTGAGATCAGCCATAAGGATATGTTCAAAGCTATTGAATCAGCCAAGTATTTGTCTAGTTCAATTGACCGGGAAATTCTTCATGCTTTAGCTCAGGAATATGTGATCGACGGATACAAAAGGATCAAAGATCCTTTAGGAATTTACGCCACGCGTTTGGGAGTTAATCTCCACATCTTGACCGCGGAATTATCGTTTATCACTAATGTGGTTAAAACGATAAACCGCGCTGGCATTGATGTCGAGCAGATCGCTTATTCCGGTTTAGCAACCAGCTTGGCGACTATTACTGAGCAGGAAAAACAAGCGGGGGTGATTTTACTAGAGCTTGGTGCCGGCACTGTAAATATTTTGTTTTTCAGTGAAGGCAGTTTGCAGTATACAAGTGTTATTCCGATCGGCGGACAGGATATTACTCAGCAGATCAGCAGTTTGCTGAATATTGATTTTGCTCAGGCTGAAGAGTTGAAAATGCAGTATCGAAGCCGCTACGGCAATGATTTTGACCAAGGTAAGTGTGAAGGTAAGATAATAATAAAAAAGGACGCTGCTAATTATGAAAGCATTACCCGGAAAGAATTGACAGATATTATTGATAAAAAGCTGGAAGTGATTTTGGGAATGATAAAAAAAGATATTGAAATGGCCGGGATTTTATCGCGGGTTAATTGCGGAGTGGTTGTTTGCGGCGGGATGTCGTTTATGGATGGGATTATTGAGCGCTTGGAAAAAATAACTAAACTTCCGGTAAATATGGGGATAATGCGGGGATTTGTCAGCAGTTCTTCGGGAATGAGCAATATCTTTTACGCGACTGGTATTGGCTTAGTCATGCACGCGCTTAATGAGCGCAGGAATTTTAATCAGGGTGCTTTTTTAACTCATAGTGCTTTGGGCAAGGTATTTGCGAAAATCAAAAACATTTATGAGGAGTATTTTTAAAATGAAAGATAATGTATCGATAATGCTTATTGATCGAGATAGCGCGGTATTGGATTCCTTTGCCAGCTTGTTTATTGAAGAAGGATATCAAGTGAATAAAGCAATGAGCTGGTTTGAAGCAAAATCAATTATTAAAATGAAGCCGGTTAATATTATTATCGCGGATGTTAAGCTCAGCGATATAAGCTATCAGGAAATGATTGAAAAAATTAGAGAAGATAATAAATACGCTTTTATTATTACCACTGCAGGATTCTCTGATATTGAAATGGCGATAGAATCAATTCAATTAGGGGCGCATGATTATCTGAGTAAGCCTTTTGACCCGTCGGACACAATTGTTTTGGTTCGTAAATTAGTCGAAAAGCAGCGTTTGCAGTCTGATAATATTCAGTTGTTTGATACCATTAAAGTTTTGGCGATGGCTTTAGATGCCCGCGATAATTATACGCATAATCATTCCCAGGAAGTTATGGAATATTCCGTAGCAATTGCCCGGGAGATGGGCTTAAGTGTCCGGGAAATAGAGATCATTCGTGATGCCGGAGCATTGCATGATATTGGAAAAATTGGTATCCCGGATGCCGTATTATTAAAGCCTGGAAGATTAACTGATGAAGAATATGAGCAGATTAAAAAACATCCGGAAATCGGTAAAAGCATTCTTGAGCCGGTTAAATGTTTAGCCGACAACATTCCCTTGATTTATCATCATCATGAGCGGATTGACGGGACTGGATATCCCGCTGGTTTGGCGGGTGAGGCGATTCCTTTGGGCGCGAGAATTCTTGCGGTGGCTGATTCTTATCAGGCGATGACTTCGGACCGTCCGTATCGTAAGGCTTTGTCCATGCAGATTGCGATAGGTGAATTGGAAAAATTTAAAGATAGGCAATTTGATTCTAAAGTAGTTGATGTTTTTCTTAGAATTTTAAAACGGATGGGTAATGGAAATACTAATAAAACATAAAATCCAAAAGGAGTTATTATGGAAATAGATCTATTAGAAATGCTCAAAGCTATGGTAAAACAAGAGGCTTCGGACGCTCATTTTAAAGTTGGACGTTCTCCGGTATTTAGAATAAAAAAAGAATTGATCAGCTCTTCATTTCCCGTACTTTCGAATAAAGATATTGAAAAAATCGCTTATTTTATGATGCGCGAGCGCCATAGAAAAGAATTTGAAAAATCCAATGAAATTGATTTTTCGTACCAATTACCGGAGATTGGCCGCTTTCGGGTAAACGTGTTTCGCCAAAGAGGCGATGTGGGAATTGTTATGCGGATTGTGAAAAATAAAGTTCCTTCTTTTGATGATCTGATGATTCCGGCAGTGTTTAAAAAAATCGCGATGTATGAAAGAGGAATTGTTTTGATTACCGGAGCAAGCTCACAAGGTAAGTCAACAACACTAGCAGCAGTTATTGATTATATTAATAATAAAAAGAAATGTCATATTATAACCATTGAAGATCCGATTGAATATATTCATGAAGATAAACAGGCTTTGATCAATCAAAGAGAAGTCGGTCTGGATACTGATTCTTTTAACTTGGCACTGCGTTATGTTATTCGTCAGGATCCGGATGTTATTCTGATTGGCGAAATGCGTGATGCTGAGACTTTTCAGACAGCTTTATCCGCTTCAGAAACCGGGCATTTGGTTTTCGCTACTTTGCATGCTTCGGATACTGCTCAGGTTGTCGACCGCATTCTTGATTTTTTTCCGATAGCGCAGCACAATATGATCAGAATGCAATTATCGTTTAATCTCAAAGCCGTGACTTGTCAGCGTTTGATGCCGCGAGCTGATGGAGAAGGGGTTGCTCCGGCAGTGGAAGTGATGCTGATGAATCCCACGATTGAGAAAATGCTTCGGGATAATAAGACAGACCGATTAAGCAATACCTTGCAGGCTTTCTCCAAGGAAGGAATGATTACTTTTAATCAGTCCTTGGTAAATTTAGTAAAAAGTAAAATTATTTCTCTGGAAACCGCGCTGGCTGCTTCCAGTAATCCGGAAGCTTTAAAAATGAATCTCAAGGGGATTTATTTAGATGAAGAACGTAGGATATTAGGTGAGTAGGTATCATTCTGATTACCTGGCTAATGAAATAAATACTCTTGTTTTGAAAAAAAACGCTCGCTTTAAAATTGCTTTGATATATCCGAATAGTTACGCGATTGGGATGAGTAATTTGGGAGTGCACAGTGTTTATGATCTTTTTAATCAAAGTTTGGATGTAGTTTGTGAACGGGTGTTTTTTGATCCGAAAAAAAAACAGCTATTTTCTCTGGAAACCGGACAGGCTTTAAAAGCATTTGATATTCTCGCGTTTTCAATTTCCTATGAACTGGATTATTTTAATTTTATTAAAATTCTTAAACAAATAGACCTTCTGATTGATTCCACGCAGCGAACAGTTAGGCCCTTAATTATTAGCGGAGGGATAGTTCATTCTTTTAATCATTTGCCTTTGGCTAATTACTGCGATTTGATTTTTGTCGGAGAAGCTGAGCAGTCAATTCCTTTGTTTATTAAAACATTGGCTGAATTTCCGAATATTAACTCTTTGCGGAAAAAAAATGATTTTTTGCAGATTTTTTCCAACCTTGACGGGTTTTTTGTCCCGGGATTTTCCGATCCCCAATCAGTAAAACCATGCTTTGTTCAGGATTTAAATAGTTTTCCAGTATCATCTAAGATAATTACTAAAGATACGGAATTTTCCAATACATTTTTAGTTGAGATATCCCGGGGTTGTCCTTGGAACTGTAAGTTTTGTGTGACCGCTGGGATCTGCGGTGCATTTCGCCCCAGATCAATTAAGTTGCTTAAGCAACAGATTGAACAAGGCCTTAGCCTAACCAATAAAATCGGACTGGTGGGTGCCGCAGTATCGGATTATCCCCAAATCGATGAATTAGTTGCTTTTTTACGCGAAAAAGCGGCGAAAATATCAGTATCTAGCTTGAGAGTGGAAACAGTTAAGTCTATCCTCTTAAAAGCGCTTGCTGAGAGCGGGCAAAATACAATTACTTTTGCGCCGGAAGCAGGCAGTGATAGATTGCGTTATTTTCTGAATAAAAAAATAAGCAATAAACAGATAATTCAAATAATTTCAACAGCGAATAATTTTGGAATAAGAAAAGTTAAATTGTATTTTATGATTGGGTTGCCCACGGAAGCAGAGGAAGATATTCTGGCAATTATTCAGCTGGTTGAAGCAGTTTCCAAAATAGTATTTGTCAAAGCTTCGATCGGGATATTTGTGCCAAAACCTAAAACCCCTTTTGCGGATCAACCTATGGCAGATAAAAATATTTTGCTCAAAAAGATTAAATTTCTTAAATCAAAATTAGCTTTGCTTAAAGATGTTGATTTTAATACCGCAAATATAAAAGAAGCTAAAATCTCCCATTTGCTTTCCTTTGCCGATGAGAATTTTTTAAAGGATTATTTGACTAAAAATCAATTTTGAATAGTTTTGACTGTTTAATGTCCTTAAGTAAAAGTATTTTATTCGTGATTTAAATCCTAATTTTTGTTATATTTTGGTTTGTTTGACAATAATGCGGATAATATGGTATGATTTATACCTACCTAAGATAGTATACAAAAAGATGTTAGAGGAAATATATGGGAAATCGGTTGATTTTGATACTAGGAGTATTAAGCCTTGTCTTTTTAGTTATTATAGTTAGTTCGCATAGCCTTTACCATTATCATCACAGTGTCAGGGATCAAAAGGAAAAAGGCTGGGTTCTTGCCAATACGATTGCTAAATCTTTGGACTTACCGATGCTTGAAGGCGAAATGACTACTGTTCAGGAAATGTTGGTTACAGTGGGTGAGCTGGAGCATTTAAGACGAATTCATCTTACTGATTCAGCGGGAATCATCCGCTATAGTTCTGACCCTACCAGAATAAATACTGCTACTGGATCTGATGTTATTAAGCAAGTTTTAGTGAATAAGGTGGAAGTCGATGCTTTTGAGCAAAGAGGCGATGATTATATTTTTTCTTTAGCCTTGCCGATATTCAATGAAAAACGCTGTCAGCCTTGTCATGGTGATACAAAAGATTTATTGGGTGTTTTGCGTGTAGGTATGGATTGGGTTCCGATCAGAAAAAATTTAATGACTGTTCTTCGGCGGGATGTCATCGTTTCAGTGATTTTTTTTGTGTTTATTGTGGTTATCTCGATTCTATTCCAAAGACTGTATAATAATGCGCAGCAGGCATATGTCCATTTGCAGCAGACTCAGCAGCAATTAATAAAAACCGAAAAAATGGCGGCGATTGGCCAGATGGCCGCGGCAATCAGTCATGATCTGCGCAATCCTTTGACTGGGATAAAGATGGCCACCTATTATCTGGGCAGTAAAATCGACAAGTCTGAGGTTGAAATAAACAGTATTCTTCAGGATATTGAGTTAGAAATCGATTATGCGAGCAATGTTGTAACCAATATCCTAACCTATTCTCGGCCGACCGAGCTTATTTATACTATGTCTAATATAAATAAGATAATTGAAGATACAATGCATTTTGTTAATCTTAAAAATCGGGATGAAGGTATTGAACTGATTAAAGAATATGATAATAATATTCCGGAAATTTTATTGGATAATAAGAAAATAAAACAAGTTATTGTTAATTTATTATCTAATTCCATGCAGGCAATGCCTAATGGCGGACAGTTAAAAATCTCCACTAAACTAAATCCGGACAATGTCCAGATCAGTATTTCTGATACTGGCAAGGGGATTGAAAAGAGTGTTCAGGAAAGAATTTTCACTCCATTTTTCACTACAAAGGCCAGAGGGGTTGGTCTGGGGCTTTCGATTGTAAATAATATTGTTCAGAAACATGGGGGTAAAACTGAAGTAATTAGCGAAATCGATAAGGGCACAGTGTTTATTGTTACTTTGCCTATCTCTAAACAAAGAGATATCATTCAAGAGGATGATCAAGATGGCTGAGTATAAAAAACTCTTAAAGATAATTCAACAAGCCGAAGATAAGGATACTTTTATTAAGCAGCTTGTTGAGGCTGTAGATATAGAAGATCAGCAACAGCAGCAGGAAATTATTCGGCAGTTAGACTTGAAATTAAGTGAGCTAAAGCAAAATCAGCCGGAACAAAATGAATCTACGCTCCGGCAAATGCATTCAGCTCGACTTAGCGCGATGGGGCAAATGGCGGCGGCAATTAGTCATGAATTAAGAAATCCCCTGAGCGGGATTAAAGTCGCCGCGGAATATCTAATGCGTAAATTAAAGAACCATCCGGACGCGGTAGATATTATTATTAATATCCAGAATGAAGTTATTTTTGCTAATAATATTATTACTAATATTCTGGAACACGCGCGGATCGGCAAGCCTGATCCGGAAAGAGTAAACATAAAAAGAATAATTGAAGAAGCGATAATAACGATTGCTCAGCAGGGATCATTTAATAATATTGAAATCAAAAAAAATATTTCTAGCTCTTTACCTGATTTAGACTTGGATATTTTGCAAATAAAACAAGTTTTTATGAATGTATTTATTAATGCTGCGGAAGCAATGGTCGGCGGTGGATTATTAACAATCAATGTCTTGACTCAGGGGAGTATGGTTATTGTCGAGATTTCTGACACTGGTCTAGGAATTGAAAAGAACAATTTGGATAAATTGTTTGAGCCGTTTTTTACAACTAAAGTTAAAGGCGTTGGGCTGGGCTTGGCAATTTGCAAAGAAATAATTGAAAACCACTGTGGCAAAATTGATCTGGAAAGCAAGCCGGGTAAGGGAACGAAGTTTACCATATCCTTGCCCATCGTTCAGGATTGTCTGCAGAAAAATTAGAGCTCTAATTAGCGGTTATCGGGTTTATTGAGAGAGTAAGGACATTATTGATTATGAGTAAAAAAAACTTTTCTGTATTAGTTGTCGATGATGAGCCCGTTCTTAGGGAAACAGTCAAAAGGATTCTGTTTGATGAAGGTTTTAATGTTTTTGTTGCCGCGGATGGGAAGTCAGCGATTGAGGTTGCCAAAAATCAGGATTTAGACGCGGCGCTTTTAGATATTAAACTTCCTGATATTAACGGCGTGGAGGTTTTTGAAAGGATAAAAGTATTGAGGCCGAATCTCAAAGCGGTTATTATGACTGCTTTTGAAATAAAGGAATTGGTTAATCGCGCTTTTGAATTGGGCGCTTTTGCTTGTTTACATAAGCCTTTTGATATTAAAAAATTATTACATATTTTAAATGAAATTAAACGGGAAAATGAACAATAATTCTGAAAAATCCAAAATTCTGCTGGTTGATGATGAGCCGGTAATCAGAGAAACTTTATGCTCGATCTTAAAAGATGATGGGTATATTGTTTTAACTGCCGATAGTGGCGCGAAAGCGATTGCTTTAGGTGAACAAGGTGATTTTGATGTAGCGATTATTGATTTAAAATTACCGGATACGGAAGGCACTGTTGTCCTGCATAATATTAAGAAAACCAATCCCGCGATATGCGCTATTTTAATTACGGCTTATCCGACCACTGAATCAGCGATCCGGGCTATTCAAGAAGAAGCTTATGAATATATCACCAAACCGTTTGATATCGGACATGTAAAACTGGTGATCAAGCGCGGATTGGAAGAAAGAAAACTGGAATTTGAAAATAAACGGCTTTTAAGTAATTTAAAAAAAGAAAAATCAAAACTTGAGACAATGCTTCAGCTTGGACACGCGATGAGTTCAATTCTGAATCTTGATGAATTAAGCGAGTTTATTGTCAATAAAATAACAGCTGTTTTAAACGCGAAAATCTGTTCATTGATGTTGATTGATCATGAGGATGAAACTTTGGTAATTAAGGCCGCGGTCGGGTTGGATGAGGCGATTATAAAAACAACTCGGATTAAACTCGGTCAATCGATCAGCGGCTGGGTCGCGCAGCAGGGCGAGCCGGTTTTAATTTCGAATATTGAAGATGATATTCAGTTTGGCCGAACGAATCTGCCGAAATATGAAACAAAATCATTGCTCTGTATCCCCTTGAAAGTGAAAGATAATATTTTGGGAGTAATAAATGTCGCTGATAAAACTATTGCTGAACAGGAAAATATTTTCACTGAAGAAGATATGCACTTTTTGGCAATAATCTGTAATTACGCGGCAATTGCTTTGGAAAACGCGTTATTGTATGGAGAAGTCAGAAAGCTCGCGATCACTGACGGTTTGACCAACTTGTATAATCACCGTTATTTTCAGACAAATATAAATTCTGAAGTGATCAGGGTTATGCGTTATCCCCGGCCTTTGTCTTTGATAATGTTTGACATTGATTTTTTTAAGAACTTTAATGATTCCTATGGGCATCCAATGGGCGATATTGTTTTAACTGAAATTGCTAAAGTAATTAAAAAAAATGTGCGCAAAGTTGATATCGCTTGTCGTTATGGCGGTGAAGAATTCGCGGTTATTCTGCCGGAAACAAAAATTAAAGAGGCGATATTGGTTGCCGAGAAGATTAGGACTACTGTGGAAAATCTACGTTTTAATACTGGCAAGGGGACGAAGAAAGAAAAGATGACTCTCAGCGGAGGAGTTGCTCAGTTTAAATCAGGAATGACAAAAGTTGATTTTGTTCGCAGCGCGGATGATTCGCTTTATAAAGCGAAAACCGAGGGGAAGAACAAAATTTGTGTCCATTCTTGAATATCCAGCCGAGCTGATTTAAGCTAATCAATCACAAATATGATTCAAAAATTATCCTATGAATTTAAAACAACGAATAGAGTTAATAAAAAATGAAATTAATCAGGCTGTTATTTGTTCTCAAACCAGTGCGGATAAAGCGCGGATTGTTTGTGTGACAAAATATGCTAAAATTGAAGATGTTATTGATATTATTAAATTAGGTTATTATGATATCGCTGAGAATTATCTCCAGGAAGTAAATCGGAAAATGCCGCTGCTAAAACAGGCTTTATCCCCAGAGCAGTTTTCCCTGATTAACTGGCATTTTATTGGACATCTTCAGAGGAATAAAGCAGAGGCAGTGATTGATTTTTCCCAGCTTATTCAATCAGTGGATAGTTTACGGCTGGCACAGCGGATTAATCAAATCGCCGCGAAACTAAATAGAAAAGTGAATATTCTTGTTCAGGTAAATATATCCGCGGAAGAGTCAAAATTTGGAATCGGTTTTTCCGATGCTGAAAAATTGTTTTTCGAGATTTTAAAACTTGAGAATATAAATATACAGGGAGTAATGGGCATTGGACCACTGGTTGCGGATCCGGAAGATTCTCGGCCGGGATTTAAACAGCTTAAAATTTTTTATGATAAAATAAATCAGGCTTTATCGATCACTGAATATCCGCTTATGTCGGTTTTATCCATGGGCATGAGCAGTGATTATATAGTTGCTTTGCAGGAAGGCTCAACAATGGTTCGAATCGGCAGTGCTATTTTTAAAGGAGAATAAAAACCATGGTTAAACTGAAAATCGGCTTGATCGGCGCGGGTAATATGGGGCAGGCAATTATCCAGGGACTTATTGCTGAGAAATCTTATGAGATTTGGATATATGAAAAAGATGAAAGCCGGGCAAATCTGATAAACCGTAAATATAAATTACAAAAAAAGAAATTAGAACAATTGACAAATGACTCTAATATTATTATTATTTGTGTTAAACCTCAGATCATTGATCAGGTTCTTGGTTTGATCAAAAATCAATTAAAGCCCAATCAATTGCTTGTCAGTATCGCGGCGGGAATAAATACCGGGCATATTGAACAGCAGTTGGCTGAAAAGATTCCGGTCATCAGGGTTATGCCGAATATGCCGGCTTTAATTGGTCAGGGTATTTCCGGGTTTTGTTTGGGCAAATACGCCCGGACAATGCATGTAAACCAAGTAATAAAGATATTTTCGGCTGTAGGCAAAACCCTGGCTATTGACGAGTCAAAAATGGATTTGTTTACTGCTGTGGCGGGAAGCGGTCCGGGATTTATTGCTTATATTACGGATTGTTTGATCAAAGCGGCGGTTAAAGCCGGCTTGGATAAAAAATCAGCAAAGTCTTTGTGTATCAAGACTTTACAGGGAACAATCAATTTAATTGATCAAACCGGCATCGAGCCCAAAGAATTGGCAAAAAAAGTTGCCTCTAAAGGCGGAACAACTGAAGCGGGTTTAAAGGTTTTAAAAGCAAAACAAACTGCGGCAATTATTGAACAAACTATAAAAGCCGCGGCTAAAAGAGCAAAGGAGTTAAGTCGATAAATATTATGGAAAATGAATTTGACTATAAGCAAACAGTTAATTTGCCGCAAACCGAATTCTCAATGAAGGCAAATCTTCCTAACAAAGAGCCATTGTTGATTGAAAAATGGAATAAGCTGGATATTTATAATAAAATTATTGAGCAGAATAAAAACAAACCGCGGTATATCCTGCATGATGGTCCGCCATATGCTAATGGCAATATTCATATTGGACATGCTTTAAATAAAATCTTAAAAGACATTATTCTTAAATATAAGACCTTAAGTGGTTTTTCTACTCCATATATTCCGGGTTGGGATTGTCATGGTTTGCCGATTGAGCATCAATTGTTTAAAAATCTTGGTAAAAGTAAAGATGAAGTCGGCCAAATTGAATTTCGCGAAAAAGCGCATGATTTCGCGATGAAATATGTGGATATTCAAAAAGATGAATTTAAGCGCTTGGGAGTTTTTGCTGATTGGGATAATCCTTATATAACCTTGCTGCCGGAATATGAAGCTGGGATAATTCGTTCTTTTGGTAAGCTGGTGGGTAAGGGGTATATTTATAAAGGCAATAAGCCGATAAACTGGTGCTGCGGCTGTGAAACTGCTTTGGCGGAAGCGGAAGTAGAATATGATAATCATGTATCGCCTTCGGTTTACGTAAAATTTCCGATTAAGCAAATTAAAAATATTCCGAATAATGAAAATTTTAACAATGATAAAGTGTTTATTCTGATCTGGACAACAACGCCTTGGACGCTGATGGGCAATGTTGCTTGCGCGGTTCATCCTGATTTTACTTATGTGCAGTTAAAAGTAAATAACCAGATATTGATTATGGAAAAACAGCTGTCATCCTTTGTTATGGAAAAAGCCGGCATAGCTGATTATACAATCATTGGCCAATGCAGGGGGGTGGAGCTGGAAAATATTGAGTATGAGCATCCTTTTGGTTTGCGTACAGGTAGAGTTGTGCTAGCGGATTATGTTTCCGCGGAAGACGGTTCAGGCGTGGTACATACTGCTCCTGGCTATGGCGCGGAAGACTTTCTTACTGGTAAGCGCTATGATCTTGATGTATTAATGCAGGTTGATGATCGAGGCCATTTTTTTGCTAATATTCCAGAGGTCGGAGGAATGTTTACTTTAAAAGCCAGTAAGTATATTACGGAAAAGTTAAAGGAAAGAGGACTGCTTTTATTTGGCGGAACAATCGAACATTCTTATCCGCATTGCTGGCGCTGTAAAAAGCCGATAATTTACCGGGCAACTGATCAATGGTTTATGCGGATTGATCATAAAGATTTGCGTGATAATATCCTTAAAGAAATTAAAAATGTATCTTGGGTGCCGCATTTTGGCGAGAATCGAATTACTAGTATGGTGGAAAACCGGCCGGACTGGTGTCTTTCCCGCCAAAGATTATGGGGTGTGCCGATTCCGGTTTTTTATTGCCAGAAATGCAATACTCCGGTTTTGGATGAAAAGGTTATTGAAAATTTTGCTAAAATCGTGGAAAAAGAAGGAACCAATGCTTGGTTCAAGAAAGAGGCAGCTGAGCTATTGCCGCAGGGATATGTTTGTGCTGATTGCGGACATAAAAAGTTTAATAAAGAAAAAGATATTCTCGATGTTTGGTTTGACTCTGGAGTCAGTCATCAGTCGGTTTTAAGACAAAGAAAGAATTTGGCTTATCCCGCGGATTTATATCTCGAGGGTTCTGATCAGCACAGGGGTTGGTTTCAGGCGGCATTTATCACTGGAATGGCAATTGAAACTAAAGCGCCGTTTAAGCAGGTTTTAACTCATGGGTTTATTGTGGACGGTGAAGGTAAAAAAATGTCCAAATCTCGGGGCAATGTTATTGCTCCCCAGAAAGTTATTGATAAATTGGGAGCAGATGTTTTGCGTTTGTGCATTGCTTCTTCGGATTATAATGATGATGTCAGAATGTCCCAGGAAAGTATTGATCGAGTAAGCGAGAGTTATCGCAAAATCAGAAATACTTTAAAGTTTACTTTGGGAAATCTTTTTGACTATGACCCGGATAAGGATGCGGTTGCTTATGACCAATTATGGGAAATAGATCGCTGGGCGCTTTCAGTTTTGCATTATTTATTGAAACAGGTCACAGTTGCTTATGATAATTTTATTTTTCATCAAGCCGTTAAGCTGATTTATAATTTTTGCGTTGTTGAAATGAGCTCATTTTATTTGGATGTTTTAAAAGACAGATTATATACTTCAGGCGCTAAATCAATAGAGCGCAGATCAGCGCAAACTGTTTTATTTGAGATATTAACCGTATTAACTAAAATTATTTCTCCGATTTTATCGTTTACTGCTGAGGAAACCAATGATTTTATTCCGCAGAAAAAGCAGGAGAGTATTTTCTTAAGTAATTGGCCTCAAGTGAATAAAGATTATATTGATGGCGGATTAAACAGTACCTGGCGTTTATTGTTCAATATTCGTAATTGCGTGTTAAAAGCCTTAGAGCAGGCTCGCGGCGAAAAACTGATTGGCAATAGTTTGCAGGCTCAAGTGACAATTTGCGCTACAAACAGCGAGGGGATTATTGCTCAGACAATAAATAAGTATAAAGATGAGCTGGCAGCGATATTTATAGTCTCTGATGTGCAGATAAACTTGAGTGTTGACAGTCTAGACGCGGAAGTATATAATATTGAATTTGTAAAGAATAATACGGTTGTAGAAAACGGTAAGTTTAATATTAAAATTACCAAAGCCAGTGGGGATAAATGTATTCGTTGTTGGAATTATAGCCAGAGTGTGGGACAGAATAAACAGCATGCCCAAATTTGTCAGCGTTGTATTGCGGCTATTACAATTTAATTTATTTGTATAATTCAAGATTGATGATCAATTTAGCAGTTGAAATTATAGGATGATATTTCAGCCGTGGCGAAAGGAGCAATCGTAGTGGATAAAAAGGATGCTGGTGAATTTAAAAAAAGACTTGTTGATTTAAGAACTAAAATCTCCGATGAAATACGGCAAATCGGCGGAGGTACCCTTAAACAATCACAAAGGGATGCTAGTGGAGATTTGTCCGCGTATACTTTTCATATGGCTGATGTAGCTAGTGATAGTTTTGAACGGGAACGTTCTTGGGATAGAGCTAGTGTTGAACAAAAAGTATTGTTCAGCATCGACGATGCCTTGAAAAAAATTGACGATGGAATATATGGTCAATGTGAAGGTTGCGAGAAAAAAATCAATAAAGAAAGACTTAAAGCTATCCCGTACGCGAAGTTTTGTCGTAGTTGCAAAGAAGGTTTTGAAAAAAGTAATAAAACAATTTAAGAACCTTTCTGATGAGTAAAATATTCTTCATTGTTTTCTTAATTTTCTTTGATCAAGTTTCTAAATTAGCTGTATTAAAAAGGCTGCATCAGAACGATAGTATTCCGGTTATTAGTAATATTTTTCATATAACCCTGGTCTATAATACTGGTTCTGCTTTTGGCGCTTTTCGTGAGCATAATTGGTTATTATCCTACATTTCGGTATTCGCGATAATCATGATTCTTTATATGCTTGTGCGCAGACCGAGGTTCTCGTCTAATATATATATGCATTTATGGCAATGGGCTTTATTGTTTATTTTATGCGGCGCTACGGGAAATCTTATCGACAGGGTAAGGCTGGGCTATGTTGTTGATTTTCTTGACTTCCGCTTTTGGCCTGTTTTTAATCTGGCGGATTCTTTTATTACTTGCGGAGTTTTTGTGCTTTTATTTTTGCTGTTTAATAAAAAAGCGATTGAATAATTATGCACCCCATTCTTTTTTCCTTTTTTAGGATACATATCTATTCTTATGGTTTAATGGTAGCTTTGGGAATTGTTCTGGCGGTTTATTTGATTGAACGTGATGCTATAAAGAATAATTTACCTAAAGATGCGATCGTTGATCTGATTTTTTGGGTTATAATTTGGGGATTGGTTGGGGCAAGATTGTTTTATGTATTGCTTTATCCTGATGTATATCTGCATTCTCCTCAGGATATTCTAAAAATATACCAAGGCGGGTTGGTGTTTCACGGCAGTCTGATCTTTGGTTCAATAGCGGCGTTTATAAATTTTAAAGCCAAAAAACTTCCGGTATTAAAAACCTTGGATCTGTTAATGCTTTATCTGCCGCTGGCGCATGCTTTTGGCCGGATTGGTTGTTTTTTTAATGGATGTTGTTATGGTAAAGTAACTGATTTAGCCTGGGGGATTATATTTCCAGGGCAGATCCAAGCTGTTCACCCTACTCAGCTTTATTCCGCTTTTTTGTTATTGATCCTTTTTTGGGGATTGTTTTTAGTGCGGCAAAAACAAGTATTTGCTGGTCAGATATTCTGTTTATATCTGATTTTTTATGGACTGATCAGGTTTTTTATTGAATTTGTCCGGGATAATCCGATTTTTGCTTGGGGCATGAGTATTTATCAATATATAAGCTTAATTTTGATATGCGCGGGTATTTTCGGCTATATTAGGCTAAAGAAAGCAAAGCAATGAATGCAAATAATAAAATTTTAAATTTAAAAATCGGGGAAAGTGATACTATCGGCAGACTGGATAAATGTCTGGCTGATAAATTATCCAAAGAATTATCCCGTTCGGATATTAAAAGACTTATCGATCAAGGTAATGTTAGTTTAAATGATTTGATTGTTAAGCCAAATCATAAAATAAAACTCGGCGATCGGATTACGCTAATTTTAGAGGAAAAGGCGGCATTAGAAGGCTTGGTTGAGGCTAATATTCCGCTGGATATAATTTTTGAAGATAAGTATATTATTGTGGTTAATAAGCCAGCTGGTTTGGTTGTGCATCCTGCGGCAGGTCATTTTAGTGATACTTTGGTTAATGCTTTGATCTTTTATTGTAAGAATCTTTCTGATCTGAATGGGCCGATGAAGCTGGGGATTGTTCATCGCTTGGATAAGGATACATCAGGATTATTGATTATCGCTAAAGACAATAAAACGCATAGGCATTTGGCTAATCAATTTAAGAAACATACTATTGAAAAAACCTATGTAGCAATTGTTCAAGGTAGTGTTAATTATGATGAGGGTATAATTGACGCGCCTTTATCGCGCAATCTGTTTAATCGCAAGAAAATGAGTGTTTCGCATGCCAGTAGCCGGCAGGCAATTACCCGGTATAAAGTGCTTAAACGTTTCGCTAATTTAACTCTTTTGGAAGTGTATCCTCAAACCGGTAGAACTCATCAAATTCGAGTCCATATGGCTCATCTAGGATATCCTATATTAGGGGATAGTACGTATAATAAGTCTAAAGGAATTAAAGGCTTAATCAGTCGGCAGGCTTTACATGCTGAAAAAATTCGATTTAAACATCCGCATACAGCTAAAATGGTTGAATTTAAAGCAAAAATTCCTAATGATATGCAGAGTGTGATAAAAAGTATGAGTTAGCGCAGGATCTAATTGGTTTTTTTGCAAAAACAGGATTTATATAGTTTATCAAAGTTATTGCAATAAAAAGCTTTAGATGATATACTAATATTCTAAGTAGTTTAAGGGGGAACTATGAAGAAAATCATAACTGAGCATGATATAATTACGGAAGTAGGCAGTATTTGCGCTTGTAATTCTACCCATGTTTTTTCTCAAATGATTAACCGTTCTCTCCAACTTGAGTCTCCAGTCCTTCAAGTCGTAAAATTTAAAGATGTAGATAATATTTTAAAAAGTAAAGATAATATTGTTATTGGGGTGCATTGTCAGATATTGTCCGGGGTTTTAGGACAAGTTTCTTTATTGTTTAAAGAAAAAAGCGCTTTTGAATTTGTCTCAATTTTTGCCGCAAAAGGAAAACAATCAGCTGGTTTTTTAACTCAATTAGGAGTTTCGACAATTAAAGAAATCGGTAATGTGGTTATTTCCGCTTATTCCGGAGCAATGAGTTTGCTGATGGATGTGTCGGTTATTCCTTCAATCCCAGTATTGTCCAGCGGACCTTTAAAAGATGTTATAAAATTCGGGATGATGAATCTAAACGAAGAAGGAAAAGTTTATGTGCATACAATGACTTTTCGCGATGAACAGCGAAAAATAAACGGGTCATTTTATTTAGTGCTTGAACCGGAAACAGTTAAAAAAATAGTGGCGATGATGCGCAAGCAGCTGACTAATTTAAATAATCCAAAGCGAAAAATTGATGGGGCAAAAAAATATGAAAGCGCATAATATAATGGAAGATATTGTAGAAGAATATCTTAAAGAAATAATTTCTGCTGACAATAAAGTGTGTAATTGTGAGCTTTGCCATGATAAAATGTTTGCTGAAATTTTGAGTAATATCCCGGCTAAATATGTTACTTCAGAAACCGGGGCAATGTATGCTGTGATCGAACAGGTTCGTGTTGAGCAATCATCAGTTATTTTAAAAGAATTAGTTAAAGCGATGAAAAATTTAAAGCCGCATCCTAAGGCATAATTTATTTTTTAATAATATAAATGGAGTGTTTTTAAATGAAAGCATGCAATATCATGGAGGATATTACAAAGAAGTATCTTGATGAGATGCTGTCTATGCGTTTTGACATATGCACTTGTGATATTTGCAAGCAAGATATTATTGCTTTTGCTTTAACTCGGATCCCTCCTAAATATGTTACTGCTGAGTCTGCTTTCATGGATACTTTAATTGAACAAGCCCGCACAGAAAATTCTCAGCTGATATTAAAAGAACTGGTTATGGCAATCCGAACAATAACGGCAAATCCGAAACATGAAGAAGGGCAGGATCGGGATAAAGCGTATCATTTGTTAATGAAGCAGATTAAAGATGACCGGGGTGTGGATTTTTCTCATTATCGCGATCGAGTTTTAAAACGGAGGATTGCTTTGCGGATGCGGGCGAGAAATGTGCAAACATATTCTGAATACCTCCAGGTATTAATTCATAGCCCTGAAGAGTATGAGGATTTATTTGATGTTTTAACGATTAATGTTTCTGCGTTTTTTCGGGATAAGGTCGTGTGGGATAAGCTAAAACGAGATGTTTTTCCCGCGCTTATCGCTAAGAAATTAAAAGAGCATGGATTGCGGAGAATAAGGGTCTGGAGTGCTGGGTGTTCGCATGGAGAAGAGCCATATTCATTAGCGATTATGCTTTATGAATTGACAGAAAAAATGCCGGAAAAAATAAAAATAGAAATTTATGGCAGTGATATTGATCGAGAGTGTTTAAAACAAGCAATGCTTGGTCAATATGATAGTGAAAGTGTTAAAGGTCTAAGTGCTTATCAGTTGCGGCGGTTTTTTATTCCGGTTGGTGATAAATATCAGATTGTTCCGCATGTAAAGGAGCTTGTTCAGTTTAAAAAACGGAATCTGATTCATGATCCGGCTTTTCCGGGCGTAGATATGGTTACTTGCCGCAATGTATTTATCTATTTTAACCGCAGTTTGCAAGAGCATCTTATCATGAAATATCATGGGGCTTTAAATGATGAAGGTTATTTTGTTATGGGTACATCAGAAAATCTTTTGGGTGAAGCCAGACAGGTTTTTAGCGGAGTAGACAGCAGTTATCGAATTTATCAAAAAATCCCAATGAAACGGTATTGAGCAATATTTCATTCCTTGAATTTTTTATCTGCGTATATTAATCAAAAAAAGCACATAATGTCTATAAAAATAAACAGTTGGTCTGTTTGTTTTTATAGACATTTTTTACATTTAAATTGTAAATTGAACATTTTCAATGCTTTAGTGCGTTTATCTTTTTATGGCATATAAAGTGCTAATAATTTGTCCTAGGTGGTGATAAAATGATTATCAGGCAGGCTAAGTTGTTGGATGCTGATTCAATTGGGCAGCTTATTTACGAGTTTTATGAGGAAAGTTTATCAGCATATGATCTTGGTTTTGAATCAGATGCGGTAAAGCAGACAATCAAGCAAATAATAAGCAGTAATATTGCTTTTGTCAGTGAAGAATCTGAGCGAATTAGCGGAGTGATTGCCGGGGTGATTAATTCATCAATTTTTGACTATCGCCAGACAGTGGCTTATGAGCTGATCTGGTTTGTTAGTAAGCCTTATCGCCGGGGCAGGGCGGGTATGATGTTGCTGAAAAAATTTGAACAGCATTGTGAAAATATGGGCGCATCTAAAATTGTTATGAAACATATGGAAAATCTTAATGCATCTGATATGAATCAGCTTTATGAAAGAAAAAAATATAAACTCATGGAGCTGGAGTATATAAAGAATATTAAGGTTGCAGTTTAATGGCGTTCAGCGTTTAGAAAAAAAGTGGTATCCTGAAATAGGTTGACAAAGAAGAAGATAATTTTATAAATCGTAGGGGAGGGCCTTGCGTCCTCCCGGATATTAATATTATTATTGTAATTGTTGATGATAAAAATACCATGAATGTGGTTAGGCAGAATAATGTATTTGTTCAATTCAATATCAGCATTGATTGTGTATATTATTGCGGGCCGACGCAAGGTCTGCCCCTACGTTGTGTCTTTGTGACCTTGTGTCTTGTGACTTGTGAATTATTTGGTTTGACAAAATTAGCGAGATTGATTATATTTATAATCAAGGGATTGTTTAGATCTGAACATTTGAAGTTTTAGCTGGATTTTACAAGTTTGTTTTTTAACCAGGGAGCGATAAGTTTATGGCTGCAAATAAAAGAAGGTATTCACGCTTAGATTCTGTGATAAATGGCACATTTCTCTCCAGAGAAGATAATGCTGTTGGAGACATGATGCTGACTAATTTTAGCCGTGACGGATTTAAAGCCGCACTCAGCCGTCCGATAGTTCCCGGGAGAATTATCCAGTTTCAAATGAGATATCCTAATCAGACAATGCCTATTTTTGCCACAGGTAAAGTAATGTGGGTTAAATCAAAAAATCAGGATTTAACGTATGGTTTTGACGCGGGGATACATCTTATTGAGCCAGACGCGATAATTCGTCAAAAAGCCAGTGAATATGATTTTGATAATTGGCATATCAAACAAGTTGCTGACTTTGCCAAGCAAAGAGGTTATCTGGCTAAGCATTTTCCTGATCAGGTTTTTAAATTATCCTGTTTTGTGCCCAGCGCCTTATTAATATATTTTATTTTAGGAGCCATTGTTTCTTTTTTGAATGTAAATATGGCTTTAATATACTCCGCGAGTATTATGGCTTATTTTTTATCAATTTTTGTCACAACTGCAATTTGGCTATTAACTGAAAAGAGCCATAAAACATTGATTGAAAAAATATCAGTGATTTTTCCAGTTAGTGCTGCGCGGATTTCTGCACATATAAGCTACGGTGTATTTTTCTTGCGTGGTTTATTCTCAAAAAAGGAATATAACTAGTCTAATATCCGCTTAAGCCCATAATAAGAGTTGTGCTTGTTAAACAATCTTAAACAACATATTGTCTATTTATTTAGACGGATTCAATTATTTTTTAATACGCTATTATCTTTATAAAACTATTTGTTATAAGCTATTAAAGGAGTTAGAGCAATTAAAAAAAATAAATTCGATTGGCATGAATAATGCTTTATTTAATAAGAGGATAAAATTTATATTTATACATCTGAGAAGTTTTGCAGAGATGTTTATTTTATTTAGGGGCTATCAGTGATAGAGTATAATAAATACAAAGAGGCGGTTATTTACGCTGGTTTGGAAGAATATCCTGTTTTAATTGATACCCAGACTGATAGAGTTGTTGAAGCTTATGTCAGGGGCAAGTGGATAAGCACTAAGTATTATACAATTTGGCAGGAATATTATGATGCGCAGAAATCTTATCGTGAAGAAAAGATTAAATCACGCAGAGGGCATATTAAAAAATCAGTATAGAATTAGATTATTGTAATTTCCGTACACTGTTTCAGTGTACAAGGGATAGCGGAATTGTCACCCCCTGACAAGCTATCCCTTTTTTAATAATTAAAACAGTTAGCGATTTACCCCTTCGACTTCGCTCAGGGCAATACACTTTTGCCCTTATTTGTTTTGACATTTAAAAATTTAATTGATATATTATATGAAACTCCCACGGACGGCGATTAGGCTGTGGGAATTTTTATTCTCAAATTTTATTCAATTGAGTTTAAATTATGGAGGAAAGAATGATTGCAAAAGTAGTAAACTTTTTTAAAACTGATATATGGCGGATTCGCACCAAAAATCTTTCGAAAACAAAATCAATTTTATTGAAACCCCTGATGATCATTGTTCTGGCATTGCGCAGTTTTGACGAGGATAAATGTCAGCTAAGAGCTTCAGCGCTTACGTTTTATTCCCTGATTTCTATTGTGCCGGTAGTGGCCATGGCTTTTGGCATTGCTAAAGGCTTTGGCTATGAACAGAAATTACAAGGCGTGATCTATGAAAAAATGGCAGGGCAGAAGGAAGTAGCGGAATATATAGTTAATTTTGCTCAGTCTTTTTTAGAGAATACTAAAGGCGGAATTGTTGCTGGAATTGGAGTTGCTATACTGTTTTGGACAGTTATTAAAGTTTTGGGCAATATAGAAAAATCGTTTAATGATATTTGGGGGATAAAAATTTCTAGAAGCATTGGCAGGAAATTTAGTGATTACCTTTCGATTATGTTGATATGCCCGATATTGCTGATTATTTCCAGTGGATTAACCGTGTTTATCGCAACTCAGGTTAAATTGATAGTAGCGAAAATATCGCTTTTAGGGGTATTGAGTCCGCTTATTATGTTTTCGCTTAATCTGCTCCCTTTTGTTCTGGTCTGGATTCTTTTTTCCTTCATATATATATTTATGCCTAATACTAAAGTTTATTTTAAATCCGGGCTTGTCGGAGGGATTTTAGCCGGAACTTTATATCAGGTTATTCAGTGGGTTTATTTTACTTTTCAGGTTGGGGTGACAAAATACAATCAAGTATACGGAAGTTTTGCGGCATTGCCTCTATTCTTAGTCTGGATGCAGATCAGCTGGCTGATTGTTTTGTTTGGCGCTGAGATCTCTTTTGCCCGTCAGAATCTGGAGACTTATGAATTTGAGCCGGATTGCTTAAATGTCAGCTATAGCTATAAACAAATGCTGACAATTAATATTGTGCGTTTGATTTTTAACAGTTTTACTGTTGGCGGTAAAGTTTGGACTGCTGCCGCCATATCGCATGAGTTAGAAATACCAATCCGCTTAATCCGGCAGATACTGTTTGAATTAGTCGAAGCCGGTGTATTGATTGAAACAAAAGAATTGGCTGGCGCGGGAATCGGTTATCAGCCAGCGCATTCTCCGGAAAATCTAACGATCAAAGATATCATTTATAAATTAGAGCATAAGGGTACGGATGATATTCCTGTTACACAGAACAGTGCTTTTAAAGCAATCAAAGAGTCATTGTCAGCCATGGATAAGACTCTGAGCAAGTCCGCGGCTAATTTGAAGATAAACGAGATAAAATGAATTTAATAGAAAGGGGTAGGGGATGAAGCAAAAATTATTTTTATTGGGATTAGCTGCTATTTTGGTTATCAGTGGGTGTTCTAAAAAAGCCGATGATTCTATGGCTAAAGAGCCGGAAACTAAAATGCCGGCAATGGAACAAAAGCTTGTGGCGGCTAAACAGGTAATGGCGGAGACTGGCAAGCAAGCGATTGCTTTTGCTGAGAAACTAAAAACTGTTGCTGAGAAAAAAGAGTATTTAATTGCTCAGGCAGAAGCTTTTTATGCATCCAAGAAATTTGAGCAAGTTAGCGAGGTCGGGCAATACGTTCTGCAGTATCTGGACAAAGACTCGGCAGCGGCAAAAGATTTGCTGGAAAAAGCAAAAGCTCAAGTACAGGCGCAAGCCCAAAAAGCTGTGGGAGATGTTAAGCAAGCCTTAGGCGGTTTAAATAATTAGCTGTTAAGCAGAAATGAGTATTAATAAAAGTAACTGATTGCGGCTCAAAATAATAATTTAATTTTAAGAAGGATGGATGACAGATGGAAGATATAATTTTAAAAATAAAAGGATATGTTTTGCTTTATGGGATAAAAGTTATTGCGGCAATTCTGATTTTTGTAATTGGAAAGTTTGTAGCCCATATTTTAACCGGGATATTGAGAAAAATAATGCTCAAAGCTAAGGTTGAAGAAACTCTGGTCACCTTTGTGCATAATATTGCTTATGTCGGGGCGATGACCTTTGTCGTGATTGCCGCGATTGGTCAGCTGGGCGTGCAGACAACTTCTTTTATTGCGGTAATCGGTGCTGCTGGTCTGGCAGTTGGGCTGGCTTTGCAGGGTTCGCTTTCTAATTTTGCGGCTGGGGTTATCTTAATATTGTTCAAACCGTTTAAAGTCGGTGATTTTATTATCGCCGGAGGCGAAAAAGGTACAGTAAAAGAGATTCAGATTTTTAACACAATTCTCGCTCATCCGGATAATCGGAAAATTGTTCTGCCTAATTCTCAGGTAACCGGGGGGACGATAACTAATTTTTCGGCAATTGATAAACGCCGAATTGATTTGATTTTTGGGATTTCTTATACTGATGATATGAAAAAGGCGAAAGATGCCTTGGCAAAAGTCGTTGCCAGTGATAAACGGATATTAACTGATCCGGCGCCGGTGATTGCTGTTTCAGAATTAGGAGAGAGTAGTGTGAATTTAGTTTGCCGTCCATGGGTAAATCCGAGTGATTATTGGGATGTATATTTTAATCTGGTTGAGCAGGGTAAGCTTGAGCTGGAGAAAAATGGAATCACTATTCCTTTTCCTCAGCGAGATATTCATGTCTATGAGGAAAAGAAAGTCTAATCAATCATTAAGTCTTAAGTTTTTTTGATTGAGAATATGTTTTTTCAGATCTAATTTAGATTGATTTGTAATTTAAATACTTGTGTTTTTAAAAAACCCGCATTATTTAAAAAAAATGCGGGTTTTTTAATATGTTTTTTATTCCTTAAGTCTTTCTATTGCAATAAATTATAATTATTTTACTATGGTGAACTTGCAAAAATAATTTATCTCATGTATACTTAATCAACCACTTTTAATAAGTGTATTTAAAAGTTAGTTTTTTGGTTAAGGATTTGAGTTAAAAATAGGGGACAAAAAAATGAGTAACAAAAATAAAATTATAAGTTTCTTAAAATGGTCAAGAGTCGGAGCAATTGCTGTTTGTTTGATGATGATTGTTTCAACCCTGGCATTAGCCTCAGAAAATTTAAATGAGCGCGAATATGATAAAAAACAGGCATATTCTAATGGAATAAGCACTATGCCGCTGGCAACTCCGGAATATCTTCTTGATGTAAGTGATGTTATTGAAGTAGTTGTTTGGCGCAATGAAGATTTAAGTAGAATTTTAAAAATTCGCCCAGACGGCAGGATATCACTTCCTTTAGCCGGAGAAGTAAAAGCTAGTGGACTTACTCCTAAGCAGTTAAGCGATGTAATTGCCGCGACCTTAGAGCGTAAATATATCCTCAATCCTCAGGTAACGGTTATTGTCCAGAAAGTTGAAAGCAAAACAATTATGGTATTGGGACATGTTAATAAACCCGGGCAATACAATATTTCAGAAAAAGTTACAGCTTTGCAGGCTATTGCCAGAGCTGGCGGTAATTCTCAATTTGGTCATATGGAAAATGTGGTGGTTGTGCGTAATGCTTATGCGATGAAGCCAGCTATCTATAATATTGATTTACAGAGCGCGATGAATCAGGCGAATTATAGTAATGATATGCTTCTGCAGCCCGGAGATATTGTTTATGTGCCAAAGAATTTCTTGGGTAAAATCGACGATGTTATGGGATTTTTCAGACTTAATATTCAACCTACATTAAGTTCTTATTTACAGTATAGAACTTTGGAAGCAGTGGAAGATAATAATTAATACCTAAAAAGGGGATAAACCGTGAAAGATAAAAATCAAGATAAAAAAGATGTAGATTTAGTAGATGTCCTGGAGATTATTAAAAGAGGCAAGCTGATTATTACGGCTTCGGTAATCCTGACATTGGCAGCAACTTTTTTTGTCACAAAAGTGTTGATTACTCCGGTTTATCAGACAAGCGCGAAAATTCTGATTCGCGAAGAAAAGCTTAATCCTAAAGATGATTTTCCTATATATGAAACTGGTTCACAATTCGCGATCACCCAAGGGGAGATCATTAAAAGTAAAAATGTGATCAGTAAGGCTTTAGAAAAAATAGATCTGACTGCCAAAGCTTTGAGCGGCATAGATAAAAAATCGCTTAATATTAGTGAACTCCAGAAAAATATAGATATCAATCTTCTTGAGAGCACTAATGTTTTAGAACTTAAGATTGAACAAAAAAATCCGCTATTTGCCGCGGAATTGGCTAATTCTATTGCCCAAACTTATATTGATAATAGAGCCAGCATGAAAAATAATACTGTAGCTCAGATCATTGCTTCATTGGAAAATGAAGCTCAGACAGCGAAAACAGGTTTTATTGAAGTGGAGAATGAATTAACTCAAATCGCCAGCCAGGATAATATGATTATGATATCCGGGTCTGATATGGTTTTGGATTTGCAGAAATATGCTGATGCGGATATGCATTTAATTAATGCAAACGGGGACATTGAAATGGTTGATGCCCAGATCAATGCGATCAGGCAGAGTATTAAGCAGCAGAAAAATCCCGAAGAACTTAACTTGAAATTTATTGCGAATAGTGATATTATAAACGACCTGAAATCTCAAATCCGTTTAGCTGATTTAAAGCTGGAATTACTAATGAGTCAGTTCAGTCCTAATCATCCTGATGTGGTTGTCGCTACAGCGGCTATTGCTATACTTAAGGCTGATATTGCTCAGGAAGCGGATAGAATTATTAAAGCGGAAGTTGAATTTTTAGAAACAGAGAAAAAATCTTTAGTTAGTAAAAAAGAAGTTTTGCTGACTGCTTATAAAAAGCAAACTGATCGTTTGGATAAAGTAATCAAAAATCAGCCAAAATTAGCAATGCTCAAACGTGATGTAGAAATGAAACGTTCGATTTATAGTGATCTTATGGAAAAACTGCAGGAAGTTAGGGTCCTCCAGCATAGAACAAGACTGTTGCCGGATGCGGAGATAATTGAATTAGCTGAAGTTCCTGCGCAACCAGCAAAACCGAGCTTATTGAAAAATTTATTACTGGGATTAGTTGCGGGCCTAACTATGGGATTTGCTTTGGCTTTAATGTTTTCGGTTTCCGCTCAAACCGAGGATAAATCAGAGGCTAAAAAATTACAAGATATAGAAAGGAGGACTTCAAGGAGGACTAAAAGCGCGCATAAGGTTACTTGTAGTGTTGTTGGTGAAAAAAAGGAATATGTTTGCTGGAGTAATGATGTTGGTTCTGCGGGAATGAAGATAATTACCGATGAGAAGTTAAAGGAAAATAATATACTTAAATTTGAAATTCATAGAGATAAGATGAAGCCGATTGTTGGTAATGGTATGGTAGTTTGGACATCACCGGTTTCGAAGAACGGCAGTAATAATAGTTATGCGTCAGGGATAAAGTTTTATGATGTAGAGCTGGATATTAATAAAGAAAAAGCGTAATCATCTTAAATTTTAAACAATTATATTTTATATTAAGGAGTCAAAATGTCAACCGGAATCAATATCGCAATTCCCAAAACAGAGGTAAAACTCGAGGATTGTTTTGCGGGTATTAATCAAAGATTTTATGAGTTTCTTAAAAGAAGCATGGATATATTCGGCAGTGCTCTTGCGCTGACCTTGGCCATGCCATTGATGCTGTTTATCGCGATTTTAATCAAGCTTACTTCTCCTGGCCCGATTTTTTATAAGCAGCAGCGCTGCACTAAAAACGGTAAAGAATTTTGGTTGTATAAGTTTCGCTCTATGCCGGATAATATTGAAAATGGAAATGGACCTAAATGGGGAAAAACTGATGATCCCAGATGCAATAATTTTGGCCGAATTTTGCGCTTATTACTTATTGACGAATTGCCTCAATTAATCAATGTTTTAAAAGGTGATATGAGTTTGGTTGGACCCAGACCGGAAAGACCATTTTTTATAGAAAAATTTAGAAAGAGTGTTAAAGATTATGATTTGCGTCACAATATCAAAGCCGGGCTTACTGGTTGGGCGCAGGTTAATGGGTATAGAGGCAATACTTCGATAGTAAAAAGAATTGAACATGATCTTTTTTACATGGAAAATAGATCTATATGTTTTGATCTTAAAATAATTCTGATGACTCCATTTTCTATCCGACTGGCTAAATTAAAGTCAAAACAATAGAATGATATTGTATTGATCAGAGTGTAGATGAATTTCACTCCAGGGTTGGGTTTGTTATGCATATCCTTTTTTCTGCAATATAAGCGTATTTTAATATGCTTAATCAGGGTAAATATTCTTGATCTGATTAAATTAATAAACTATCTAAATTCTTCTAAACCCTCTCTAAAGGGAAAAAGCAAATTATTGATGTTATTCTAGCTGGATGTTATAATAATTCAATATGTTATGTTTAAAATAAGTATAATATAATTTTTTTATAAATCGAGCAGAAATAAATTTGAAAAATATATTATGAGTTTAAGACAGAAAACAATTCAAGGTTTGTGGTGGGGATTTGGCGCCAGGGTCTTTATTCAGTTAAGCCAGTTTATTATTATGGCTGTTTTGGCGCATCTTCTGAGTCCAAGTGATTTTGGGCTTATTGGCATGGTCACAGTTTATTTTGGTTTTGCTTTGATGTTTGGGGAATTAGGAGTTAGCGCGGCTTTGATTCAAAGCCAAAAAGTCAATCAGGATCATTTTTCCTCAGCCTTTTGGATAAATCTTCTGGCTGGGATAACTCTGAGTTTAATTTTTTTATTAAGCGCTCCATTTATCGCGGGGTTTTATGCCAAACCAGAATTAATTAAGTTGATCCGGGTGATATCAATCAGCTGTTTTATTTCCTCTTTTTCAATTGTTCAATCAGCAATATTAAGAAAAGAAATGAATTTCAAAGCCATTGCTTTGGCCGAAAGCGCGGCGATTTTAATTGCGGGAATACTCGGAATTTTCGCGGCCCTCAATGGTAAAGGGGTCTGGAGTTTGGTTTTTCATTTCATGAGTTTTATTTTTATCAAGAGTGTGCTTGTATGGTTTTTTTCTCCCTGGCGGCCAAAATTTTTATTTTCTAAAACAGCGATTAAGGATATTTTTAGTTTTAGTATGAATATGACGGGGCTGAATATTGTGGAATATTTCGCCCGGAATATTGATTATTTATTAGTCGGCAAATTTCTCGGCGCCGGAGCATTGGGTTTGTATACTTTGGCTTATAAATTTATGCTTTATCCCTTACAGAATATCTCTAATGTCATCGGAGGGGTAATGTTTCCGGCTTTTTCTAAAATTCAGGATGATCTGGAGAAAGTTCGGGCAAATTATTTAAAAATGGTCAAAGCGATTGCTTTGATTAGTTTTCCTTTAATGCTCGGCATGTTTGTGCTTGCCCCGGAATTTATCCGGATTGTGTTTGGGATTAAATGGGAACAAGCTATTCCGATAGTAAGGATATTAAGTTTTTGCGGGATGCTTCAATCTATTGAGGCTACAGTAGGCGATATCTTTCGTTCTCAAGGCAGAAGTGATATTCATTTCAGACTACAGGTTGTGGGAACAATTATTGTTTCTCTGTGTATTTCAATTGGTTTAAAATGGGGCATAAAAGGAGTTGCTTGTTTGTATGCTTTGTATAATTTTGCTTGGGTTCCTTATTTGATATCCCGATCAAATAATTTGATTAAATTAGCAAATAAACACTTAATCAAAGCAATTTATCCCGGGTTGTTAATATCAGGATTAATTGCAGGATTGTTGAGTTTGATTAAATATTTTATTATTGCTTCGGATCTGTATATTTTACTTTTAGCCGTAGCATTGGGAGCGATTTTTTATTTAGTTTTGCTGCTGTTCACAAAAAATATTTTAATCAGCAATAAGCGATTAGTATTGAACATTTAAAATAATTTGGAAAAGCAAAAGGAGCGTTTATCTAATGGATGATAAAAAGTGGCAGAAACATTTGGGCGAAGAACCATATGCTTGTGGACAAGAAAGTGTGGATCGTCCTTATGAAGAAAAGGTAGCTCTTTCTGCGCGAGTACTTATTTTTGTTCCTTCAGAAGCAAAAAATGTGCTTGTGGTTGGATGCGGAGATGGGACAGAAGTTAAATGGCTGGTTGACCGCGGGTTTGATTCACGAGGAGTTACCCGGAATCAATCAGAAGTAATCAATGCTAAAAAACGCTATGGCGTGGATATTGAAGTCGGAGACATGCATGAATTGCCTTATCCGGATAAACAGTTTGATTGTCTTGTGGCTAAAGATGTTTTTGAACACGCGATTGCTCCGACGATTGCTTTAAGGGAATTCTATCGGGTGCTTAATGATTATGGATTACTGATATTAACCATGCCTTCGATGGAATGGGCTGATGAATTTTATCATCACAGTGTATTAACCCATAAACAAATGCGGATTATGTTTGAGAAACATTCTTTTGAGCTTTTGGCCGGGCCGGGAATTAAACCAAAAATTCCGTTAAAGTCGCCGATTATCATTCCTTTGGGTTTGAAACAAGGGCATATTGATGTGTTTATCGCTAAAAAGTTAAAGTATAAACCAGCTGATTTCGCGATTGATGTTCAGCAAATTCAGCAAATTCCCTATGTCCGATTTTTAAAAAGCATATACAAGCATTGTCCTGCTCCAATCGCAAAATTATTCAGAGGAATTTATAATCAGCTATTGATGTTTAAGGCCAGGTTTTATTAAAATTAAATTTATTGCATAAGGGGAAAATGAAAGAAAATATAAAAAAAATAGTTTTAATTAATCCACCTTGGATTTTTGCGCATGAACGGGAGATAGTCCTTTCGCAAAATTTAGGTTTGGGCTATTTGACGGCATATCTATTAAAACATGGTCATCAGGTTGAGATTATTGATGCTCTTTGTGAGGGTATTAATAATTATCAAAAGATAAAAAGTAATGATCAGCCATTTTTACAAGTAGGTTTAGATTATCAGCAAATAGTCAAAAGAATCCCTTTGGACACAGATTTTATCGGGATTTCCGCTCCCTTTACCAATAATGCGAAAATAGTCAAGCAATTAGCACATGTAATAAAAGAAAGTTTCCCGGAGATTCCAATTATTATGGGTGGGGTATATCCGTCATTGACTCCTTATGATGCATTTTGCGAAAAGATTGAATATTATGTCATCGGCGAGGGGGAAAAGGCTTTGCTTGATTTGGTTAATGGGCAAGAGCCAAATCAGATTAAAGGAGTGCTTTGTTTTGGTAAGTCTAAAGGCTTTGAAGCTGGACAAATAATTGAAAATTTAGATCAGCTGCCTTTTCCGGCACGCGATAAATTGCCGATGAGTAAATATGTTAATTTTCATTCTCCCCGCAGGCTGCAACTTAAAACCGGATCAATAATCACTTCACGCGGCTGTCCGTTTGACTGTACTTTTTGTTCAATTCATCGGATTACCGGTTATAAATGGCGAATGCGCTCAGCGGAAAATGTTTTAGCGGAAATTCGGGAATTAGTTGAGAAATATGGGGTAGAGCATATTGAGTTTGAGGATGATAATCTTACTCTTGATAAGCAGAGGGCATTGGCAATATTTGAGGGGCTTATAAAAATAAACAAAGAACTTAAGCCTTTATCTTGGTCAACGCCCAATGCAGTGCGGATTGATACGCTAGATCGGGATTTATTGGAAAAAATCAAGCAGTCGAATTGCCTGTCTTTGAATTTCGCGATTGAGTCTGGGGATCCGGAATTATTAAAAAAGATGAATAAAAAACTTGATTTGAATACTGTCTTAGAAATGACAAGATTATGCAAAGCATTAAATATTAAAATGAATGCTTTTTTTATGATCGGTTATCCCGGAGAAGACCAGGCAAGTTTTCAGAAAACTTTAAGTTTTATTAAGGAAATAAAAATAATCGGCGTGGACAATGTTTATACGACCATCACGCGCGCTTATCCTGGTACAAAGCTCTATGAATTTTGTGAAAAAAATAATTATATTACAATTAAAGATAAGCAAATAAACACTTATTTGGGCAATGCGATTACTCCGGAAAATCTGATTGTTACTCCGGATTTTGATAAAAAAGTTTTGCTTAAGAGATTAGCTTTGGTGGAAAAAGCGGTATATCCATGGTATCTGCGATTTTATCATCGGTACGCGTATTTGATAAAAAAAATAATTCCAATTAATATGATAAAATATATAAAAAAGTTGATTGATGAAAAATAAGGATTTTTCTATAGAGAATTATACGGTATGTAATTTATCGACACCGAAGAGGCGATTGTTTTTAATTCGCAAGATCCGCGGTTATTTATTGCCGTTAAGGGCAAAAGAAGATATTATTATTGGGAAAAATGAAAAACACGGAGCTAGTTAATATATGAAAATTACATTTATTTATCCGGATGTGATCGGCAGTGCCAATTATACCGGTATCTTTAATTTGGGGATCGGGCTTTTATCCGGGGTATTAAAAAAAGCGGGATTTCAGACATCTTTAATTCATATTAGTCAGCCGATTACGAAAATTGATTTTATCCGGCAGCTAAAAAGAGAAAACGCTGATCTTTATGCGTTTTCGACAACGACTCCGATGTTTAATTTTGTTCAGGATTGGGCTCAGTGGATCAAGGAAAATGATCCCAGTAAATTAATCCTGGTTGGCGGAGTGCACGCGATTTTAAATCCAGAAGAGGTGTTTTCTTGCCCGGCAGTTGATTTTGTTTGTACCGGAGAAGGGGAATATCCTATTTTAGCACTTTGCAATGCTTTAAAACATAAGCAGGCTGTTCAAGGTATCAATGGCTTATGGACTAAAGAAAAAGGCAAGATTATCAAAACTCCAAATCAAGCTTTGATCAAGGATCTGGATCAATTGCCATTTGCTGATAGAACTATTTTTAATTATAAGAACTTGATGGAAGGCAAAGAACAAATGTTTTTTGTCATGGCTTCACGCGGCTGTCCGTATAATTGTCCTTATTGCTGCAATCAAAGTATTCGGGAGAGTATTGCGGAGAATCAATCATGGGTAAGGTTTCGCAGTGTGGATAATGTGATTCAGGAAATTCAGCAAGTTTTAAAGCTTTACCCCCAGACGAAATTTATTGGTTTTTATGATGATATTTTGGCTTTAAAAAAAGATTGGTTTGCTGAGTTTACCGAAAAATATAAAAAATATATAAAATTACCATTCCGCTGTAATATGCGGGCGAATTATTTGGCTAAGGAAGAAATTACTCGGATGATGTATGAGGCTGGTTGTCGAAGAGTTATTATTGGTTTAGAAAGCGGCAATGAAGGTTTGCGCAATGGAATTTTGCAGCGAAATATGTCAGAGGCTGTTATTTTGGAATCAGGTAGATTATGTAAAAAATACGGGATTGAATTCGCGACTTTTAATATGGTGGGATTGCCGGGTGAAGGCGCGGCTGAAATTCTGGACACAGTAAAGCTCAATGCCCGTTTAAATGCTGATTTTACTTATACATCGATTTTCTATCCTTTTGCCAAAACCGCTTTGCACGCATTGTGTGAAGATAAAAAGCTATTAACGGATCGGATTATTACTGATTATGTTGAGGGCAGTATGCTTGATTTTGATCATCCGACTATTTGCCGGATAATCTTTGTCCGCAACTTTTTCCGGCCATTAATGAATCTCTACAGATTGATTTATAAGCTGCCCAAAAGAATAAAAAAATACGCGGAGAAAATAATTGATCTTTTTTTAGGTTCAAAAATAATTGCAGTTACCTTGTTTGCCGCGGTCAATTTTTTATTTGCTACTGTGCGGGATAATAAGATTCTAGCTGGGTTTATCAATTGGCTTAAAAGAATCGGAAAATCAAGAAAAATATCAATGTTCAATTCCAGTTTAAAGAAGAGCTAAATATGCAAAGTTCAGAAATATTAATATCCGTGATTATCCCTTGTAAAAATGAAGAGAAGAATATTCTCCGCTGTCTTGGTTCGATTATCGCTGAGCTTAAAAATATCGGTAGGTCAGAGGTTCTGGTTATTGATTCGCGTTCCACGGATAAAACTGTGGAGAAAGCTAAGCAGTTTCCGGTCAGTATCGTGCAGCTTAAAGAAAATTGGGATATCAGTCCTGCGGCAGCAAGATATGTGGGCTGTCTGCATACAATCGGAAAATATCGTTTGTTCATTGATGGGGATATGGAACTTATCCCCGGATTTTTGGGCCAAGCCATAGATTTTCTGGAAAAGCATAAGCAGGTTGCGGGCGTAGCTGGTCTAGGTTCTGAGTTTTATATTGAAGGCGGGAATCTGGAAAATATGTATAAACGAAAACAGTCAATTGCCGAAGTTGATGTCTTGGCCGGAGCCGGATTATTTACTGGCGCGGCGCTTAAAGCAGTGGGTTATTTTAATCCATTCTTAAAAGCCGAAGAAGAACATGAACTTGCGCAGAGATTAAAAAAAGCGGATTACAGCTTATTTACTCTGCCGATTCCAATGATCAAGCATTATACATCCAAAGGCATGGGTAATTTTGAACGCAGATTAAAAGCTGGGATGTTCAAAGGAATTGGTCAGATGTTTCGCCTGACTTTAGAGCTGCAAACATTTTCCTTAAAATATTTTTTAGGGTTTAAATCATTTATTAGTTTTATCCTCCTGCTCATCGTTTTTATGGTAGCGCTATCCAATTTATTGTTTTTAGGTAATTCTTTGTTATTACAGGGAGTTGCCGGATTTATGGTATTAATATTGCTGATTTCCTGCTATAGTAAAAAGGGAATAAAATCAGGGATTTTAAGTTTTTATAAAATTTTTTTAATTAATCTCCAGATTTTTTCAGGTTTGTTTTACAAAACTCCGGAAATCAGTAATTATCCAAATGATATTATAGTAATAAAAAAAGAGGGAGTATGATCAAAAACCAGACCATAATTTGTTTATCTACAATTGATTGGCACTATGCTAAGCAAAGACATCAAATCTTGATGGAAAAGTTCGCGCAAAACGATAATCAAGTTATTTTTGTTGAGCATCTGGGTTTTTCCCGTCAAAAAATAACAGATTTCGCGAATATTGCCCGCAGGGTTTTTCGGGCCTTGTTTTCCTCAAAAAACATTCGCTCGGAAATTAAGCTGATTCCCAATCTTCAAATCATTACGCCTTTAGTTTTGCCTCCGCAGAACAAATTGTTTAATTTTATTAATAAACATTTTTTTCTTAAATTACTAGCGGAAAAACTACGCAAGCTGGCTGATAAGCAGCCGATTGTTTGGACTTATCTGGCGACAACCACTGCAGTGAATCTGATAAACAAATTAGACCCAAAAATCTTAATCTATGATTGTGTGTATGATGCCTTGCGGCATCCTGAGGCTCCTAAGGATATCGCTCAATCTGAGCAGAAAATATTAGCCCAGGCAGATATTGTTTTAACTGACGCGCTTTATTTTTATAATCATAAGAAAAATTTTAATAAAAATGTGTATCAAATTCCCCCGGGTGTTGATTTTAAGCATTTTAATCAGCCGGCTGAGAATGGTGAATTGCTGCTGGCGGATATTAAACCGCCCCGGATTTGTTTTTTTGGCTGTATGGGCAGGGGAAATATCCGGATTGATTTTGATTTACTGGAATTTATTGCCAGACAAAAGCCGGATTGGTCAATTGTGAATATCGGGCCATTGGTGAATATGGAAGTACCGGAAAATTTAGCCGGCCTGGATAATATTAAATGGTTGGGATTTATTTCCTATAGCGATCTGCCGCGGTATCTTCTACAGTGCGATCTGTTGATCTTGCCGTATCAATTAAATGATTTTACTGAATCAGTACTCCCGGCTAAGGTTTTTGAGTGTTTGGCCACGGGGAAACCGGTTGTGTCCACGGCTTTGCCGGAATTAAAACCTTATAAGCAGTATTTTTGTATCGCGGAAAATGAACAAGAATTTTTAAACGGGATTGAGTCTGCTTTGGACAATGATACTAAAGAAAATAAGCAGCAAAGAATTGATTTTGCCCGGACAAATACCTGGGAAGAGCGGTTTGAAGCGATTTGTGCGATCTTAAATTCTAAATTAACAGAATAATAAATAGTTTATGCGGAATATAATTATAAAGCGTGGATCTTATGAAAAATATGACAATTAGTAAAATCTTGATAATCGGATTAGTTTGTTTGCTGATCGGGGGGATTTTGCCGTATTTGTTTCTGAATTTGTCGGGCAAGCTGATTATTTTGTTTGGCGCTTTATTGGTTATTTTAGGTCTGCTGCTGATTAAAAAAGGTAAAATCACGATTTATGATTGGCTAATTTTATTTTTTCTCAGCATTCCATTTCATGATTATCGGATAATGTTTGGTTCTTTCTTTTTGAGATTGACCGAGGTTTGTTTTATTCCTTTGCTGGTCTGGGGAGTAATTCAAATGACCCGGCAGGAGGCTGATCGGAGAAATTTGTTTAAACTTAACGCGGAATATATAATTCTCCTGTTTTTTTCTGCTTTTACGGCTATGTCGGTTTTGCTTTCAGCTGATCCGTTTGTTGGCACATATCGCACAATAATTCTTGCTTATCTAGTTATCCTGTCGTTCATTATTTCTAAAGTGCTGAAAGAGGAAGATAAGATTTATCTGATTGTCAAAGCCCTGATCGCGGTTTCCGCGGGGGCGAGTATTTTCGCGATTTTACAGGCTTTTTTGCCGGCATTTCAGCCGTTTTACCCAATCCCTTTGATTCAATTAGGTTCTGTAACTCTCTACCGCAGCGGTGTGGGCTGGCAAAATCCAAATTATTTCGCTTTGTATCTAAGCATGATTTTGCCGATCACTTATGTTTGTAAAATATATAAACTGTTCCCGGAAAAAAAATTTATCCAAACTTGCTTTGTTTTACAGACATGCGGTATATTCTGTACTTATTCTAGATTAGGATTTATTTCCCTGGGGCTGACTTTTCTTTTTCTGTTGTGGGTAAGAGGCAAGAAGACATTGGTGTTGATCATGGTGATTGTTATCGCTGTTTTATCAGTGCTTACATTTACTAGTATGGCCTATATTTACGAGCATAATCCTTATTTGGCAGTAACAATATTCCGCATCCCTAATCCTGGCTTAGTATTGAAGAATCCTTTGTTGATCGCCGGATGGCGGAGAGATGCCTGGGTGGCCAATGCCCGGATGTTTTTAGATCATCCCTTTATTGGTATCGGTCCGTTTATGTCCACGGCAATGTATGAACAATATCGGCCGACTGATCAGGTCTATCCTTGGAAATCAGGATTAGCTGTGCACAGTGAATATTTGTCTTTACTGTCTGAACGAGGGATAATTGGCACTGCTTTGTTTTTTCTGTTTTTATTGTT
Organism: Candidatus Omnitrophota bacterium; assembly: GCA_018817165.1. Taxonomy (GTDB): domain Bacteria; phylum Omnitrophota; class Gorgyraeia; order B26-G9; family B26-G9; genus JAHITE01. Next base: position 122,529 of record JAHITY010000114.1, read on the forward strand.
TTTAATGACCCGGGCAAATCTTTATTATCAGCAAAATAAGTCAGCGGTCTCTGGTAAACTGATGCTGGGATTATGGGCAAGCATTGTTAATTTTATCTGGTTTTCTTTTGGCGGTGCAACGATTTACTCCGTAGAGTTCTGGATCAATGTGGGATTGATTCTCGCGGTGTATAATCTGGGCAAAGCAAAGCGGATCGAAGAAAATCAATTGAATCAACTTGATAAATAAAAGGCGACTTATTAAAATAAGTTAAAAATCAATATGAAGAAAATTATTTTTTTCCAGATATTTGATTATCGGGATGTTTATTTCGCGATTGAAAATAATCAGGCGGAGACCTATGTATCGCAAAAACAGTTTATTGAGTTTACCTCTAGTTTGATGAAAAGCGATGATGTTTCTGCGGTGTGTATTGTTTCTTTACTTAGTTCCGGGAAATATGATCAAATAATGCCTAATGGAGTAAGGGTTATCGGCATTCCTTTTTTAGCCGATGATCCAAAACAAACTCAAATAAAAGCAAATAAGTTTGTTGACTTATTCGCTCCGACGCATGCGATTATTCAGGTTCCTTTGCTTGGGTTGCTGGCGAAATGCATTAAAAATAAAATCAAGACTTGCCTGATTATTGCGGATAGCTTTACCGGAACCGGTTTGCGCGGTTTCATTTGGACAAGGATGTTTGCTTGGCTGTTAAATAATAAATATGTGGAGTTGGTTTCTAATCATAATTATCCGGCAGCTAATTTATTAAAAAGCTTTGGTGTTAAGCCAAATAAGATTATTCCTTGGGATCAATCCTGGGATCAGCAAACTGATAAATTCGCGGTAAAGGTTCTAAACTCCCTGCCTGATGTATGGAAATTTTTCTATGCCGGCAGAATCTTAACCGAAAAGGGAGTCGGCGATATTATTCAGGCCATATCTCTGCTCAAACAAAACAAAGTGCAAGCTTGCGCCGTGTTTGTTGGTTCAGGTAATATTACTGATTTTGAAAAACAGGCCGCTGATTTGGGGATATCGGAAAACATTGCTTTTTTAGGCTCGGTTGCCCATGCTCAGGTGCTTAGCGGTATGCGTAATGCCGACATTGTGATTGTGCCCAGTCAGATTAAATCCAGCGAAGGCATGCCTTGTACAATATATGAATCGTTTATCGTGAAAACTCCGCTGATTATTTCAGATCATCCGATGATGAAAAAAGCAATTAAAAACTGTGTTTTCTTTAAAGCCAATGATCCCGGGTCATTGGTTGAGGCAGTGAATCAATTGAGCAATGATTTGGCCGTGTATAATAAATTGTCAGCCGACAGCGCCGCAGCGTTAAGCGAGTTGATTGTGCCGTTTGATTCTATTCAGATCCTTGACCATTGGCTGAGCGGCAAGCAAGCGGATAAACAGTGGTTGTATGAGCATAGTTTAAAAAAATTAAATAAGAATTATTAAACACTAAATCAATCAAAAAAGCAGGCGATGAAAAAAATTCTATTTTTAGAACAATACACTAAAATTTCCGGCGGACAAAAAGTTTTGCTGTCAATTCTCGATGGCTTAAAATCAGATTATCGCTTTTGCGTGACAGTGCCGGAGCGCGGGGAATTAACCGAAGAGCTGGACAAACGGAATATCGCGCATCAGCAATTAGCCGTGGGCTATTATTCTTTGGGCAAGAAAACCTTGCTTGATGTGCTTTTATATTTAATCCGCTTGCCTTATTTAGTTCTCAGATTATCGCGGATCATTAAGCAAGAAAAACCGGACTTGGTTTATGCCAATGCCGCTCGGACTTTTGTCTGCGCGGCAATTGCTTGTAGTCTGGCTAAGGTTCCCTTGGTTTGGCATGTCCATAGTATTTTTGATAAAGGTATCTCCCGGAAATTATGTAATTATTTTGGTAAAAATAAAATCGTTAAAAAAATTATTGTGGTTTCCCAGGCAGCCAAAGCGCCGCTTGCTGATTTAGCGGATAAAATCGAAGTTATTTATAATGCGATTGATGAAAAAATATATTATCCCGGTGAAAAACAAGGCCCGATCCGCCAAAGCTTAAACCTCGGGAATAATCTTGTCGCCGCGATGGTCAGTTTATTAGTGGAGTGGAAATGTATTGATGATTTTATCCGGGCCGCGGGAATTATTAGCGCTGATTATCCTCAAGTGAAATTTCTGATTGTCGGTGATGTGCTTTATGATCAGGCCGGTAAAAAATATAAACAGGATTTACTTGATCTGGTCAAACAGCTTAAGCTGGAAAACAAGGTTATTTTTACTGGTTTTCGTAATGATGTCGCGGCGATTATGCGTGAGCTGGATATTTTTGTTTTAGCGTCAAAGCAGCCTGATCCTTGTCCGACTTCTTTGCTTCAAGCCATGGGTTCTGGTATGGCGGTTATTGCCACTGATTTTGGCGGTCCGGCGGAAATAATCCAGGATCAGCAAGATGGTTTATTATATCCGGCGCAGGATTATAAAATATTGGCAGCCAAGATTAAAAGTCTGATTACAGATGAAAAAAAGCGCAAGCAATTATCGAAAAACGCGGCAGATAAAATAAATCAGGATTTTAATTATAAAAATTATATGCTTAAAATTAAACAGATAATTGAAAATCAAATCAAAATTACTGATAAGCATATTTATGGCAGTGGGAAATATTTGGAAAATAATCCGACTTGGCATCAAGAAGACGCGGATTGGAAAAGTCGGGAAATTATTAAAGTTATCCCCAAGAGTTTAAAAGAAAAGTTCAAAAAAACAAAGCAACCGATCAGAATTGTCGATATCGGCTGCGGTACCGGGCAAATCCTGAAAAATCTCGCTGTTTATTGGCAAAGCCAAAATATTCCGGCTGATTGTAAAGGATATGACTTATCCGAACAAATAATCGAGCAAGCAAAAAAGAATTTTCCGCAAGCTGAGTTTTCGGCTCGAGATTTTGCTTCCAAGGAATATAAAATTCAAGACAAGCGGATTGACTTTACTTTGCTGATAGATATTTTAGAGCATATTGAAAGTCCGCAGATGCTTTTAGCCGATGTAGCACAGGTAAGTGACTATATAATATGCCATCTTCCGCTTGAAGATAATCTGATGGTAAATTCCCGCAAGCTTAAAGACAAATTTAAGAAAACTGTGGGGCATATAAACTACTATAATAAGAAAAGTGCTTTAGCGATGTTTGCTCAAGCTGGATTAAGTGTGGGAAATGTGATATATACTTGTTCTGATTGCAGTGCTGATTATAAGTTGGAAAGTTTGCCGCGCAGGTTGATTCTCCAGCCTTTGCGGAAATTGTTTTTTAAAATATCTCCGGATTGGACAGCGCATGTTTTGGGAAATTGTTCATTAATGCTATTGCTTAAAAAGCAGAAATTGTAGGGGCGCTGCTTGCCTGCGCCCGCTTATTAATGATTTGACCGATTTATGTAATTGTATATTATTACGGGCCGAGGCAAGCGCGGCCCCTACGTTGTGTCCTTGTGACCTTTTAACAGAATACAGAGAGCTATGAATGAATATCAAAAAAATTCTATTAATTCAGCCGCCGTGCACGCTGAGTAAAAGTTATACCAAAGAGATTCAGCCGCCTTTGGGCATGGCTTATATTGCCGCGGTGCTTGAGGATAAATTCGAGGTCAGAATTCTTGATGCCGCGGTTGAGGGCTGGCATACTGAAATTGCGGTTTCTAAACAGGAAATTCGCTATGGTCTTTCCTTTGAACAAATAGCAGCGAGGATCAAAGAGTTTGCTCCTGATTTAGTGGGCATATCTTGTTTGTTTTCGATGCAGGCACATAATGCCCATCAAGTCGGACAGATCGCGAAAAAAGCTAATCCGAAGATTATTACAGTTATGGGGGGAGCGCATCCTACTGTAATGGCTAAAAAAGTTCTGGAAGACTCGGCAATTGATTATGTGGTTATTGGCGAAGGCGAACAAATCATAACTAAGCTGATCGATTGCATTAATCAAAAACAATCTGTATCTGAAATTGATGGCTTAGCTTATAAACAAGATAATAATATAATCGTAAACCCCAAAACCAGTTTTATTCAGGATCTGGATGCCTTGCCTTTTCCCGCCCGGCATTTATTACCCATGGATAAATATTTTAAGATCAATATGCCTCATGGTGTAACTACCCGGCGGAGTCCGAACACTTCGCTGATTACTTCGCGGGGTTGTCCGGCACAGTGTATTTTTTGCGCGATTCATCCGATCTGGGGTAAAAAATTTCGCGCTCGATCAGCGGAAAATGTAGTCCAAGAAATAAAACATTTGATCAGTACTTATGGGATTCAGGAGCTGCAGTTTGAAGATGATAATCTGACTTTTGATAAACCAAGAGCAATGAGTATCTTTGATCAGATGATCCAAGAAAAACTCGATATTCTCTGGACTACGCCCAATGGGGTGGCTTTGTGGGCCATGGATGAGGCCATGCTGTTAAAAATGAAGCAAAGCGGCTGTTACCGGCTTTGTTTGGCCATTGAAAGCGGGGATCAGGATGTACTGCATAAGATTATCAATAAACCCTTGGATTTAAACAAAGCCAAGCATTTGATCAGCTTTGCTTATAAAAATGGATTTGAAACAGATGCTTTTTTTGTGATTGGCTTTCCCGGAGAAACTAAGCAGCAGATCAAGCGGACTTTTAGCTTTGGCCGCAGTCTGGATGTAAGCAATGTTAATTATTATATTGCTACGCCTTATCCCGGGACAAAGCTTTATGAGCAGTGTGTTAAAAACAATTATCTGGTCAAAGATTTTCAGGCTGACAGTTTGGGCGTGAAAAAAGGAGTGATTATAACTTCCGAGTTTACTCCTGAAGAATTAGAAAAAATGGTTTCGCAGGAAAAGCTTTTATTTTATGTGTTTCTTTTGTTTAAAAATCCCAAAGCTTTTTATACTAAAGTCATAAAACGCTTTGTCCAAGACCCGACTTATTTTATTAATTTTGTTAAAAATATATTCAAAAAAATCCTGTAGGGGCGCTGCTTGCCTGCGCCCGCTTATTAATGATTTAACCGATTCATGTAATTGTATATTATTACGGGCCGAGGCAAGCGCGGCCCCTACGTTGAGTACTGGTGACTGAAAATTAAGGATAAAAATGAAAATATTGATGCTTAATCCGCCGTTTTTCCCGCGTTATTCGCGTTCACAGCGCAGTCCGGCAGTGACGAAAAGCGGCACACTGTATTATCCGGTGTGGTTGGCTTATGCTACTGCTGTGCTGGAAAAAAAAGGTTTTGATGTCAGACTTGTTGATGCTCCGGCTCAAGGCTTAAATGCGCGGGCGATCCTTGATCTGGCCGAGGCGTATGATCCGGGGTTAATTGTTCTGGGAACATCCACGCCAAGTATTTATAATGATCTAGAGATAGGGGGAAAATTAAAAGCCATATTACCGCAGAGCTTTATAACTTTGGTCGGCACTCATGTATCCGCTTTGCCCGAGGAATCTTTGAATTTAAACAAAAGTATTGATGCCGTGGCCAGAGCAGAATATGATTATACAATTGCTGAATTAGCTGAGGCTTTGGTTAATAAAGCTGATTTAACTAAAGTCCTGGGCATAAGTTTTCGCCAGAATGACCAAATAATCCATAATCCGGATCGAGAAAAAATCAGCAATTTGGATGAGATCCCTTTTGTCAGCAGTGTGTTTAAAAAACACTTAAATATTAATAATTATTTTTTTGCTGCTTCAGATTATCCGATGGTGCAGATCTTTACAGCGCGGGGTTGTCCGTTTCAGTGTTTTTTCTGTGTTTATCCGCAAACGATTCATGGCCATATTTATCGCACCCGTTCAGCGGAAAATGTGGTCGATGAATTTGCTTATATTAAAGAAAATCTGCCGCAGGTCAGGGAAGTGGTGATTGAAGATGATACTTTTTCCGTGGATAAGAAAAGAGTAAAAAAAATCTGCGAATTGCTTATTCAGCGAAAAATTAATTTAAAGTGGAATGCTAATGTCCGGGCGGATCTTGATCTTGCGACAATGCGGCTGATGAAAAAAGCCGGCTGCCGTTTGATTATCATTGGTTTTGAAAGCGCGGATCAGATGATTTTGGACAATATCCAGAAGGGCGCGCAAGCCGAAAAGATGGAGCAATTTTTTAGCAATACCAAGAAAGCCGGATTATTATTGCATGCGGCTTTTATGGCGGGAAATCCCGGGGAAACCCGGGAAACTCTGAAAAAGACATTTGCTTTTGCTAAAAAATCTATGCCGGATACGGTGCAGTTTTTCCCCCTCATGGCTTATCCCGGCACAAAAGCTTATCAATGGGCTAAGGATAATAATTTATTAAAGAGCGAGAAATATTCTGATTGGGTGACTAAAGAAGGCCTGCACAATTGCGTATTAAATCTGCCGAATTTAACTTCCCAAGAATTGGTGGAATGGTGTGATATCAGTCGGAAAAAATATTATCTTAGCTTTAGATATCTTTGCTATAAAACGATCCAAATGATCTTACATCCTCAAGAGATTAAGCGAACATTTCGGGCAATGTTTAAATTTAGAAAATTCCTCTGGCGCGGCAGTTTTAAATGAGAGCCTGACTTACAGAGCGTTAGCGATGTCAAGTCAGCCTGCTCGAATTTAGTCCGAAATAGCTGCGACCAAGCAGATATTTTCGGAATCATTATTATAAAAGCAGCGAATAGCGTTTAGCGTATAGGAAAAAGATAAAAACAGAAATTGTAGGGGCCGATCCATGTATCGACCCGTTACAAAATGATAAAAAATATCATGAAAAATGATAATCATAAAGTAGGGGCGCTGCTTGCCTGCGCCCGCTTATTAATGATTTTACCGATTTATGGAATTGTATATTATTACGGGCCGAGGCAAGCGCGGCCCCTACGTTGTGACCTTTTAAAAAAGGAAAATTATGCAGATTATTTTCTGGATTTCATTAATTAGTTTATTCCATGTATATATCGGATATTTAATTATCTGCATTATTGCGGCTAAATTATTTAAACAGCCGATAGATAAACAGGAAATTTTCCCCACAGTGACTTTGCTGATTCCGGCTTATAATGAACAGCCGGTGATTAAAGCCAAAATTGAAAACAGCCTGGCTTTGGAATATCCCAAAGATAAATTAAAGATTGTGATTGCCTCGGAATCAACGGATAATACCAATCAATTGGTCAGCGAATACTTAGATCAAGGGATAGTTTTACATGCTTTTGCCCAGCGCCGTGGTAAAAGTCGGATGCTTTATGATGTGGTGGGAAAAACCACAGGAGAAATCATTGTTTTCTCAGACGCTAACGCGATGTATAAACCGGATGTTATCAGCAAATTGGTGCGAAATTTTAATGATCGCAAAATCGGGGGAGTATTAGGCAGTTTAATTATTACTAATCCTGATGATTCATCAATCAGCGAAGGTGAATCTGTGTTTAAAAAATATGAATCTATTCTGCGTAAAGCCAATACAGCGGTGCATTCGATTATCGGCGCTGATGGAACAATGCTGGCAATCCGGCGGGATTTATATAAGCCGATAAGTCCGGAACGGGGCGATGATTTTGAAATAGCCTTAAGAATCAGGGTACAAGGTTATGGCATGGTGTTTGAGCCGGAAGCGATTTCTTATGAAAAAGCCTCAGTTGACTTTCAGGCTGAAATTAAACGAAAAAGAAGAATTGTTTCCTGGTTTTGGAAAAGCGCTTTGATCCTGCTTTCCGAAATGGTTAATCCTTGGCAAGGGTTTTTAATTTTTCAGGTAATATCAAATAAGATCATGCGCTGGCTGTCGCCGGTTTTTTTAATTGCCCTGTTTGTCAGCAGCTTGAGTTTAGCTCCAGGGAGTATTTTTTATGGTTTATTTTTTCAGCTGCAGGTGTTTTTTTATTGCGTAGCTATGCTGGGCGGAATTTTTTCTAAAAAAACAGAAAATAAATTAGAAAAGATACTGCGAATGCCTTTTTTCTTTATTGTGTTTAATTACGCTTTTTTAATTGGAACGATCGAGGGGCTGTTTTTAAAACAAAAACCTTTTTGGCAAAAAGTACGCTAAATATAAAAACTAGGAGAATGGATAGTGCAAGTAATTTATGATCAAGCTGATCCTTGGGAATTGTATTTGAAAACCCTTAATCAATGTATTGAACAATATTCCTGCAAAAGTTTGTGTGAAATCGGCGGGGGAGCTTTTCCCGCGATTTCTTTAGAGCAAATAAACCGGCAGAAGCTTGATTATACAATTCTCGATATATCGCAGGTCGAGTTAGATCGGGCGCCTCAAGGATACCGGAAACTTTTAGCGGATATTTGTCAGCCGGATTTAAATATCACTGAGCAGTATGATTTTATTTTTTCTAAAATGCTGGCTGAACATGTTAAGGACCCAGAACTGTTTCATTCCAATGTCTATAAATTGCTTAAGCCCGGAGGGATTGCTTTTCATTTTTTTCCGACCTTGCATTCTTTGCCATTTATGATTAATTGGTTATTGCCGGAATTTATCGCTAATTTTTTATTTAAACTTTTTGTCTGCAATGATCCAATTGAGCATAAAAGATTTTCTGCGCATTATAAATGGTGTAAAGGTCCGACCAAAAAGCAGATCAGTAATTTCGAAGGCTTAAATTATGAAATATTGGTTTATCAGGGATTTTTCGGTCACAAATATTATCAGCGGATTCATTTGCTAAGAGATATCCATAAACTTGTAGTCAAGCTCTTAGCGAGATTTCCTAATCCTTATCTGACCAGCTTTGCTTTTGTGATTCTAAGAAAAAAATCCTAAGTGCAGCGGATAGGTTACAACGTAGGGGCCGCGCTTGCCTCGGCCCGTGACAATATAAATTTATCTAACCTCATTCATGGTATTTTGATCATCAACAATTACAATAATGATATTAATATTCGGGAGGACGCAAGGCCCTCCCCTACGATTTCTGATATTATCTTTTTCTGGTTATTGTTGTTGTCATTTTATTATTGTTTTATATCGGACAGGTCGTGACCTGTCCCTACAGGATTTTGTTTTTTCATTTTTGCTCGTCTTGTCCTAATATAGTTGACACTTTTTAACATAAATAATTTACTTAACCGCCCGCTTCGCTCGATAAACACTGATTAACACTGTTTAAAACAACTATTTACTCCTTTAAGTACGCTCAATACTTTTTATCTGCGTCCATCTGCGTTCATCTGCGGTTAATTTATTTTTCTGTCAACCTATTTCAGGATATCACACTCTATCTCCTATTCGCTAATCGCTATTTACAATTCGAAGCACTGCGGCGGCAACATTTCTGGCGATTACTTCATAGCCGGAAGCGGTGCAGTGCCGGTCAAATTCCGAGACAAAAAATTCCCGGGGGGAGTGTTCTTGGAGTAGATCATAAAAAGTTAGGCTATTGTCGACTAAAGGAATATTATATTTTTCTGCCACGGTTTTCATGTCTTCCAATAAGATCGAGGGATAGCTGGAAAAAATTAAATCGATCTTTTCTTGTTCGCAGAGTTTTGCGGCTTTTTCATAATTAAGGTATCGGAGTTCCGAAATATTGATTATTCTTTCGCTGATTTTTTTTGAAAAGTTTTTCCAAAATGATTGGGGTTTATTCTTTGGATTATAAGCCGCTTTGCTCTGGACATAATAACTTTCTAATAAGTCAAGCTCGGACTTACTCAGACTATTAATATCCAGAGTTTTTGTTTGGCTGTTGGCGATTTTTTTTGCTAGATTACTGGAAAAAAACGGTTCGCCGAGAATAGAATAAACATAGCATAATCTTTGGATTAAATACATATTGTCGGGAAAGCGATTTTTTAGTCTTAAGAGTAAAGAAAATTCTTCCGGGATGTTTTTGTGTTTTATGAATAAGTCAGTTAATTCCCTGTGAATGATTTTACTTTCTGGGTTTTGAACAAACGCTTTTTCAAGAGTTAGTCCGGCGGCTTGGTAATCTTTGGTTAATTTTTGACAGCGCCCCAATTCAAGCAGAGCAATAGGATCCTGCGGATTAATCATCAGCGCTTGTTCATAATACGCCTGAGCTTGATTGTACTTTTTTGCGTCTCTTAACTGATTGGCAGTTTTAATGATTGAAGGGATATCCGAGCCAGGGGCGATCGGAGTCTTTAAATTATAAGCAATAAGGTCAATCAGTTTGAAAAATTTAAGATTTAGGCTAAAGGGGTTTAATTCCTGGATTGATTTAGAAAATCTGAACTTGCAATATCTGGGCAAGGACCAGGTATCATTTATTCCGCTCAAGATAATAACAATGTCCGGCTGAAATTCTTTGACTGCTTTGTCTAATTTAATTAATGTTTGACTTAAGGTTTCTCCGGGTATGCCTAGATTTTTCACCAGAAAAATTTTGTTTTGCCTGCTTTGATTCAATATCTTTTCCATTTGCGCTGGGTAGCTGTTTTCCCTACTCGCGCCCAGGCCATAAGTAAACGAATCACCCAAGCAGATGATTTTACAGACATTTTCCGTGTTTTCGCTGTTTGCTGCTTGATTTCTTTGGTTGGGAGAAGAAGCAATCGGATTAAATAGATTAAGACATATTTCCACAAAAACAATAGCCAGCGCTATGCCAAACAGGATTAAACCTAAAATAGATTTTTGAACTTTTTTTTTCATAATTTTTTCATAAAACAGCTTTAGATTATTAAGCTAAGTGATGGATAATAGAAGATTTATGCTTAATTATTCAGGAATGGTAAATCAACTAAAGCATTAAAAATTCTCAAGCATAGCCAATTTTCAGTTTTTATTTGATTTAAACCAATAGCTGATATGCTTTGATTATATTTTCCCTACTGGTTTTAGTCAATAATAATTTGCTTTTTTAAGCTTTCTATATTATAATTATCTAACTATGCAGCTAAAAGACACGAATTTTTTTGAAGAGGTTATCAGTAATAGAATTATCTGGGCTTCGTTTTGCTCTTGGGGAATAGCTCAAAGCATTAAAATCATTACCGGCGTGATCAAGGAAAAGCGGTTTGATTTCCGATGGTTGATGAGTACAGGAGGGATGCCTAGCGCCCATTCCGCGGGAGTCAGCTCTTTGGCCACTGCCGTAGGGATGTATTCTGGTTTTGATACAGTTGTTTTTGCGATTACCGCGATTATTGCTTTGATCATCATGTTTGATGCGCAAGGATTGCGTCGGATGACTGGCCGTCAAGCTGTAGCCTTGAATAAACTTATGGAAGACATTTATTATAAACATGAAGTAAAGCCTGAGCGATTAATGGAATTGATTGGACATACACCTGTGGAGGTATTTGTCGGGGCATTACTGGGGATTATGGTTGCTATTTTTGTAGTGACTTTGTAAGGGGGTTGGAATGAGAAGAAACTTTATTATCGGAATACTTATTGTTTTGGCAATATTTTTTATAATGAAAATGGGACATTCTAAGAAACAAGCAGGATCAGGAGCAGAAGTAGAAGTAGAAGCAAAAGCAGAAGCAAAAGTTAGTTCGCCTTTGCCAGAATCAGAAATTGCTTTAAATATGGCTTTAGAAATAAAAACCAATAATCCAGAACAGGCGGTAGAGGCATTGGATAAAGTTATTGCTGATTTCCCGCAAACTATAGAAGCGGAAAAAGCAATTATAACTATTGCTGATATTTATAATAAAGGCCAGGATACTGATATGGAAAAGCAGGCTTTAAATCGCTTGATCGAACAGTATCCGAATAGTGAATTAAAGGAAAAAGCTTTAGACAGAGTAGCAACGATTAATTTGGACAGCTTTTTTTCCCGCGCGCCGACTGCGAATAGTATTATTTATGAAGTGCAGCCAGGGGATTCATTGTATAAAATAGCTAAACAATATCATACTAATGTGGAATTAATTCAGAAAACGAATAATTTGAATAGTTCCTTGATTAAGCCAGGGATGAAATTAAAAGTCATAACTTCAGTTTTTTCCTTGTTTGTGAGCAAGACAGATTGTTTGATGACTTTAAAGGCTGATGGCGAACTGGTTAAAGTTTACAAAATCGGGATCGGCCGGGATAATTCTACTCCGGTTGGCCAATTTAAAATTGTAAATCGGATTATTAGTCCGGTTTGGTATAAAACCGGAGCAATTGTTCCGGCAGGCAGCGCGGAAAATATTTTGGGAACTCGTTGGCTGGGATTATCCGAGCCAGGCTATGGGATTCATGGAACAGTCGATAATCAGCCGATTCAGCAACAGAAGACTCAGGGTTGCGTGCGGATGATGAATGATCAAGTCGAAGAATTATTTGTAATTGTTCCAGTAGGAACAGAGATTGTTATTGTTGATTAATTGAAAAGCAATTTAACCTTATTTAGCTTTATAAGTTAAGATGATTCCCGAATCAGCAGCTAGCCGCTGCTTCTCGGGCAAAATTCCCCGCCATAGAACAGCGGGACAAGCGCGCTGGTTGACTTGACGTCGCTAAAAGCGCTTCGTAAGTCAAGCGTTTATTTAAGGAAAATAAATATGAGCGGAACCGGATTAGAATTTGAAAAACCAATAGTAGAGCTTGAACAGAAAATCCTGGAATTGCGGAATTTTTCCGATAATCGAAAAATTGATCTTTCCGATGAGATTGTAAAGTTTGAGGAAAAACTGAAAAAACTAAAGGAAGATATCTATGGCAATCTCAGCGCTTGGCAAAAAGTGCAGATTGCCCGGCATCCGAAACGTCCTTATACTAAAGATTATATTAATTTGATTATGACTGATTTTATTGAATTGCACGGAGATCAGTTGTTTGGCGATGATCAGGCGATACTTTGTGGTTTGGCGAAAATCGACGGTCAGAAAGTCATGGTGATCGGACATCAAAAAGGCCGGGATACAAAAGAAAATCTTAAACGCAGTTTTGGCTGCGCTCATCCGGAAGGATATCGCAAGGCTTTGCGTTTGATGCGTTTGGCTGAGAGATTCAATGTGCCGATTATAACTTTTATTGATACGCCGGGAGCTTATCCGGGAATAGACGCTGAAGAGCGAGGACAAGCCAATGCGATCGCGGTTAATATTCGTGAGATGTCGCAATTTAAAGTGCCGATAATTATTGTGATCATTGGCGAAGGCGGGTCTGGCGGGGCATTAGGGATTGGCGTTGGCGATCGGGTTTGCATGTTTGAAAATTCATATTATTCGGTAATTTCTCCAGAAGGCTGTGCCGCGATTCTTTGGCGTAATCGGGCTAATGCTCCGGAAGCAGCAGCAGCGCTGAAAATTACCGCGGATGATTTGACTAAATTGAAAATTGTTGATGAGGTTATTCCCGAGCCATTGGGTGGGGCGCATCGTGCTCCGAGTATTGCCGCGGCAGCCTTAAAAACATCGCTTAAGAAAAATCTCAAAGAATTGTTAAAACTGCCGATTGAACAGCTGGTGGAAAAACGTTATGAAAAATTCAGAAATATGGGAACGTGGAACGAATAAATTTTAATTAACCGGAGGTTGAAATGAAAAAATCAGTAGCTTGGCATTTAACGCAAAAAGAGTTTATCTCTGATCAAGTATTTATAAAATCTATAGGGATCATTACTTTTTTATTATTAATTACTTTAGGAGCATTTGTTTATATTCCTTTGCCGTTTACTCCGATTCCGATGACTTTGCAGACATTTTTTGTATTGTTATCCGCTGCTTTTTTAGCTAAAAAAGACGGAGCTTTTGTTCAGAGTTTATACGCGGGACTTGGGGCGATGGGATTGCCGATTTTCAGCGCGGCTCAGGGCGGCTTATTGAAATTATTCGGACCAACCGGAGGCTATATAGTTGGTTTTATTGCCGCTGTATTTGCTTTAAAGCAGATGCTTAATTATTTCAGCAAAAAAAGTTTGAAACTGACTTTTCCGCAGGTTGTAATATCGATGACAACTGCGATGTTAGTGATTTATGTTTGCGGTGGCTTATGGCTTGCGATTTCTTTAAAGTTTACATTCAGCCAGATTATTATGCTGGGAATTGTTCCGTTTATTCCCGGGGAAGTAATTAAAGTATTATTGGCTTCTACGATTTATTACAAATCAAATGAAAGATTGAAAAATATTTTTCAAAATTAAAATATAGCTGAATTAAAAAAGCGGATCTTAACCGATCCGCTTTTTTTTGTTTCTAAAATTATTGTTATTTAGCTATGTTGACTAAACAGCTTATTTCTCTGGCGGTCCGGAATCAATTATTTTGGCTCATTCTCGTCCCGCATCGTGCGGGACTCCGAGGATGAATCTCTGATTTTGCCAGTCCTATCAAAATCAGGCTTCAAACCCGCTAAAATAATTATTTCTGCCCTCTATAGTAGGGGCGCTGCTTGCCTGCGCCCGCTTATTAATAATTTCACCTATTTAATTAATTGTATATTATTCCGGGCCGGGGCAAGCGCGGCCCCTACGTTGCAACCTGTGTCCTTGTGACGTGTGACCTTGTGACCTGGTGTCCTAAAATAAGGTATAAATAAACGGTACTGCTGCCGGATTGCTCGCGGTGAAAATAATCAGACCCCCAATTAAAATCAGAACAATGAAAAACGGGGTGAGCCACCAGATCTTATTTTCCCAAAGAAATTGCAGCAATTCATTGATTATTTTAAAGCGCTGTTTTAAAATATTAAATATTTTTTTCATGATTTTTTTTCATCCTTATATATAATATAATCGCCTAAAACCAAAAGGTCAATACCGCTGCGGATAAAAGTATTATACGCGTTTTCCGGAGTATTGACAACCGGTTCGCCTTTTAAATTAAACGATGTGTTTAAGAGCACTGGTATTCCAGTTTTTTGGGCAAAAGCACTTACTAAATCATAATATAAAGGATTTGTTTCGCGGTTGATAGTTTGGACTCTACCGGTTCCTTGATGATTAACCGCGGGAATAACTTTTCTCTTCTCAGGCTTAATTGCTAAAACCAAAAGCATAAAACGCAAAGGGTATTGATTGGGATTTTTTATCTCAAAATAATTTTCTAATTCGCTTTCCAGAATTACCGGAGCAAAAGGGCGAAAAGGCTCGCGGAATTTAATTTTCGCGTTAACGATCTCCTTCATTTTCTCATTGCGCGGATCAGCAATAATCGAGCGATTGCCCAAAGCACGGGGGCCCCATTCAAATCTGCCTTGAAACCAGCTGATGATCTTGCCATCAGCAATGGCTTGAGCGCAGGTATCAATCAATTGCTCTTTAGCCGTAAATTTTTTTGCGGAAATATTATTTTCATTTAGGAAATCAGCTATTTCCTGATTTGAATATTCCTGTCCTAAATAAGCATTATCCATAACATATTCTCTTTTTTGATCAAGAACTGTATGATATACATATAAAGCCGCGCCAATTGCCGCTCCTGAGTCTCCGGGAGCCGGTTGAATATATATCTGTTCAAATGGCCCATCTTGCAAAATACGGCCATTTGCCGTTGAATTTAAGGCTACTCCGCCGGCAATGCATAGCTGTTTAAGGCCGGTTTGTTGAGCGAGAAATTCAATTTGTTTTAAAATGATCTGTTCAATTACTTGCTGAATACTTGCGGCAATATCGGCAAAGTATTGATTCTTAATGCAAAGCTCGGCATAATCAAGGGGTTTTTCGCCAAAATAAGCGGGGTATTCAAACTGATCAGTGAAAAAATCACTGTTTACCGCGCGGCTTGGGCCAAATAAAGTTTCCAGTTTTTTGCTAAAGCTTTTTTTAGAAGAATGCTGAAAACTGAAATAATCCAGGTTTAAAGCAAATGATCCGTCATCAGCAATCTGCAGTACCTTTTCTTTGATTTTATCCGCGAAGCAAGGTTGGCCATAAGCAGCCATGCCCATGACTTTATACTCGCCTTCATTGACTTCAAATCCCAGATAAGCCGTAAACGCGCTGTATAAAAGCCCTAAAGAGTGAGGGAAGTTAATTTGTTTGAATAGTTTGATATCATTTTCTTGGCCAATGCCTAATGTTCCGGTGGCCCATTCGCCAACACCGTCAATGGTCAGAATTGCCGCTTGTTTAAATGGACTAAGCAGAAAAGCACTGGCAGCATGCGCAAGGTGATGCTCGGTAAATAGAATCTTATCCGGGGAAATATTAAATTTTCCTTGGATCGTGCTTTTGATCCAGAGTTTTTTAGTCAGCCATTTTTTCATTACCTGTCCAAATACCGCGCAAGACAAAGGATAGCTACTGACAATTGTTTTCATGATCCGATCTAATTTACGAAATGGTTTTTCATAAAAAACCACATAATCAATATCCTGGCTTGATATCCCGGCATGGGCCAAACAAAATTCAATTGCTAAATTAGGAAAATTCGAATCATGCTTTTTCCGGCTAAAGCGTTCTTCTTCAGCCGCCGCGATGATTTTTCCGTTTTTAAGCAAAGCCGCGGCAGAATCATGATAATAGCAGGAGATACCTAAGATATACATTAAAATTGTCTCCTTAAGCTTTCTAGGCTATTATCAGCAGGCTTTATGTCTAGCCAGAATGAAGTTGGTTTATTGTTTTGGCTAGGATTATTTAAATCAGGAGAAATGCTTTTAGTTTGAAAACTATTTTTATAAACAAAATAATAGGGCAGGATCAGAATAAAATAAAGCAGAGCTAAAACAATATTCAAAGGGATTTGAATGATTTGAATTAAAACAGTCAGTATTTTTTTAAAACCTAATTTCATGATCAAAAACTTTAATTTTATATCGTGGATTAGCAGATAGTGATAGCTGAATTTTGCTTATGCTAATCTTAGCATATTCTCGATGTTTAGCCAATTGATTTTTGTAGGGCCACGGCGTGACGTGGCCGTATCATTAATATTTGATCAATATTATAATTTTGTAGGGGCGCTGCTTGCCTGCGCCCGTTTATTAATGATTCGATTGGATTATTACGGGCCGGGGCAAGCGCGGCCCCTACATTGAAATCTTGTGTTCTTTTCTATTTAAAAATCCCGTTAAGGACTCCTTTAAATAATTCCATCTTTATGTCTTTTTCGGAGTTTTGCTGCGGTTCGTCCGGGGATTTAGTTTTTAAAAGATTATTAAGTATCGCATTAGCGCCAAGTCCAAACAATAATTTTTTTTGGTCGATTATTGGCGCGCTGAGCGTGCCTTTGACTTCAATTTCTTTTTGATAAACTTTTCCATTAAAATCAAAAACATCGCGTAAGGCCTGATTTATTTTTTGCGCGCCGGATTCAGTTAATTGGAGAGTTGTCCAAAAGTTTTCAAAGCCCAGAGTATCAAGCAGGATCGCGCCGCGGGCTAAGATAATTGCTTCCGGGCCATTAAAGCTGGTGTTTTGCAGCGTTGCTTTTGCCTGGTCAAAAATAATATCGGCATTGCCTTGAGTAATTTCAAAATTAACCAGGAAATCCGCGCTGAAGATAGCGGCAATTGATTTAAGCAAAGGCATGGCGATGATCAGCGCGTCATTTAATTTAATATTTGCTTTGCCCTGGATTGTTTTTAAATCATTGCCCGTGCCGTTTAGGTCAGCATTCAGAGATACGATGCCTTTATGCTGTTGAGCAATGATTTTTGATTCTTTGATCAACAGGCCAAAATCGAGCTTATCAATATTCGCTTTAGCGGTATAAGTAAATTTTGGCTGAGTAAAATCCGCATCAACAATTAAATCAGCTTTGCCTTGATAAGCATTAAGTCGGGCATCTGCATTAAGGATTTTATTGCGCATATTGGCCTTAAGCGCAATTTCATTGAGTTTAATTTTTTTAATTTCAATTTGATCAGATAAAATATTTGCCGTTAAATTCATCGCGGCTAAATCAGACACTGGAGTATCAATATTAATTTTTGCCGAAACATTGCCTTTTAATTCCAGGCTATCCAACTGTTTTTTAATATTCTGGGGAATCGGCAGTTTGTTCAAGTCATCAATATTCAGCTGAGAATCAATATCCAGATTTATCAGCGGATTATTATTCAGTGAACTTATTTTGCCGGAGGCTTTGGCCAGGATGTCTTTATACACAAGTGATGAATCTTTTAAAATAATACTATTGTTCTGATAATCCGCGTTTATTTGGGCATTGGCTTTTTCAATTGTAATCTTATTAACCAGTACATTTTTTAAATCAAGATCAAGCTTGGAATTAAAATTTAGATTTTCCGGTTTGGCTCCAGAGCCGGATAGCTTAATTTGCGCGTTCAGCAGTCCTTGAAAATCCGTCTGAATTAATTTGGTTTGCAGGGCAAAAGACTGCATATCCAGCTGTTCAAGATTTGCGGTTAAATTAAATTTAGGGCTTGCGATATTGTTTAGATCCGCATTAGCCGCGGCTTTGATTTGTCCGGAATATAATTCAGCGAGCAGGGAAGAAAGATTAAATTGTTGATTTTTAAAAGTGCCTTTGGCTTTTAAACTGTCGAGATTAAATTGATTGTATTTAAGTTCAGCCGTATTAAGGTTAAAACTTATTTCCAGGGTTTGAGGTTTTTTTAATAAACCACTGGTTTTGAAATCAATTATCGGATTACCGCTTAATTTAAATGTATCGGGTAGTTTGAGCATTGAATAAGTATTGAGCTGGTCTAATTTAGTTTTTAGCTGTCCGGTTAGCTCAGCATTTGGATCAAATATAATATTAGCGATATTTCCATTAATGCTCAGCTGACTGACCAGATCATTGAGCACTGCTTTGCGCAAAACAATGCTATTTAGATTTTTTATGCTCAGATCCGCGTCAAGTTCAATCAACTCCGGCAAAATCATTTGTTGATAGATCAGATTATTTCCCGTAATACTTGTTTCTAAAGTTATAAGATTTAAATCCAAAGCGCTGCCTTTTAGGGAGATATTGGCATTAATTCTTCCCGCCAAATAATCATTAAACTTTGCTTTTTGCGCCAAAATTTCTTTGAGCTTTTTCAACTCTAAATCAGCGAGATTGGCGCGCAGATTATAATCACGATCTTTACTCAATAGATTAAGGCTGCCAGTAAGGTTAATCGCGGTATCGAGCAGACTGAGCGATAGATTAGACAGATTAACTTGTCCGTTTTCAATCTGGGCTTGGATGAGTAAATTATTGATCTCATAGTCAAATAAACGCAGCTTATCAGTGTTAAGCGATATTGTTCCGCCCAGCTCGGGGATGTTTCTTAATGGCCCATTTATCTGGATATTGCCGTTTAATATTCCGCTGGGTTTTGCTGTTTCTAAAATTGGTTTTATTTCTAAAGGCAGCTGCGCTAAATCCTCAAGCTGAATTTTGATTCGGGTGCTTATTTGAGCCAGAGGGTTTTCTTTTAGATCAGCAATCTGTCCGGTTACATCCAGGCTGATTTGATTGTAGCTGGCAGTCAGCTGGGAAATTAAAAGCGTATCTTGGTTTAAATCGCATTTTAATTTAACTAACAGCGGGCTAAGTTCGCAATTAAGTTCTATTTTGGGATTAGCATAATCTTTGATTAAAAAATCAAGCTTGGCGATCGCGTCATTAATTGTTCCTTGGAGATCAGAGGCGTAAATATTATCTTTATGAATGTTTATTGTTCCTTTTATATCTTTGATCTGACCAAAAACCGGTATTTGATTGATTTCCATGGGGTTTAGCTTTAATTCAGCGCTGTAATTTAAATTGTCCGGGTTTTTAAGATCAAGATTTATCAATACATTGGCTTGCGCGTCAAGGTTGATGATTATTGGCGCTTGATTGACTTGGGCTTTGCTTATTTCCAGATAGAAAGGCAAATCAAATTTATTTTTATCCTTATTCCAAGAAGTAAATATTTGTTTATAATCAGGGATTAATCTAATTAAATCAGCAAACACAAAAGTACTATTGCTTTGTTTTTGATAAAGCGCAACTTGCTTGATCGCAATAATTCCTTGCGGAGATATCTGGATATTTTTTATCTTAATTTCCTGGCCCAGGGTTTTGTTGATCTGCTTTTCAATCTGAGGAATAGCAATCTGAGGCAAGAGGATAAGATTGATCAGAAAATATCCGCCAATAATCAAGCTAAGGATAATTGCCAGAAAAATAAACAAAATGATTAAGGGATTAGTTTTTTTCATAGTACTGCTTATTATATTAAATCAGTATCTTATTGCAAGTCATATTTAGCTTGGATAAATCTAAGAATAATTTTAGCAATGCTTTATGCGCAAAACAATCTTCTGATTTATTTTTTTTATTCTTGACAAACTGCCTGACTGAGGAATAAAATAAATAATAGGGTGCAAATAAATGGATTTGGTTTAATTTTACAAGGAGAGGTAAAATGGCACTGAGCGGAGCTGTATGTGAGAGAAGGAAATTTGTTAGAATGTATTCTGATTTTCCTGTACAGTTAAAGTACATGAAGCCAAATACGCCTATTCAAATTCACAATTCACTTTCCCAGGATTTAAGTGAGGGGGGGCTGCAGATATCTTCATATTATTTTTATCCTGTGAATTCTCAAATGATTGTGGAATTACAACTCAATGCGGACACGGTGCCAATAAAAACTGTTGGTAAGGTTGTTTGGGTCGAGCAGCTGCCTTATCAGGATGTTTTTAAACTCGGAATAGAGTTTTCCGAATTAAGCGTATTTAATCAAAAAGCTTTGCGCCAGCTTATTGCTGATAAATTCGATTTAAATCAAATCAATTAGTAGTGGCCGCGCTTGCCTCGGCCTGATTATTGATAATTCTATACGGGCGCAGGCAAGCGGCGCCCCTACTAAGTGTCATCTTTTAATCCGCTGTTTTAATTCATTTTCTCTGCTTTTCCTAAACATTTACCCGAGCAAGGTCGAAGGGCTTTTTCTCTTTTACTATTAGCTATGAGCCACAGCTATGAGCCAAGCATGTTTTTTTATGCTTTCCTATTCGCTAACCTGTTGCCAATAAACCACTAATGAATCTTTAAAAAACTTTGGATGCTATTGAAATAATTGTTTTTATGTGGTATACTTTGCCAGCTTATTTTATATTTAATAATAATTCTTAAATAATATATAATTTAATTACGGAGACAAGCATGACTGCTTATATCAAAAAGAATTTTTTCAGAAAAGTTTTTATTGTTTTTCTGCTTCAGTCGTTTTTATCCCAGGGGGCTTCCTACGCCATAGACACAGAGTCTTTCGCCGATACCGCTATGCTTTCGCCGCACGTGCAGATCTCAGAACAGAGTTTTACGCAACAGATGCAAAATATCTGTAATATTAGCGGCGACATGAATGTCATCTCACCAGTTCTTAATAAAAATAAAAAACGCGAGAATTATAACGCGGTAGTTGATCGCGTAGAAATGGACCCATTCCCAGGTGAAAATATCGCAATTGCTTTTGGTGAAAATTTTGAAGTTACGGTAACGGTGTATACGAAAGATGATACCGACCCGGAATCCGACGATCTGCGTGTAGTCCTGTGGACTGATCTTAGCCCGACGAACTATATTCAGATAAAAAACATTACCATGGCCGAGAATGAAGACGGCACCCCTAATCCGCGAAAATTCTACGCGACAATAAAAATCAAACCTAAAGCGCCAGGAGCATATAATTTCACGGCTTTTGCTAAAACCAAACACCAGCCCGATAACAGCAATATGGAGCCGGTTTTTGTCGCGGATAAAGGACGAGTGCATGTCCAGGTCCATCAGATCCCGCATTGGGCGGACAGGAATAAACTGCATCCATATTATTTGTTCCTGGAAGATGTCGCGACCGATGGACACTCGCTTAACTGGACGGGAATCGAAGAATTTATCAAGAAAACTTCCGTCAATACTGGTAAGAATATGTTTGTCCTGTCGCCGTTTTTCCCCACGCCCGGATCTTCATCTTTTTCACCGCTCTCGGTTTTTGCTTTGAGTCCTCGGCTTATTGATTGGATAATGGTAAAAGACAAGGGTGCAACGCCGATAGAAAAATTCCGCAATTTTCTGGCCAAGGGAGTGAGGGAGCGAAAAATGCGGTTCGAAAATTTTAAAGATAATCAGGAAATAAAAAATTACGCGGAACTGATCGCGCAAAGAACCATAGACAATAATGGTGATGCCGTGTACGGTTCTCATTACGATATCCATGATTTTAAAAATATCGAAGAGTTTAAAGGATTTATTATTTATGAGCAGTTTGTAAACCTGGAGCAGATGCATGAGTTTTTGGCTTCATGTCGCGGTGCAAATGTGCGCATTTGCGGCGATCTGCCTTTTTACCGGGCGAAAGACGGAGTAGATGCTGAATTCAATCGCTGGTATTTCGATGCCGAGAACGGCGAGATTGTCAGCCCGGGGCATAAAGGTCTTGACCAGATGTGGGGAGATCTGGCGGCCTGGGACGAAAAAGAGATAAATAAATTTACCCGCGAGAAAGGTTATGATCCCCGCTTATTGCCGTTTAAATACTGGAATGAAGTTTTCTGGGATGTCTTTAAAGACAGTAAGGACAAGGTTTCCGGCTGGCGGATGGATGCTTTGCACATGTATGGACGCGGCTCTTATAATGACAATGCCGAAAGGTTGGTTCATGATACGCTCTTCTGGGACGATGTTGCCGAATTCTTTATGAACAACAATCTGTTCCCGATCGTTGAACAGCTGGGTGCGGATGCTCACGCTTTTAATTATTTCCTAAAAAGAAAAGGGTTTGTGCAGTACGCGATAGTTCTAGATCTGAAATCGAAATCTCTGAACGATTTTATCCGGGACTTGGAGAATATTTCCCGCGGGCTGGCTGTTACGGTGGTCGATACCCATGATAGTAATCGCTGGGCTAAGGAATACATGAATATGTTTGAATCCCTGACCGGCAAGACTAACCTTAATCAAGACCCTGAAGTTCGCGACGAAATACTCAAATTGGTCGGCCCGGCGTTTTTTACGTTTCTGTATCTGGCCCCGAAGATGGAATGCTTTACTCTGAGCCTATCGGAATTCAGTACCCAGGATTCGATTAAAAGAGAGACGTTTAATGAACGCGGTACGGTTATCGGGTCGGATTGGGGGACTAAGGAAAAAGGTAACATAGATTTTTCTCCTTGGATAAAAAAGTTTGCGCAGATCCGAGAAGAGAATCCGGCAATCAGCAATTCCGCTTTTGTAAGAATTGCGAATAACGATCCTGAGCACCTGCTCTCGGCTTATAAATCTTATGATGGCAATAATATTCTGATCATGGCGAATTTCAGCGGCAAAGAAAAAACAATAGAGTTTAACATACCGCGGAGCAGGTTTAAACTTGGGGCGGCATCCTGGATTACCTGTAAGGACCTGATTTCCGAAGAAAATGTGCTCTTGAAAAACCACGTGTTTAGGTGTACACTGCCCTCAGGGGGACTGCGTGTCCTGCGTTTGGAATCTGCAGAGGGTAATATGCAAAAATGGATGAAAGATAATTTTCTGCCGTATACCGGACTCTACCGCTATTTCGATATTGAAAAACGTATTCAAAAAGCGTTTAGTGTTAACGGTGTTTTTTATGAACAGGATATAAAAGATATCCTAACACAAAAGATTCTGGACGAACCCTTGAATTTCGTGGAATGGAATTGGCAGGATTATAAGAACAAAGAGGTGATGCTGCATTCCGGGGATGTTCTGACAGTCAAAAATCCTCAACCGTTTACCATTTATCTCAAAAAGGAAGGCCATGAAAAGGAAAGAATTATGCCCTCGTTTGCCGTCAAAGGCAATGCCGAATATATGAACATGCTCTTCGG
Source organism: Candidatus Omnitrophota bacterium (assembly GCA_018817165.1). GTDB lineage: Bacteria > Omnitrophota > Gorgyraeia > B26-G9 > B26-G9 > JAHITE01. The sequence continues at coordinate 146,183 of JAHITY010000114.1, forward strand.
CCTGACCCCGGGCAAATATACCCTGAGTTTTTATTGGCCGAATCAGGAAGCTAATCATGGCTGGGAATCGCAGGATTATCATTTCCAGGTCTTGCCGGAAGCCGCTGATATCACCCGGGTCGGTAAACTGGATGAATTAACGATTAAAGTTGGAAAAAAAGATCTCGCGAAATATCCGCATTCTTCGGTGACTTTGGCTAACGGCCGCGGCAGTATTCTGCGTGTGCCGGTGCGGCCGTTGAAAAGAAACCAGTGGGATGGCACCATCGAAGTAGCCGGATTTACCAGCAAATATGACGGGTTCCAGGCCAATCTTATGGCAAATGCCCCGGACGAATCTCGTAAAGTGATTTTTCGCGGTACTGTAGATGATGTGACGCTGAGTATCAATGGACAGGAAAAGAGTTTTCATCTTGACATGGATAACTTCGATAATTTCGCGCGGTATCCTTTGCCGCGATGGCGGTTTGTCATTAAAGACGGTGATGATGAAGTGATTATCGACAAGATAATTTCGCTGTTGGAAAAAGAAAACCGCTTTATTATAAATTACAAAGTAGTCTCCGCGACATCGGGAGTGCAGAATATTACCTTATTTTCCCGTCCGGATCTCAACATGAGAAACCATCACGAAACGGTCAAGCACTGGCCCGGAGCCGTACAGCACTGGGATAGCAAGCAGGACATTTACGGCAGGGGATTCCGGGTCTATCCGCTGGATGATAACTGGAAGCATTGGTACCAGGGATTTGATGGTATAAATATGATCACTACTACGGGCAATTATAGCCGTGCTTCGGAATGGCATTACAGTCCAGACCCGATTGAAGGTGAACGCGGGCAGGACGCCGTCTGCGATGCTTACAGCCCGGGATTTTTTACTATCCCACTCTCTGCGGTAGAGGGCAAAAGCGGCAGTATTGTTTTCTCCTGCGTAGATGCCCTTACCCCTTATAAAGATAATTTTTCTGAAGAGGAAAGTGAGATACTGATTAAAAAAGAGGTCAATCTTTTGCGGCAGCGTCTGGAAAATGTAAAAAATCCGGAAGCCCGTAAAGATATCTTTGTCCAGGAAATGGTTGCCGGGGTTTGGCCGTTTGTTGCCAAACGGGACCAGTTCTATACAGTGATTGCCGGGTATCCTTGGTTTTCAGACTGGGGACGGGACACTTTTCTCTGTTATGAGGGGCTTCTCTCCGCAGGTATGTACGATATAGCCAAGGGGCTGCTCATGGCATTCGGAAAATTCGAGAATCAAGGCATGCTGCCGAATATCATTACCGGTGAAACTGCGGGCAATTGGGACACCGTGGATGCGCCGCTGCTTTATGTTCTTTCTGTGCTCAATTATATCCGGGAAACCGGTGACAGTAATATCCTGAACGAAGTTACCGGAGACAGGACGATTTTAGAAATCATCGAATCGATCAAGTCCGGATATTGCAACGGCACGCCTAACGGTATTGCCATGGACCATGACAGTAAACTTATCTGGTCGCCTTCGCATTATACCTGGATGGATACCAATTTCCCAGCGGCTACTCCCCGCCAGGGTTATACCGTAGAAAACAACGCGCGCTGGTATGATGTTCTGAAATTTCTCAGTGGGATTTACGAAGAAAAAGGAAACAGTGCAAAAGCCTTAGAATATGAAAATCTTGCTAAAAAAGTAAAGGACAGTTTCAATAAATATTTTTGGATCGACAGGAATGGAGGGTATTTGGCCGACGTTATCGAGTCGGGAAAAGGACAGAGCCCAAAACATGGTCGGCAGGACGCGGCGATCCGTCCAAACCAACTTGTTGCCGTGCTTTCTCCGTACAGCTTGCTCTCTAAAGAACGGCAAATAAAGACTGTAGATATTGTGACCAGAAAACTGCTGGTTCCCGGCGGACTGCGTACGCTGTCCGAAGATACGGCTTCCAGTCATGAGTTTCCTTATCGTGGACATTATGAGGGCGATGAAGACTCTCAGCGCAAGCAGGCTTATCATAACGGAACAGTTTGGCCGCATTTGTTCGGTGACTGGGCACTGGCTTATGTAACTGCGCATGATTTTTCCGATGAAAGCATTAAATATGTGCTTCCGTATTTCGCGCCTTTGGAAGAACATCTTCGCGAAGCCGGAGTCGGCAGTGTTTCCGAGGTCAGGGATGGTAATTATCCGCACTGGCCGCGCGGCTGTTCGGACCAGGCCTGGAGTGTGGCGATGAACTTGGCCGCGTATATGCATATCCGTTATGCGCATCCGATAAGCCTTGATACGGTTAAACATTCTGAAGTGGCGGGAAAAATCACGAGAGACCAGATGGATAATGTTACACAGCAGAAAACAAACTGTATTGACCGGTCCATATAATCAGCAAAGCGAGCAGAAAAGGTATTAGCCAGGCAATATAAACACCAAGTCAATAGCTAATGGTCGATAGTCAATAGCCACAATGTGATATCCTGAAATAGGTTGACAGAAAATCGAGGGACGAGGGACGAGGGACGATCGCCCGCCAAAAAACGGCGGGGCTAGGACGAAGGACGAAAAATCAGGAAAAGCAAAAGAAAGTAAAAAGCGAACTTTGTGAAAGATGATTGGTGAATTTTTAAGCTTTCATAAATTTAGGTAA
>JAHITY010000115.1 GCA_018817165.1 Candidatus Omnitrophota bacterium
CCTTCGCTAAAGCTATGGAGGACAGGTGGACGAGAAAGCAGGAATAAATATCTAATTTCTAATTGCACTAATTTCTAAACTCTAAATAAACTCAAATGACTAAAACCCAAAACACAAAAAAATAAAGCAAAAAACAAATTTAGTGAAAGATGATTGGTGAATTTTTAAGCTTTCATAAATTTAGGTAAATACGTGTCGGATTTTTGGGTACCCGCTAGGGCACGAGGACCTGTTTGAGCTTATACATTGAAATTTTAAGGGCGAGTTCCGCAGTGCCGGAAATACGGCACGGATTTGCCGATCTTGATGTTTACATCAAGAAAATTTATGACTGGCGTAAAATTTGCTGATCATCTTGAGTATGGTTGATAGAGTAGGAAATGTCAACTATATTAGGACAAGACAGTTATTACAAAAGGGCAAGCTTAGATGCTTGCCCTTTTGTGCTATAAAAAATATTTTTTCTAAACGCTAATCGCTATCCGCTGCTGTTATTTCGCTTTGCCTTGATTAGCCACTGCATTCATTGCTTTTTTAAGAGCTTCCTGATCACCTAAATAATAACTTTTTATTGGTTTTAAATTTTGATCAAGTTCATAGACCAGCGGGATGGCTGTGGGAATATTTAATTTTACAATTTCTTCATCCGAAGTATTATCGAGATATTTAACCAAAGCGCGCAGACTATTGCCATGGGCAGCAATAATCACTTTTTTACCGGATTTTATTGCCGGGGCTATGGTTTGATGCCAATAAGGCAGGAAACGTTCGACGGTATCTTTTAAACATTCAGTTAACGGGGTATCTTTTTTATCTAAGTCAGCATAGCGCGGATCATTGCCTGGATAACGGGCATCTGTTTTTTCCAGAGCGGGAGGTGGAATATCATAACTTCTTCTCCAAACAAGAACCTGGTCATCTCCGTATTTAGCCGCTGTTTCTGCTTTATTCAATCCTTGAAGTGTGCCATAATGCCGCTCATTCAATCGCCAATCGCGGAATACCGGAATCCACATTAAATCCATGCCATCAAGTGTTATCCACAAGGTTCTGATTGCTCTTTTTAGCACAGAAGTAAAAGCAATATCAAAAGAATAACCTTGTTCCTTTAGCAATTTTCCGGCCTGGGTAGCTTCGACAATCCCTTTTTCTGACAAATCAACATCAGTCCAGCCGGTAAACTTATTTTCTTTATTCCAAACACTTTCTCCATGGCGCAATAAAACTAATTTATACATATTCTTCCTTTCAATTAGCGCTAACTTATAAGGTTTATAAGTAGTTAGGGGTTATTTGTTAATCGGATTGAAATTTATATAATGCAACTTGATTTAGCTGACCAAAGAACATTCGGCAGTTTATATAGTATAGCTTATGTTTTGAAGAAATTCCAGGAAAATCTCCAGATAATTTATTCGCTAGAAAAGTAAATATTAGAGATAAAAACAAAAAAATCAAGGCGTTTTTGAGAGAAGATAGTTTTTTACATGTTCCAGAAGCTACCAAGCAGGAAATATTCAAAGTAGAGACTGCCGCAGAGAAAAAGCGAGAATAAAAGCTGAGAAGGCAGCCGCAAAGGCAGCGGCCGCCGCTGCAAAAAAATAGTATATTCATATTGTTTCACGAATATATTGAAACTGTTTAACCCGCATTACAATTTTCTATTTTGTGTTATTATCCCTAACATGATATAATACAACTACTAATGATGCAGATAAAAAATATCCCAGAAAATATTTCAAACGAAGAACTGCTTAAGCTTAGAATCAAAGACTTGCCTTTGAAGATTCAAGGCACTTGGTTGGCTGAGTGTGTGGACAAGCTTTATGCTGAGCTTGATGCCAAGGGCATAAAATTTAAGCCAGAATGTTATCTGGCTGATGAGTGGTTGGCTCCGGACGGAGAGCCGGTTGTGGGGATTCCATTTTTTCTGGCGCATCCTGCTTTGATAAAACTGGAAAAGCAGATGATGCTTGATGTTGAAGGCGGAACCAAACAGTGGTGTATGCAGTTGTTGCGGCATGAGACCGGCCATGCGATAAATTATGCATATAAGTTACACTCCCAAAAAAAGTGGCAGCAGCTTTTTGGACACTTTCACAAAGAATATCCTGACACTTATCGGTTTAGGCCTTATAGTAAAAATTTCGTACGGCATTTAGAGGATTATTACGCGCAGTATCATCCTGATGAGGATTTTGCTGAGACATTTGCTGTGTGGCTTACTCCGGGTATTGATTGGCAGACAGAGTACAAGGGCTGGAAAGCTTTGCACAAGCTGGAATTCATTGATGAGCTTATGCGGAAAATTTCAGAAAAAGACTTAAAAATAAAAAAAGCGAGAAAATTTTGGCAAGCGGAAAAACTTACTTCTACTTTACAAAATTATTATAAAAAGAAAAAATCGCAATACGCGGAAGATTTCCATGATTTCCATGATATAAACCTAAAACGAATTTTCCCGATTGCTGATGATCAGAAAAATAACCTGCTTTTAGCTGCCAAGCTTATAATAAAATATCGCAAAAACATAATCCAGACTGTTTCGTATTGGACCGGTGAAAAGAAATATATTATTGATGGACTGATTAAGTTACTAATTGCGCGAACTAAAGCCCTGGGTTTATTTGTCAGCGACCCTGAGCCTCTGGCGATAATGAAATTATCAATATATATTACAACCTTAATGATGAATTATATGTATACTGGCAGATTAAGGGGGAAGAAGTGAGAAAAAAATTAAAAGTCTTGTTGGTTTTTGATACTCCAGTTGAGAAACCGCGTGATTATCTTTATATAGATGAATTTAAAACTATTGATTGGGAAACCGAAAGCAATGTTTATAAAGCTTTAATTAATAATGGTTATCAAGTCAGTTTGCTGGGTGTGAACAAAGATGTGAATGTTCTGCTTGAGCAGATAAAAGAAAATACGCCGGATGTTATTTTTAATCTTGCGGAAGTATTTGATAATAAATCATCTTTAGATAAAAACTTTGTGGGTTTTTTGGAGATGCTTGGCATTCCGTATACTGGTTCATCGTCTAAAACATTGTTTTTATGCAATGATAAGGCTTTGCATAAAAAAATACTGCGTTTTCACAAAATCAGAGTGCCGAAGTTTCATGATTTTTACAGGTCGCATAAAGTTAAGTTGCCAAAAACTCTGCGGCTTCCGTTGATTGTAAAACCTTTAGCGGATGAAGCTTCCCGGGGAATTTCTCAGGCATCGGTGGTTGATAATGAACAGGCTTTTCTTGATCGGGTTAATTTTATTCATGAAAAAATGCAAATGGACGCGATTGCCGAGGAGTATATCCCGGGTAGAGAGATTTATGTAACTATTATGGGTAATAAAAAAGTAGAAGTTTTGCCTTTTAGAGAAATGAAATTTGGCAATGAAAAAAATGGGGATGAGCCAAGGATTGCCACTTATAAAGCTAAATGGGATAAACAATATAGAGAAAAATGGGGGCTTGAAAATGTTTTTCCCAGTAAACTTGCTGAAGGAGTAGCGCAGGAATTAGGGGAAATTTGCAAACGCGCTTATCGGGTACTTAATATGCAAAGCTATGCTCGGTTTGATGTGCGGGTAACGCAAAGCGGTAGAACTTTTATTATTGAAGCTAATGCAAATCCTAATCTTGCTAAAAGTGATGAAGTCGCTCAATCAGCTGAAAAAGCGGGAATTTCTTTTGATAAATTAATTCAAAAAATTGTAAAGCTCGCGTTTAAGCGGAGAAATTAAATATTCAGGACATTTTATGACTAAAAAATATATGCTGTTATACGGTAAAAATTCAGTAACAGAAAGATTAATGGCTGATCCGAAAAGTATTAAAAAAATTATTAAAGCGGATAATTTTAATGATCCGAATATTAATCAGCTTATAGTTAAGCACAATATTTCGGTTGATATTTTGCCAATAAAAAAAGTTCAGGATTTAAAAAAAGCAAAAAATGTACAGGGAATTGTAGCTAGGGTTGATTATTTTGGCTACTTTAATTTTGAGCAGCTTTTAATTCAAGATGAAAAGCTAACATTGGTTTTTTTAGATCGGATAAATGATCCTCAGAATTTAGGGGTGATTATTCGTACTTTCGCGTGTTTTGGCGGTTTTGCGATTGTTTTACCGGAAAAAGAAGCAACTCCTGTAACCGAAGCAGTTATGCATGTTGCCAGCGGCGGTGAAAATTATGTAAAAATTGCTAAAGTAAATGATTTGGCACAAGCAATAAGCAAAGCTAAAAAAAACGGATTTACTATTTTAGGGGCTGTAGTTGACGAGCAATCCAATGATATTCATAAGATTGATTGGAAATTTCCCTTGGGAATTGTTTTGGGCGCGGAAACTACAGGAATTAGCAGTCAAATTAAGCAGCAACTGGATCAGAAAGTATTTATTCCCATGCCTGGAAAAAAATTATCTTTTAATCTAGCGATGGCAGCAACAGTTTTTAGCTATGAAATTACAAAGCAGCGATTAGCGGATAGCTGATAAATATCTATACATCGTTTACCCGAAAGTCTCAGGACATCGTTTACTCAGATAGGAATAACGCAATAAATGAAGTCGTTCCTAACTTGCGTATATATTGTGTGACTATCGTCTGAAATATTCGCG
>JAHITY010000131.1 GCA_018817165.1 Candidatus Omnitrophota bacterium
AACTGTTCAAAAGTGGATTGTCAGAATCAAGAGCTCATTCTGATGGTCAGTTTGAGTCAGACAACCTGGGGAGAACTGAAATTTTTCTGTATCTTTCAGTGTCAGGAATTAGGCTACGAAACTGTTTGACAAGGACAACTACTTTCTTTGAGGACCTGAAGGAAGCTGTCAAGGGCAGTCTTCTTTTTTCTATTCTCCGTGATGGAACAAAAGAGGAGCTCCACTTTGTTGAAATAGAGCTTTTAGGAAAAGATGAATGGGGAGGCCTCGCAGAACTGCCAGAGATAATCGCGGCATTTGTACAGCCTAACGACCCGGCAGTCCAAGCTGTTTTACGGGATGCTTCAAAGCTGTTGGAAAAGGCTGGCCAGAAAAGTTCAATAGAAGGCTATCAGTCTCAAAGCCCTAAAAGAGTGTCAACAATCGTCAGCGCGATTTGGAGCGCTGTCTGCCAGCTCGATTTGACCTACGCGGTTTGCCCCGCAAGCTTTGAGAGCCAAGGGCAAAAGATACGAAAACCCTCTAAAGTGTTTGAAACCAAGCTTGCAACCTGCCTTGACCTTTCAGTTTTTTTCGCATCCTGTCTTGAGCAGGCAGGCCTCCACAGTGTTATCTTTTTTACAAATGATCATGTCGCCATTGGCTGCTGGCTTCAGGACGAAGACTTCTCCACTTCTGTTATCGACTCTCTGCAGGCCTTACGGAAGCGCTTTCAACTCAAGGAGCTTCTCTTTTTTGAGACGACCCTTACGACCAACCGCCCCCCGACGTCTTTCAAGTTTGCAGTTGAAGAGACTGTTAAACTGCTCAACAATGAACAGGATTTTGCACTTGCAGTGGACATTAACCGGGCGCGTCATTCAAAAATTCGTCCTGTTTCTGATAAAGATTTCAAACCCTATAAAGCAGCTGATGCTGATTATGTCTCGGTGCCGCTCGACATTCTGGATGACATCCCTGAAGAGTCAATGGTTTCTTCCGAGCCGGAAAAAGTAAGCGAAGGCGATTTGTCGAACCAGCGACTTGAGCGCTGGAAACGGAAACTGCTCGATCTCTCTTTGCGGAACCCTCTTTTGAATTTCAGGGCAACAAAACGGATTGTGACAATCGACTGCCCTGACCTTGGCTACCTGGAGGACCAGCTGGCAGACGGTAAAAGCCTGAAATTTTATGCAACTGAACTCCTTCAGGATGACGGGTTACGCGACGGCGACATCCACAAAAAGCAGCGACAGGAAGAACTCAGAAAAGAAAAGATAGTTAATGCCCTTTCAAAAGGAGAGATCCTGACAAAGCTGGCAAAGAACGATCAGCTCAACAGCAACTTGCTTGAACTCTACCGCGCTGCCAAGGGAGCTCTCCAAGAAGGCGGTTCGAACATCCTCTATCTTGCACTTGGTTTTCTGGTCTGGAAGCAGAGCGAATCGGCAGAACTGGTCCATAAAGCGCCGCTAATCCTTATTCCTGTCGAACTCACCCGGAAAAGTGTTTTGTCCGGTTTTAGGCTGACTTTGCACGAAGAAGAACCAAGATTCAACCCTACCCTTCTGGAACTGTTGAGGCAAGATTTCAAACTTTTTTTAAAAGAGCTTGAAGGGGACTTACCGACAGATACATCCGGGCTGGACGTTGCAAAAATTTGGAGGATCGTGCGGACAGCCATTCGTGATATCCCCAAATGGGAAGTTACCGAAGAAGCGGTCTTGAGTACATTTTCTTTCAGCAAATATCTTATGTGGTGCGACCTTGAGTCTCGTCACGAACAGTTAAAAAACTCCCCGCTTGTCCGGCATTTGATAGAAACACCACGCGATCCATATAAAGATGCTGGTTTTGTCAATGCCAATGAAATTGACGAAAATACCCATCCAAAAGACATCTTCTGCCCTCTCCTCGCAGACAGTTCGCAGCTAGTCGCCTGTATGACTGCTGCAAAAGGTGACAGTGACTTTGTGTTGATCGGGCCGCCAGGCACTGGCAAAAGCCAGACCATTGCCAACATGATTTCACAGTGTCTGGCAAATGGGAAAACCGTGTTATTTGTTTCTGAAAAAACAGCGGCCCTTGAAGTTGTATACCGGCGGCTTCGCGGTATAAACCTCGATAAATTTTGTCTGCAGCTACACTCAAATAAAGCAAGGAAACTGGAAGTAATACAGCAGTTAGGTGCGGCCTGGGATGCCGAGGCGCAGGCGGCAGAGAATTGGGATAAAGAGGCAGATCGGCTCTATAATCTCAGGCTTGACTTGTCAAAATATGTCTCGTGTCTACATAAACGTCATAAGAACGGCATGAGCATCTATCGCGCTATTGGGCTAATCTTGAAGCATGAGGATACCCCGAACGTTAATTTGCAATGGCCGAACTATCAGGCCCATGACGAAAATGATTTTGAGATGCTCCAGGAGATCACAAAACGGATAGACATCAACAGGTCTGAGTGCGGCGGTCTTCATGAAAACCCTTTAAAAGAAATTACCTTGAGCGGCTGGTCGCCAAGCTGGCAGTCGCAAGTTTCCGCTAAGGTTGCCAAGCTTCGCGAAAAGAAGAACGATTGTAAGTCAGCGTTCATCGAATATACAGAACTTTTGAAACTCCCTGTCAGTTTGGTTTCAAAACCACAACTTGAAGCATTGTCCGAATTACCAGCAATCCTGTCATTTGCAGCAACAAATCCGTGCGACTTTGCGTTTTCAGCAAGCCCGGCAATAATTGTTGAGCAAATGAAAATGGCCTGCAAGCATATCGAGGATTTCCAAACGCTTAACGATGCGCTTTCGGTACCCTATAACCGTGACATTTTTCAAAAGGAAGATGTTCCGGCCCTTATGAAGCAGTGGGAAGAGGGCTGCCAAAGTTTCATCGTAAAGAAATGGCTTTCACAAAAAACAGTTAAGAAAACCATGGCTGCTTATGTAAAGAATAAAGAAAAGCAGCGCCTTGAACATGATTTTCCAATCCTTGCTGATATAAAAAATGTGCTCACCGAAATAGAAAAACTGAGTGAGCTAAAACAATGTTTAGGCCCTGCTTGGAAAGAGGTAGATGTCCTTGTCAAACAGTTTCGTAGCCTAATTCCTGACACTGAAAGATACAGAAAAATTTCAGTTCTCCCCAGGTTGTCTGACTCAAACTGACCATCAGAATGAGCTCTTGATTCTGACAATCCACTTTTGAACAGTTTGA
>JAHITY010000132.1 GCA_018817165.1 Candidatus Omnitrophota bacterium
AAGCCTGCGAAGGGAATCAGACCAAGCGAAGCGAAGGAACTGCCTGTGGTAAACCCTGGGTTTGAACCTTCGCACAAAGGGCTTTCAAAGAAAGCCTGCGAAGGGAATCAGACCAAGCGAAGCGAAGGAACTGCCTGTGGTAAACCCTGGGTTTGAACCTTCGCACAAAGGGCTTTCAAAGAAAGCCTGCGAAGGGAATCAAACCCTCAACCTACAGTTTACAAAACTGTTGCTCTATCGTTGAGCTACGCAGGCACATCAATTAACTGAAAGATTCATTTTTAAGTTTTATGCCACACATTTTTATAACACAAAAAACTCAAAATACAATGACATGGCAAGACACCACACTTACAATCACAGTCTTCGCCCTAAGCTACGCACTCCTTCCCCAAATAATTAAAGCATTCAAAGAAAAGAAACCTCTAGTTTCGATACAAACCGCAATAATAACTTCTCTCGGCATGATGACAATCGGCGCAACATATCTAACTCTAAACCTAATCTTCTCCTCAATAATGAACTTCACAGCCGGAATCCTTTGGACAATAATTCTAATCCAATCTCTAATCTACAAAAACTAATATCTCTCAATTACAACAATCCTAACAAAAACATCTTTTTCATTATCCCTATTTTCAATTTTATGTAGCAGACTTTTTACTTATTCCCAACAAAATCCGAGCACTCATTATCCCTAGCCCCAAAAATCTCTCCAGCCTCTCTTAAAAAAATCAAATCTCTAGCAACAATAAATTTCCCAGTATAATCCTCAGGACAATCCTTTTCCAATAACCTAATAGCCTCATCAAGACTAACCCACTTCAATTCAAAATCAAGTTCTTTCGATTCATATTCCGTCAACTGCTGTTCTCTTAAATCACCAATAACCTTAGCAAAATAACAATAAGATATATGCTTCAATCCATAATCATTCCTATATTCAATAATCTCCCCAATCTCATTTCCAACTTCAATATCAACTCCAACTTCTTCCTCAACCTCCCTCTCTAACGCCAATAAAATATCCTCACCTTTCTCAATACCTCCACCAGGCAATTTATGAAATAGAACATTTCTAGAATACATCACAGCAATCTTTCCCTTGTTATCAAAAACAACCGCCCTCGCCGCTTTCCTTTCCTGATACTTCCCATCAAGTTCAATAGTCTCCCCAATAACCTCTTCATCTCTTAACTCTCTCAACAATTTCATTCTAAACAATGCCAACAAATACTTTTAGAACTTTCCCTTTCAAAAACTCCGTGTCTATCCGTGCAATCCGTGAACCAATTCCCCCTTCTTTCAATAATCAATAACTTCAATCTTCTTATCCCCTTCCAAAACCCCAACAATCTCACATTCCAAATTCGCAACCTCTCCCTTAACAAAAGGCCCAACCGAATCCCCTTCAACATTCAAAAACTCCGACACATCATCCAAAAACCTCACAAGCCGATGCCTACATTCCTTATCTCGCCCGCCACCATTCATATCCCCAACCTGATTCTTCTCAGCCCGTTCAAGCGCCTTAACCAACTCCTCAAACAAATCCTTCTCGAAACCCAGCAAATTCTCAAAATCCTTCTTAGAAATCCCAACCTGGCTCGCCACAAACGCCAAATTCAAAATCTTCTTCTTCCGAATCCTCAACAAATCCCGAAAACTCGAAACCGCATTATCCAACTTCTTCTTCCCCTTAATCGCAGAATCCGAAAACAAATCGCTCTCCTTATTCAAAAAACCTTTCTTCTCATTAAAATACTCCGAAACCTCACTCAAAAAATTCTTCGACAAAATCTGCAAATTCTCACTATACTTTTCCTTCCGCATCGCCTCATAAATATCACTAAATGTTATCATATCATAAAAACCATTTTTCTCTTTAAAACAATTGTTATACTCCAACCAAAACCTTCTTAATCCAAAACATCCTCTACAAAACATGTTCGGAAAACTCAAAAGCAAACTTAAAGAATGGGTAACCAAAAACGAAGAAAAACCCGAAGAAACGCTAGAGAAAACTCCAAAGAAAACTGGAAAGAAAAAAGTAGATAAAAAGAAAACAGAAGCAAAAAAAGTTACAAAAAAGAAAGAAGAAATCATAGAAGAACCAACACAAGAAAAAAAGTCTTTCTTCTCAAATTTCAAAAAAGAAAAAGAAAGCGACAAGCGACAAGCGACAAGCGACAAGCTACCAGAAAAAAAACATAGTTTTTTTTCCAAACCTCTAACTGAAGAAAAATTCGAAGAACTATTCCAAGAACTCCAAATAATCCTCCTCCAAAATAACGTAGCATACGAAACAGTCGAAGCAATAGAAAGTCAACTAAAGGAATCCCTAATCGGAAAACCGACAAAAGAAATAAACTTAAGCAAAGAACTAAAATCCGCAATAGAAACCCTACTAATTAATCCACCAAACTTCCTAGAACAAATCAAATCCTCAGGCAAACCTTTCGTAATACTTTTCGCAGGAATCAACGGCTCAGGAAAAACAACAACCATAGCAAAAGTTGCGCACTATCTTAAAAAAAATAAACTAACAGTTTGTCTAGCCGCAGCCGACACATTCCGAGCAGCAGCAATCCAACAATTAGAAGAACATGGAAATAATCTAAGTATACCAGTCATCAAAAAAGATTACGGAGCAGACCCAGCCGCAGTAGGCTTCGACGCAATCAAATACGCAATCAAAAACAAAATCGACATAGTCCTAATCGACACCGCAGGCCGAATGCAAAACTCCGACACACTAATGAAAGAAATCGAAAAAATAACAAGAGTAACAAAACCAAATATGAAAATATTCCTAGGCGAATCAATAACAGGAAACGATGCAACTCTCCAAGCAAAAGCCTTCAATGACTCAATAGGACTAACCGGAATAATCCTAAGCAAAGCCGACGTAGACGAAAAAGGCGGAACCGCACTCTCAGTCGCACACGTCACAGGCAAACCAATTTTATTTCTCGGAACAGGTCAAGAATATAAAGACCTAGAAATATTCAATAAAGAAAAACTAATTAAGAAACTAGGACTTTAATTTATTTACTTGTAATCTTAAATATCTCGGAAGGCAAAATTTTACTTTTAGTCCTGACATAAAACAATTTTTCATTTTTCAAAAAAGGCATATAATAATCCAAACCTTTTTTTGAAATAGTTTTCTCGAAATGATCAAAACTTCCAAACGGAGATTCGGCATATTTCTTTTCAACAAAATTCTGAAAATCGGCATCCTCAAAACATTTTGAAGAAGCCCTTACCCACACAACTTTATTCTCAAATTCAGACTTCCTTTTTGACCATAAATTCAACTTTCTAACCAATTTCCACTCATCTTTTTTCAAAGCAGGTCTCTTTATTAAAAGTTCTTCTGTAAATATCAAAATCGTATTAACCAACGCGCCACCTTTAAGGTTCAAATAATAATCAATAATTTTTTCAAATCTCGGCGTAAAATCAATATAATTAATCTCTAAATCTTTAGTTGTACACTTGACTACCTCTTCCTGATCGACAGGATTCCCCCACCATCTCATCATAATAAAACCTCTTTTCTTCAAATTGAGAACTATCTTAAACAGTTTTAACAATTCCTTTTTTTTATTTTTGAATGGGTCTTTCTTATGATCAAAACCATACTTCTCAATTCCAGCAATATATTCTTCCGAAACCATTCTATAAAGAAACCTTGAGTCTACATACCTCTTCCAAATCTGATAAAGATCTTCATCCTTTCTCATGCAGATATCTTAGATTGCAAAGCTTAAAACACTTCCCACAAAAAACAAGAATTAGGACTTAGTATTATCTCTCTCAACAATTCTAACTCCCCTTAACCCCAAAACCAACAACACCAAAATCAAAACCTTCAAAACCCAATACCCGCTCAAATCAAAAAACTGCCTAGTCATCAAAGTCATCTGTCCAAAAATAAAATGCGTCAAAATCCCAATTGGCAAAACCAAATACAACCAATTCCATTTCGGTATACTAACTCGAATCTTCAAAAACATCCGAGACAACAAAGGAGCAAGTAGTCCAAAACCAACAAACGAAACAACCAAATCAAAAACCGCATAACCAAAAAAACGAAACGACCTCAAGAACTCCAAACTAATCATACAAAACAAAAGCAACTCTCATTTATCAATCTTCCCACAATAAATATATCCAAAATTACCAAGCATCCACAGGAAATCGTGCGGCGAAGCCCATGATTTTTTGTGGAATACTTCTAACTTCTAACTTCTAACTGAAAATCGGCAACAATAAAAACCAAAAAACCCATCGATTTTCCATGGCACTAGAAAAACTCGGGCAAAGTCTAAAATCCGGAATAAAAAAAATCAGCAACGCAATCTTCCTAGACAAGAAACTAATAGACCAAGTCATAAAAGACATCCAAAAATCCCTAATCGAAGCCGACGTAAACATAGAACTAGTCTTCGCCCTAAGTCAGAAAATCAAAAAAATCGCCTACGACGAAACAATCCAAAGCATCGACAAAAAAGAACAACTCGTAACCCTAATCCACGATGAAATCCTCCAAATCCTAGGCGGCGAAGCAAAAGAACTCAAACTCCAAAACTCTTCATCCATAATGTTTCTTGGATTATACGGAGCCGGCAAAACAACAACAATTGCAAAACTCGGGAAATACTACGCGAAACGAGGAAGAAAAGTCGCACTCCTAGGACTCGACACCCAAAGACCAGCCGCAATGGAACAACTTCGCCAAATGGCCGACAAAGCAAGCCTAGCATACTTCATAGAAACCCCAGAAGATAAAGAAAAAAATTCAAAACTAACCCACACAAAAAGATCCCTCGAAGTAATAAAAAAATATTCTCCCGACCTAAAAAAATACGACCTAATCCTAATCGACACAGCAGGACGAGACGGCCTAAATAAAGACCTAATCAAAGAAATAGAACTCCTAAATAAAACCCTAAACCCAACCTACCGAATCCTAGTAATGCCAGCCGATGTCGGACAAGCCGCAAAAAGTCAAGCCGACGAATTCCAAAAAGCCCTAAACATCGACGGAGTAATCATAACAAGAATGGACGGAACCTCAAAAGCCGGAGGAGCCCTAACGGCCTGCGCAGAAACTTCCGCGCCAGTATACTTCATCGGAACAGGCGAACAAATCCACGAAATCGAAACCTTCAACCCAGAATCCTTCATCCAAAGACTCCTCGGAATGGGCGACCTCCAAGCTCTCTTAGAACACGTAAAATCAGCAACCGACGAATCCCAAACCAAACGAATCGAAGACCGACTAAAAGAAGGAAAATTCACACTCCTAGATTTATATTCACAACTAGAACAAATGAACAAAATGGGCTCAATGGACAAACTTCTAGGAATGATTCCGGGAATGAACGTCGCCAAACTCCCAAAATCCGCACTAGACAAGCAAGAACAAAAAATGAAAAACTGGAAATGCGCAATATCCTCAATGACCGAACAAGAAATCGAAAACCCCGAAATACTAGAAAAACAAACCTCACGAATCGCAAGAATCGCAAAAGGTTCAGGAACAACTACAACCGAAATCAGAGAACTCCTAAAGCAATACAAAATACTAAAAGAAATGATGGGCATGCAATCAGGAATGGCTGATGGAAACATCGACCCAAAGATGATGCAGAAGATGGCTAAGAAGTTTAAAGGAAAAATGAAATTTTAATAAATTTTTAAACTAACAATTTCCATATATATAAAAATTACTAAATCTACTAAGAACTTCATAATTTTTAACTACGGAACTTTTAGATTTTTTTCTGCAATATCCTATTAGTTCCAATCCAAAATGAAATTGACAAACATTTTCCAATCGATTCTGCCCATTATCTGGAACCTTAATAACATCTAAAGACCTAAGCATTTCCTGAAAATTTTCTGACTCTAATATCTCCCCCATCCAAAACCAACCAATCCAAAACTTTTAAACATTATCTCACTCTACTATCTATATGGCCAAGTCCCAAAACCCCAAAACACCAAAACACCAAAACCCCAGAGAAGCAAAGCTTCTCTTTCAAGGCGCCGAAGCAAAAATCTTCCTAAT
>JAHITY010000116.1 GCA_018817165.1 Candidatus Omnitrophota bacterium
CGGGCATACAGATGAAGAAATAGAAACCACTATTCGCCAGGTTATTGATAAGGCTTTGGTAACAGAGAAAGTAATTGATGTTTTTGACGCGGCAGGGATTAAGAAGCCGGATATTTCTATCCTTTCTGAAGAATTTCTTCTGGAAGTAAAGAACATGGAACATAAAAATATTGCTTTAGAAGTATTAAGGAAATTGCTTAATGATGAAATTAAGGCGCGATTATCAAAAAATTTAATTCAAGGTAAAACATTAATGGAGATGCTGGAAAATTCAATTAAACGTTATCATAATAAAATTTTAACAGCAGCGGAAGTGATTGAAGAGTTGATTAATTTAGGTAAAGAGATCCAGGAAATGGATAAAGAGCCTAAAGAAATGGGCTTAACTGATTTAGAGTACGCTTTTTATACCGCGATAGCGAACAATAAAAGCGCGCGGGAACTAATGCAAAAAGATAAACTGCGGGAGTTGGCAGTTGTTTTATTTGAACGGGTTAAAGCAAATGCTTCAATTGATTGGACAATCAAGGAAAGCGTAAAAGCCAAGTTAAAAGTTATTGTTAAGAGAACATTAAGGCAGTTTGGTTATCCGCCGGATATGCAGAAATTAGCTACTGAAACAGTATTGAAACAGGCGGAGATGATTGCTGAAGAATTGATGAATAAATAATAGGAGATAATATGTCAGGAAATATGTGGATGGTAAGGGCAGGTAGAGATGCCCGATTTATTGAAGGATTCTTAAAAAAGAATATTATTGCTATTGGTTGGGAAACCAAAGATTTGAGTGTGCTGAATAGTCAGGAGGAAGTTAAAGAGGCGATTATAGAAGCATATCCTAATGATAAAAAAGGGAAAATTGCTATCAGCGTTGGGCAAGTGAGCAGGTTTAGATTTGACTTTGCGCGGGGAGACAAGGTTATTACCTCTGATCCGAACATTAGGTCATATCATGTCGGTGAAATAATTGGAGACTATGAGTTTAATGAGAAATTAACCCAAAAACATTTTCGAAAAGTTAAATGGATAGGGACTGTTTCTCGTGATGATCTATCTACATCAACAAAGAATACGTTAGGGGCTATATCTACAATATTTAATGTGGGTGAATATGCGGCAGATGAAATTATTAAAGTTCTAAAGGGGGAGAAGAAAAAAGTTGAAGATGCCAAAGACCAGGAAGAAGAACTTGACTCCATAAAAGATGATATGATTGCAAAAGCTCAAGAATTTATAAAAGATAAAATTCTGTCTTTAGATTGGGATGAGATGCAAGAATTAGTTGCTGGTGTTTTAAGGGCCATGGGATATAAGACAAGAGTTTCTCCTCCAGGGGCTGATAGAGGGCGAGACATACAGGCATCTCCGGATGGGCTTGGATTAGAAGAACCTCGTATATTTGTTGAAGTAAAACATCGATTGGGACAAATAGGGGCTCCGGCAATCCGTAGTTTTACAGGAGGATTAAGACAAGGGAATAAAGGTTTATATGTTTCCACAGGTGGATTTAGTAAAGATGCAAAATATGAAGCAGAAAGATCAACTATTCCTGTTACCTTGATTGATGCTGATGAGTTAGGGATGTTAATTGTGCAGTACTATGATAGTTTTGATTCGGACACAAGAACGCTTATTCCTTTAGTAAAGATATACTGGCCAGCTTAAAGAATTGATTTAATAGAGGGCAGCTGCTGGGTTAGGTCATAAAGTAACTGCCTCTTAATGGTGAGTATGGTTCTCCCCTTTTGGAATTTTCTGCTGAGGTTCTTTGATGGAGGGGATTTGTACGGAGCCAGGATGGCGCAGCGCCACTTAGACAGGATGTTTAGTTGGCGTGAAGGTACGCGGCTTTTTCGCGGACCGGAGTGAATTACCGAAATCATCTTGCCTGGTGAACCACAAAAAGAAGAACATCGCAAAAAAATTTCAGTGGGGTGGGTTTCTTCCCGCCAAAATACGGCGGGACAAGTTAGCTTCGTTGCATGACATGACAAAGCAATGCCATGAATGAAATGTACTTTTTCCTGATGAAAAGAAATGAAGAAGTAAATGGTGGCAGGTCTGAACTATTGATAAAATAACAGCCTTTAAATATTGTGGAATTTAAAATCTTGACACATTTTAGTGCTAGGAGTAAACTCAAAATATAGCTATAAAGTCCCGAGTTAAGAAGGAATAAATCCCGGACTATAAAAAAGTAAAACCTTCGCCAGAAAAGGCGGGGGTTTTTTGTTTTAAATGAGGATATGAAGATATTAAAGCAATTATTGAAACTCTTCATTGACAAGTATACGCCAATGACGTATACTTTAACTGTAAGGAGAAGATAGCATGGTGATAATAGAAACTCCTATTTTTACCAAAAAAATAATCGATGTTCTTTCTGACGCAGAATACAGTAATTTGCAATGGGCGCTGTTAATCAACCCTAAAGCTGGAAGAGTTATTCCGGGAGGGGCAGGTTTAAGAAAGTTGCGATGGGCCTTGCCAGTGAAAGGGAAACGCGGTGGTTTGCGGGTTATCTACTATTTATATTTGGAAGATGAAGCGATATATATGCTATTCCCATATAAGAAATCAGAACAGGATGATTTAACAAAAGAACAGATAAAGATTTTAAGCAAGTATGTAAAGGGTGGAGTATTATGAAAAAAAGTGAGTTTCAAGATTTATTAACAAGTATTGATCAGGCCCGG
This sequence comes from Candidatus Omnitrophota bacterium, assembly GCA_018817165.1. Lineage (GTDB taxonomy): Bacteria > Omnitrophota > Gorgyraeia > B26-G9 > B26-G9 > JAHITE01. The sequence continues at coordinate 2,697 of JAHITY010000116.1, forward strand.
AAAATACACAAAGGCAAGTTAAAGCCAGGTAGAACTTTTAAGTTTAATCCTGTTATGGTGAAGAATATCCGGAAGAAGCTTAATGTGTCTCAGGCTGAATTTGCGTATATGATCGGTGTTAGTGTAAATACATTACAGAATTGGGAGCAAGGAAGAAGGCGGCCTGATGGACCAGCCCTGGCTTTGCTTAAGATTGCGGAAGCTGATCCTAAGGCTGTCATAGATGCATTACATTCTTAGAATAATTATGAACAACTGAATCCTAAAACTTGACACAGTTTAATCTCAGGAGTAAACTCAAAATATAGCTACAAAGTCCCGAGTTAAGAAGGAATAAATCCCGGACCATAAAAAAGTAAAACCTTCGCCAAGAAAAGGCTAGGGTTTTTTGTTTTAAGGAGGAGTAATGAAGGAAGCGATTGATTGGCTGGGGCGTATCTCCCCAAAAACTGTACAGCTTGAAATGATAGGTTAAGTGTGCTACAACGGATAAAGGAAGGAGTTCGTTATAGCACGGAAAAGATGCAGCGAAGAACAGATAATTCAAGTTTTAAAGCAGGCAGAAGCTGGGAAAAAAGTAGTAGATGTTTGCCGGGAAAATGGGATTGACAAAATCTCATTTTTCTCTTAATCTATAATTAAAGCCACCAAGACACAAGGTCACAAGTATAGTCCCAATATAAACTTATATAGGAAAAATGTGTATGTCTAAAAGACAAGATAATCAAAAAGTCACCTACGAAATCGATCCTTACAATAGACTTATTATTAACAAAGCCGGCAAGAAGAGCAAAATCTCCCGATTTAGACAAGTTTTAGATGGCAGGTTCAAGATTAATTCTGACGATTCAGAGGCGATTGTTTTTAATATTTGCACAGATACCGTTAATATGGTACACTTATCATGTAAGCAAGAGGTAATAATTTATTATGATCATTAATTTTAAATCGCAGGCCACACAAGATATCTATGACGGGATTAATTCTAAAGCAGCACGAAAAATGCCTGTTACGATTTGGAAAGTTGCTGGAAGAAAATTGGATATGATTAATGCGGCATTAAAGATAAATGATTTAAAGGTCCCTCCGGGTAATAAGCTGGAACAGCTATCCGGCGATTTAGAGGAGTTTTATAGTATTAGGATCAATGATCAGTACCGGATTATATTTCGCTTTAAGGACAGTAACGCATATGATGTTGATATTACAGATTATCATTAAGGAGCTTTTGAAATGATTCCCAAAAAACGCATTCCGGCTCATCCCGGAGAAATATTACTTGAAGAATTTTTGAATCCCATGGCTATGACTCAGACTCAGTTGGCTAAGGATATGGGGGTTCCCATTCAAAGGATCAATACTCTGATAAGCGGCAAAAGAGGGATTACCCCTGAGACTGCGATTCTACTTTCAAATATTTTGAAGACTAGCCCGGAGTTTTGGATGAATTTGCAGGCAGGGCATGATTTGGCCATTGCAGAGCAAAAAATGGCGCATGCATAAGAACAGCGTATAGCGTTAATATAGCGAATAGCCCTTCGACTTCGCTCAGGATAAACGGATAGGACTTAGCCCTTCGACAGGCTCAGGGTAAAGCGTTTAGAAATTTGAAAATATAACTTAAGGAATGCCGATGAAAAAAACACAAGGCAGTACGAAGGTTAGTTACGAAATAGATCCTTTTAATCGTCTTATCATTAATGATTCCAATAAACAAAGCTCACTCTCCAGGTTTAGGCAGGTTCTTGACGGGCGCTTTAAAATCGACGAAGATAATACACTCACCTATCTTATAAAAGCACCTACTCCGCAAGGAACAGAAATCCCACATCAAGTAAAACTCGAAGGCAACTGGTCTTTGGATAAAGAGCATAATCTATGCATATCACTTAACAAATTGGGCAGGGAAACTCTGGGCGATAAGCTGACCTTAAAGGGTGAAATTATTGATACTTCCAAAAATTCTCTGGCTTTTAGTCTTACTACACGCACTAAAGAAAATATGCAGTCAATCTATATTCTACAGCTTAAAGGCGCATGGCAGGCGGATAAGAATAATCGTTTAACTTTTAGAATCCAGAAGGAAGAAGGCAGTTGTGATTTTCTGACTTTTAAAGGTGCTTGGGAAATAAACAAGCAGCATCAGATCATCTATAAATATGAAAAGTCTCAGCTGATAACCAAGAAAAAGGCAATCCACACTTTAACCTTCAAAGGCTTTTGGAATATCAAAGATAAAGGCAAGTTATCTTATGAACTTGATCTACTGTCTGGTAGTGTATTTTGTTTTAAAACCAGTGCGGCGATATTTAAAGAAAAATATATTAAATATGAATTAGGCATTGGTTTGGCGAAAAATCAAGAAGCACGGACAATTACGCTTTGCGGTAAATGGAAAATCCAAAAAGATATTGGCTTGGTGTTTGAAGTGGAATATGAAAATGGGAATGTTCGGGCGATTACTTTTGGCGCGGAAGCAAAGCTGACGGATAAAGATAGTATAAGCTTTGAGTTAAAGAATGATCAGAATAAAAACATTAGTGCGCAATTACAGCTTTCGCGAAAAATCCTTAAAGGTGATGGATTGTCATTTTTACGGTTTTTGAAGTCGAAAGACGAATCAGCCGTGTATGTCGGTGCGGGTCTTTTCTGGTGATTAAAGATAGATTAACCACAGATAGCGCAGATAACACAGATAAAAAACTGATATGCTCAACCCGCTATGCGGGTAGGGAGTATTCAAATGTGAATCAAAAGGAAAATAAATTTTCATTGTTGAGTTCAGCATTTGAATAACTCCGGTGTTTTCTAAAAACACCCTGAGCATATATAACGAAGTATCTGTTAGATTTGTGTGATTTGTGGTTGAAAAAGAGAAAGAGCAAATAAAATTATCAATTTAATTTTTATTCATGGTATAGGAAAAGCAGCGATTAGAAAAAAACAGCTGATAGCATTTATGAACCACGAAATACACGAAAGTCACGAAAACAGGGTTTAACCACAGATAGCGCAGATAACACAGATAAAATAACAGTATGTGCGTATATGCTCAACCCGCTGTGCGGGTGAAGGTTATTCAAATAGGAATCAAAAGAAAAATAAATTTTCCTTGTTGAGTTCACGATTTGAATAAACCTGGTATTTTTCTTAAAAATACCTTGAGCATATATAACGAAGTATCTGTTAGATTTGTGTGATTTGTGGTTAACATGTATTTGTTTTAAAAAAGGAGGGTTTGAAAATGGGAAAGTTAGGATGTATAAAAGATAAATTTAGTGGTAAGGATTATTTGATGCGGGCTTATTTGCCGGTTATGAAAATACCCAAGAAAATTGATTATACGGCAAAAGTATCTCCGGTGCGCGATCAGGGGGATGAAGGGACTTGTGTTAGCTTTGCTTGTGCCAGCGGCATGAAAGAATATCAGGAAATTATTGATTATGGTTCATTGATTGAAATGTCTCCTCGGTTTGTTTACAGCGAGTGCAAAAAAATAGACGGCATGCCGGAAGCAGAAGGCACAACTCTTCGCGCGGCAATGCAGGTCTTAAATAAGTTGGGAGTATGCCAGGAAAAGTTCTGGCCGTATAAACCGCATCAGACAGATAAAGCGAAAAAAGGTTTTTCTACTAATGCTAAAAAATTCCGGATTAAAACATATGCCCGAATTCTTAACTTGGACGAGCTACGTTTAAACTTAGCGACTAAAGGTCCATGCGTTATCGGTGTGCAGGTTTTCCAGGGGATGATGACCACTAAGACAGGAATTGTGCCAATGCCTAAGAAAAATGAAAGACCTTTAGGCGGTCATGCTATTTGTCCAGTAGGATATGATGATACGAAGAAGTTAATCAAATTTAAAAACTCCTGGTCAGAGCAATGGGGGCAAAAAGGCTATGGGTTTCTGCCTTATGCTTATATTGACAAATATATGATGGATGCCTGGAGCTCAGTTGATATTGATGATCCTAATCCGATGACTTTGGCGAGCATTTTGAATTATACAAATGCTGCTATTGTTTAGGAACCACGAAATACACGAAAGGCACGAAAACAGGATTTAACCACAGATATGGCAGATAACACAGATAAAAAAACTGATATGCTCAACCCGCTGTGCGGGTAAAGATTATTCAAATGTGAATCAATCGAAAAATGAATTTTTCTTGTTGAGTTCAGCCTTTGAATAACTCCGGTGTTTTCTAAAAAACACCGGAGCATATATAACGAAGTATCTGTTAGATTTGTGTGATTTGTGGTTAGAAAGAAAGTTAAGGTAAGATGAGAAAATTTATACTGATATTTAAAACTATTTTTGTGTCATTAGTTTTTTTAACAACATTTTCTTTTGCTGCTAATGATACTGGTATGAATCAAGAAAATGTTAAAGAAAAACTTGTTGGCAAACGAGCTATGTTTACTAATGATGAATTTTTTTATGTTTTTTCTGAAAGGGGGAGTCCTCTAGACCATAAGGTTCCTTGTAATTGGATGGGAGATTTTAAGTGTATAGACCTTTTTCAGAACTGTCGAGATAACCCTCAGACAGGAGAATTTTGTATGCGGTGGAAATATATCCCAGAAAGCATGCAAGAAGAAGGATGGGTTGGAGTATATTGGCAAACATATCATAAGTCTGGGGAGACTCAGATGCGCGATGGTGTTGATTTGCGACAGGCAAAAAAAATTACATTATGGGCGCGAGGCGAGCAGGGAAATGAGAAAATTAAAATTAAGGTTGGAGGTCTTGGAGGGCGATTCCCGGATTCTGACCAAAAAACATCCGATGTTCTAACATTGAGCAAAGATTGGCAGCAGTTTTCGGTTAACTTGGAAGACGTGGACATGTCTTTTATCGATGGAATATTTTGCTGGCTAACAGATAAAAAAATGAATCCAGATGGATGTGTTTTTTATCTGGATAATATTAGATATGAGAAATAAAACATGATGAAAAAATATATATTTATATTTAAAACAATTTTTGTGCTGTTAGTTTTTTTAACAACTTTTTCTTTTTCTGCGGATAATTCTGATATAAACAAAGAAAATACTAAAGAAAAACTTGTTGGGAGTAAAGCTGGCGGCTTTACTGATGATGGGTTTTTTTATGTTTATGACGATAATGGAAGCAAGTTAAATCATAAAACTCCTTCAGGGTGGATGGGAGATTATGGAGATATTGGCATGGATGAGAAATGGGAAGATAATCCACAAAGCGGAGAAACTTGCATGAAGTGGACATATTCAGCACAAGGAAAACAAGGGGCAGGCCATGCTGGATGTTTTTGGCAGCAATCGTCAGGGTGGGGATATAAAAAATCGGGATATGATCTTAGCCAGGCAAAAATATTAACTTTTTGGGTAAGGGGGCACAAGGGGCAAGAAAAAATCAAATTTCAATTAGGGGGCATGAGCAACGGACCATATGTTGACTCTTGTGAGAAAAAAACTGGGGTTGTTAATTTAACTCAAGAATGGCAAAAGTTTATAATTTCTTTGGATGGACTTGATCTTTCTTATATTGAAGGAGTTTTTGCTTGGATGACAGATAAAGAAATGAATCTAGATGGATGTGTTTTTTATCTGGATAATATTAGATATGAGAAATAAAACATGATGAAAAAAATTATAAAAATCTTTATTACAGCTTTAGCGGTTTTAATAATAACCGCAAAGGCATTCTGTTTCCCTGCTGATGTTCAGGATATTAGCGGGGCGAAATATTTTCCTGCTGTAAAACAGGCGATTGCTAACGCGGAAAAATCTGTAAAAGTAGTAATGTTTATAATCGAACTGCCTCAAAATAGGAATAATACCAAGGCGCAGCAGTTGGTGGATGAATTGATTAAGGCGAAGCAACGAGGAGTTGACGTTGAGGTTGTTCTGGACGCGAATGTGGATTTTGTCAATCAGCGGGATGAAAGCGACTGGCAGGAAAAGATACGCAGTATCCGTGCCTACAAACAGCTCAAACAAGCCGGGATAAACGTATATTACGATACACTTACAACCTATACCCACGCCAAAACTTTGATAATTGATGGAAAGACAGCGATTGTCGGCAGTACGAACTGGACGGAAAGTGCGCTTAGCCGAAACATCGAGATTGATCTCTTAGTTGAATCTCCTGATGTGTGCCAAAGCGTTTTGGATTATCTGGAAACTATAGAAGCGGGAAAAGATATAAATCCTCCGGCGGATATTTCTGAAAACAGCTTGGTGATATCCTATCAATTCATGCTGGACCCGAAGCTTGTTCCGGAAATGATAAAACAGCATGACGAACGGGCATTTGACGTTTATTTGTACTTGCTGCATCGATATAACTCTTCGACTCCGCTCAGAGTAAAAGGCGACCCTTCGACTTTGCTCAGGGTGAAAAGCATAATACTTTTCTATGATACTCTGGCAAAACATCTTGGTATTGAGGCAATGGGAACAACTGCATACCGCAGGCAAATTATCAAGGTACTGAAAAAGCTGGAAAGCAAATATAAACTGATCAAATTCACGCCCCGTTATGCCAAAGAAGCGAATATTGTGCTGCTTGATTATACAGATAAAACCCAAAATTACACTTTGCCAACAACAGATTGCTTTGGATTGCCCAAAGATTATTTCAAGCTTGGCTGGTACAAGATATTATCCTTGCGGGCAAAATTCTGCTATCTGGTTAATTTGCTTAACAGCAGTACTAGCGATACTCTGCCGTTTTGGTCAAAGAGCATCTCCAAAATCACCCAGGAATTCGGCAATGTAAGCGCATTTGTGATCAACAAAGGCATGGGCGAATTGCGGCGCAAGCGTTTGATCGAAGTACAGTACGATGATCTGACTGATACTCCCTATACAAAGCGGTCACCGAATATATATCGCCTTCTGCCGCTTTATGATTTTGATAAATTAAATCAAGAATTAGACACTCTAAAACAAAAATATGGCAATAAAGATTATGCCAAAGCGAGAAATTACGCGGAAATAGTTTTTGAGGATTATAATCCAGCGACAATTGAAGACATTATATTAAAAACAAAACAATACGGAGAAAAGAAAATCAAAAAAGCCTTCGCAATCATAGCCCAGAAAAACACCGACAATCCGAAAAAGACCTATGTTTATGTGGTGGGGATATTGGAAAATTGGGGGGAAAAGTAATTTTTTATTTGCTTAATTATAGAAAAATGGTATAATTTAAATAACCATTTGGTTATTTAGACATGAAAGGTATTTTTAAATGAAAGATTTAGATGTTGTTTTTAAGGCTCTCGCAGACATCAATCGGATTAGAATCTTAAAACTTCTTGAGAAACGTAAGATGTGTGTATGTGAGCTGGCGTATATTTTAGATGTGTCTCAGCCTGCGATCTCAAAACAGTTAAAGAAAATTGCAAGAGCGGGATTAATTGATAGTGAGCAGGATGGTTTTTGGACAAACTACTTTATTAAGCCTAAGGATGATTATGCAAAAAAGCTATTAAAATTGTTATCTACTTGGCTTAATGCTGATGCTATTGTTAATGATGATTTGGAAAAGTTAAAAAAAGCGAATAGAGAAAACTTGTGTTGTAAGAAATAAAAAATTTTTACAATAATTATATAACCAAATGGAAATATGGAGGAGGAAATGAAGGAATCTAATAAGTTTTTGCTGATGCTTGCAGGTTTTCTTTCTTGCTTTTATTTGCCTGTTGAGTTATTGCCTTTTAGGAATCCCGTTTTTGAATCATTAGCATTAGTTAGATGGTATGCGCGGGAGCATGTTTTACTTTGTCTTGTTCCGGCATTTTTTATTGCGGGAGCAATTTCTGTTTTTATAAGTCAAGCATCTGTTATTAAGTATTTTGGAGCTAAGGCAAACAAATTTCTTGCTTATAGCGTGGCGTCAATTTCAGGGACGATATTGGCTGTTTGTTCATGCACTGTGCTTCCTTTATTTTCTGGAATATATAAGAGAGGGGCTGGACTTGGCCCTGCGACAGCGTTTCTTTATTCTGGGCCGGCAATTAATATTTTAGCAATTATTATGACAGCACGGATTTTGGGATGGCAACTTGGATTAGCAAGAGCAGTTGGGGCAATAATTTTTAGTGTGGTTATTGGTCTTTTGATGCATTTGATATTTATTAAGGAGGAGCGGGTAAGAAAAGCTGAAGGCGAATTGTTTGCTGGTGAAATGGTTGAGCCAAGGGCTTTGTGGCAGAATGGTTTGTATTTTTTTGCGATGGTTGGATTCTTGATATTTGCTAATTGGGCAAGACCAGTAGAGGGCGATACAGGATTGTGGGCATCAATATTTGTCGCTAAGTGGTATTTGGCAATTGGATTTTTGGTTATGATCGGCATTATGCTTTTAAAGTGGTTTAAGAAAAATGAAATTACTGAATGGACTCAGAGTTCGTGGACTTTTGCAAAACAAATCATGCCTTTGCTTTTAATGGGCGTGTTAGTTGCTGGTTTACTTTTAGGTCGTCCTGATCATGAAGGGTTGATTCCTTCGTGGATTATTGCAAAAGCGGTTGGCGGGAATTCGTTATTTTCTAACTTTTTCGCTTCAATCGTTGGGGCTTTTATGTATTTTGCAACACTTACAGAAGTTCCTATCCTTCAGGGATTGATCGGCGCTGGCATGGGCAAAGGCCCGGCACTTGCGCTATTGTTAGCCGGTCCAGCGCTGAGTCTTCCTAACATGCTTGTTATTAGGGGGATTATTGGGACTAAGAAGACGGTTGTTTATGTTAGCTTGGTTGTGGTGATGGCGACAATTAGCGGAATTGCTTTTGGGATGATAGCAGGTTAAAACAATGGAAAATACTCAATCACATAGGGATGTAAAGAAGAAGCTTGGGCTGTCAATATTCTTGAATTTATTGATTACCTGTGTTCAGGCGATTGGCGGGCTTGTTTCGGGAAGTCTTTCTCTTATTACGGATGCTTTGCATAATTTAACTGACACATTTTCGCTTGTGACGAGTTTTATTTCCCTTAAACTTTCAGATAAGGAGAATACGGAGTCTAGGACTTTTGGTTATAAGCGGGCAGAGATTTTAGCGGCATTACTTAATGCTTCATTGTTAATTATTGTTTCCTTCTTTTTATTTAAGGAAGCGGTGATTCGCTTGCTTCATCCCGCACCAATTAATAGCGTGTTTGTGATTATTATCGCTTCGGTTGGTCTTTTTGCAAATTCTTTATGTGCTTTTCTGTTAAAGAATCATTCTCATGGCAATATGAATATTCGGTCAGCTTTTGTTCATTTGCTTTCTGATGCGTTGGTATCTTTAACAGTAATTGTTGGCGCAATGTTTATGTATTTTTTCGGTGTATTTTGGGTGGATTCTGTCTTGACTTTGGTTATTGGGCTGTATGTTATTAGGGAAGGTTATGTCATTGTTATGGATGCTGTTCATATTTTAATGCAGAATGTGCCTAAAGGAATTGTTCTTGTAGATATTCAAAAAGATATCGAGCAGATGGAAGGGGTTAAGGATATTCATCATGCTCATGTTTGGGGCGTGACTGTCGAGGATGTTCATTTTGAGGCACATATAAATACCGCAAAAGATATTAAGTTAAGCGAAAGCTGTGTTATTAAAGGCAGTATTGAGAAGTTGCTTAAAGAAAAGTATTCGATCGGTCATGCTACTTTGCAATTTGAATATGACTCGTGTCAGGGTGTTTCTTTGGTGAAAAATAAAGGCATTGAAAATGAGGTTCATTAAATAAATAGGAGGGTGTAAAAAATGAAGATTGAAATTTTAGGTATGGGTTGTCCAAAATGTAAACAACTTTATGCAAATGTTCAGGAAGCTTTGAAACTTTCAGGGAAAGAAGCGGAAGTTGTTAAGGTTGAAGATATGGATAAAATAACTGATTATGCTGTTATGATAACTCCTGCTTTGGTCATTGATGGCGTTGTTAAAGCGGCAGGAAAAGTTTTGTCTGCTGAAGAGATTCAAAAATTAATTTAATTTCAGCGGTTTAATGGGGAAATAGAATGATTATTTTTAAGAGAACAATTTTGTTTTTAAGTCTAATTGTGTTTTTTTCTGGAGCACTGTTTGCTCAAGAGGAACACAATAATTCTAAAGCGTTGTCATTGGATGATTGTATCGTACAAGCATTGCAGGCGCATCCTAAGTTAAAAATATACGAACAAAAAATAGATCAGACCAAAGAGAGTTTGAACGGTGTTATGGCGCAAAATTTACCTCAAGTGAATATTGCTGCTAGTTATGACCGATTGTCTTATGTCTCACAGTCAAAACAACGTTATTTAGGCAGTTCCCAAAATGATTATCAAGCAGACATTGTGGTTACGCAACCATTGTTTTCTGGAGGAAGAATTGCTTCGCAGAAGAAAGCGGCGCAATTGACCATTGATGCAGTAAGTCAGGGGTATTTTGCAGCAAGAGAAGCTGTTGTTTTTGAAGTAAAAGCAGCTTATTTCAAACTTATTTTTACTAAGGATATATTAAGGAGCAAAGAGGCCCTGCTTAAGTACGTACAAGATTCATATGATACTGCACTTGAGCTTAACAAAAGAACAAAAATTCCAAGGGAAGAAACGCTTTTACGTTTAGAGGTTCAGCTAAATGATACTCGACAGGAACTCATTTCTGCTCAAGACAGCCTTAAGATTGCTCAAAAAATACTGCTTAATACTATGGGATTGGATTCAAGTGATTCAATAGAAGTGCAAGACCTAAAGGATGACATATTATCTAGTAAATACAAATCAAAAACGGTTGAAGGAAATTTTGAGCTTTTGAAATTGTCCAAAGAAATAAAAGAAGCTGATGAATTAATTGAGATAGAAAAAAGTGGTTTTTATCCTCAAATAAATGCTCTGTACAGTTATGGCTATGAATGGGCGGAAATATCAGAAGGGGATACAGACTGGATTGCCGGAGTCAAGGTGGATTTCAATGTTTGGGATTGGGGGAAAACGAGAGCTGCAGTTAGGCAGGCAAAAGCATATAAAGGAGAGTTACAATCATACGCTGCTTTGCTTAGTCAGCAGATAGGATTAGATTTAGAATCCGCGTGGTTGAAATATAAATCTGCGTTGAGTAAATTGGAGATTGTTAAAACTAGCTGTGAACGAGCAAAGAGGAGTTTGGATTTATTTTCTAGCCGATATCAGGATTCTTTGGTTTCTAGTCTTGAACTTCTGGATGCACAAAAAGCTTTTTCACAAGCGCAAATTAATTGTGCATTAACCAAACTCGATATGCGTGTTGCGAAAGCAGAGATCGAAAAAATTGAAGGAAAAGGTTATGACGCTAAGTGATATTTCTATAAAAAGACCAGTTGGAGTTTTTGTTCTTACATTGATGATCGTAGTGCTAGGTCTTTTCTTTTTACGTGGACTTTCGGTTGATCTTCTTCCGCGGATTACCTATCCTATGGTGCGCATTATCATCGACTGGAAGGGAGCGAGTCCTGAGGAAGTAGAAGAAAACATATTGAAAAAAGTTGAGTCAAGTGTAGCCACAACCGAGGATGCTATTCAGGTTATATCTTCTTCAATTGAGGGTAATGCGTCTATAGAAGTATATTTTGAATTTGGCAAGGATATGGATGTAGCACTTGCCGATACCCGGGCAAAGCTTGATCTGGTAAGAAATGAACTGCCGCTAGAAGCTGACGAACCTAAAATTTATAAGGCTGATCCATCCCAGCTTCCCATACTTGATGTTGCGCTTTCTTCTGAAATATTGGATGAGCGTGCTTTGCGCGATTGGGCTGAGAATGACTTGAGTAATTATTTTCTTGGTATTCCAGGGTTGGGCGCGGTGGTTGCTTCAGGTGGCAGGATGCGGGAAATTCAGGTTGTATTCGATCAGCAGAAAGTCCAGAAATATGAGCTCTCGACAGGGAAAATATTAAATCTTTTAAAGGCGGAAAATGTTGAGCTTCCAGCCGGAAGAATTTCTGACACAAAGAAGGAATACAGCGTACGGCTTTTGGCGAAATTAAAAGATGCCGCTGACATAGGAAATATTATTGTCGCAAACCGTGAAGGCAGGTTTATTAAAATCAAAGATGTCGCGCAGGTGGCTGATTCCTACGAAGAACAGAGGGTCATTACACGTTTTAACGGCAATCCATGTGTTACTCTGAGTTTTCTTAAACAGCCTAATGCTAACACCGTTGAGGTTGTTTCAAAAATAAACAAACGTGCCAAAGAACTGATAAAGAAGAAAATTATTCCGGATGATGTTAATTATGCGGTTGCTTCCAGTCAGTCTTATTACATAGAGAATTCTGTTAAAAATGTTGGATCATCTGCGGTTATGGGTGGTATTCTGGCAATTTTAACTATCTGGTTCTTTTTGTACACTATAAAAAGAACTCTTGTTATCGCCGTAGCTATACCGGTAAGTATTTTGGGTACGTTTATTCTTATGAGTTTTTTTGATGTCACCTTAAATATTTTTTCGCTTGGAGGGCTTGTGCTGGCTGTAGGCATGCTTGTGGATAATGCTATCGTCATGCTTGAGAATATTACGCGGCACCAAAGCGACACGGATAATTCATTGGAAGCGGCTCACATCGGAAGCAAAGAGGTAACCAGCGCACTTATTGCATCTACGTTGACTAATCTTGCGGCAATTGTTCCGTTCTTTTTTATTAAAGGAATAGCTTCGTTGCTCTTTCGTGATATGGTTGTGACGGTAACTGTGGCGTTTATTATTTCGCTTATTGTTAGTTTGACAGTTGTGCCGTGCTTATCAGCCCATTTATTTAAAAATAAAAAAGAAGTTGAAAACGATAGCTTTAATAAAAGAGTTATCGAGAAAGGCATTGCTGTATATAAAAAATTGCTAAAGAGGGTATTGACGTACAGAGGTATTGCAATAATAGGCGTTGTTATTTTGTTTATGATAAGTATTTTTTTGGCGCGTACTTTGGGTAGGGAATTTTTGCCGCAGATAGATGATGGTAAGATAACGATAAAAGTTAAACTTCCGGTCGGTTCGGCGTTAGAAAAGACGGATGCTGTTGCCAAGAAGCTTGAAGGCGTTATTAATACTATGCCTGGGGTTAAGAAAATTTCATCCATGGTAGGTGGTTATTGGAAAAAAAGAAACGTTTATGAAAAAGCGAATGAGTCAGATATCATCGTTGAGCTTGCTGAAAAATCTAAGCGACCTCTTCCAACCGCGACCGTCATTAAGAAACTTCAGAAACAATTAAAAGATAGCCCCATTAAGAGCGCTAAGATTAAAGTTATGCGCACACCTCTACGTGGGATTAAAACGACATCTACGTCTGATATTGATATTCGCATAAGAGGGTACAATTTAGATAAGCTTTTTGGGATAGCAAAAGATATTCAGGATAAAATAAAAGATGTTGAGGGATTGACGAATATAGATCTTTCCGTTGATTTTTCAAGACCGGAAATACATATCTTTTTAGACAGAGAAAAATTAAACGACTTTAACCTTACGGCAAGAGACGTGTCGGATGTTATAAGAACGTCTGTAGACGGTTTGGTGGGTACACAGTTTACGGATAAAGAACGTAATATCGATTATGATATACGGGTATTGTCCGATCCTCTTATCGTAAACGATATAGAAGCTGTTAAGAATATTTTGCTTTATCCTCCCAGCGGGGTTGAGGTGAAACTCAAAGAGGTGGCAAATATTAAAGTATCTGACGGACCTGTTCAGATCGACAGGGAGGATCAGGTACGTTTGATTGGAGTTACTGGTGATGCGGTTGGTAAAAATGTTGGGAAAGTTACCAATGAAATAAAGAAGCGATTGAGCTCAATTACTCTACCTCCCGGATATTTTTTGGAATATGGAGGCGAGGAAGAATCGGCAAGGGAATCAAATGTCCAGTTAATCATGGTCGTCGTGCTGGCAGTTTTCCTTTTGTTTGTGGTCATGGCGGTTCAGTACGATTCCTTGATCGATCCGGTGATAATTATGGTTACATTACCTCTCGCGTTAATGGGCGCGTTTCTTTTGTTGGTGGTTACAAAAACTCCGTTTGGGGCGACAGTTTTTCTCGGGCTTATTTTGCTGGTGGGAATTGTTGTTAATAATGCGATTGTTATGATTGAATACATGAATTATCTACGGAAGGAAAAATGTTTTTCTGTTTATGATTCGGTTATCGAAGGCGCGTCGTTAAGAGTACGTCCGATCTTAATGACAAGTTTGACAACAATTGTCGGGCTTTTGCCGCTGGTTTTTGGCTGGGGCGAAGGCTTAGAAATGCTTAAACCTTTAGCGATTACTGTTGTTGGAGGATTATCAGGGGCAATGTTTTTGACATTATTTATTGTTCCGTGTTTATATTTAATAATACATAAAGAATATGGAGGAAAAAGAAATGAGTGCTAAATGTGACTGTGGGGGCGTATGCACATTGGTTTTTCCATGCTCAGGGGGAGCTGATGTCGGAGCTTTGTCAGATAGTATTGCTCGTAAGATGTCAAAAGATCAAAAGGCTAAAATGTTTTGTCTTGCTGGCATAGGAGCGCATATTCCGGGAATGATTGAATCTGCAAAATCAGCTAAAAATATCATTTCAATTGATGGATGTCCTGTAATGTGTGCTAAAAAAACTTTGGAGCATGCGGGATTTACTCCTGAATCGTATAGTCTTAAAGATTTTGGTTTTGAAAAAGGAAAGACAGATGTCAGTAATATTAATTTAGATGAAATAATTTCAAAAATATTGGAGCGTGAAAAATGAAAAAAATAGTATCTTTAAGTGTTTTTATATTGGTAGCTGTCGTTGTTAGCAGTTATGCTTTTTCAAGTAATGCTGATTCAAGGACAATAGAAGCAGGTTCTGTTGTTGAATCTGTTGATACATCGGATGCTTCTATTAGTGATTCTAATGTTACAGCTTATTATTTTTATACGACAGCGAGGTGTGTTTCTTGTCAGCATTCCATCAGTTGCAAGTTTTTTGCAAACTTATATGAATAAATTTATTGGGCCAATTTTGATATTGGTCGGGTTATTTTTGTTTGATGTCATAAAATTAAAATCGTTCTCACTATCAATATCTCAAGAGAAACAAAATAAATTAGCTGACTCAGGTGTGATGGGGGCATTTCTTTTAGGAATGCTTTTTGCTTTATCGTTTTGTCCGATTGCAGCGGCTTTATTTTTCGGCAGTTTAATCCCGCTTGCTTTGAATAGTAAATTTGGGATTATTCATCCGTTTATATATGGAATAGGTACGGGCATTCCTGTGGCAATATTTGCTTTAGGGATTGTCTTTGGTGTTAAGTCATTTTCGAAATGGTTTCATAAGACAGCTAAAATTGAATTGTGGACAAGGAAAATTACGGGAACAATTTTTATTCTTGTTGGGATTTATTACATCTGGTCATATATTATTCCGGTGTTTTGGATGTGAAAAGGGGGAGATATAAATGAGCACTCAGATATGTAAAAATGATGATCGAAAGATGAAAAGCATTTTTGAGCGTTACCTGACGGTTTGGGTTGGATTGTGTATAGTCGTAGGAATATTTTTAGGTAAAATTGCCCCCCAACTGGCAAAGGCTCTGGATGGTTTCTCTATAAATGTGAATGGGGCGCCAGTTGTATCCATTCCAATTGCTATATGTTTGTTTTTTATGATGTATCCGATTATGGTTAAGATTGATTTTGCTGCTGTTATTAAAGCTGGAAAGTCTCCTAAGCCTGTTGGATTAACCCTTTTTGTAAATTGGGCAATCAAGCCATTTACTATGTATGCTTTTGCTTATTTCTTTTTGGGTTTTTTATTTAAGAGTTTTATCGGAGTTGATGCTGTTGATTTTGTAAAGATGTTGCCGGGAGTCGATTGGGCACTGGGGTCTGTCCACGGTGCAGGGACAGTTGTTATGCACGAAGGGGCAATGATGCTTCAGGTTCCTTTATGGAGGAGCTATTTTGCGGGGTGCATTTTATTAGGGGTTGCTCCTTGCACAGCAATGGTTTTAGTTTGGGGATTCTTATCAAAGGGGAATGATGGCTTAACACTTGTTATGGTAGCGATTAATTCGCTTACGATGCTTTTGCTTTATGGTGTATTAGGCGGATTTCTTCTAGGCGTAGGAAGGATGCCGGTTCCTTGGCAGGCATTGCTGTTGTCGATTGCTATTTATGTTGCATTGCCTTTGGTTGCCGGATATTTTTCAAGAAAGTGGATCGTATCGCATAAGGGAATTGAATGGTTTAACAAAAAATTCCTGCATGTTCTGGCACCTGTGTCTATAACCGCTTTATTGGTAACGCTTGTTCTATTGTTTTCATTCAAGGGTGAGATTATTTTGGCGCAGCCTTTGACAATTCTTTGGATTGCAATTCCACTTTTTATACAGACAATATTTATCTTTGCAATTACTTATTGGATGGCAAGAAAACTAAAATTAAGTTATGAAGATGCGGCTCCAGCAGCAATGATAGGGGCGAGCAATCATTTTGAGGTTGCTATTGCAACAGCAACAATGTTGTTTGGTCTTTCATCAGGAGCGGCATTAGCGACAGTGGTAGGGGTTTTAATTGAAGTTCCCGTGATGTTGATGTTGGTAAAATTTTGCTTGAGAACACAGCATTGGTTTACTCATGAAAAAGTTTAAACAAATCATAATTATAATAATTGGACTGTTGTTGCTTTGCAGTTTATCAACGATTAATAGCAGAAAATATAAATCAGGGGCTTGCTGTCCTTTTTCGATAAAAAATAATGGAGGACAAAATGAATAAGAAACACGTTTTATTTGTATGTATTCATAATTCTGCAAGAAGTCAGATGGCAGAAGCTTTTCTTAAACAAATAGCGAGTGATAGATTTGAAGTAGAAAGTGCAGGGATTGAGCCAGGCAATCTTAATCCTGTAGTTATTGAAGTTATGAAAGAGATTGATATTGATATTTCAGGAAATAAAACGCAAAGTGTTCAAAGTTTATTAGATGCAGGAAAAAACTTTGATTATATCTTTACTGTGTGTGACGAAACACAGGCAGAGCGTTGCCCGCTTTTTCCGGGTGAAGGAAAAAGGATACATGTAGGGTTCCCTGATCCATCGTCATTTCAGGGCAGCCATGAAGAAAAAATGCAAAGAACCAGAGAAGTAAGAGATATGATAAAAGAAGAAATTAAAGAGTGGATTAAGAATTATAAGTAGCGGTGAGGAGTGTGTAAGGCGACTGATCTCGGGGAGACAGATGTCGAAAGTGTGCGAACTGCGGGTAGCTGACCGTATATCCGGGGACACAACACTTAATCACCTAACAATATCGCGCCAAATATAAATCTCAAAAACCCCATCTTTTAACCGTATCTTAACTATCCGCGCCTTAGCAATCCAAAACCTTCTGCAATTGTCTACCAGAATAGCCTTATCAGTTTCTTTAATTATCCTCACCGGAATCCAGATATATTCTGATTTTCCCCGAGGGTATTTTATTTTATGAGGAGGTAGGTTTCGAACCCAAAAAAAGGGTTTTAGGGGAAAAGATGCTCAGATTTATAGATTAGCCTGAGAGCCTTCTGATGTTTCATGTTTAAGCATTTCATGGGATTGTTTCCATCTATCGCGAACTGCACGGCAAGACATAGTCCAGAGTATGTTTTCTGGTTAAAGAAACAATCCAGGATTATTGGCTTATTAATAATCATTTACAAAGGATCTGAGTTGAGCCATGGATTGTAATTTACTTTTTTGAAATCAGTAGCAACAGGGGGTGTTCTTCCCCACCAGTTATTTTCAGCCTTAACGGTAAGCAGGGTATTATTATTTATAGCATAGCCGGAATTGCTATATATAGAATTATAGCCTTCTGAATTTAATTCTCCTCCACCAATGTCTAATGTAAGCACACTGGACCCTAAGTCATCTAATTCAATACCATCAGAAAAGTTATTGTAGATTTTATTTCTTGTGACGATTGTGGGCATTGTTGTCGCCCAGTTGGTTTGCAGGGTAATCCCGTTACTTGAATTGTTGGAGATCGTATTGCCGGAAAAAGTGCTGGCAAGCGAACTAGTGTCTCCGCTTATAAGCGCTCCTGAAATTTGGGAAATTCCGCTTCCGGAATTAAGATTGATTGTGTTTCGGGAGATAGTACAGGACACAGTACTAAAATTTTCGCTCTGGATTGAAATCCCATTGCCACCATTGCTGGAAATGGTGTTGCTGTCAATCAAAGCAAAGCAGGTATTTCCGTCATTTCTTATCAGGCTGATCCCTGAACCATAAGGGGTGCCGTTATTAGTGATAATATTATGCTCTATTTCTAAAGAAGTAATGTTTTCAGCGTAAATGCCGTGGTTTCCGTTTTGGATTTGTAGTCCCATTACTGTATTGCCCTGGCCTAAAGTAATGGTTTTATCTGCCGCGTTCCCGTCAATGATCGGGTATCCCGCGCCGCCTAATCCGTAGCATTGGTATCCCTCGCCCCAGAGTACGGTATTATCAGCAAGCGTAAAGCTTCCGGTGTATCCATCTTTGGTTCCGTCTCCTTTAGCAACATAAACCCAGGTTCCGTCTTGATAGCGGGGATCGCTTAATGCTTCGGCTAATGTATTGTGCGGATGTGAAAGCGAGCCGTCTTCGCCGATATCTCCGTCATTGGAATTGTTTACAAAAATAACATTATGTATTTTTTTTGAACAGTTTTTTTCAACAGTTATAATATCTAAATCCCGGACTATTGGATCAGTCATTCGTTCCGCTACGCTGCGGGGATTTTTTCTGAAGATGGGAACATCTTCCATCTTTCCCAGGGGATTTTTTCTTTCAAACCAGCCGCGAAGATCAAAGGGAATATTTATCTGTCCTCCGATAAACATTTCATTACCGCGCACACTGTCATTTTTACTTTCCAAAGAAAGAGTAAGGAAAGGAGAAGGATAAACTTCAAGCCTGGCTTTTGTTCCGGAGATATCGTTATTTATGGTCGCATTATATTGATATCCGCCTCCGTATATTCTGGTTTCTACAAAATCAGATATGACGGGCAGAAGCAACCCTAATTCGCAATCAAAACCCGGGAGAGCTTCTTCCTCGGAATAATTCTCCAATAGACCCTCTTGGCCAAACTCATAATAGGTATTATAAATTTTTTTACTTGAAACCGGATGATAGTAATTAAAGCGTAGATCAACCTGGCGCGATAGGAATTCAAGGCCAGTGCCTAATTGATTGTGCCGGATATCGTGGATACTGTGTCTTGTATCAAAAAAAACATTCGCGCCGATAATTATTTCCTCGTTGAAGAATAAGTCATCTGTAAGACAACGTACTCCGAGCCCGAGATTTTTTTCGTTAGTGGATACCGTAGTATTTGTAATCTTGGCATTAGCGAAAAAGAGAAATTCATTTATTCCGTAGGCGACTGACCCGGTGTGGTTGTATATTGGGATAAAAATGTCAGTATAATACCATTGCGAGTTTGACTGCTTAGCAAAGGTTGATGAAACCCGGATCTGCGAGGAATACTCTTGCGGAAAAAAATCATCACCACAGCATATTCTGGGAAAAAAGAAATAGCCTAGGCTGATAATAAAAAACACAGAACAGTAAAATGAGATAGTTTTTTGCATAAGTTTAGAATGGATATGTTATTAAGACTATCATAAATGGCAGTAAAGGTCAACCCAAACTCCTGAAGCCCGCGCAGGAAATTCCGGACACCTAATACTTAATTATCTAACCACATCTTCCCGAGCGTAAATCTCAAAAACCCCACCCCTCTGGCTAATGGTCAATGGTCGATAACTAATGGTTTTTGAGTTTTTGTTTAGGCCATAAGCCATGAGCTATTAGCTATGCGCAAAGCGCTTTCTGCTTTTCAAACCGCCAACTCGTGAACTCGATAACTGCTTGCTGTGTCTAACTCTTAATCTCCGCTGCTTTTAAGGTTGTGTAATTCAGAACTGAGGAGTATAATTATTACATATTGTTAGATTTTATGTGGTTGCTGGAATGGAAACATATCAAAAATTAAGGGCTTAAACTGTGAGGGAAAGCTATGAAAATAATGATATGGGTATTATTTTTCTGTATTTTGTGTTCTGGTTGCTCAATGCCATGCCGAGTTGATTATACAATGGGTGTTGATGGGCGTTGGCATCAGACAGTTTATGTTCCGGTTTTTCGTTCGCCGCAGGTTGATCTGGAGCAGGGTATCAGTTTTAAAGTGACATGCGTGGAAGAAAAAAGAAATAATCAGTTAATGTTTAATTTAAAACAATCGTTTGGGGCCTTGGGCCCAGATGACACAAAGGCTCCAGCTTCATATGTGGTGCATGTGTATAATTTTTCTGAACAACCGGTTGAGGTAACTATTGATTGGTTAAAAGTATATGGGCTAACATTATCCTTTGAGCCTAATCGCGTGCAATTGGCTCCGGGAGGAAAATATCATTCTGAAAAAGTATATGCTTATTTTTCTGATTTGGCAATCAATGGAATTGATGCTGAATTAGGGATTACCTATAATGACAAATCAATGAATCAAGCGATTAACTTACAGCAATTGACAAAAGCTAAATATGAATCGGATTTAAAACAAAGCGGGAAAAAAACAGGAAGAGTTGGCTATAGGAGGAAAGCACAATTGGAAGGACGCCACATTTATGACCCTCCAACTAGACGCTGCTTTTAGACCTTCTTCATTTTTTGCCTGCAGGTCAAAATATTCATGGCATTGTTTTGTCATGCCATGCAACGAAGCTAGACCCCGCACATAAGCAGGTAAAAATTAAAGTATTTTTTACCTATTTTGCGGGATAAATTCGACCATGTACTTTACCTCATTAAAGCATTCCGTAAAGCACGGTCTCATTTAAAAAACCCCGCACTACTGGCTGATGATCTATGGTCGATAGCTAATAGTTTTTGAGATTTTGTTTTTGCTATGAGCCACCTGTCCTCCATAGCCTTTCAGACCTTCGAAGTCTTGACGAAGTAGGTGGCGAAGGAGGGTTCGCTGCTTTTTTTTTAGCAAAAATATTTATTTAATTATATAATATGCTTAAGTCAAAAAGGATGTAAGTATGCGGTTAAAAAAAATAGGCTTTTCGCTGATTATAGTTATTGTTTTTATGAATATTTTATTTCTGAGTCCTTGTATGGCTCTAGAATCTAAACAATTAAGAAGTGATCATATTAAGCTAAAGTCGAGCAAGCCAATAAAGACGATATATGTAGAGTACGAATATCGAAATGGCGCTACAGCTCAACATCCGATGACAAATGAATTTTTGCAAGCGTTTAAGGCCGAAATAAAATATAACGGACTTAAGTTGATTGCTGCTGACAAAGACAAAGCTGAGGTTAAACTTTTTTTAACCATTGAAAAATTCAATCGGCATTATCTTTCTCAAGCTATTTTTTTTGGAGGTTCCCCAATAGGAAAAATCCCCTGCTTGAAAGTGAGGGCAGTATATATAACGGATAAGGGTAATTGGTCGGCACTATTTAGCGGAAGTGGTAAGTTTTATACGATGGGTGGGTCTCGAATGTCGGAAATGCCTGAGTTGGCAAGGGCAGTGGTCAATCCCCTACATTATTATTGGAAAGAAAAAAAAATTATTGAGGCTGCTGCTCAAGGAGATAAACAAGAAGTAGTTGGGTATTTAGGTAACGGTGTTAATATCAATGCTTCTTTGGGAGACACTGCATTAATATCAGCGGTAAACAATGGACAAAAAGAGATGGTCGAATTATTGCTGAGTAAAGGGGCAGCTGTAGATACTCGGGATCGGACACAAGGAGCAACAGCATTGTCTTATGCCGTGCGCAAAGGCGATAAAGAAATAGTTGATATTTTATTGCAACATGGGGCGCGTATTGACTTGGCGGATAATTATAATAAGACGCCGTTGGCATGGGCGATTATTTATCACAATCCCGAAATGACAGATTATTTGTTAGACCACAATGAGGGTAAGGATATCCAAAGCGCATTTAGCTGGGCAGTTAGCATGGCTTATCTTGCGGCTGTGGAAAATCTTTTTAGTTATGCGCAGCAAAATCAATTGACTGTAAATTGTAATGCTGTTGATGTGCTCCAATGTATAGGCTTAAATTCTTCTGAGCGTAGTCCTGATGAAACAGTGCAGTTTTTATTGTTACATGGTTGTCTTGAGCTGAAAGGAAATAAGGCGGATTCGATTTTACGCAGAGCTGAAGAGTCGCTGTTGATCCGGGCGACTCGGGAGGGTAATCGTCAATTGGTGGGATATCTTCTGGATGCCGGAGCAGACGCCGCAACGATGTTGCCAAAAATTGCGGCTGAAGCAGATGTGGAGATGATAAAGTTTCTTCTTGAGAAAGGTGTCGATTTAAGACCGCAGGGAGGTAGTGCGTTGGTCGTCGCGGAAAAAAAAGGAAATATCGCGACAGCTAAGTTTTTAGCGGATCAAGGTGCTGATAGCAATTATCGAAAAGATGCTCAAAGCGGTGAGACTCTAAGCGAGATGCCTGTTTCTACACTGCGAGATTTGCAGAATATTGGGATTAATCCAAAGGGGTCTTATTATTTAACGAATGATATAGACTGTAGCGCGACCGTCGACTACAACGGCGGGGCTGGGTTTGAACCGATCCCGGAATATACCGGAACTTTTGATGGCAGAGGGCATACCCTGTCAAATCTGACGATAAACCGGATCAATAAAAAATATGTGGGGCTGTTCAGTAATATTGGCAATTTGGGGCAGGTAAAAAACTTGGTGATTTTTAACGCGCATATAGCCGGTGAAGATAATGTGGGAACGCTTGCCGGGAAGATATTCAAGGCGAGCGTGTCGAATGTGACGGTTCGCAATAGTGTGGTTATGGGAGCTGGGAAGCGAATTGGCGGGATGCTTGGTGAAAGTTATAATGGAGAGGGAATTACTAATTGTGCAGTACGGGAAACTGTTGTCAAAGGCAAAGATCAAGTCGGAGGATTGGTTGGTAGTATATGGGATGGCACAAATAATACTATCTTCAGATGTGAGGCAATTGTGGATGTCACTGGCACTGGATCACAGATTGGCGGCATTGCCGGGTATTCGAAAAGCGGCGATATTATCGAAAGTTATGCAGCGGGGACTGTGCGGGGTGGCGATGATGTCGGCGGCATTGTTGGATATACTACCGAAAACGCCGGAATTCACAACTGTTATAATCGCTGCCGGGTCAGCGGCATTAATTATGTGGCAGGAATTTGCGGCTATTACAATTCTTATCATGATGGCGTGAGTTTTACCTATAGCGCCGCAGAGGTGACCGGGACGAAGTTCGTAGCAGGATTTCTGGGCTTTTACAGTGCCGGCAAGATCGAGGAAAACAATTATTGGGATTGTACGCTGGCTGTTGATTTGCCCGGAATCAGCAATAAGAGTCAGAGTGGTATTATTGGTAAATCGACCGCGGAAATGAAACAGCAAGGAATATTTCGCAACTGGGATTTTCAGAAACTATGGATTATGGATGGGGGCTATCCGATATTTCAATACTCTGTGACGCATGATTTGGAGGAATAGAAAGATGAAAACTTATCCCGAATCATTGGCTCCAGATGACAAGTAAATTTTTGATATGGCTTATAGCCAGTCTAATCCCTAATCGCTGCCTTACGAATTTTATAACTTGAGGAACTGTTTTAGTTTTGCATTCTTGTGATCTGGTGACATAGTGATCTTATTTGTGGGCTATGCCTGCCCCCGATAAAATGTCCCCCACGCCTTCATTTCTTTACTCCAGGTTAAAGAAACGAAGCAAAGAAACCCCGCCCCCAGATGAAATAGCGATGATTTTCTAATGATTTAGTAACTCCGACTTCGCCGCCAAATCGCTCATCCTGGCTCAGTGGCGTTTCGACATCCTGTCTCCATCTCCGTTCCTAAATCGAGCCCTGTACCGTGCCCGCACTGGTTCAGGGCAAAGAAAATCCGATCGCTTGGTTTCAAATGTGATAGTTAAGCCTAAAGGACATAACACGTTTAATTGCAGGTTTTTATGTGAGTATGTTGAGTATCTAGTTGTCGATGTTGATAAAACATGTTGTCAATAATAGGCTGTAAAATATGATTTAGTTGTCGATGTTAATAAAATATGTTGTCAATAATAAGTAGATGTAGTATACTTTAGTTGTCAAAGAAGCAGAAGAAATAACTATTAAATAAGGCGAGGCAAAAATGCTAACCAGTCAAAAAAGGGAAGAATTAAAAAACTTCATAATAGACAATGTTAAGGCGTATCCCAAGCGCCTTGTTGGAGTTGCTGCGAAAGAATTTGCTATTTCAAGGCAGGCGGTTTTAAGACATGTGCAAGATTTAATAAAGTCAGGAGTTATTGATAGTGAGGGTAAGGGGCGTAGTATGAAATATTCCCTACACCGTAGCACGGTTTCTATTAATCTTGATATGGCTTTACATCGCGAAGAGCATAAAATTTGGCTAGAAAAAATATTGCCTTTATTGCCCCCTCTAAACAAGAATGTTCTGGATATCTGTAGTTATGGCACTCAAGAGATGTTGAACAATGTTATAGATCATTCAGAAACGGAAAAAGCTATTGTAGAAATTGACATCACTGTAAAGAGCGTGACTTTTTGGATTATGGATTTTGGCGTAGGGATTTTTAATAAAATTCAAAAGTTTTTTAATTTAGAGCACTCTCAACAAGCGATTCTTGAGTTGCAGAAGGGCGGGGTGACTACCGACAAAACAAAGCATTCGGGACAAGGAATATTTTTTACATCTCGTTTGTTTGACGATTTTTGTATTATGTCAGAAAACCTTTTTTTTAATGGGCATCAAGATGATGACTGGATTACCTCATTTGAAAGAGATAGGAAAGGTACAACCGTTGTTATGGAGATACGTAGAGATTGTAAAACAATCGATACTGAAGTTTTTAACAAATATTCATCTAAAGATTTTAAAGTAGATTTTTCAAAAACAAAAATTTCTGTAGCTCTTCTAAAGCAAGAGGGCGAGGAGTTAGTTTCGCGATCCCAAGCAAGAAGATTAATTGCTGGATTTGACAGGTTTGAAAAAGTTGTTCTAGATTTTTCAGGGGTTAGAATGATAGGGCAAGCTTTTGCGGATGAGCTATTTAGAGTTTTTTTTATTTCCCATCCGAATGTGCGCTTAGTGCCAATTTTTATGAATGACTCAGTTAGTTCAATGGTTGACCATGTTAGTATTGAGGGAAATATGCCTCCTACTTCCTAATCGCTGTTTTTTAGCTTTAGTCATTAGAAATTAGTTATTAGTAATTTATTCCTGTTCTTTATCTGTTTTTCATTCGCAATACTCAATACTAATTTTACTTGTGACTTTGTGCCCTTGTAGCATGGGGCTATGCCTACCCCGATAAAACGTCCCCCAGGTCTTCATTTCCTTGCATGGCATGGCAAAGCAATGCCATGAATATATTGGAGCGCTCAAAGGAACCGAAGCAAAGGAAAACCGCCCCCAGATGAAACAGCGATGATTTTCTAATGATTTAGTAACTCCGACTTCGCCGCCAAATCGCTCATCCTGGCTCAGTGGCGTTCCGACATCCTGTCTACATCTCCGTTCCTAAATAAAAGAAAATCTGATCGCTTAGTTTCAAGGGGGGGAATATAAAAAATAAGAAATTTCAACTAATAGCTCATGGATGATGGCTCATAGCCAAAGCTCTAACTCCTAA
>JAHITY010000117.1 GCA_018817165.1 Candidatus Omnitrophota bacterium
ATTACCTGTGAAGCAGAGCGTTTCCATTGTAACCTCCTTTTTTGGTGTTATTGGTCGTAACACCTTAAGGTTACTATGCTCTGCTTCTTTTTTAAAGAGCATTTTTCTTTTCCAAAAGCAACAGACTATTTTACACTATCCAACTAAATCGACCCGTCCTCTTCATATTAGCCGATCAGTCTCAAAATATTCAAATAGCAAGGGAATTGCTCTTAGAATTTCTCCATCTCGATAAATTATATTTTTTACTTCATCTGCTGGCGATTTAAAAGTACCAATGGAATTAGTAATCTCTTCATCACCTGAACCGCTTAGTTCAATCAGTTTTTTAAAAGTTTTACGGATCAAAGTTCTATGAATTCTAGTAGGATCCCAATAATTGCCGTATGTAGGCCAATGATCGGTTATTTTTCTTGCTTTTTCATAATAGCTCTTTGCTAAATCATTTTGCCCTTCACTGTTCATTATATATCCCATCAAAATATTAGCTTCAGCAGTAACAAATGTCCCTGACTTACTTTCTACAAGTATATGTTGTAAATCTTCTTTGGCTTCTTCATTTTTACCTAAGTAAAAATAAAAATTGGCGCGGTAAAAATATCCATATAAATAGCTGCAACACTCATCGTCCGAATCATCATCATCAAAGTTTGATTTAATGACGTATTCGTAATCGGCTGAAGCTAAATCAGATTTATTGAGTTTAGCATACGAGCTTGCTCTTCCTAAATGAGATCGATTGTTTTCACATTGGTCTTTTGTTATCTCAATCGCTTTCGAATAATCTAAAATTGCATTATCGTGTTCCTTGAAATGAAAGTATACATTACCTCGCAGAAAATAATATTTTTCTGCCCATCCAGGGAAGGCTTTAATCGATTTATTACAACTGTCTATCGCTCCTGATAAATTATTAAGCTTAACATAAACTGTGGCCTTTAACACGTCTCCTTCATAAATATTGTTTTCAGATAAATCCTTTAAAGCCATGTCATATTTTCCTAAGCCATAATGTATTACTCCTAAATCTCTGCAATATACGTCTATCCCCGGATCATTTTTTCTTGTTTTTACCAATCTGGTCAAAACCTTTTCAAGTTTTGCAATATTACCTTTTTTTTCAATTTCCTGAACCTTTCTATACGGACCTCCCCTCACTATTGGTATAACGAAGGTTGTAGTATAAAAACTTAAAGCCAAAAGGATAATAAATAATTTCTCACCACTAGTTTTACCCCGTATTAACGATACAGCACAGTTTAAATAAATTATTATTATTAATATTGCGAGAACGGCAAAAAAAATCCCAAGACTACCGATCATCATAATTGCATATCCAAATGAGGCTATCCCTTGCCAAAATACCACAGGAATAATCACTGCCAATATCCCAATTAATCTTAACAAAAAAATTTTCTTTATCATCAAAACAATGATCCTTTTTACTTTCTTTAAAAAAGCAATTTTCAGAAAATGCACAATTAAAAATCAGGACGATTCTATTTTTCTAACGTCACTGCAACAAAAAAAGCAATCCCCCTTTTCAGAGATTGCTTTGAGTTATTTTGTTTTGTGTCTCATGGTCATTTCGACTTCTCTTTGTTTGATTTGGCGTTTAGACTTTTGGTTTAATATATAAATAATACCGCTTTACTCTTACTCCGTCAATAATAAAAGGTCTTTGGCATTATTTTTCTTTCAATCTATTTGCAGGATAAAAAAAACAATGCTATACTTTCTTACCATGTTTTTGTAACTTATTTAGATGGAAAGAATTATATCAATGAAAAAAATACAATTTATTATTATCATTACTCTCATTTTATCCAAAGTATGCTTCGCGCAGCCGGAATTAAATACTACCCTAGCTCCGCAGTTGGCTATTGAAACTAAAGTATTACATAATTCTATTACATATGGGCATATCCATAATGAGGGTTATTTCAGCTTAATTGTAGAGCCTGATTTCTTAATGCACATAAGGCCATTTGAGCTATTATGTGATTTATCAAGGGTTATCAGTGAAAAAGAAGGCATTTCAATCGAGCTTAATATTTTAGATGAGTATAAACAAAGAGTTTCTAATATTATATATCCGCTTGAGGAAATATCTGCCCAATTTTCTGATAATGATTTACATGTTTATTATGAAGATATAAAACCATTAATTGAGGGTTTCACTGGGTCTGCACATGGATTAGCTTATAAAGCAAAAAAACATTATTTTGAGGTAATTATCCATCAGAAACTTTTTCAACCTGCCTTTATTCCGAGCAAACATATCCTATTATTTTTCGATCAGTTTTTTAAAAATAAGCTCACAAGAGAAAACGGAAGCATAATTGATATAAGCTTTGATTCTGAGAATATATTGAATGATTATAATTCTGATAATGATTATCAGCTTAACCCGGATGATTTTAAATATCTTACCACCCAATTAGGAGATAAAGATTTTCTTCCTCCTCTATCATCTAGTACAGGAAGCAGGGTCTCTTTAGGTACTAATAACAAAGCACTTGAAGGATATTGGAATAAAATTGCTATTAAAAGAAAAATATCTAGCAAAACAAACTCTGAAAGCATTGAAAAATCAATATAAAAAAAAAGGGAAAAGTTATATTTTTTTAACTCTATCCTCTGTTATTGGGGTTAGGTCTTGAATTTTAGACTTTTGCCCAGTTATCAAAACAAAAAAAGCAATCCCCTGTTTTGTTTAGAGGTTGCTTGGTTATTTGGTGTTTGTTTGATGCTCATCTTGACTGCCTCTTTATTGAGTTAAAGCCTTTATTCGCATTTTAATATATAAATAATACTATTTTCCTCCAAGTACGTCAATAATTATCAATTATGAAATAAATAGGGGCAGCGACCCTAATAAACCCTATCCGTTTATCCTGAGCTAGTCGAAGGGCAATCGCTATCTGCTGCTTCTCAACTATTCGCTAAGCCCTATCCACAGCCCTATATAGATATTTCAAATATTTTATCCGTGTGTTTATACTCAACTCTCTTTTTTAATGAGATTGTCTTCCTATCTTTATCAGCTAAAACATAGACAATCCGCAACTTATTGCTAGGAGGATTCATCCAATCTACTATTATGCTGTTTTCTTCTAATGAAACCAATCCTCTTTGTTCTAAATTACTCAAAACAGATTTTTCACCCGGAAAAAGATAGAGTTCTGTTTCTTTTTTAGAAACTGTTTGCCCACAGACCAAACCATGTAAAAACTGTAACATCCCTTTTTCATGATCAGACAAACTATCCCATTCTTTAAAGAGCTTTTTTCTGGCTATTTGCTTTGGATTATCAAGTCCATATTCATCCAAAAACCAAACATTGTTTTTAAAAAATACAACCCCGGGACGCTCAGGTAATCCCTCTTTCCAATCTATATCTAATTCCGGCATAATAGAAAAGCTAAGCCCTAAGTTAGCCAGTTTTACTCGCAACTCATTGTCGAGACTGTCAATTCTCTCCGTCTCTATATTGTGATATATCCTCAAACCATCTGTATCTGATCCTGGCATAAAAAAACCCCTGGCCAGGGATCCTTTTACAGATAAAGCCATCGCAATAATATCTTCCTTTTCGACCAACTTTTTCAACAAACCCAACGCTCTGGGCGTAAAGTTCGGGTGCCATTTCAAGTCAGGCAATTTAATAATGCCTTTTTTTCTGTCCTCATTGATCTCTCTAATTTGTTCCAACCAATGATAATAAGAAAATCCCTCATCTTCTGTTTTTTTCATTGAATGCTCCCGCATGGGATCATCCAATACTGAAATATCCTCAGCGAATTCTTTTTGCATATCCATAAACATGCTGACAAAAAGCTGATCATTTATGTTTATATTAGGACTGAGCATAGCAAAATTTGTAGACTCCACACCATTATTGAGGCTAAAGAGATACTCCCCAATGCCTTTATGCCCCGAAGAATTAATGTTTAAAGCATCTGCCTTCAAAACAAAAATCAGCAAAATTGTCAGAAAAATTGATATGATTTTATGGGTATTTTTTGGTTTCATAATATCTTCCCTATTGCAAAACACAGTATTAAACTATATCTGAAAATATATGCTTTTGCAAGTACCCCCAAAAGATTAAACCAGCGGATTTAGGAGAACTTAAAAATAAAAAATGACATAAATGGGACAGTATCCTGTTTTCCCCTTAGTTATTTTTATATATTTATTCAAAACAAAAAAAGCAATCCCCTGTTTGTTTAGAGATTGCTGATTGGATTGGTTTGTTTATTTATCATTATGGTCATTTCGACTTCTCTTTGTTTGAGTTGGCGGTTAGACTTTTGGTTTAATATATAAATAATACCGCTTTACTCCTAGTCCGTCAAGTCCGGGCTAGCTCAAACTGTCCCCTTTTTCGAACCTTAAACTTACATGCCTCCACCTTGCCTGTAAAAGCTGCTTAACAATAAAAAGTTGTACTTAATCACCTATTTCAACTCTCTCCTCACGCAGATTCGTCCGATAACTGATTTACACAACAAATCTCGGCTCTTTTAAATAATATATAATCGATTCACTGTCATTCGCATAACCATCAGACTCCTGAACGCCATTATTTCGGCAACCCATATGTGTCTACCACAAAATCAATATCTTTGTCTCCACGCCCGCTTAAATTCACTAATATAGACGTTTGCGGATAAGCCTTAGCTAATTTTATTGCATGTGCCACCGCATGCGCGCTTTCTAAAGCCGGAATAATCCCTTCCAAACGACTAAGCTCATAAAAAGCATCGATAGCTTCTTTATCATTGATCGTATCGTATTTGATTTTTTTCAAATCTTTAAGCATACTGTGTTCAGGTCCCACACCCGGATAATCTAAACCACTGGCAACAGAATAAACAGGTGCTGGATCCCCTTTTTCATCTTGTAATAAATAACATTTAAACCCATGGATAATGCCTGGCTTCCCAAGTGTGATAGTTGCCGCGTGTTCACCATACTTCAGTGATCGCCCGCCTGGCTCTATACCATGCAATTCACATTCCGCGTCGTCTAAAAATGCGGTAAAAATCCCCATCGCATTACTACCTCCACCCACACAAGCAACAACTTTATCCGGCAATTCTCCTGTCATTTCAAAAAACTGTTCTTTAGCTTCAATCCCAACTACACGCTGAAAATCGCGCACCATCATCGGAAAAGGATGCGGACCAACAACAGAGCCAATACAATAGATCGTAGTCTCTGGATCTTTTAAATACGATTCAAACGCAGAATCAACAGCTTCTTTTAAGGTTTTTAAACCATGAGAAACAGGAACAATTTCTGCGCCAAGAATCTGCATCCGAACCACATTCGGATGTTCTTTAACAATATCTACTTCTCCCATATGAATTTCACATTCCAAACCAAAATACGCCGCAGCAGTTGCCAGAGCAACCCCATGCTGACCAGCCCCTGTTTCAGCAATTAATTTCTTTTTACCCAAGTGCTTGGCTAACAAAGCCTCTCCCATGCAATGATTCAATTTATGCGCCCCGGTATGGTTTAGGTCTTCACGCTTAAGATAAATTCTACCGCCATATTTTTCAGATAAACGATTGCAATAATAAACCGGAGTGGGTCGACCTTGATAATGTTTCCGTATGCTGCGAAGCTCAGAAATAAAATGATGTGACTTGCTAATGGCATAATAGGCGTCGGTAATTTTTTTCATTTCTTTTTCAAGAATTGGAGGAACAAACGCGCCACCATATTCTTTAAAAAACCCATCTTTATTCGGGTACTCTTTAAAATAATTGTCCTTCATGTTTTTACTCCTATTCTTTTTTTGCAGTAACTGGGGTCAGCCTGTAAACTATTGACAAAATGCTTCAGAATTTTTGATTCAGCCCTGTCACCGCTCCCTTGTTTCTTCCAGTTTCCCTACACTAAATTAAAACAAAAAAAGCAATCCCCTGTTTCTTTTAGTTTTGATAAAAAAAGGGAACTGGTTTGTTTTTAACCCTACCCCCTGCTTTTTTATTTCAGCTCTTCACTTTACAAACTTTATGAACTATATGTCCGTTTTGAGTTAAAGCCTTTATTCGCATTTTGATATATAAATAATACTATTTTCCTCCAAGTACGTCAATAATTAATACGTATTTTGTAAAAAGGGTCACACCTATTTATTCTGCTTTGTTCTCCCCTGCCCGGTAAACAAATAATTGGGATAGGTCTAAACTATTGACAAAATGCTTCAGATTTTCTGACTCTGCCCTATATCTGTTCCCTTATTTTTTCCTGTTTGCCTACACGAATTCAAAATAAAAAAAGCAATCCCCTTTTTCAGAGATTGCTTTTTTGTTATTTTCATAATTTTGCTTAATACTCATATTCTGATTCTCAAAGTTTTTGAGTAAAGATTATTTATT
Source organism: Candidatus Omnitrophota bacterium (assembly GCA_018817165.1). Classification (GTDB taxonomy): domain Bacteria; phylum Omnitrophota; class Gorgyraeia; order B26-G9; family B26-G9; genus JAHITE01. The sequence goes on from JAHITY010000117.1 coordinate 6,399, forward strand.
TCGCATTTAAATCCAAATTTCTTACTTTTACAACTCCTTTAATATTAAGTATATCCTTAACCGTAGCATCACTTGGTTTATTAGATACATCTATGAGCGTACAAGCATAATCGCCTTTACTTTTATTTAACATTTCTATAATATTTATCTGACTATTTGCTAAGATAGTAGAAATCTGACCAACCATATTAGGAATATTTTCATTCATAATAATCAAACGATAATCTGAACTGCGTTCTAATTTACAGTCAGGATAATTAACGGAATTTTTAATTCTTCCTGTTTCTATAAAATCACGGACTTGGTTTGATACCATAAGAGCGCAGTTTTTTTCAGCCTCTTCGGTTGAAGCTCCTAAATGAGGAATGGCAATTACTTTTTCCATATTCAAAATCTCATCATCCGGAAAATCAGTGACATAGCATTTAACAATATCTTCTTTAATGGCGTTCTTCAAGTCGGCATTATTAACAATCTCGCCACGAGAAAAATTCATAATCCGCACGCCCTTTTTCATATGACTGAATTTGTCCGCATTCAAAAGATTCTTAGTTTTATCACTTAAAGGCATATGTAAAGAAATATAATCTGATTTTGATAAAAGAGTATCTAATCCCTCCATGCGCTTAACATCACGTGACAAGCCCCAAGCCGCCTCAACGGAAATAAACGGATCATAGCCCATAACATCCATTCCTAAATCTAAAGCAGCATTAGCAACCATAACCCCGATTTTCCCCACACCAATCACTCCGAGGGTTTTACCCATGATCTCTTGACCGGCAAATAATTTTTTATTCTTTTCAATCAGACTAGGAACCTCTGAACCTTTACCTTTGATAGTTTTTGAAAAGTTAATCCCCCCGGCAATATCTCGTGCCGACAGTAACATACCAGCGAGTACTAATTCTTTAACAGCATTTGCATTAGCCCCTGGCGTATTAAAAACAACTATTCCTTTTTTTGAACATTTTTCGATTGGAATATTGTTCACCCCTGCGCCAGCCCGTCCAACAGCCAATACTGATTCAGGTAATTCCATATCATGCATTTTAAAACTACGCAAAAGAATTGCGTCAGGATTTGAGATCTCTGTTGCTATCTCATATTGGTCTAATGGAAACTTTGCTAAGCCTTCAGCCGAAATTTTATCAAGTTTTTGAATTTTGTACATCTGCTTCTCCTTTTTTTATTAATTATGCATTTGTTATGTATTAAGTTTTATCCGCGATTTCTTATTCTCTTACCTTCAATTCTTTCGATTGGATCGTTTATAAATACTTTTCCCAGTCCAATCGGAGAGGTTAAAGTCCCACCTCTTTTTTCCTCACTGATTCCGTCTGAGAATCCGAGATCAACTGGAACCTTTCCTCTTCCGCCTTGCGCGTCAACAACATAAAGAGGGCGCAAAAAGCCTGTTGTGGTTCCGCAAAGGTCTCTGCATATCTCTTTACCTCTGGATACTTCGGTTCTGAAATGACCTGTTCCTTCAACAAGATCGGCATAATAAAGATAATATGGTTTTATCCCCATTTTTCCTAGACCGTGCATCAATGTTTTCATTACCTCCGTATCATCATTTACACCTTTCATTAAAACAGCCTGATTGCCAATAGGGATACCCAACTGTCTTAAGATCTTAACCGCCTGGTAACTTTCCGCAGTGATCTCATTGGGATGATTAAAATGCGTATTTATAAAAATCTGTGGTTCTTTAAGTGACTTAGGCGTGTGTTTTCTCAGAATTTCGATGAATTCAGTATCTTCAATAATTTTTTGCGGCCATACACAAGGTACCCTTGTACCAATTCGGATCAATTCAAGATGAGGAATTTCCCTTAGTTTTGTCAGGACGTCATCGATTCTGCTGTTAGATGTTAAAAACGGGTCCCCGCCGGAGATCAATACGTCTCTGATGTTTTCGTGATTAGCAATATATTCTATTCCTTTTTTTATATCGTCTATACTGGGATTCTTCTTGTCATCACCTACTTTTCTCTTTCTTGTGCAGAACCGGCAATACATTGCGCATTCGTTTGAGATCAACAATAACACCCTGTCCGGATATCTGTGGACAATTGTCCTGGGTCCGCCAAGAGGAATATCTCCTTCTTCATCAAGCGGATCAGGGGTAAGATCTTTAAAATGTTCAAGCTCATCAATACCGGGAATCGCCTGTTTCCAAATCCCGTCATTTACTTTTCGGATAAGGTTAAGGTAATATTTATTTACCCTCATAGGATATTTTGCGATTACTTCCCTGAGTTTTGGGTCAACAGCTACTTTTTGTCCGGCAAGCCAGCGGTCTAGGTCTTCGAAACTTTTAATTGAGTTTTTTAATACATCCTTATAGGCCATAATGACTCTCCTTAGTTTAAAGAAAATTGAACTGTTTTACTGTCCTTTAGTTGTTAATAAAAAAACAATCTCCTGGTGTTTAGAGATTGCTGGATTAATTAATTTTTGTTTCATGCCCATTTAAATTTTTCTTTTTTTGAGTTTGCGTTTAAACTTTTATTCTAATATATAAATGATACCGCTATCGGCATAGATAGTCAATAATTAATCCATTTATATTGCGATTTTTCCTGTTAGTCAAACCCGGATTAGTTCAGTATGTCCCGATTTATCCCTCAGCGAATAATATAGACCTCGCTATATCGATGAAAGGATCAGGTTTAAAGAAGATTTGCTTTTCCCGCAAATAATGACGCGCAAGCTAAAAGGTTTTGAAGGTAAATTAGGCTTTTTTACTGTTTGCGCATTAAAATCGCAAACACCTGTTTCAAAATTATAACTATTGGCAAAACTTACTGCCTGAATTTTCATCATTTCCCTATACTCTACGAGCATGGGTTCATCAGATAAGTAGTTGTTTAATACCCGGCAAATTAACTTGTAATATTTCGCGTGGCAATCAGGTTAACATCTAAATCTAAAAAATTCTTCGCAATAATATCATTGACCTTGATCGGTTGGCAGACCCGTATCTTTTTTACTTGATTAATTGCCTCTAAAAGTTTTTGCTTTGGAATCGGTTTATCTGTCTTTACCGGAAGCATTCTTAATGATAACCCCTGAGTTATTACTGTGGAAGTAAAAGTTCTCACCGGATTTTTTATCTCAGAATTGGCATAATCCTGTCCTTTTGGGCATTCATTTCCCGTAATTGATATTATCTGATTATTTTGTAAATCAATTGTTAAAACACAGCCTTTTGGGCATTGGGTGCAGATGATTTTTTTATTCATTTTATTCCTTTTAAATATTCAGCGGCCTGTTCACCAGCTGTTTCACTATCGCGGCAGACAGTATCCACTAGGTCATAAACCTTATACGCATTGCCGCAGACAAATAATCCGGATATTGTGGTTTTATTTAATTTCTCAGAAACCGGAGCATTCGTCGATTTATTGATTTTTGCCCCAGCCATTTCAATAAGTTCATTTTCCGGAATCAGGCCCACAGCCAGAAGTACTGTATCGCATTCTAAATCAAACTGCGACTCCTTAATTGGCTTAAAATCTCCATCCACTTTAACTACACTCACCTTTTCTACTCTTTTATTACCATTAATTTTAGTGATCTTATGCGAACAAAAAAAAGGAATATTAAAATCCTCAATGCATTGCACTTGATTGCGGATAAGCCCTTGGCATTTTGTCTGGATTTCAACAACTGCTTTTACTTCCGCTCCTTCAAGAAAAAATCGCCGGGCCATAATCAGCCCAATATCTCCGGAGCCAACAACAATTACTTTTTTCCCGGGAAGCAAGCCCTCAATATTTATCAGTTTCTGTGCCAGTCCGGCGGAAAATATCCCGGCCGGCCTTGTTCCCGGGATATTGATCATTTCTCGGGTTTTTTCTCTACAGCCTGTGGCCATGATCAGGGCTTTGGCCTGAATCTGGTTTAAACTTCCCGGTTTTAAATAAGTCAGCTGTTTATCTGAGGAAAGATTCACTACAAAAGACTGCAGACTTATTTCAATTTGGGGTATTGTTTTAATTTTTGCAATAAACCGCTCAGCATATTCCGGTCCGCTCAGTGACTGTTTGAAATAATCAAGTCCAAATCCAGTATGCACACATTGATTCAAAATCCCGCCCAGATACTGGTCGCGTTCAATCAGTAAAATATCTTTTACTCCCTGTTCATAAGCGCAAATTGCCGCGGCCATACCCGCCGGCCCGCCTCCGACAATAACTAAATCTTTTTTAATCATCGGCCCTGTCCTCCATAACTACCCAGGAACCCGGACCTTTTTTACTTATCTCGGATAAAGGCGTATTTGTCTGCTTCGATAATATTTTCATGATCCGGGTAGTGCAAAATCCGCCATGACAGCGTCCGGCTTGAGCCCTTGTCCGGAATTTTATTCCATCAAGAGTTTTTGCTCCCCGATTGATCGCGTCTTTAATTTCTTTAGCCGAAACCATTTCACAGCGGCAGACAATATCGCCATAAGCCGGGTCTTTTTTAATTAATTTCGCGGTTTTAGAAAACGGGATAGCAAATAAATGAATTGTCTTTTTTCGCAACGCCTTAAAAACCCATTTTCGCTTCAAGGCCAAACCATTGTCTTTTAAAATTCTCCCGACCATCTTGGCTATGGCAGGAGCAGCAGTAAGTCCTGGTGACTGGATTCCCGCGACAGTAATAAAACTCGGCACACTTAGTTCATGGCGGATAATAAAATCATCTCCGGCCACTGGCCTTAATCCGGCAAAATAAGCAATAATATCTGTCTGGTTTATGGACGGAACCATACGCTGCGCGCTGCTCAGGACTTTTTGCAAACCTTCCTCTGTTGTGCTCAGGTCCTGCTTATCCGCGCAATTCTCAGCAGTCGGGCCGATCATTGTATTTCCATCAGCTGTTTTTATTACCAGAATGCCTTTGGAGTTTTTTTCCGGAAGCGGAAACAACAAATGTTTAGTTAAATTCTTGTGTTTTTTATCCAGGATAAACTCTTCGCCTTTGCGCGGTTCTATCTTAAAATCAGATATGCCCACCATATTCGCTATCTCATCAGCAGATAAACCAGCGGCATTTATAATATATCTAGCACGAAATTCAGTAGATAATGTTTTTATCAGAAAACTTTTTCCCAAATCATTGTGCGACTCAGAAGTAATTGTCACAACTTTTTGTAAAGTGAAAATCTCCACACCATTGGCCATGGCATTTTCCGCCAGATCATATGTTAGTCTGTATGGACTGATAATCCCGGCGGTCGGAGCGTATAAAGCAGCCACAGCATCCGGAGAAATATTCGGCTCATGTTTTCTCAGCCAGGTTTGATTCACAATTTTTATTTTTCGCACACCCAGTTTTTTTGCCTGGGCTTTTAGTTCATGCAGCTGGGGAATATCTTCCTGTTTAAATGCCACGATCAGTTCGCCGATTTGTTTAAAATCAACTCCTAATTGTCTGGCAATTTTCCGGATCAGCTTATTGCCCTGCACGCAAAGCTTTCCCTTTAATGAATCCGGGTGATTCTGAGTGCCGGGGTGAATTATGCCGCTATTTGATTTAGAAACGCCAAAAGCCAGCTCCTGCTCTTTTTCCAGTACAGCGATATTTAATTTATAGCAAGAGAGTTCTCGGGCAATCGCAGTGCCGACAACTCCCGCTCCGATTATAATCAGATCATATATTTTCATTGATTAAACTTTCACTGAATAAGCGCGAATAGTATTTCAGTTAAATGTTTTTTTGTTTGAAAGAGTTCGCTTTACCGCGTCTTGCCACTTTGTGTATAAAAAAGCCGCTTTTGGTTTTGACATCTTGGGAATAAAAACCTTATCTTTTTTCCAGTGTTTTTTTATCTCAGCTTTATTTTTCCAAAATCCACTGCCCAGACCGGCAAGATAAGCCGCACCCAGACAAGTAATTTCAATTGATTTCGGTCTGATTACTTTTACACCCAGAATATCCGCCTGAAACTGACAAAGAAAATTATTCGCTGCCGCGCCACCGTCCACCTGTAAACAGCGCACTTTGCATCCTGCATCTTTTTCCATGGCATTAATCACATCTTTTGTCTGAAAGCACATTGCTTCTAAAGCTGCTCTGACAATATGGCTTTTTTTTGTACCGCGGGTGATCCCGAATATACTGCCGCGCGCGCCCTGATCCCAATAAGGCGTGCCTAAGCCGCTAAGTGCCGGCACAAAATAAACTCCGGCATTATCTTTTACTGACCTTGCCATTTTTTCCGATAAAGCTGATTCATCCAAAAAGTTTAATTCATCCCGCAGCCATTGGATTGCCGCGCCGGCAACAAATATTGCTCCTTCCAGAACATAAACCGGCTTAGCGGTTTCGCTACAGCCCAAAGTAGTAATCAAGCCATGCTTTGATTTGATCCATTTTTTTCCTGTGTTCAGCAAAAGAAAACATCCGGTGCCATAGGTATTTTTCATTGTCCCGGACTCAAAACAAGTATGGCCGAATAAAGCGGCCTGCTGATCTCCGGCTATTCCGTAAACCGGAATTCCGCTAGCCAGCTTGCCCTGAACCGCGGTTTTAGCGAAAAGTCCTGATGAGTTTTTTACACTGGGCAGCATGGTTTTAGGAATATTAAATATCTTAAGAATCTCTTCATCCCAGCTTAGAGTTTTAAGATTAAACAGCATTGTTCTAGAAGCATTGGTAAAATCCGTGGCATGTATTGCGCCATCAGTCAGTTTCCATAATATCCAGGAATCAGTCGTGCCAAAAAGCAGTTGGCCTTGTTTTGCTTTTGCTCGGGCCCCTTTTATATTTTTTAATATCCACTCGATCTTTGTCGCGGAAAAATACGCGTCTATGGGCAGACCTGTTCTTGTTCTGAAAAATTCCGCTGCGTTTTTTTTCTTTTTTAATTCATCACAGCGCCTTGCTGTTCTGCGACATTGCCAGACAATCGCATTATAAATCGGTTTTCCCGTGGTTTTATCCCAAACCACAGTAGTCTCTCTTTGATTGGTAATCGCGATGGCCTGAATATTTGCCTTAGGAACTTGTTTAAGTATTATTTGGATGGAATCAAAAACGCTTTGCCAGATTTCTTCTGGATTATGTTCGACCCAGCCGGGTTTGGGGAAATATTGGGGAAATTCCTGATAAGCACTGGCTATCTGCTTTGCTTTTTTATCATATAATATTACTCTGCTTCCGGTTGTTCCCTGGTCAATGGCTAAAATATATCCCACTGTGCTTCCTCCATTTTTAAAACCTAGAAAACTGATGTTTTATATTTTACCTGGTATAATTGGGGTCAGGTCTTACTTGTCCCGCAGTTTTTTTGCGGGGAATTTTAGACTTCCCTCTTAATCGGAATTCTCCGTAGAACAAAAAAGCAATCCCCATTACTAGAGATTGCTGATTATTTCATCAATGTTTCATACCCATTTCGATTTTTCTTTGTTTGAGTTAGCGTTTAGATTTTTGTCTTAATATCTAAATGATACTATTTTCCTCTCCTTGCGTCAATAATTAATAATTAGATAGAAACGTCATCTTTATTTTACTTTTCTAAAAATTTATTATACAACCACGCCAATAATACTCCCCCAATACCTCCGTCAATAAATCCCCAAAAAGCCCCGATAATGCTTCCCCCAAATGTTGCGTGATAGCCGGGATAAATATTAGCGAAGACTTCGACAAATTTTTTCCCTCAATTGAAAAACATTGAAATGATCAGGCTGGAGACTGGTAAAACTGAGTTTTCATCATGAATTATGGCCTGTGTTATCCTTGCCAAGAACAATCCAATGCTTTTCCATGAAAAATCTGAGCCCCTGTGCGTAAGGCTAACTCTTTCGACCCAACAACATAATCCTCATTTCTATGTATTTCAAAGATATATTTGATCGCAGCTCCTTTTTTCTTAGCTTCAACAATATAAATATCAACATCACGTCGAGGAATCTATGACAGCAGCGGATTTTCCTAATCCGATTAAGTACGATAAATGCGCAATGCCTTCAGACTTTATTTTCTTGATAAACATAAAATTCCCCTATTTCCCTAAAGCCTGCTTTATGTCCATGGCATGTTCTTGCTCCATCGCAAGAATCGTACGCAATTGTTGAGCTAGGGCATATTCTTTCAACTGTTCAGCCTGCTCTACGCGTTCTTTATACCGTTTAATTGCGTCTTCTTCACCAGCGAGGTCCTGTTTTAACATCTCATCATTTTCATCAGCCGTATAAATTTTCCCGACAACAACGCTTGGTTCCCCCCCTAAATAATCAATCTGATCAGCCAAGATAACAGCATGTTGGATTTCTTCATTGGCGTGAATCTTAAGCTCTTTAATAATGTCTCCGTAGGCAGCACCGCTCATAACAGCCGCATGGTTGATATATTGAATGGCTGCGGAGTATTCAAGCGTTAAATCATAATTTAAATTTTCGATAAGTTTTTTTTGTGTGATTGCCATTTACTGTCTCCTTTTTTGTTAAACCTTAGTTAAATTAATTCTTAAAATTGTTTATCAATTCATTTAATTTATTAAAATCCGTGGTTCTTTCAAATAATGGTCTTTTGTCAGATTTATAAATTGTTAACTGCTCTTCAAAGACAGGCTTATCCTTCTTAATATAAAATATCCCTAAAGGCAATTTATCTTTTTCAATTGCTTTTTCAAACGCTTTCACCCGGCTGCTTACATCATGAGCATCATCCAACAAATATGTATTTTCTTTAAACCACATATGAGTATTTACTTTATTGAATGTTACGCATGGTTGGAAAAAATCTACTAAAGCATACCCTTTATGGGTGATCGCCTTTTTGATAATGTCTTTAGCATGGTCTTTTTCACCGACTGATACCCGTGCCACAAAAGAGGCATCCAGGGCAATGGCAGAAGCAATTGGATTGAAAGGCTCTAGAATGACCCCGTTGATTTGAATCGGAGTATGAAATCCACGCTCACTTGTGGGAGAAGCCTGACCTTTTGTTAAACCATAAACCATATTGTTATGGACTATATTGGTGATATTAGGATTTCTTCGTATGCAATGAGTAAAATGATTCCCGCCCTCACCATACATATCACCATCCCCGCTTTGTGCGATAACTGTCAAACAAGGATTACTGGCCTTGATAGCCGTTGCGGTTGGCAATGCTCGCCCATGCAGACCGTTAAAATAATGGACTTTCATATACTGTGGAATTTTTGCAGCCTGCCCTATCCCTGAGACAAATACGACTTCCTGCTGTGGCAAGGACAATTCAGCGAGAACATCTTTGATAATATTGAGTATCCCGAAATTGCCGCAGCCCGGACACCAGGCAATGTCACATTTCCCCATGTCAAAAATTGTTTGAGACATAATATTTCTCCCCATTAATTGTTATAAGTGTTCGCATATCTCTTCAACACTAAATGGCAATCCATTATATTTGCGAATATGCCTGTTTGCCGATAATCCAAACTCACGCCTGATTAGTTTTTCGAATTGGCCTGTCGCATTATTTTCAATAACAATAACTTCTTTTGCTTTTTGCCAAAATTCTTTAATCTTTTCTGACAAGGGATATACTTGTTTAAAATATAAATAACCTAGCTTGCTTTGACCTTTTAACTGCATGGCTTCCTTAATAGGATGACACGTAGACCCCCAACTAATAATTAGCTTTTCATAATCATTATCACCGTAAAATTCAGGCTCAAGAATTTCCGTCTTCAACAGTTCACCTTTTTTCAACCGTTTATCCATCATGGCAATTCGCATATTAAAGTCTTAAGTAATATAGCCTCCTTCATCATGTTCATCGCTGTCCGCACAAACAATTCCTTCACCATAACCAGGAATCCCACGTTCAGAAATACCATTTTCTGTTATTTGGAATCGTTTATATTCTGGTTTGGTTTTTACGATATAGTTTTTTAAAGCTTCAGTAGTTTTAGGAAAGTCTGAAACGTTGTAATAAGAATCCAAAAGGAACTGATCCGTCAGAATAATAGCCGAAACCTGATATTTATCGGCAATTTCAAAGGCTTTAAGCGCACAGAGAAAAGCATCTTGGACATTTCCCGGGGCATAAATGACTCGGGGGAATTCTCCATGTCCAGAATATAGCGCCAATTCTAAATCTCCTTGTTCTGTTCGGGTCGGCAAACCCGTTGCCGGACCAGGTCTTTGAGCCAGATGAATGACCATTGGAGATTCTATACATCCGGCTAAACTGATACCTTCTGTCATAAGAGCAAATCCGCCGCCTGAAGTCGTAGCTAAAGCCCGACCACCTGCATACCAGCTGCCTAATCCCATATTAATGGCACTTATCTCATCTTCAGCTTGTTCGACAATAATGCCAAAATCCTCAGCATGTTGCGCCAAAAAGGTTAAAACCCCGGTTGAAGGAGACATAGGGTAAGATGAAATGAAATTACATCCACCGGCAATAGCACCTAGAGCCACGGCTTGATGACCGTTAATTATTAACTCATTTGCAACAGCATCATTTCGAGCAATTTCAAAAGATATATCAAGAGCTTTGCTTTTTTCCCGCCCTAGATCCCAACCGGTTTGACCAGCTCTAATATTTTGGTCAACAATATCTTTCCCTTTGTCCTCAAAGAATTCAGACAAAAATTGCGCCAGCATATCACGCTCTATATTTAATAAACCAAGAGTAAAACTTGCGGCGATAATATTGGCGAATATAGGATTCCCAATCTGTTTGGCAAGTTCAATCAAAGGGATATCGATCATTTCATTGTCAACAGCTAGAGCTTTCTTATCGCCAACAATAATAGTATTATCCGAAATTCTGGTGCTTAGCCAGTTGACTGCTTTCTCATCAAAAGGGAAAAGTATATCTATTCTGTTGACAAAGCTGGCAACAGGTCTCGAAGAAATACGAATTTCCGTAGAATTTGTGCCTCCGCGAACCCTTGACATATACTCTTTAGTCGCAAAAACATTATATCCAGCTGCTTTAAGCAGTTTTGTTAAAATGAGTTCAATGGTTTGTATTCCTTGCCCTGCTTCGCCGGCTAAGACAATGCAAACTTCATTTATGTATTTTAACTTCTTATTCATCTGTTCCTCCAAGTTATTAATCCATAAAACGTCAAGCCCTGCTCATGTTCCTTAAAACTGCATCAGCGGTAATAGAGCCCCCCATCGATGATTGGTGCCTGTCCGGTCATATAGTCAGAATCCGGACCAGCCAGATATGAGACGAAAGCGGCTACATCGTCCGGTGTCTCAGCCCGGCCCAGTGCAATCCCCTCCACATACTTTTTGTAGGTCGCCCCTTTCGGCACACCGGTAAGTTTCGCAAAGCGTTCGTCAATCTCAACCCACATATCAGTTCCAACAATGCCCGGGCAGTAGGCATTGACAGTGATGCCATCGCTGGCATATTCGAGCGCTGCAGCCTGAGTTAGGCCGCGGATTGCGAACTTAGTGGCAGAATATACTCCAAGCATGGCAAAACCGTTATGACCGGCAACTGACGAAGCATTAATAATTTTGCCCTTGTGTCCTAGAGCCTTGAATTTCTTGGCCGCAGCCTGGATTCCCCAGAGCACGCCCTCGATGTTCACTTTGAAAATAATTTCCACTTCCTGCGGCGTGACTTCGGCCAAGGGTTGGACCTGAGCGATACCGGCATTATTAACCATAATGTCGAAGCCGTTCAGTTCCTTTTCGGCATGGTCAACTGCGGCATAGACTTGATCGCGATTCTTTACATCGGCAACGAAAACTGTGGCCTTGCGGCCTAAGGCTTGCACCTCTTTGGCGACGGCATTCATTTTGTCTTTCTTGAGATCGACAATCGCAATGTCCAAACCATCTTTTGCCAACCTTAAAGCAATCGCTCTGCCAATTCCCTGACCAGCCCCCGTGATCAATGCAACTTTAGCTCTAGCATTCATCTTTCTTCCTCCTTTTATAGGTTTCAAACATTTTGTTGTCCGGTTTAACATATGCCTTAACGTTATTTGTAATTACATTCTAGATTTTTAGCAAAGAATCTATCTTGGCTTTGTCGAATCCCTTTACAATATTATTGTCAATGGTAATTACCGGAACACTCATCTGACCAGAAAGCTTTACCATTTCATCCGCCGCGGCTTTATTTGATGAAACATCAATATCTTGATAAGAAATTCCCTTTGAAGATAAATAATCCTTAGCCTTTTTACAATACGGACATGTGGGGGTTGAATAAATTTTTACTTCCATTTTATCTCCTTTAAATTTTTTTCATAGGTTGTTTACAACAAGCTAACTCTCCTCCGCCAGCTTTTGTTACCGCAACTTCATTACCACAAACATTACAACGATATTTTTCACCTGCCTTAGTTCACCTTATAGCATCAAAGGCTTTTTTAAGCTGAGTTTCAACTATCTGCGATATTTGTTTCAATTCTTCATTATTAATCTTTGCCATCGCCGTTGTTGGTTTTACCACTGCCACCCCAGTCTTGTCTCCGACTTCATAGACGATCACATTGCACGGAAGCATCAAGCCGATATTTTCTTCCGCAAGGATAGCCTTGTGGGCATTGGCAGGATTGCATGCGCCCAAAATTACATATTTTTTAAAGTCAATTCCCAATTTTTCCTTGAATTTTTCCTTCACATCAATCTTTGTCAAGATACCAAAACCTTCTTTTTTCAGGGCTTCAGTCACTGATTCTATCGCCTTCTCAAAAGGTAGGTTCAAAGTCTTTGAAAAACCATAATCAATCATATTGTATCCTCCCTTCATTTTATCCCGGCATCACAAGGTTCGTCTTTATTTCCAATCCTGTCCTGTTCCGCAGTTACAGTGCTCTGACAAGAGTCTAAATCTGAAAAATATTCCTTCTGGATATTCTCGATAAGGCCCTGATATTTTTCATGTATTAATTTTCTATCAAATTCCCAGTACTCATTAAGTATGGCTTCTTTTTCCTTGTCACTGAAATATTCCATCACCTCAAGGAAAAAGTGCTTATCTTCCTTCGCTATGTGCCAAGGATAAAAATTAACAAGTTTTTCAAAACAGTTAATTATCTCATTTAATGCGCCTTCCTTCCCATTCCCATAATTATTCCTTGCCTGCACCAGGATTTTTACAGTTTCTCTTCCGACAATATGCTCCTGCACAAGCTCATCCATTATGCGTTTATGGTCTTCCGAGATGTCTTTTTTAGACAGACACCTAAAAAGAATATTCTCCTCCTTGCCATGATGGCATCTATCCGCATAGACCCTCATGAAATCCACTGTCTTGTCTATAAAAAGAATGTCTATTTTTTTTTCTAACTTGATTTTGTTTATTCCTTTACTTATCAAGGATACCATCTTCTCAATAAGCCTATGCTCTATCATTAAAGGTCCAGCCGGCTGCATCTCTTACCTTTCTTGTTTGTCCCATTTAAAAAACGGATCACGATATTACAACTATACATCTGCTCAACCTATTCTACTTGAGGTTTTCCGCTGCAAAACTCCATATGTTTTGATCAGACCATGGGGTCCGCCATATACTTTTTATTTCTCAATCTATAATATTATTATAGTTCCGTTCAAAATGGAATCAATTGTACCTAGGTATAATGGCTGGATTTGGCTGTATAAGGAATAAATAGGACAGCGACTATTTATTAAACCATATATGTTTATGCTGAGCACTTTTATTGATCGAAATCGAACTATGTTGAAGGGCTAATCGCTACTTTTTAAAACAAAAAAAAGCAATCTCCTTTACTTAGAGATTGCTAGATTTTTTAGCTTTGTTTTAAGCCAATTTCGACTTCTCTTTGTTTGAGTTGGCGTTTAGACTTTTGTGGCCTCTTCCATTATTTCCATCATCCGCTTAACATATTCTGTCCGAGAAGATAGCTCTCCATCGACAAGCTGGGCGCTTTCATAAAGCTGCGTAATACATTTTTTTATAAAAAAATCTGAAGGATCGGCTAAATATTTGCGTGATAAATTTTTTATCACCGAATGGTCAATATTTACCTCCAAAATCCGCTTAGATGCCGGCATTTCCTGGCCCATCATCTTCATCATTCGCTCCATCTGAGGATCCATGGCATTCTTTCCGCTTACAAGGGTAATCGCCGAATCAACCAATCGCTTAGAAATTTTCACATCCTCAACTTTATCTTTTAAGGTCTCTTTAAACAAGCCGATTAGTGATTCTGAGAGCTTATCTTCTTTCTGTTCAGCCTTATCAGCAGGATTGTTTATTTCAATATCTCCTTTATCAATGCTTTTGATCGGTTTTTTATCATACTCCGGTATGGACGGCATTATAAACACGTCAACCTGATCGAGCAAAAACAGCACCTCCACATTATTTTTCTTGAAATATTCCAGATTGGGATTGCGTTCGGCAAACTCCCGGTTATCCCCAGCCAGATAATATATCTCTTTTTGGCTTTCCGGCATACGTTGGGTATAATCTTTTAACGAGGACATTTCGCCTTGTTTTTGAGTCGAGGTTTCAAACCTGAGCAAATCGATTAACTTCTCACGATTAACAAAATCACTGTTTAGCCCCATTTTAAATAAAGGTCCAAATGTTTTATAGAATTTTAAATATTTTTCAGTTTCATTGTCAGCCATTTCCTGTAGCCATTTAATAATCTTGTTCGTAAGCACCTCTTTGATTTTGCCCATGACCTGTGAAGATTGAATCATTTCCCGGGACACATTTAAAGGTAAATCGCTTGTGTCTACAACCCCGCGGATAAATTGCAGATACTCCGGTAGTAAATCTTTGCAATTATCCATGATCATGATTTTATTGGAATACAACTGGATAGTCTTATGCTGGTGCAGGCGCATTAAATCAAACTGCGCCTTTGACGGAATAAACAGCAGTGCCCGAAATTCAGCCCCAGCGCCTTCTACAGATAGATGCAGGTATGACTGAGGATCTTCGTAATCATTGGTAATGAATTTATAAAATTCATTGCGTTCCTCCTCATTTACATCTTTTTCTCTCCTTCGCCACAGCGCTTCAACAGTATTGATTTTATCCTTGCCCAGGAAAATTGAAAAGTCGGAAAAATTGGAGTATTTCTTGATTATTTCCTTAACCCGAAATTCTTCCGCGAATTCATGGGCAGTTTCCTTTAATGTAAAACTTATTTTTGTCCCGCGTTCCTTTTTGTCAATTTCTTCAATGCTATAACTAGCCTCACCGGCAGAGGTCCATCTGTATCCCTTAGAATCCTTATCCGCGTGACGGGTCTCGACCACTACCTGATCTGCAACCATAAACACCGAATAAAATCCCACGCCAAACTTACCGATAAGATCCCCGGCCTGTTTATTTTCTTCTTTTATTTTTTGGAGAAATTCCATGGTTCCGGAACGCGCCACGATCCCCAGATTTTTCGTTAGATCTTCTTGGTTCATACCAATTCCATTATCTTCGATAGAAAATGTTTTTTTCTTGGAATCAACTGTTATTTTTACCGCTAGTTCCGTATCCTTATCCAGAATATTTGAATCGGTTAGCTGTCGGTATTTGACTTTATTTAACGCGTCGGACGCGTTCGAGACTAATTCTCTTAGGAATATTTCCGGATGCGTATACAAAGAATGGATGATCAAATGAAGCAGCTGCTTCATTTCCGCCTTATATTCGAAAGTCTGAACATTATTTTTAGCCATGATGATTGCCTCCTCTTTCTTATCTGAATTGTTTATTCTGTCTGAATATATCTTAATTTTTCACTAGGAATTTTTATACAGGGATTTATTCTATATTAAAATCATGGTCATTGTCAAATATACTTATAAAAGATATGACACACTTCTTCTAAGATAAGAAAAAAAAGGCAAGTATGTGTAATAGAAAAGGACAAGATTACTGGATTATTTTATCGGTTTTTCATGCTCATCGTTGACTGCCGCTTTATTTGAGTAGGCTTTTAGACTTTATTTTGATATATCAATGATACCTCTTAAGTCGAAGTAGATCAATAATTAATACATTCCCTAGTGCACCCGATTTTTGGTGTCCGTCAATCCCGGGCTAGCTCAGTCCGTCACCTTTTTTCCTTTGTCCCCAAAAGTCTTAGTTTGATTTCGTCCATCCTGTTTTGCTAAATACAATGCAGTATCTGCTTGAGCAATTAAATCATTCATCTCCTTTATATTACTATCATATGTTGTAACTCCGCAGCTTATCGTAAGATTTACTGAGCATTCATTTTTGATCTGCTCTGATTCTGATATAACCTTACGAATTCTTTCAGCAACCATATATGCGCCGTTTAACTTTGTTTCGGGTAATAGTATGCTGAATTCATCTCCTCCGTAACGGCAGGCTTCATCAACAGTGCGGATATTATTAGTAACAACTTCCGCTACCTTTTTTAATACTTGGTCTCCGGTAAGATGCCCGAACGTATCATTGATAGTTTTAAAATGATCAACATCAATTATCACACAGCTCAAATTGGATTTATAACGCTTGCTGCGTTCGTATTCATCAAATAATCGGTGTTGAAAATACCTTCGATTATAAATATTAGTAAGGCCGTCGTGGAAGGAAAGGCTAAACATTTCCTTAAATTTATCTTTTATTATTAAAAGATTTTTTACCCGTACTAATAGTTCTCGGATATCAGCGCTTTTAGATAGAAAATCTGAGGCTCCCATTTCTAAGCCGAGAAGTTTTTCATCGATAGTCCTTATTTGGCTGTAAAAAAGCACAGGCATATTGACAAATTGATCATTTTTTCTTATTTGCCTGCATATTTCAAAACCGTCTATATCAGGGAGTACAATATCTAATATAACTAAATCAGGAGCATCTTTATCAAGTATTTCAAAAGCACTTTTCCCATTCTGGGCAGAAATGACTTCATAATTGTTTTTTTCTAATGTTGTTTTTAACGACATAAGTTCTTGTTCATTATCTTCAACAATCAGGATTTTATTTTTTCCCATAATTTTCTCCAATGGTAGATTTTTTTTGTCCAACAAATATATCATTAAATTTTCGATATTGCAAATATATAATTATTAATTATTGGGTGGATTTAGATGATAAATTTTTCGGAGATTTTTATTATTTTTAATCCACATTCAAACTTACCTGCTAAAAAAA
>JAHITY010000016.1 GCA_018817165.1 Candidatus Omnitrophota bacterium
ATGGAACATCCTTGGAAAAAGCTGCCAAGTGTAAGAAGAATTTCACAATCAAAGCAGAAGTCTTTGGTTAGTATTTAAAAACCATAAAACCGGACATTTCTACTTTGGTAAAAAGCGGACATTCTTACTTTGGCTTGACACTTTTGCCTGCATTGCTTGAAACTCTCTGTTCTCTATGGTATACTTTTATGTTAAATTATAAACTGATTCCGGAATAATTATGAACTTAAAAACTTTTAACATCTATATTTGTGTATTTATTATTTGTTTTGCAGTTAATGTTTGCAGGGCTTTTGGTACTCCTGTCGGTTTGTCCCGTCAATCATATTTATCTCCTGAAATTGCTTTATCGGAAGCTGCCCTTCAAAAAATGTTCTTGCAGTACGGTATCAATATTAATATCTCTTATAAAGATGCTCTTAAGGAAAGGGTAGATGATATTGTGGCAGAGCTTATTTATAAAGAAAAAGATCAATTGGAAAAGCAGATTCCTTCGGCTTTTGAGTGGGAAAAGTATGCCGATACATTGCGTAACGAGCTGTTTAGTATAATGAATAGGTATGTTGAAGACCGTTTTCGCAGAGGATTGCCTATAGATAAAAATAATTCAACCCTGAGGGATTTTATCAGGAATGCTTTAAACGGTAGTTTTAATATGGCAACTGGGTTTTTTCGTGACGGTGGGGATATGGAGTTATTCGAAATAAAAGGCTGGGTTTCGGAAGTAGAAGATTTTTTTGACGAACTTATCGCGGAAAAAACGGCAAGTAATGACTTTAAGATAAGAATCAAAGCTATTGGCGGTGCAAACGGACGGGAGGCATATTCAATAGCAGCTATTCTGCATAGTCGGTTATCGGCCTATGCGTTAAAGAATGGATTGGGAAAATCATGGACCGAGAAATGGGATGTTGCTATCGAGAATTATGATATTTCTTTGAATTTATTACTGCAAAGCAAAATGGGTATTTATCAGATTTCACGGGAGGATGGGGAAGAGCTTAAGAAGAAATTTGAAAAATATGTTCCTTATTTTAATATTAGGTCGGAGAAAGAATTCCTTGTTACTGTGGAGTTACCGGAGATTCTTAAATCGTGGATAAAACCAATATACGCGGACTTTGATTATGATAATTTTAAGAGCAAGGAGGATGTAGCGGCCTATCTTGCTCGTGATTCCCGCGCGAATTTTATTGTATCTATGAATTTTTTCCCCTATGTCAAGCCTATTTTAATGGAAATCGAAGGAGGGATCTTTAACTCTTTTGATCGGAATAATACTCATTCTTGGCTGGAGAATGAAGATTTGAATCATCGTCCTGTTTTTCATGGTTTCGCTTCAGATAGTGTAAATAGTCTGATAAATGATGTAAAGCCTTTGGTAAAAACTCTTAAACTTCTTGGGGGAGAAGAGGTGATCATTTTAAACAGTGCTATTTAATTAGAAATAATTTGAATGCTTTCCTTTTTGTCTCATGTTGAAATTTCTAAAATTTTATGGTATAATTCTAATGAAGTAAGGAAGTTATAGCTAAACGGGGGGTTTTGGGGCTATTTTTATTTTCTGAAATTAAATAATTTTAAAAAGTAATTTAAAACTTTAGTTAAATTGGGATACGAAGACCAGAATCGCCTTATCCCCTAAGGCGGTTATTGGCCCCTACTTCCCCTGTCTTCGTGTCCCAATTTTTTAAAAAGGATGGATTGAATGGCTTATTATTTCCCCCCAAAAACATTAAACTGTTTGCTGAGCATTAGCATATTTATTTGCATTGGTTTATCAGTAGATTTTTCGTATGCGCAGCAGAGTACAAGCTTTCTCACCACCAAAGTAGAAACCATCGAAGGCCCAAAACTTAAAAAAACAGAAAAAATACAGCAAGTGCTGCGTAACTTGGAGATACCGGTAGAACTGGGCTTTATCAAAGAAACCCATGTACCGAAAACACCCACAGAAAAAATGATCATCAATATCCAGGATCTGCATTGCAATTACAAAGCCCAGAAAAACATCGCCGGCATACTGGCATACTTGACCCAGACCTATGGCATAAAATTAATCTCCGTAGAAGGCGGCTCCGGCAAAATCGATACCACCTTTTATCAGCAATTGCCTGATGAAAAGATAAAAGAGCAAGTTGCGGATTATTTCTTGAGAGAAGCCAGAATCAATGGCACAGAATACTTCGCGATAACCACCGATCGGCCGATAGCGCTGTATGGCGCCGAAGACGCGAAATACTATGACAAAAACCTCGATGCCTTTATGCGGGCTTTGCCGGCCAGAGAGACAATTCTCGAGACAATCGCGGTATTAGAAAACGATTTAAATATTCTAAAGAACAAAACCTATAATAAAAAACTCCGGGAGTTAGATGACCATATCGTTAGCTATGACAATGGAGAAATGGGATTTGAAGACTATATCGAATACATTTCCCAACTATATGATCAGGAAAATATAAAGCGGGAATTTGATCAAGTAAAT
>JAHITY010000118.1 GCA_018817165.1 Candidatus Omnitrophota bacterium
CAAATGTAAAATTGGAATATTCAGTTAATAGCGGAACGAATTATACAAATATAATTGCCTCAACTCCGAATACCCAAACCTATGGCTGGACAATCCCGGATAATCTATCAATTGCTTGTAAGATCAGAATATCAGATGTGGATAATCCCACGGCAATTGATACAACTGATGGATTATTTAAGATCAGAGGCGCTTTGACTTTGACTTCGCCAAATGGAGCGGAGTCATGGAATGTAGCGGCTATTCAAAACATTACCTGGACGAGATTCGGCAGCATCGCAAATGTAAAATTGGAATATTCAACTAACAGTGGATCAACTTATCCGAATCTGATCATTGCTTCAACGGATGCTTCAGCATTAAGTTATGCCTGGACAATCCCGGATAATTTAGCAACAACAATTAAAGTGAAATTAACCGATACTGCTGACGCAAGTGTCTGGGATCAGTCAAATGCAGATTTTACGATCAAAGGGGCTTTAACAGTTATTGCGCCAAATGGCGGAGAGAATTTATTAGTCAGCAGCGCTTATAATATTACCTGGAACAGATTTGGAAGTATTGCTAATGTAAAACTGGAATATTCAACCAATGGGGGAATTACCTATCCAAATTTAATTATCGCGGCAACCGGCGCAGCTGCTCAAAGTTATGCTTGGGGTGTTCCGGATATTATTTCAACAAGTTTAAGAGTACAGGTAACTGATGTTGATAATGCGCTTGTTTTGGACAGATCAGATGCTAATTTTACAATCAAAGGGGTATTGGAAATTACCGCGCCAAATGGCGGAGAAATTTGGTTTGTAAATGAAGCACAAAATATTACCTGGATTAGAACAGGCTCAATTGCTAATGCTAAGCTAGAGTATTCAACTGATGGAGGCACAACATATCCGAATGTAATAACCGCGACAGTTAATGCAGCTTTAGGAACATATGCCTGGACAGTGGCTGACGCGATCAGCAGTCAGATTAAAATCAGAATTACTGATACATCAAACGCAACAGTAAATGATCAGTCGGATACTAATTTAAGTATCAAAGGAAAGCTTGTTTTAAATGTGCCGAATGGCGGGCAATTATGGATAGTTGGTGAATCAAGAAGTATAACTTGGACGAGAACCGGAAGTATTGCCAATGTAAAACTTGATTATTCAACAGACGGCGGAACATCATATCCAAATCCGATTATTGCTTCAACAGACGCGGCAAGCGGTACATATGCTTGGACAGTTAGTGACGCGATCAGCACAAGTGTCCGAGTAAGAGTGGCAGATGCCAGTGATCCTACGGTAAATGATGAATCAAATGCTGATTTTGAAGTAAAAGGATCCTTGACCGTAACCGCGCCAAACGGTGGCGAATCATGGGTAGTTGGCACAAGCAATAATATAACCTGGACCAGACAAGGAACAATCGCAAATCTTGAGCTGCGCTATTCGCTGAATGGCGGAACATCATATGATACAGTAATTATTGCCTCAACTCCCGGAGCAGCGCTTAGCTATGCCTGGACAATTCCCGACAGTATAAATGCCACAGTAAAAGTTAAAATCACTGATATCAGTGATTCCGCAGTTTATGATGTATCGAACGCGAATTTTAAGATCATCGGCGCATTTGTTTTAACCGCGCCAAACGGAGCAGAAGAATGGGTAGTGGGCACAAGTGAAAATATCACCTGGACAGTAGCAGGTTCAATTACTAATGCCAAACTGGATTATTCAATTAATAGCGGGGCAACATATCCAAACGCGATTATCGGCTCAACTGGAGCAGCGGGATTAAGTTATTCTTGGACAATTCCTAATTCAGTTTACAAAACAATCAGAGTAAAGATCGCGGATGCATCTGATATTAATGTGTTTGATGTGTCGAATGCTGATTTTACGATCATGCCGAAATTCGTGATAACCGCACCGAATGGCGGAGAAGTCTGGGAAGTAGCAGCATCACAGGATATTACCTGGATAACCACCGGAGACTGCACAAATGTAAAATTAGAGTATTCTGTGAATAGTGGAGCAACATATACAGACATAATTGCCACAACCCCGAATACCGAAACCTATGGTTGGACAGTACCGGATAATTTATCGATTGCTTGTAAGATCAGAATATCAGATGTGGATAATCCCACAGCAATTGATATCACAGATGGATTATTTAAGATCAGAGGGGCTGTGACATTAACCGCGCCAAATGGCTTTGAATCATGGAATGTTGCGGCTGTTCAAAATATTACCTGGACGAGATTCGGCAGTATAGCTAATGTAAAATTGGAATATTCGACTAATAGCGGGACGACTTATCCGAATCTGATTATTGCATCAACAGACGCAGCAGCATTAAGTTATGCTTGGACAATCCCGGATAATTTAGCAACAACAATTCGGGTAAAAATAACTGATACTGCTGATGCCAGTGTCTGGGATCAGTCCAATGCTGATTTTACGATCAAAGGCGCTTTGACCATGATTTATCCAAATGGCGGAGAGCAATTTGAAGTAGGAATCGCGGAAACAATTACTTGGAATCGTTTTGGAAGCATTGCTAATGTTAAATTAGAATATTCAACTGACGGTGGAACAACATATCCAAATCTGATTATCGCGGCAACCGGAGCCGGCAGCGAGAGCTATGCTTGGTCTCCTGCGGATAATTTATCGCAAACAGTAAGAATTAAAGTATCGGATGTGGATAATGCTCTAGTTTTTGATACTTCAAATGCTAATTTTACAATCAAAGGTAATTTGCAGGTAGGCGTTCCTAATGGTGGTGAAGTATGGTATGTGGGTGAAGCGCGCAATATTACCTGGATACGTAATGGATCAATCCCAACAATTAAACTGGAATATTCCACAGATGGCGGTTCAACTTATCCGAATATGATTGCTCCATCTGAAGATGCCAGTACCTTGACTTATAATTGGTCGGTACCGGATTCATTAGGCACAGGGATAAGAGTTAAAATCACAGACATATCTAATGCAACAGTTACGGATGTATCAAATAGTGATTTTACAATTAAAGGTACTTTAACTTTGGTCACTCCAAATGGCGGAGAAAGCTGGATAGTATCTTCTGCCCATAATATTACTTGGAACAGAACCGGGAGTATCCCGAATATTAAAATAGAGTATTCAACCAATGGCGGTTCAACCTATCCGAATTTGGTTATTGCCTCAACTGACGCGGGAACAGGTACTTATGCTTGGACAGTGCCAGACGCGATTGGAACACAGTTGAGAGTTAGAATCTCACAAACAACAGATGCAAGTGTAAGTGATATTTCAAACGCAAATTTTGTGATCAAAGGCGCGTTGCTTTTAACCGCACCAAATGGCGGAGAAGCCTGGGGTATTGGAACAAGTAAGAATATTACTTGGACGAGAACCGGATCAATTGCGAATGTTGTTTTAGCTTATTCACTGGATGGCGGTGTTTCCTTCCCAACTACAATTGTGGCATCAACTGATGGTTCAACCGGAAGCTATAGCTGGACAATTCCGGACAATCCAAATTCAACTGTAAAGGTAAGGGTTGCTGACGTATTAGATGCAACAGTATTGGATATAAGTGATACTAATTTTAAAATTGTGGGTTCACTTAATCTAACTCAGCCGGATGGAGCAGAGCAATGGGGTGTTGGGCAGTCAAGGAAAATATCATGGACAATGGTTGGCTCGATTGCCAATGTGAAATTAGAATATTCAATAAACAGCGGAGTCAGCTATGATTATTTAATTATTGCATCAACTCCTGCCGGTGGTTTGGAATATTATTGGACAATTCCCGATAGAACAACTACAACCGCCAGAGTAAAGATATCAGATGCTTCGGATATATCAGTTGATGATCGCTCAATTGCTGATTTCAGCATACAGGCAATTTTCACAATCATCGCGCCGAATGGCGGAGAAGTCTGGACAGTAGCTGATTCGGAAGATATTACCTGGAGTACGATTGGTTCTGTGGCTAATGTGAAATTAGAATACTCAACTAATGGCGGATCAACATATGCTAATACAATTGTTGGCTCAGTATCGAATACAAATACATATGCTTGGGCAATACCAGACGCGCTGTATTCAACTGTAAGGGTTCGAATATCAGATGTAAATGATCCGCAGGCTTTGGATACTTCAAATGCTAATTTTAAAATCAGAGGTGATTTAACTCTTACCGCGCCAAATGGCGGAGAGACTATGATAGTAGGCACTAGCCAGAATATTACCTGGATACGCAATGGTTCGATTCCGATTATTAAACTGGAATATTCAGCGAATAGCGGAGTAACATATCCGAATAGTATAAACAATTCAGTGGATGCTTCCTTATTAACTTATGCTTGGACTGTTCCGGATAATATCGGGACGCAGTTAAGGGTTAAAATAACTTATACTCTGGATGCAACGGTTTATGATGAATCAAACAGTGATTTTACAATCAAAGGAGCTTTAAACCTAACAGTGCCAAATGGCGGAGAGCAATGGATAGTTGGCAGTGGTGAGAATATAACCTGGGCGAGAACCGGATCAATTGCTAATGTTGCTTTGGATTATTCAATGAATTCCGGAGGAACATATCCAAATCCGATTATTGTTTCGACAAATGCGGCAACAGGTACATATAGCTGGGCAATCCCAGACGCATTGAGTACCACTTTGCGGGTAAGAGTATCGAATACCGCGGATGCCAGTGTTAATGATGCTTCAAATGCTAATTTTATGATCAAAGGTTCCTTGACTTTAATATCACCCAATGGCGGACAGATCTGGTATGTAGGAACTACCCAGAATATTATCTGGACAATGACCGGCAGTATTCCGGCAGTTAAACTAGAATATTCAACTAATAGCGGCACAAGTTATGATAGTGTGATAATCGCATCTACTGCAGCAGTAGCGGGAACTTATGCCTGGAGTATTCCGGATGCGATTGGCGGTAATTCCAGAGTGAAGGTTACTGATACTGCTAATGCAACGGTTTATGATGAATCAGATGTTGATTTTACAATTAAAGGTGTTCTAGCTTTAAACGTACCTAATGGCGGTGAGGAATGGATTGTCGGTGCTAGTCAGAATATTACCTGGACGCCAACCGGAACAATCGCTAATGTGAAATTAGAATATTCAACGGATAATGGGGCAACATACCCGAATTTAATTATTGCTTCTACCGGCGGAATGAGCGGAACCTATGCTTGGGCAGTTGCCGATGCGATCGGTTCAAATCTTAAAGTCAGAGTATCGAATGTAAGTGATGCCAGTGTTAATGATACTTCTAATGCTGTGTTTAAGATAAAAGGTTCATTGCTTGTAACCAGTCCGAATGGCGGAGAAGCCTGGGGTGTTGCCAGCAGTCAAAATATAATTTGGACAAGAACCGGGACTATCTCAAATATCAGCATTAAATATTCAACAGACGGCGGTTCGACTTATCCCAATACAATAACTGCTTCCACTGATGCGGGAGCCGGCAGCTATGGCTGGACAATTCCTGATGATATATCTAGTCAGGTCAAGGTTGTGATAACTGATACAACTGATGCTACGGTTTATGATGCAACTAATGTTAATTTTAAGATTGTGGGAGTGCTGAATTTAACATCTCCAAATGGAGCAGAGGAATGGAATGTTGGCACAAATCATAATATTACTTGGACAAGAGTAGGGGCAATTGCCAATGTTAGATTGGATTATTCAACTAATAGCGGAACAACATATCCTAATTCAATTAGTGTATCAGCTCCGGCAGGTGCTTTGAGTTTTACATGGACAATCCCGGATTCGACTTCGACTACAGTTAAAGTCAGAGTAGCAGATGCTTCTGATATTACAGTTTTTGATACATCAGCAGCTAATTTTACGATCAAAGCCGGATTCACAATTACCGCGCCAAATGGCGGAGAAGTTTGGACTGTCAGTTCTTCGCATGATATTACTTGGACAACCGTAGGAAGTGTGACCACAGTTGTTCTGGAATATTCAACTGATGGCGGAACAACATTTCCGAGTGTAGTCACTGGTTCAGCGGCTAATACCGGATCTTTTCCTTGGACAATACCTAATTCAATTTCTTCCCAAGTTCGTGTAAGGGTAAGTGATTTTGCTAATGTTAATGCTAATGATATTTCTAATGCTAATTTTAAAATTCGCGGCAACATTAGTTTAACAGTACCGAATGGGTCAGAATCTTGGTTGGTAGGCGCGTCGAATAATATTACTTGGAGTATTGTCGGATCAATTGCTAATGTAAAAATCGACTACTCATCGGATAGCGGCTCAACATATCCGAATATAATAATTGCTTCGACCACTGCGGCATTGGGAACATATGCTTGGACTATTCCGGATAATTTAACTTTGAACGCGAGAGTTAAGGTCACTGACGCAACGGATTCAACAGTTTACGATGAATCAAATGCTGATTTTACTATCCGCGGCGGATTACAGTTAACAGCGCCAAATGGAACAGAACAATGGAGAGTAAATACCGCGGAGAATATTACTTGGTTAACCACTGGTTCGATTCAGAATATTTCGATGACATATTCAATCAATGGCGGATCAACCTATCCTAATGTTATCGCTGCTTCTGTAAACGCATCTTTGGGGGCTTATCCATGGGCAATTCCCGACGCGATCGGCAATCAGGTGAGAGTAAGAATAACGGATACAGCTAATTCAACGGTTTATGACAGTTCTGATGCTAATTTCTCAATCAAAGGTGTATTGCATCTAGATACGCCAAATGGCGGAGAAGTGCTGGAAGTTGGCTCAAGCCGAAATATAACCTGGACAGTTACTGGTTCAATTTCCAATGTTAAATTGGAATATTCAGTTGATGCCGGGGCAACTTATCCGAATGTGATCACAGCATCTTTGAACGCGGCTTTAGGCACATATGCTTGGAGTGTGCCGGATAATTTGACTACACAGGCTAGAGTGAAGATAACCAATCTATCAGATCCAACTGTATATGATCAGTCAGATGCTGATTTTGATATTATTGGTCAGCTGATTATTTCAGCGCCAAATGGCGGGGAAGTTTGGCCAGTAGGTACATCCCAAGCAATTTCTTGGGTAACCATGGGTTCAATTGTCGATGTTAAATTAGATCTATCGACAAATGGCGGAGTTACTTATCCCACGGTTATAACAGCAAGCACAGCGGCGAATATTGGTTCATATAGCTGGATGATTCCGGACGCGATATCGATTGCTGCCCGGATAAAAATATCGGATATCAGTAATCCATCGGTAGTTAATGATGTATCTGACGCGAATTTCAAAATCAGAGGTAATCTGACATTAACCTATCCAAATGGCGGAGAAGTTTTGCTGATAAATGATAATCGAAATATTACCTGGACACGCTTTGGTTCAATTGTTAACGCGAGAATCGATTATTCGAAAGACGGGGGAGGAACATTCCCCTACTCGATTATTGGTTCAGTAAACGCTGCATTGCAGACTTATGCTTGGAATGTGCCGGATGACCCAGGAACCTTGATCAGAGTGAAAATCGCGGACGCGGCGGATTTATCTGTATATGATGTTTCTGACGGAAACTTCATTATTCGCGGTGGATTCAGCATTATTACTCCAAATGGCGGCGAGCAATGGACAGTTAATTCAGTGCATGATATTACATGGACAACATTTGGAACGATAACGAATGTGCGTTTATCGTATTCAAGTAATAATGGTTCTAATTGGACATTGATTACTGCTACAGTTCCTAATATTGATTTGTATTCATGGACAGTCCCGGATAGAATCTCTGAGCAATGTCTGGTAAGAGTATCCGATGTTAATGACAGCGATGCGAATGATCTATCAAATGCCGCATTTAAAATCATTGGAACTTTGACATTGACAGCGCCAAATGGGGCAGAGCAATGGGGTGTTGCTACAGCCCAGAATATTAGCTGGACAATGAATGGAACAATCGCTAATGTGAAATTAGAATATTCAACTAATAGCGGAGCAACATATCCGAATTTGATCATCGCCTCAGCAGCCGGCGCGCCGCTAAATTATGTTTGGACAATTCCGGACGCGATTTATAATACTTTGAGAGTAAGAGTTTCTGATGTTTTGGACGTGAATGTTTATGATACATCAGATGCTGATTTTAAAATCAAAGCTGATTTTACTTTATTGGTGCCAAATGGCGGAGAAACATGGGTAGTAAATTCCGCTCAAACCATATCCTGGACTTCATCAGGAACAGTACCGAATATCAGACTGGATTATTCCTCTAATGCGGGTGCAAGCTGGACTGTAATATCATTGTCCCTGGCTAATGCAGGGTCATATTCCTGGACAGTTCCGGATGCTATTTCTAGCCAATGTAAGATCAAGGTAGCTAATGCGGCTGATACCAGTGCTTATGATGAATCAAATAATAGTTTCAAGATCAGAGGTGATTTGATCTTAACCGCGCCAAATGGCGGAGAAACATGGGCTGTGGGCGGTGTAAGGGTTATTACTTGGAATAGAGTCGGATCAATTGCTAATATATTGGTTGAATACTCAGATAATGGCGGAACAAATTTTGTGCCGATCATTGCTTCCACCCCTAATACCGGATCATATGCTTGGACAGTACCGGATTCAATTACAACTCAGGCTTTAGTGAGAATCACTAATCTTGCTGATCTAACGGTAACGGATACTTCGGCAGCGGTATTTAAAATCCAAGGCAGTTTCATGATTAGCTCCCCAAATGGCGGCGAAGGCTGGAGAGTTGGAACTAATCAGAATATTAATTGGACCTGGAATGGAACATTACCGTTTGTTAAATTGGAATATTCAATTAATAGCGGATCTACCTATAATTTAATAGCGGATAATTTACCGAATGTGGGAACCTATTCATGGTTAATTCCAGATGCTGTAGCCGGAACTTGTAGAATAAAAGTATCTGATCCTAATGATTCACAGGCTTATGATATATCCAATGGTGATTTTCGGATCCGCTGCGGATTTACGCTGAGTACGCCAAATGGCGCGGAACAATGGAGAGTCGGTTCAGTGCGTAATATTACTTGGGCCAGCGTGGGAACAGCGCCAACAGTTACTTTGCAGTATTCTCGCGATGATTTTGTAACTGATATCCAGCCGATTGTCAGCAATCAGGTAAATGTCGGCAGTTATGCTTGGACAATTCCGGATGCAATATCAGATAATGTGAAAGTTAAAGTACTTGATTCCAATGATATCGGAGCTGCGGATTCTTCTAATGCTGTTTTTAGAATTACCGGAGATTTTACAGTAATTGCGCCAAATGGCGGGGAAATGTGGAATGTAAATGATATTGAAAACATTACCTGGACCTGGCTGGGAACAATGTCCCAGGTGAGAATTGAATACTCAGTTGACGGTGGCGCAAGTTATCCGAATATTATTTCAGCAACGAATAATGACGGAGTATATGAATGGCTTGTTCCGGATAGTATTACCGCCCAATTAAGAGTGCGGGTCAGTGATTTAGCAGATTCAACGGCTTATGATACATCCAATGGCAATGCTAAGATCCGAGCGTTTTTTACAATGCTTACTCCTAATGGTTCAGAAATTATGACAGTTAACAATAGCTATGGAATCACCTGGAATAGTGTAGGCACAGTGGCTAATGTTGATCTGCATTATTCAACAGACGATTTCTTGACTGCTAATGGGATTGTCGGCTCAACGCCAAACGATGGGGCTCATACCTGGACTGTTCCAGATTCAATATCAACTACAGTTAAAGTAAGAGTCAAGAGTTCGACGGATAGCGATGCTTACGATATTTCCAATGCTAATTTTAAAATCCGAGGCGCGTTTACAGTTACTTCGCCGAATGGCGGGGAATTATGGGCAATTAATCAGGTCAGAAATATTACTTGGAACACCACTGGAACAATTGCTACTGTAAGAATTATGTATTCAACTAATTCAGGAGCAACTTATCTAAATACAGTTACCAACAGCGCGGTTAATACTGAGACCTATGCTTGGACAGTTCCGGATACGGCTACAGCAAACGCTCGGATCAGAGTGCTGGATGCCGCGGATGCAACGGTGTATGATGATTCAGATGCTAATTTCAGAATGCAGGGATTCTTTACTTTGAATGCGCCAAATGGCGGGGAGTATTGGATTGTTGGCTCTAGTCATAATATTACCTGGACATGGGGCGGAACTTTAGCCAGCGCAAAACTTTCTTATTCAACAGACAGCGGCATAACTTATCCGAATGTGATTAATGCCGCAGCCCCAAATGGCGCGGGAAGCGGCGGAACATTTAATTATGCTTGGACAGTACCGGATAATATTTCCCTAACAGTCAAAGTAAAGGTGGAAGATCCAAATGATAATACTGTATTTGATGTATCTGATGATGATCTGACTATTGGCGGACAGATTATTCTTACCAGCCCGAATGGCGGAGAACGCTGGATAACCCGAGAATCGCACCCAATTACCTGGACAACAGCGGGAACCGTTCCGATTGTGGATATTAGATATTCCAAAGATAATTTTGGATTGAATAATATCTCAATAGTCAGCGGACAAGTTAATATTAATTCATATGCTTGGAGTGTGCCGGATGACAGATCATCTACTGTGAAAGTAAGAATACTTGATCCGCGTGACCCAACCAATACCTATGATGATTCAAACGCTAATTTTAAAATCGATTATTATACTATTTCGTTTGAGATCCGTGATTTGATCACCAATGAAGAATTGTCAACTTTAACGGTTGACGCGTCATCAAATTTAGGTGATATCTGGGCAACAGCAACCATGCCGAATAATCCAGGAGCGCCTTTAGGTTCACCAGTTACAGTTGATTTACCGTATGGCTTATGGACAGCGGTATGGTCAAAAGTTAGTTTTGGAGATAAACAGGCAAGCTTTGAAGTCAACGCGGATAAAGCAATAGATACTCTGTATATGGAAACAACAGTTATTCATATATGGCGGGCATATTCAGAAGTTACCTATGAGGCAACCAATGATGTGCTGAAAATAGCTTCCTGGCTAGAAAGAGATGGATATGCGGTATCTGGCGCGGAAACAGTAACGATTGATGTATATAATGATGATGGAGTTTTGGTACACAGCTTATTTTCCGATACTCCGAATGCCGCGGGATTTTTCAATTTAAAATGGAATGCTCCCACTGGGTTATTGCCATCAGTAGTATATACGGTTGTTACTAAAATAACTAATGCTTCAGGCGCGGAATTTAAGACTCCGACTTCATTTAATATTACAGAAACTCAACAGCTGGTTGCTACTCAAGCAGCGATGGAAAGCATGCGTGATGTTACATTGCCGGCTTTTCAATCAGGAGTTGAAGCAACGATCAATGCGGGTATTGCTGAACAAAAAACATTGATTGATACTAAGATGACTGAGCAGACAAATATTATTGATACAAAAACAACACAAATGCAACAGTCGGTTGATGCTAGTATGACGGCTTTTGAAACCAGATCGCAGGTCGCGATTGATCAGTTACAAGAAGGTGCTGACCAGGCAACTGCGGCTGGAGCAGAGCTGGAAACTATTGCTAAACGTCAATCAGGGGAATTGATTCTGCCGACAACCGTACTGACCGGCGGAACAGTTAATATTCGTTTTAGAATAGCTTCGGGATTAATGCCATTGATGGATGTTATTAGTTATGATGGAACAATGCTGAGAAATCAACAGATATTGACTGAATCAACATCAGTTGCTGGTTTATACGGATATGATTTGTATATTGATGGTACTCAGTTTAAACCAGGTAAAGCGTTTACAGTAGTTGTAACGGAAAATTCAACCGGAAATTTACAGGCTGGGTCTGTAATGGTTGAGTCAACATCATTAACATCGATTGAAGGTTTAGCATCGTCTATCCCTCAGGTTAAATCGATTGCGGATCAGACTTTGCAAGCGGTTGACGCATTGAAAAATACATTAGCAACCGGAGGAGATATCGGAAAGGCGCTTTCTAGTTTACAAGATTCTGTTGATGATCTGCCAGCTTTAATGGCTAAAGAAGGCCCCAGCGCGAAAATGGCGGAAGATATTAATGCTTTGATGGAGCGCTTACAGGCTTTTGCCGGTGAAGAAGGTTATGATATTTCAGCGATGGTTGAGGACGCATTGAGTAATTCACCGACAATGAAAGAAATCAAGAGCAGAACGGAAAGTATTAAGAGTATTGTTAATTTCTTGCAGCAGTTGTTTGAGCACAAGTTTGGCGGAATGGAAGATGAGCCAATGGTTTCAACCTCATTGTCAACTGGTAGTTTGGTGGTAAATGTGGTTGCGGCTAATCCATCGAGCACTATGTCGCAGATCACAAAGGTAAAAGTTTATTTACCTAAAGAAGTCACTCCGAATGATATAATGGATACAGGCGGATTGGATGTTGAGTTTGACGCGAATCAATCAATATACTATGTATTTAAAGATAGAATAGAACTTGCTCCTAAAGAAGTTCGCGTATTCAAAGTTGAGATAGAAGATATCTGGATTATTCCGCAGACAAGTTTGGATGTGCTTAAACTTAGAGCAACGAAACTTGCCAGTGCTCTGGAATCAACAGAGTATGCACAAGCAACTAGTAAGCTAGCTGAGAAAACATATGCAGCGGTTGATGAAGTAATTGCCAAGCAGAATGATATTACGCTGAGCCGAGAGCAGCATATTGGGGCTTATCGGGCAAATATTCTGATGATTGATAAGCTAAAAGCAGAACTTACAGATATGGAAAAATTGATGATTGTCAATCCCGATGAGGTAGGCGCTCTTTCACCGGCAATGACTTGGAAGATCATTATTATCGTAATACTGTTTATCGGATTGCTGGCAGTGGTATTCTTCTTTACTTGGTATCGCAAAGCTGGATTAACGCAGGATGTGCTTTCTAAAGCAAAACAGTTTTCTTTTCCTGAAGAAGGGGACACTGAAAAGGAAAAAGAAAAGAAATAGTGATCAAAGGACTCCGAAATGACTGCTAGGCCGCAGTCATTTTGGACTAAATTCGCGCAGGCTGACTTGACGTCACAAAAAACGTTCCGTAAGTCAGGCGAAATAATAATGATTCCAAAAGTGCCTGCTAGGCCGCAGTCATTTTGGACTAAATTCGCGCAGGCTGACTTGACGTCACAAAAAACGTTCCGTAAGTCAGGCGCTCATTTTAAAATGTCCGAAGGACGAAAAAGCAAAAGCTGCGGGACGAAGGACGCAAAAACATGAAAGCGCTTGGCTGATGGCAAAAATTCTCTTTGAGCGGCGCTTTCGAACTTAATTTTGACAAGGATGTCAAAATAGTGAGAACGCGCGGCTGGGCCTGCACGACGCAGGCTCAGGCTTAGCGAAAAGATGTGTTTTTGCCTAATACGCACGACTTACGACGCATTTTTTTTAAAAAAGTATATCGTATTGAGTATAGGGTTTAGAGTTTTTAAAAAGTATCCTTGTCACATAACGGCGGGACAGGCAACTATATTAAGACAAAACATTAGATTATAGGTGTAACAAGAAGCACGAATAATGAGCACTCGTTTATTTGCTAAGAAGGTGGATTTTTTCGTCTCTCGTTCTTCGTCTTAGCGAAGCGCTCGTTTTTCGGCTTCAAAGGGGGCAAAGGATTGCAATGGGGGAAAAGTTATTAAATGTAACAGTGTTAAACCCGGAAAAGATTGTTTTTCAGGGTAAGGCAGAACGCTTAATTCTGCCTGGGGAAAGTGGGGTATTCGAAATCCTGCCATTTCATAAACAACTTTTAAGTCGATTGCTAACAGGTACGATTATAATTGATGAACAAATGATTCCTATTTACCGCGGAGTGGTACAGGTAGGGGGGAATTCTGTGACTGTTATTATCGAAGAAAAAAGAAGCACTTAAAAATTAGAGGACTAATTAGGAAGGTAAATTATTATGGCAAGACAAATAATATTGCTCATGGTTTTTGCTTTGTGTATATTAGGGCCATGCGGGGTTATGGCTGCGGCGGCTTTTGCCAGCATCAGTGCTTTGGGAAGAAATCCATCAGCCGCGCCGAAAATTTTTACAGCAATGACTATAACTCTGATTTTCGCTGAAGCATTGGCAATTATCGCGATGTTAATAATATTTCAATTGTTTCAAACTGGCTAAAGGATATAATCGCGCAATAAGTTTATTTGTGTTGGATGCGGTCAAATAATGACTTATTAATACTTTTTCGGTATAATAAGAAAGACGTGTTGACACTGGGCAAGGTTTAATGGGAACGAAGCCCGTATCGGTAAAGTTTAACGGTTTAGGCTAAAACAATAAATTTTAATACGGCAGACGTTACCGCAAGACGAAACGGGCATCGTAACCTTGACCGCAACATTTTAAAGTTGTAATTGTAAACAGGCCTTTGTTAGAGTTTACATAAAAAAACTGATTTGATAACCATAGGGGTGCTAAATGATTATAGTTAGTTTTATCCTTTTACAGATTTTTATTTTTGGAGGACTTGCTTTTTTTCTCAAACATTTGCTTACGAGAAATGTAACCAGCGCGACGTCTCATCTTCAGGGGATGATAAAGGAGAATACCGATAAACAAGAAGAAATGCAGAAGAAGATTGAACAAGCGGAAAAAGAATACACGGCGAAGATTAAGAAAGCAAAAGATGAAGCAGAACAAATTGAGAAACAATGCCGCAAAGAAATAGAACAGGAAAGAGATAAAATTATCACTCAAGCACATGTCCAAAGTGAAGAACTGATGACGCGGGCTAAGAAAACTTGCGAAACTATTGTGGCTGAAATGAATAAAAATGTTAATGATAAGGCAGTGGAACGCGCGGCTGAATTAATCTGCAAAGTTTTGCCGGAAAAAAATTGTCGAGATATTCATGAAGAATGGGTAAGGTCTTTAATTAATCAGGGGTTAAATAGTTTAGATCGGCTGCGGATACCGAATGATGTATCTCAGGTTGAAGTTATTACAGCTTTCGCTTTGACTGAACAGGAAAAAGCGGATTTACATAAACATCTTGTGGATCATTTGGATTTAGATTTATCAATTGAGGCAAATGTTCAGCCAGAAATTGTTGCGGGGATAATTATTAATATTGGAACATTAGTTCTTGACGGCAGCTTTGCAAATAAGATCAGGGAGGTAGTACATGAGTCATTCACCGGAACCGCAGAATAAAACTCATGATATAAAGTTTGACGTAAAGGAAGTCGGACGGGTAAAGGCTGTGCGCGAGTTTATTGTTTTAGCGGAAGATATGCCTTCCTGTGTTAATGGTCAAATTGTTGAATTTGCCAATAACTTGCGTGGGATTGTGATGGGATTTACGCAGGATGAGGTGCAGATCCTGATGCTTGGGCCAAAAGCGCAAATCCGCGCTGGCGATAAAGTATATAGTAAAGCAAAATCTCTGTATTTGCCTGTAGGAGATGGTTTTGTCGGGAGAGTTGTTAATGCTTTGTGTGAACCAGTTGATGGGCAAGGCGAAATTAAAACTGATGATATGTTTCCGGTATTCAAAGATGCTCCGGGAATTATGGAGCGTGATACTGTTGAACGGACTTTAGAATCCGGCACCAGGATTATTGACGCGATTATGCCATTGGCACTTGGTCAAAGGCAGCTTTTAGTCGGCGATCGGCAAACCGGTAAATCCTCGGTAACAACTGACGCTATCATAAATCAAAAAGGAAAAGATGTTATCTGCATCTATTGTGTTATTGGAAAAACTTATTCTGGATTAGTAAAAACAATTGAATTATTTAAAGAACATAAAGTTTTTGAGTACACGATGATTGTCAGCGGGATTGCCTCAACTTCTGTTGGCGAACAATATTTAGCGCCGTATACAGCGGCAATGATCGGCGAATATTTTATGCAACAGGGCAAAGACGTTTTAGTTGTTTTTGATGATTTAACGCGACATGCCTGGATCTATCGTCAGATCTCATTGTTGTTAAAACGCGCTCCTGGCAGAGAAGCTTATCCCGGTGATATTTTTTATACCCATTCGCAGCTTATGGAAAGAGCCGGGCAGATGAGCAAGGCTTTGGGTGGAGGATCAATGACTTTTCTGCCGATTGTGGAAACTTTACAAGGTGATGTGGCTGGTTTTATTCCGACTAATCTTGTTTCAATGACCGATGGACAAATTTATTTTAGTTCGGCTTTATTTAATAAAGGTTTTAGACCGGCAATTGATGTTGGACTTTCAGTATCGCGTATTGGAAATAGAGCTCAGTGGCCAGCAGTAAAAGGGCCGAGCCGTAGTTTGCGGATGGAATTTTTACAATATAAAGAGTTAGTGGCAATGACGCAGTTAAGAACTACAGAATTATCAAAAGAAGCGGAAAAAAAGTTACGGCGAGGAGAAGCAATTACCGAACTATTGATTCAAGATAAAAATAAACCGGTATCAATGGAGCATCAGGTAGTGGATATGTACGCGCTTAATCGAGAAGTATTAGATGAATTATCGGTTGAGCAAATTAGAAAATTTAAATTAGATTTTTATGAAAAAATTAAAGAATGGTTTCCTAATTTCTCTACAAATCTAAGGGATACTAAAATTATTGTTGATGAAAGCATTGCTAATCTTGAAGAAGCGATTTCTTTTTATTTTAATCAGGACCAAGAAAAGTAGAAGCAATTAGTAATTTGTACAATAACAAAGATGTGTTGATACTCGGCAAGGTTTAACGGTAACGAAGCCCGTATCGGTAATGTTAAACGGTTTAGGCTAAAAACAATAAATTTTAATACGACAGACGTTACCGTAAGCCGAAACGGGCATCGTTACCCTAATCGTAACCGTTTAAAGTTGTAAATGTAAATCTGACTTTGTTA
This sequence comes from Candidatus Omnitrophota bacterium, assembly GCA_018817165.1. Lineage (GTDB taxonomy): Bacteria > Omnitrophota > Gorgyraeia > B26-G9 > B26-G9 > JAHITE01. The sequence goes on from JAHITY010000118.1 coordinate 16,864, forward strand.
CAGTATAAATAATTTCTAATGGCAGTTACTAAAAAGAGAAAAGATGTAAAAAATAATAGGCAAACAAGGACTGTTTTTGCTTTTGAATTTTTTGATCAGGGGTTTTTTAGGTTTTAGAAATTAGGTGTTCTGAGAGAACAGGGAACGGGGGGTTTGCGATGATTCCGATAGCACAGTTAAAAGGAGATATGGAATTTTATAAATCCTTGGGTTCCTTGATCGAAGTCTTAAAACTAGTAGCTGCCGCGCAATATCAAACTCTAGAAAAGAAGATAAAAACCTATGGTTTATATTTAGATGCTTTAAGTAATGTTTTTAGTTGGCTGGATATGCAGCAAGTAAGACATCCTTTTGTGACTAGCAGTGATAAACCAGGGGCAATTGTCGCGATAACAACTGATGCTGGTTTCTTGGGCGGTTTAAACTCTCTAGTGATGAATAAAGCATTAGAAGAAGCAAAAATATCTGATTCTCGGATGGTAATTGTGGGGAAAAGAGGACAATTGTATGTCGAGAAACGGGAAATGGTATACGCGAATTTTCCGGGAGTTGATGATCTGAATCGCTTGCAGCAAGCTTTAAAGTTAAGAGACTATTTAATCGAAAATGTTTTGAAAGGTAAATTCGGAAAAGTTGCTATTGTTTTTCCCCGGGCATTATCTTTTACGTCACAGCGTATCGAGGTTTTGCAAGTTTTTCCTTTTGTCTGTGAAACATCGCAGAAAATGAATAATTTACAGATTTCTGATGTTATTTTAGAATCAAAATTTGGGGATATTGTGGAATATATGATTTATTTGTGGTTGGGGCAGAAAATATTTGAAATTTTTGGCATGGCTAGATTATCCGAACAGGCAGCAAGATTTATGCATTTAGAAAAATGTACTGATCGGATTCAGGACTTGGATAAAAAGCTGCGATTCCAATATTTTCGGGCTAAACATGAAATTATTGATCAAAACATGAGAGAACTCTTTGCGGCGAGGTTATTAAATGGCTAATAATACAGCAAAAAAAAATGTAGTAGGAATCGTTGTGGCAGTTCAAGGGCCGGTAGTCGATGTTAAGTTTGATAACCAAGCGGATGTTCCCAATGTGTTTGATGTAATTCATACATTTACAATCGATGGCCTGAGAATAACCTTAGAAGTCGCGGAACATTCTCCCGGCAATATTGCCCGCTGTATTTCAATTAATTCAACTCAAAATTTACAAAGGAATGCCCAAGCTTTTCCCACTGGAGGAGGAATTGAAATTCCGGTTGGTGATGAGACTTATACACGATTGATGAATGTAATGGGTGAGCCGATTGACCATAAAGGTCCGATTAAAGCCACGGAAACAAGACCAATCCGCTTGGCGGAAAAAGGAACTTTTGTCAGCTTAAAAAAAGAGAGCAAAACCAAATTTGAAATAATGGAAACCGGGATTAAAATTTTTGATCTGTTGTTTCCTTTGGTAACTGGCAGCAAGAATGGGATTCTTGGTGGCGCGGCTATGGGAAAAAGCGTGCTTACTTTGGAAATTATTCAGCATATTGTTAAGAGACATAAAGGTACTTGTGTTTTTACTGGTGCCGGAGAGCGTGTGCGTGAAGGTAATGAATTATATCATGAACTTGCCCGCCATGATATTTTAGAAAAAATGAAAATTGTATTTGGCCAAATGAATGAACCTCCGGGAGCTAGATATGAAGTCGCGATGACCGGGATTACTTTGGCGGAAAGTATTCAGCGGCAGAATAAGGATGTACTTTTGTTTATTGATAATATTTTTCGATTTCTCCAGGCTGGTCAGGAGATATCGACACTTTTAGGCCGCGTTCCTTCAGAAACCGGATATCAGCCGACCTTGATTTCCGAGGCTGCGGAATTCCATGAACGAATTAGAACCTCTGAAGGAGGGGGAGGATCAATAACCTCAATTGAAGCTGTATATGTTCCGGCTGATGATTTAACTGATCCCGCGGTAGTCGCGATTTTTAGCTTTCTTGATTCAGTTATTGTACTTTCCCGTGAAAAAGTGCAGCTAGGGCTTTATCCGGCGATTGATCCATTGCTTTCGTCATGCGCTAATCTTGATCCGGATATTGTGGGGAAAAGGCATTATGATGTTTCGCAACAAGTATTGCAGTTGTTTCAGCGGTATGAAGAACTGCGGAAAATAGTTTTGGTTATTGGGATCGATGAATTATCTGCTCAAGATAGGACAATTTATGAGCGGGCTCGGAAAATGCAGTTTTTTCTTACTCAACCGTTTTCAGTTGCTGAAGCTTATACCGGAAGACATGGAGAATATGTGGTTTTGGAAGATACATTATCTAGCTGCGAGCGGATAATGAGCGGTGAATTTGACCAAAAAAGAGAGGACTTGTTTTACATGATTGGGGCGCTACATTAGGGGATAGGGTGTAGGGGATAGGGTGTAGGGTGTAGGGTGTAGGGATTAGAGTTAGGGGTGTACATCATATCATATCTTAAAAATCACTTGCCTTTTGATTGACAAAATCACTGATCAATGTAATAATAAAATATACATATAGGTACATCTAACTGCGTTTATTGCTATTAGTTAAGAGTTTAAAATTAGAGCATTAAATTACTTGTTTTTATATTACCGGAGCTTGAAAAGTAATTATGGATAGAAAAATTGATGCGCGGGTAATCCGTTTGCTTAAAGAAACAAAGAATCTTGATGAGGAAAACCTAAAAAGCTGTTTTATTAAAGCAGAAAACAAACAAAACTCGCCGATTCCGATCATTGCTGCTAATACCCAAATCTCAGAAGTTGAATTATTGGAAATAATTGCTCAGGATTTCCGCACAGAATATGTTGATTTGCGTAATACCTCCATAGAAAAATCCTTGATTAAAAAAGTTCCGGTTAAAATCGCTGCCTATTATAAATTCGCTCCGATGCATCTGGAAAATCGGCTTTTAACAATTGCCCGGGCTTATCCTTTGGATATCAAAATACTTGATGAGATAAGAACGCACCTTGGGTATAGTATTAATGTTGTATTAAGCACGGAGCAGGATGTTAATGAAATGCTTAAGAAATACTATGGTTTGGGAGCTTCAACTGTAGAGAAGATAATTGCCCAAAAAGCATATGAACATGTGACCAGTAAAAAACAAGATGATCTGGTGGATGATCTGGAAGAAACCGGAGAATCAACCTCGGTAATTCAACTGGTAAATCAGATAATTCTCGAGGCTTTTACTAAACGGGCAACGGATATTCATATTGAGCCTTATCGCAGTAAATTGCGTTTGCGCTATCGGATTGACGGTATTCTTTATGATGCCAATGTCTCTCCGGAAATTAATAACTTCCTTATTCCGATATTGTCGCGAATTAAACTTATGTCTAATCTGAATATTGTGGAAAAACGAGTTCCGCAAGACGGCAGAGCAATTGTTCAAGTTCAAGGGCAGACTCTTGATCTACGGGTTTCGTTTATTCCTACGCCTCATGGGGAAAGTGTTGTAATTAGAATATTGCCTACTGTTATGTTATTTGGTTTGGATAAATTAGGTCTAACCTCTATTGAACTTGATTTTTTCAAGCAATTGATCAGCAAACCGCATGGAATTATTTTTGTTACCGGACCAACGGGTAGCGGAAAAACAACTACGCTGTATACTTGCTTATCCAGTATAAATACTAGTGAACGGAAAATAATTACAATTGAAGATCCGATTGAGTATGAGCTTGAAGGGATAACTCAAATCCAAATAACTCCGGAAGTTGGTCTGGATTTTTCTCGTGGATTGAGAAGCATGCTGCGCCATGACCCGGATGTAATGATGGTAGGAGAAGTAAGGGATTTGGAAACAGCGGAAATAGCGATAAGAGTTGCTTTGACCGGACATCTAGTTTTTTCTACATTGCATACTAATGATGCTGCTAGCGGAATAACTCGTTTAATTGATATAGGCCTTGAGCCTTATTTAGTAGCTTCCAGTGTGGACGCGTTTATTGCGCAGCGTTTGCTGCGGCTGAATTGTCCGCATTGTAAAGCAGAAGATATTCAGGTAGTCCCAGGATTAAAAGCGCAAATATTAAAAGAACTTGGTAAAAATGATGATGAAGAAATTAAAATTTATCGGAGCAAAGGCTGCCAAGCTTGTAATTTTACTGGTTTCTATGGTAGAACCGCGATACATGAAATATTAGTACTGAATGAGAAATTAAAAGCACTTACAGCAAAAAAAGCATCAAGCGATGAAATTAAAAAATGCGCGGTGGCTGATGGAATGAAGACATTACGCCAGAGTGGCTGGATCAAAGTCTTGGAAGGTCAAACAACCGCGGATGAAGTCTTAAGAGTTACTCAGGCTGATGTTTTACCGGAAAATATGATATCGGTTGAGCAAGCTACATATGATTTTAAAAAAGATGAAAAGCCTTCTAAAATGCTTAAATTGGAGATGCCTGAAAAAATAGAACAAACAATAAAGTCTCATGATCAGCGTATTCACGAGCGAATAGAAAACAAGTTATATTTGCATTATAAAATGTTTAAAACAAAAACAAAAGATTCCGGAGAGCTGGAATATGAGCCGGAGCTTATCGGAGTTACTAAGAATATTAGTGCCGGAGGAGTATTGCTGAATTCTGTGGAATATATTTCAAAAGGGACGATTCTGGATGTTAATATGGAAATGCCTAATAATGAGAGAAAAATAGAATGTTTAGCAAGGGTTATTCGCTGTACAGAGGTTGTTCCTGATAAAAATTATGAAATAGCGATTTGTTTTTTAGATTTAGCAAGTGCCGAAAGAAGCAGACTTAATCGCTATATAAACAGTGTAAGCTCATAGCAGCGATTTTGAACAAAAGAAGATCAGGTTATTGCGCTGGAAAAACTGGCTTAGCCGACATGCAAGTGAGTGTAATGCATAGGATGGGGCTTTATGGGTGTGTATAAATATCAGGCAACAAAGAATATTTCTGGGGTTACCATTGAATCAATAATCTATGCTGATACCATTGAAGAAGCTTTTGAGAAAATAGTAGAAATGGGCTATTCACCGGAAAAAATAGAAGAGATTAATGCTCCTGATCGCAGGGTAAATGAGCGATTAGAAATAGGGTTAAAGTTTGTTTATAGCCGGTTTAAAACCGGACAGGCTAAAGGGAGAACAAGAGAAGCTTTTACTCAAAATATTAGTTCAGGGGGAATGCTTTTTCAATCAGAAATATCTTTTGATATCGGAACGATTTTGGATGTTGAATTGTATTTACCGGAAGGGCTAGATGATATTAAGTGTTTGTGCCGAGTAATCCGAAGCGATCAAATAAATCAACAGGCAAATCAGTATAATATAGCAGCGTGTTTCTTAGATCTGCCTAATTCTGAGCGTTCTAGAATAAATGATTATATAACACAGCAGAAAAGATAAAAATGGGATTATTTAAATATAAAGCAAAAAAAGGTCCGAATAAGATTATCAAGTCAGTTATCAATGCATCATCTCGGCAAGAGGCGATTGACAGAATAAGCGAGATGGGATATCTTCCAATTTTCATCGAAGAGGTGCATGATGCTGGGGGTGCTATTTTTTCTAATAAAAAATTAAATAAAGTAAAATTAAAATCAAAGCAAGTAACTGTTTTTACCCGTCAATTGGCAATATTGCTGCGTTCAGGAGTCCCGATTCTCAAAGGATTATTGATCTTGGCAGACCAAGCATTACATGCTGATTTTAAAGCTATCTTAAATACAATTAATGCTCAGATAAAAGATGGCAATTCACTTTCCGCAGCATTATCAGCTTATCCTAAGATCTTTTCCCCGCTTTATGTTGCCTTGGTGCGTGCAGGGGAAGATAGCGGCACATTAGAAGTTTCTTTGCTGCGGATTGCCGAATACAGACAAAAACAAGAACAAATTTTTACTAATATTAAGACTGCGCTTACCTATCCGCTTTTAATGGCTTTTGTTGGTACAGGGACAATTATATTTATGCTGACTTTTGTTATGCCAAGATTATTGGGGATTTTTGCCAGGTTAGGTCAGGAATTGCCGCTGCCGACAAAAATATTGATCAGTATCAGCAATTTTTTGACTCAAGGCTGGGTGTGGCTGATTATTGCGGGTATTGGTTTAAGCTTAGTATTTTATTTTAAAAATAATACTCCATCAAAAAGACGAAGGATATTTATTAGTCAGCTAAAACTTAAATTTCCGGTTTTCGGTGATGTTTTTCTGAAAGCAGAGTTAGCTAGATTTAGCCGAACTCTTGAACTTTTGCTGGACAGCGGGGTCCATGTGCTGGCTGCTTTACAAAGAAGTATTCCGATTGTGGAAAATGAAATAATGCAGGATGAACTAAAAAAAGCTTATAAAGCAATTGAGCAAGGTGAATCTTTTGGGTCAACGCTAAATCAATCGATTGTTTTCCCTAAATTCATGGTTAATCTCATAAGCGTAGGGGAAGAATCCGGAAATCTTGAAGAGGCACTTAAAGAATTGGCATTTACTTATGAAGAAGAAACTGATGAAGCAGTAAAAGTCATGACAAATCTTTTGGAGCCGATGATGATATTAATTATGGGAATTGTTGTTGGTTTTATAATAGTGTCGATGCTTTTGCCCGTATTTCAATTAAATGTAATGGTTAATTAAATTGAAAATAAAAAAAACAGTTACTTATCTTTTATTTTTTTTATTGATATTTTGCTATAGGCTGAGTTTCGCTGAACAGGGATGGACTCAGCTAAATTCAGATCATTTTATTGTCTATTATCAAGATAGCGATAAAAATTTTGCTGCTGATGTAGCAAGAAAAGCCGAGGAATATTATAATTCTATTGCCGACAACTTAGGATATGTGCGTTATTCGAATTTTTGGAAATGGGATAAAAGAGTTAAAATTTATATTTATCCGGATCATGCGTCCTATCTTTTAGCGACTAATCAGCAGAGCTGGTCGCATGGAGTCGCGGATTATTTTAAAAAAGAAATAATTAGTTATGCCTGGGGAAAAGATTTTTTAAAATCGCTTTTACCTCATGAATTGGCACATCTAATATTCAGAGATTTTGTTGGCTTTAAGTCGGATATTCCTTTGTGGCTAGATGAAGGAGTTGCCCAATGGGAGGAAACGGAGTTAAAAGCCCAAAGACTTTCTCTGGTCAGGCAGCAAGCAAGCCAAAATATAATATTGCCAATTAGGACGATGATTGACCTGGACATAAGAACAATCGAAACTGACCAGCAGATAAAGCTGGAAGGTATGGCCTTGGATAATGGGCAAATCCCGATTCTGGAAATGGATGGAAGGGCTCTGGTTAATATTTATTATTTACAGGCTTTTTCTTTGGTAGGATTTTTAATGGAAAGATATGGGGCAGAAAGCTTTGTTGTTTTTAGTCGCCAGTTGCGAGATGGTAAGACAATTAGTGATGCTTTGAAATTTGCTTATCCACAGCAATTGCGGAGTATTGAACAACTGGAAAAACAATGGAAACAATATTTATTGAACGCTTAAATTGAAAATTGAAATAAATGGGGGTAGGATATGAAGCGAAAACAAGGTTTTACTTTGATTGAATTAATGCTGGTGGTTATTATTATAAGCGCATTAGCAGCTATGGTTTTGCCCCGGCTTGCCGGTCGTTCGGAACAGGCAAGAACCGCTGCCGCGAATGCTGATATTAATGCGAATATTGCTACAGGACTTAAGCTTTATGAACTGGATAATGGTCAATTCCCCAGCACTTCGGAAGGCTTGCAAGCGTTGTTAATCAAGCCGGCTACTGCTAATACTTGGAACGGTCCGTATTTGGAAAAAGAGCCGATTGATCCATGGGGTAGAAAATATGAGTATAAATCTCCCGGACAGAATCGCCCTCAGGATTATGATCTTTTTTCTTTAGGCCGGGATGCTCAGCCGAGCGAAGATGATATAAATAATTGGAATTAAAAATGTTGTTTTTCTCTAAGCCAGGCTTAAATCAGTTGTTTAAGTTTAAATCGCTTAAAATAAGTTTCAGCCAAAATAAAGGGTTTACCTTGGTTGAGGTTCTTATCTCAGCGGTTATTTTGGCAGTGGGATTGGTAGTTATTTTTGAAGTATTTTTGACTTCATTAGATATCGTCAGCTTGTTTGATAATCGAATGAACGCGCAAATGTATTTGGATGAAAAAATCTGGCAGTTGCAGAGCAGTCTAGACCAGCAAAGCGGGCTGTTTATTCCCAGCAAACAGTCGGGCAAGGTGGTTTTAGGGCAAAAAGAATTTAATTGGCAGCTGGACTTGGAATTGGTGGATTTAACTCAGGAGTTGTTTAAAGTTAATGGGCAAATGAACTGGACAGAAGGTAAAAAAAATAGAAGCAGTAAGCGCCAAACAGTAGTTAAAAGCTATTTCAGCAATGCTAATCCTTGGAAAGATGAGGATAAGCAATGATAAAAAAAAGATTATATTCCGGATTTACGTTTGTCGAAATGACTTTAGCTACGGCAATGGTTGGCGTAATAGCGATTGCTTTGTACGCAATGATTGCTAATGGATTAAAAGTTTGGGAGATCGTTAATCAAGAATCTCCGCAGATGGATGCCAGTTTGCTTTTTGAAAAAATAAGCATGGATTTAGCCAATGGGGTTTGCTTGGAGGGAAGTGATTTTATTGGCAATGAAAAGAGTTTTTCTTTTTCCTGCATTAGTAAAACATTTATAGCGGAGAATGGATTTAATCAAGGGGTGGGGCGAGTAAACTATGCCTATGACCCGGGAATGAAAGAAATTAATCGACAATATGTGGATTATGAACAATTATTCGCAAAAGAGCAGCCGGAAGCGCGAAATTTAATCAGCAATATCAATAATATTCTATTAAGCTATTATTTTTTTGATGAGCAAAAAAAAGCTTTTTTATGGAGCAATGTCTGGCCCCCGGAAGCTTATGCTAAGCAGGATAAACATGCTTGGCCTTTAGCAGTTAGAGTTTCCATAGTTTTTGAAATCCGAGGCCAGATAATTCAAAAAGGAAAAACATTTAATCTGCCGATCGGAGCAATTGAACTCTGATTTAATATTAATAAGGTCTATGAAAATAAATAAAATTATAATAAAGAGAAAAGGAAGTGTTTTAGTTCTTGTGCTTTGGGCGCTTGGACTTTTAAGTGTTTTTGGTTTATACTTAGGGCTGGGCGCGAGAAGTAAAATTGATTTTTTAAGTAGAATGGAAACGCGCAGTAAAACATTGCAGATAGCTGAAGCCGGAGTAAAACAGGCTATCGCGGCAATTGGGAATATTGATAAAAAAAAATTATATCTTTATCTTAATGATATTTGTTCAACCAATAATCAATTGTTTTCAGGAGTTGTATTCGATGATGGAGTTGTTCAGCTCGGAGTTGAATACCCAGCGAATGATTATTCGAATGGGCAAAGTGACGAACAAAATATTATCTATGGGGTTTCTGATGAACAGTCGAAACTGAATATCAATACTGCCGAACGTAAAGAATTGCTTGCTTTATTAGTTGAATCCGCTAAAATTGACTCTGATATTGCTGATCAGATAGCTAGTTCAATTATTGATTGGCGGGATGCGGATTCTCTGTCATTGGCAAACGGCGCGGAAGATAATTATTATCATGCACTGAAAAACTCTTATGAATGCAAGGATTATCAGTTTGAATCAATAGAAGAGTTGCGTTATGTCAAGGGAATGGATTATAATATATTTAAGAAAATTCAATCGTATATAACGGTGTATGGTTCAGGTTTAGTTAATATAAATACTGCGTCAAGAAATGTATTAAAAGCCTTGGGATTAAGTGATAAATTAATCGATAAAATATTGGTTTACCGCTGCGGGCAAGATGAAATAGCGGCAAACGGCGATGATGCTGTTTTTGAAAATATCAGTTCTGTTGTTGCCAAGTTGTCTCAATCTGAGGCAGTTTCAGCCAGTGAAGTTGCCCAGTTAAGTAATCTAACTGCTTCGGGGCGGCTGACTGTTTTTTCAAATATATTTTTGATTCAAAGTCAGGCAAACTTGAAAAATAAGCAGGATATTTGCCAGATTAAATGTTTTTTTGAAAAGAACCTAGATGAAAATTATAAAAAAGCAGGTTTTATTTTAGGCTGGAGAATGAATTATCTTAAATTATCACCGGATAATCAAGTAGAAGGGGATTATGGAACTGAGTAAACACAAAGATATAATTGGTATAGATTTTTCAGCAGATCAGCTTAGTATCGGCCTGATGAAAACTTTAAACAAAGAGAAAACAATTATTAATCTAGCGCAATATTCTATTGCTGGTGTTAGTGAGGCTGAAATAGCTCAGATGATTATTAAGGCTTTTAAGGATTTTAATATTAAAAATCCTTATGTGGTCAATGTTGTCCCCTTACATCTTACGATAACAAAAAATTTAGAAATACCATCTTTGGATGTGAAAGAGATAAAAGAAATCATTGATCTGCAGTCGGGCAGACAGACGCCTTATGCCCGAGAAGAGATTATTGTTGATTATATAAATATTGGAACTTATCGGCAGAGCTATACAAAAATTTTATTGGTAATTGTGACTAGAGCTGCGATTAAAAAGCAGTTTGATGTTATGGAAAAAGCCGGGTTGAAAATTGAAAAAATAGTTTTTGCTCCGGAAGGTGTGAGCCGGGCATGCTACAGCCAGATTAAAAAAGAAGTAAAAGACTCTCCAGTGGTTATCGTTCATATTGATTCAGATTTTACAGATTTTATTGTTAGCCTTAAAGGCGTGCCTATTTTTACAAGAAATATTCCGATCGGAGTTAAACATATTTCTGCTGATCCGGATAAATCGGAAATAAAGTTTATTGAAGAATTAAAAAACTCCTTGGAGACTTATCAGTCAGAAGATATTGATAAAACTCCTCAACTGCTAATATTGACCGGGGCTACGGAAAAGATCGAACAATTAGAAAAGTTAGTTATTGGCGAAATCCATATTCCGATTCAGAGCATGCCATATTTTGGGTTAATTCCCTTGTCAGCGGATTTAGCGAAGATTCCGACAATTACAAAAAAGATTTCTTTCTTTAATATCGCGGCATCCGCTTTGTTTGAAAAAAATATGAAAGTGAGTCTTATCCCGGAAGAAATAAAATTAAAGCGATCTTTTGAAGAACGAGCGCAGGAACTGATTAAGATGGGCATTTATATAATATGCTTGATGCTTATTGCCGGAAGTTTTTTTGTGACGGAGCTTTATTTTAAAGGTCAATATCTTAAGAATCTTAAAAAGAAAAATTCAATTACTTACGAAGAAGCTAAGATATTAGAAAAAGCTATGGAAAAAATGCGGATTGTTAAGCATTATATGGCAAATAGAGGGTATAGTTTAGAAGTTGTCGCGGCAATTTACGATATATTACCAAAAGAAATTATGCTGACAAATATAAAGATGGATACTGAGAAAAAACTGCATTTAAAAGGTACTGCCCGGGCGATGTCTAATGTGTTCACATTTGTCAGTGCTTTGGAGGCATCTGAGTATTTTAGTAATGTTAAGACTAATTATACTACTTCGCGTAAAAAAGATGATGAAGATTGGGCTGATTTTGGGATTTCCTGTGTTTTAGCAAAATAATTTAATAAAAATATATTTAGGGATCACATATGCTGCAAATTATTAGTAAACTTTCAAAAAGAGAAAAAATGGTTTTATCCGTGTCAATAGCTTTTGTATTTTTAGCTCTCTTAGACCGGGCGATACTTCATCCGATTATTGATAAAATGAAAAGCTTTGAGCAGGAAATAAAAGCGACTGAATATGAAATGACTAAGAATGTTAAAATTCTTGGGCAAAGCGCTCGCATAGAAAGGGAAGAAAAAAAGTATTCATCATATATAAAAGAAGCGGGTTCGGAAGAGGAAGAAACCGCTGGATTGTTGCGCATTGTGGAAAACCTTGCTAGTACCACTAATGTATATTTAGTTGATTTGAAGCCAGGCGGCGTAGAAATTGCTGGGAATGTAAAGAAATTTGTGATTAATGTTAGTTGTGAAGCGCAAATGCAGAAAATACTTAGCTTTATGTATGAAATAGAAAGTTCCGATGTTTTAATGCATATTGCAGCTTTTAGCATGAATCCAAAATCTAAGGACTCAGATATAAACCGTTGCGAATTTCTATTGAATAAAATAGTGATCCAATAATTAGTATTGCGTATCGCGTATCGCGTATTGAGTATGAAACAAAAGCAAAAAATAGTTATTTTTACGCAATACGCATGACTCAAGACTCAATACTGAACATAAAGGCGCAAGTTCGTAAAGTTGAAAGTTCATAAAGTAAAAGCAGTTACAAATTAAAGGTTTTGAGTTTTTTAGAAATTAGTGCAATTAGAAATTTGTTTTCTGTCTTCTGTTTTCAGTTATCCTAATCGCTATCCGCTGTTTCAATCTGTCTGGTTGCAATATATGGGGCTTAATGATATAATAATTTGTTAAATATTGAACATAAGGGGAGGATACATAATGAATAAAATGACAGTGAAAGATATTGATTTAAAAGATAAGAAAATCCTTATGCGAGCTGATTTTAATGTTCCTTTGGATGAAAATTGCAATATTACTGATGATTTGCGGATTGTCTCGGCTTTACCGACAATTAAATATTGTCTAGAGCAAGGGGCGGCAAAAATTATTTTGATCAGTCATTTAGGCCGGCCCAAGGGGCAGGTTGTGGCTAAGATGAGTTTAAAACCAGTTGCCGTAAGACTGGAAAAACTTCTGGGCATGCCAATTAAGATGTTGGATGATTGTGTGGGCGAATCAGTTAAAAGGGCAATTAGTCAATCAAGTGAAAAAGTGGTTTTATTAGAAAATTTAAGGTTTTATGCTCAGGAAACGAAAAATGAGCCGGTTTTTGCTCAGCAGTTAGCGGAATTAGGTCAGGTTTTTGTTAATGATGCTTTTGGTACAGCGCATCGCGCTCATGCATCAACTGAGGGTGTTACGCATTATCTGCCGGCAGTTGCCGGGTTTCTCTTGGAAAAAGAAATGGCTTATTTGGGCAAGGTAGTAGAAAATCCGGAAAGACCATTAGTAACAATTCTCGGCGGAGCAAAAGTTTCCGATAAAATTAAAATGATTGAAAATATGATGGATAAAGTGGATTGTTTTTTAATCGGCGGGGGCATGGCATATACTTTTTTAAAGGCACAAGGTAAAGAAATCGGCGACTCTAAATTGGAAGCAGATAAAGTTGATTTGGCTAAAACAATTTTAGAAAAAGCAAAAGAAAATAATGTTGATTTTGTTTTACCGATCGACCATAAAGTAGCTGATAAGTTTGATGCTCAAGCAGCGGTGCAATATGTTGGCGAAGAAATCCCGAAAGGTTGGATGGGTTTAGATATTGGTCCGAAAACCATAGAATTGTTTAAACAAAAACTGAAAACAGCTAAAACAATTGTCTGGAATGGTCCGGTTGGGGTTTTCGAAATGGAGGCTTTTTCCAAAGGCACAGAGGCCTTGGCGCGGTATATTGCAACATTGCCAGCAACCAGTATTATTGGTGGTGGTGATACGGCTAGCGCAGTGAGAAAATTTGATGTTGTAAATAAAATGAGTCATGTTTCAACTGGCGGTGGAGCCAGTCTAGAGTTATTGGAAGGCTTGGAATTACCGGGAATTGCCGCTTTAAAAAACAGAACATAAGGTATTAAATTGAAAATAAAAAATAATTATTTAGGATTTACCTTAATGGAAATGCTTGCGGTAATAGCGATAATTTCTGTTTTAATGGGTATAATTTTAAGTGGCGGTAATCAAGCAAAGCAAAGAGCCCGGATATATAAAACTAGAGCAATGATTGCTTCTTTGGAAACGGCTTTAGCCCTATATCATACTGATTTCGGTGCTTATCCCGCAGCTGGAAATCAAAGTATGGTTAATGATTTGGCAGATGTTGCTGCTAATTCTTCAAATGCTGACTGGCATGGGCCGTATATGTCATTTAAAGCAGCAGATCTTAATGGCCCTATTACTACAGGAACAGTAATTGATGCTTGGGGTAATGATTATGTGTATAATAATCCGCATCCTTTAGGCGCTATTCCACCATATGAAATAAGATCTCTAGGCCCTGATGCTTTAGATGCCGCTGATGATATAAGTAATTTGTAAGTAGTAAACGGATTAAAGGCCTATAATAATAATGATTCCGAAAGTGTCTGCTAGGCCGCAGCCATTTCGGACTAAATTCGCGCAGGTTGACTTGACGTCGTGAAGAACACTCCGTAAGTCATGCGCTCATTTAAGGAGAATATAATGCGTAAACCGATTATCGCTGGTAACTGGAAGATGAATAAAACAATAACTGAATCTTTGGATCTTGTCCGCCAACTTAGCATAGAATTGAAAGATGTTAAAGATGTCGATATACTGGTTTGTCCAGTATTTACAGCGCTGCATAGTGTTAGCCAGGCGGTTGACGGGTCTAATATAAAAATGGGAGCGCAGAATCTATTTTGGGAGGAAAAAGGGGCTTTTACCGGAGAAGTATCAGCTTTGATGTTAAAAGATACGCATTGCGAATATGTTATTCTTGGTCATTCGGAAAGACGAAGTATTTTTAAAGAAACTAATGAACATGTAAATAAAAAAATAAAAGCCGCGTTAAAAGCGGACTTATTACCTATTCTTTGTGTCGGAGAAAGACTTCAGGAACGCGAAGATGATAAGACTTATGATGTTATTACTGAACAAATCAAAGGTTCCTTAGCAGATATTAGCGCGGATGAACTGAAGAATATTATTATTGCCTATGAACCTGTTTGGGCAATTGGTACTGGAAAAGTTGCCAGTCCTGAACAAGCACAAGCCGTACATGCTTTTATCAGAAAACTTATATCTGATAATTTTGGTCAGGATACTGCCGAGAGTTTGCGGATTCAATACGGCGGGAGTGTAAAACCAGATAATATTAAAGTGTTGATTAATCAGCCTGACATTGATGGCGCTTTAGTTGGTGGAGCAAGTTTAAAAGCAGAAGATTTTATCCAATTAGTCTTAGCTTGTTCAATCCAGGATTAGCCAGATTAAACGGGATAAAGCCTAGCGATTAATTAAAATTGATTGTTAAATGTAATTGCTCAGCCATAATTTGAATCAGTGATTTTCTCTACTGGGGTAAAAATGCTGAATAAACAAAAAATATTAAGCGAATTTCTTGAAGCTAAAGGGATCGCTAATTCTGTACAACTTGAGCAAGCTAGGCAAATTCAACAGCGTGTGCAGAAACGTATTGACCATATCCTTAAAGATTTAGGCGTTAGCTATGACGATAATCTGTCTCAACTGATTATCGAAGAACTTGGGCTTGCTTATGTTGACGGACTAAATTATTCTTTTGAAAAAAAACTAATAGAACTGTTTAATCCCTTCTTTGCAAAACGTTTTAGAATTATTCCTCTTAAATTAGAATCAGATAAAATCTTAGTAGGTTTAGATGATCCGATAAATTTTTTGTCATTAGATTATTTTTCCGAAACCGTAGGCTTTATTGTGGAAGCGGAACTTATAACAAAAAAAGATATGGATTATCTGCTAAAAACTCATTATCAATCTGAAGAAGATGTTGCGCTTACTGACAATGGTTTGGTTGGATCTGAAGCAAATCTTCCGGAGGATGATGCTCCTGTTATTCAGTTAGTTAGTATGTTAATTTCTGATGCTTATGAAAAAAGAGCAAGCGATATTCATATTGAGCCTATGACTGATTCTTTAAGAATCCGCTATCGGATTGATGGTATCTTAAGACAAGTGGAATCTCCAGAGAAAAATTTACAAGCTTCGATAATTAGCAGAATTAAATTAATGGCTGGTTTGAATATTGCTGAGAAAAGATTGCCTCAAGATGGCAGGATCAGAACTGTGGTAAATAATAAGGAATTTGATTTAAGAATTTCAACCCTTCCTGCTCATTATGGGGAAAGTGTGGTATTGCGTATCCTAGATCGCCGAGTTATCAGAATTGAAGAAATGGGTTTTTCTTTGGCTCAGATAGAGAGTTTTAAAAACATTGTAAAAATGCCAAATGGAATAATCCTTGTAACTGGCCCTACTGGCAGCGGGAAAAGCACAACTCTTTATGGGGTTTTAAATAGTATTAATCGCGCCAAGAAAAAAATATTAACAGTTGAAGATCCGGTTGAGTATCAGATAAGCGGAATAAATCAGGTACAGGTAAAAACAAAAATCGGATTAACTTTCCCCATAGTATTAAGATCGATGTTACGACAAGCTCCGGATATTATAATGGTTGGAGAAATTCGGGATCTTGAGACGGCTAAAATTGCGGTGCAGTCTGCGCTTACTGGACATCTGATTTTTAGTACATTGCATACAAATGACGCGCCAAGTGCGGTAGCGAGAATTGTTGATATGGGAATAAAGCCATATCTTGTCGGAGCTACTTTGCAGGCTATTTTGGCTCAGCGTTTGATTCGGTTGCTTTGTCCGGATTGTAAGCAATCTTATAAGCCGCCTAAAGATGAAATTAGAATTTTAGAAATTAAACCAAATAGTGAGATCGAAATTTTTAAAGCTGGGGGTTGCCCGCTTTGTGCTCATACCGGATATTTGGGGCGTACAGGTATTTTTGAGCTCTTAATGATTGATGAAAAAATCAGACGTTTAGCTGGTGAGCATGTATCGAGCAGTGTTATCAGGGAGCAGGCCAGAGCATCAGGGATGACTACATTAAAAGAGCATGCTCGGGATAAAGTGTTGGAGGGCTTAACCACCTTTCAGGAACTTGTTAGAGTTACTCAGAGCGATGTGGATTGAACAGAGAACAGATAGAGCGGAAAGGGTAGTCGGTGACGAAGCCCGTATCGGTAACGGTCACGGTTAAAAATAATGAATTTTAAGCCGAAAGACGTTGCCCTAAAACGAAACGGGTATCGTAACCTTAACCATAACCTTTTAAAAATGAAGGGGGTGAAAACATGGTAGATATTGGAGAACTATTACAGCTATGTGTTAAGCATAATGCTTCGGATTTGCATTTAACTGTAGGTAAACCGCCAACGCTGCGCATTGACGGATCATTGATGTCTTTAAATTATGAACCGCTGGGGCATGAAGAAACTGAGGGATTGATGAAGTCACTGACCAGTAATGATAATCAGCGGCGGATTCAGGAAGTGGGGGGAGTTGATTTTGGTTTTGCGTTTGAAAAAATAGCCAGATTCCGTGTGTCTGTTTATAAACAAAAAGGACATTATGGTTTGACTTTGCGTCTAATTCCCACTCATTTGCTTAGCTTTCAAGAAATTGGAGTTAGCGATGTGGTCAAGCAGTTGCTTTATCGTCCTCGGGGCTTAATTTTAGTTACCGGACCTACAGGGTCTGGAAAAACCACAACTTTAGCAACAATGACGGATTTTATAAATACTGAGCGCGATGCGCATATTATTACAATAGAAGATCCAATAGAATATTATCATACGCATAAAAAAGGGATTATTACGCAAAGAGAATTAGGCGTAGATGTGCCTAGTTTTAGTGAAGCCTTGATAAAAGGCTTGCGTCAAAATCCTGATGTAATCCTAGTTGGTGAAATGCGGGACTTAGCAACTATTGAAGCGGCAATTTTAGCTGCGGAGACAGGCCATTTGGTTTTGGCGACTTTACATACAACCAGCGCGGCAAGAACTGTAGACAGAATCATTGATGTTTTTCCTCCTAATCAACAAGAACAGATAAGGACACAGTTATCTACTTCAATATTAGCGGTAATTTCGCAGCAATTAATTCCTAAAGCTTCTGGCCGAGGTCGAATCGCGGCTTTTGAGCTGATGATTAATACATCTTCGATTCAAAATCTTATTAGAGAAAAGAAAACATATAGAATTACTTCTGATTTGCAGACTGGGGCAAAATATGGTATGAAGACATTTGATTCTTCTTTATATGAATTATATTCAAATGGCACAATTCGCTCAGAAGATGCGATTGATAAGGCATTTGACCAAGATGCTATGCGAGCAAAAGTCGAAGGCAAACTATAAGAAAATTGTTTGTAAATCCAGGTTTATTTAGGAATCAACTATGAGCAATCTATTTAAATTTAAAACAATCGGCACTATTTTACAAGAACGCGGGTTGATAAGTAAAGTAGATCTGAAAGAAGGCCTTGAAAGCCAAAAGACAAGCGGTTTGCCTTTGGGTAAAATTCTTGTAAACATGGGGATTATTACCGAGGGTCAACTGCTTAATGCTTTAGGTATTCAGGCTCGGCTGGAAACAGTTGAACTGGAACAGTTTTCAGTTCCGACAGACGTTTTGGAAAAAATTCCTGGGTCAATTGCTCGTTTGTATAATATCCTCCCGCTTAATTTTGAAACCGGAACGCTTACAATAGCGACATCTGATCCATTTAATTTTAGTATAATTGATGATTTGCGGTTTATGTTTAATTGTAATATTAAAGCTAAAATAGCAACCAGAGTGAGTATTGCTGAGGCAATTAAAAAATATTATGGCTCAGACATCGAACGTGTTGATGAGATTTTTTCTGAGATCAGTAATAATATTCCAGAACTTATTGAAGAAGCTTCTCGCGCGGATAATATAGAAGAACTTTCGGCGCAGTTACCAATTGTTAAGTTGATAAATTTAATTCTTATTCAGGCGATTAAAAAGAAGGCTTCCGATATCCATTTTGAACCTTTTCAGGATGAATTTAAAATACGTTATCGTCTGGACGGAGTACTTTATGATGTTGTTTCACCTCCGAAAATTCTGCACATAGCGATAAGTTCAAGGATTAAGGTTATGGCGAACTTGAACATAGCGGAAACAAGATTACCACAAGATGGGCGTACGCTTGTGCGGATTGCCGGAAGAATGGTTGATATGCGTGTATCAACTTTACCAACAATTTTCGGAGAAAGTGTTGTAATTAGAATATTAGATAAAGCAACAGTGCAATTATCATTGGATGATTTAGGTTTTAAGGAAGATATAAAAAATAAAATACTTTCCTTAATTAAAAAACCGTATGGGATAATATTGAGCACTGGGCCGACTGGATGCGGTAAGACAACAACTCAATATTCGGCATTAAGCCAGATAAATACAATTGAACAAAAAATAATTACGGTTGAAGATCCGGTGGAATTTGATTTGCCGGGTTTAATCCAGGTTTCAGTACGACCAAAAATTAATTTTACATTTCCGATTGCCTTGAGGCATATCCTTAGACAAGATCCGGATATAATTATGGTCGGAGAAATTCGGGATACAGAAACTGTGCAAATGGCAATTCATGCTTCTTTGACCGGACATCTTGTTTTTTCTACATTGCATACTAATGATGCTCCCAGTGCGGTGACAAGGCTGATTGATATGGGGGTGGAACCTTTTTTAATTGCTTCGGCTGTTGAGGCAGTTTTGGCTCAAAGGCTTGTTCGCTGTATTTGTTTGAATTGTAAACAAGAATATGTGCCGACAAAAAAAGAGTTTGCGGAGTCAGTGATTGACCCGGCAGAAGTTGATAATCAGAAGTTTTACAAAGGTTCTGGATGCGGGCAGTGTAATAATTCCGGGTATCGGGGGCGAGTGGGTATTTTTGAATTAATGGTTTTAGATGAGGATTTGCGCTCACTTGTTCTTGATCGAGTAACTGTTAGTCAATTGCGCAAACAAGCAATTAAAAATGGGATGAGGACATTAAGAGAGGATGCAGTATTAAAAGTATTTCAAGGGATAACAACTTTAGAGGAACTAATTAATATAAGTTCTAATTATTAATAATCCAATTTATAACCAAAAATAGAAAACAGTGAAAATGGAAAAATTTAATTATGTAGCTGTAAAAAAAGATGGTTCGGATATTAAGGGGATTGTCGAAGCAGTAAATTTAAATGATGCTTTGACTAAAATTAAGGCAATGGGATATTATCCCTCTCAAGTTTTGCCTGATAAGAAAAATAATAAAAAAGACTCGATTAGTAATTCATTTTTTGCGCGATTAAATTTTCTTAATTTATCTGGTCATAAAATTAAAGAGATGGATCTGGTGATTTTTACTAGACAGCTTTCAGTTTTACTTGATGCGGGCTTATCTTTAGTTCGTGCTTTGCACGCTTTGCAAAAACAATCCCGGTTTAAATCGATGAATGAAATTATTTCCGATATTGTTGATATGATTGAATCAGGCAGGGCATTTAGTGATGCTTTGGCGCATTATCCCGTGACTTTTTCCAAAGTTTATATAAATATAGTTAAAGCTGGAGAGACCGGGGGAGCGATGGATCAGGTGCTGCGACGTTTGGCTGATTTTTTAGAAAGAAATTTAAAATTACGGCAAAGAATTAATGCTGCCTTGATTTATCCTAGTCTTGTTCTTGCTGTATCGGTTTCGATTTTAATTCTTGTAATTGTTTTTGTTATTCCTAAATTTATGGAAATGTTTCAGGGTACGGGTATAGCCTTACCTTTTTTAACTTTAAGCATTATGTCTTTAAGTGATTTTATGTTAACTAAATGGTATGTGTTTATAGCGGGGATAGTTGGATTAATAGCCGGCTATAAAATGTTGTTGAGTAATTTTACGTTTCGTAAGTTTATTGATAATTTTAAATTAAACATTCCAGTTTTAGGGGGATTGACTAAAAAGGTTATTGCTGCGCGCTTTTCCCGCACTCTTTCAACTTTATTGTCAGGCGGAGTTCCCATATTGCGCGCTTTAGAATTAACCAAGGAAGTTATTGATAATGAGGTAGTGGCAACTGCGATTGCTGATGTCTCCGATCATGTTAGGGAGGGTGGCTTTATTTCTAAAGTGCTGGAACATAATTCGGCATTCCCTCAGTTGATGGTTAATATGATTTCTGTTGGTGAAGAAAGCGGTGCCTTGGATAAGATGCTGTCTAAAGTTGCTGATACTTATGAAGAAGAGGTTGATGTTACGGCTAATACCTTAACATCACTTTTGGAACCTTTTCTGGTTATTATCATGGGCGGAGTTGTTTTGCTAATAGTTTTAGCGATGTTTTTACCTTTAATGACGCTTATTCAGTCACTAACTTAATGATATAAAATAAGTTATGTTGCATGTTTAATTTTTGTATTTTTTGTTAAAATTAAATTCAGCAGGTATAAGTTGACAAACCTTTATAAATGTGCTATATATTATGTAATATATAAGAGTTAGAACTTCTGTATAAGCGAGTGTAAATGCAAGCGTCTTCCATTTTAAAAAGCCTTTTCAAAGGGATGAATAGGTATCTATGGGTATTGAAACTATCTTAGTGTCTTACCTGGTTAAATTTAAAAAGGATAAATAATATTTAGGTTGTTTTATGTCTATTGATAAAAATATATTTTTAGGTATTGATATTGGTTCAAGCTCCTTGAAAATTGCTCTTTTGAGCAAGGATAAGGGGGGCAGAATTAAATTGCTTAAAGCTGTTTGTCATGAATATACTAGCTACCCTGTAACTTCCGATAATCACAATCAAACTGAATTACTCGCCTATTTTTTGAAGAAATTTCTGATCAAAGAGAATATTAATCGGGATACTCGGATAGGTATATCTATTGCCGGCCAAGCGGCTTTTGTTAGATTAGTTAAAGTCCCAATTACTGCGCCGGAAAAGTTACGTCAGATCGTGCTTTATGAGACGCAGCAACAGGTTCCATTTCCGATTAATGAAGTTGTTTGGGATTTTCAGATATATGGTAGGGATAAAAAACAGTTAAGTGTTCTTTTAGCAGCTGTAAAAAAGGAACTTACTGGTTCCATTTTAAGCATTATCAGTGAGTTTTCCTTAAATGTGGAATTTATTGATGTAAGCAATCTTGCTTTGTATAATTGTTTGCATTATTTTTATCGGGATCTTAAAGAAACTTTGGTTCTAGATATTGGGGCTAAGACTACAAATATTATCATTATAAGTGAGGAGAAATTTTGGACAAGAAGTTTACCCCTTGGCGGTCAAGATATTACTGATTCAATCGCGGTTGCGCTTAAAGTCGATAATGGTGTGGCTGAGAAAATTAAAAGAGAGCAGGGTAAAGTTGCAATGCTTTATTATGGACAAAAGCTTTCTTCTGATACTCAGGAACAAAAAATTGCGGAGGCAATTACCGCGATACTTACCGATATGACCAATGAAATTGTTAAGACTTTGAATTTTTATAAGTCTCAGCATAAATCTGAGATGAATTTTAAAAAAGTATTATTAACTGGGGGTGTGAGCAAAGTTGATAATATCGATAAGTTTTTTGAGAATAGTCTATCTTTACCTGTGGAAAAGTTGGATTATTTTAATTTTCTGGGTTTTAGCCAAAAAGTTGACATGTCAATCAATGAGTTCTTTGGTCCGGCAATCGGGTTAGCTTTACGTGGTCATGGCCGCTCAATGCTCAATATTAATTTATTATCCCAAGAATACTTGAAAAAGAAAAATTTCAGTAAAAAAATTCCGTTTATTTTAAGCGCTTTTGTTTTTTTGGGATTGATATTACTTGGTTTTTTTATGCTGTTATTGAGTAAGAATGCTGAATTATCTGATTATTTTAAGAAAATAAATAATCAGGTTAATCAATATGAACAATCAGCGAAACAATTAGATGCTTTGAAGCAAGATATTAATGAAATCCAAAAAAATCAAAAGTCAATGAATGCGATTATAAATGCACGGTATCAAGCAATAGAAATACTGAGTAAAATCACGCAAGCTATGCCTGGAGCAGTCTGGATTAAGAATTTAGATTTAAATTTAGAACTTAAAACTATTGTTCTCGAGGGGAATTGCGGTAAGGATTTGAATGCGGTAGATCATTTTCAAAATAAAATCAAATCGCAAGATATTTTTAAAGATGTAAAACTGAATACTGTTGGCAAACAAGCTGATGGAAGTATAGACTTTTCAATGACAATATTTATAAACAAATAGAGATTTATATAATGGAAATATTTTTAATCAAAAATTTCAGAAAAACATTTACAAGTATTGTTCTTATCGCAATCACTTGTGCTGGTTTGATATTAGCGATTATAGCAGCTGGTTTATTCAATTCTAATTTAAACCCAAAATTAGGGGATTTAGAAAAAAGGCTTATAATTTACAAAAAAACTTTAGGTAATAATCCGGAGCAATTGATCGCAGGTAAAAAAATATATAAAAGTCAATTATTAGAAAAGAATGAAAAAATCAATAATATGTTTACAAAGCCGAATTATGTTAGTAGTACTCCGCTTTCTTTCAAACAGCTTTTGTTTAGCGCTCAGGATAGATTGAAAGTAGAAGCGCATAAAAAAAATTTAAAATTGTCTGAATGGTTAGGATTTGATGAATATAAAATAAATGTTCCGGAGGCTGCTATTACTGATGTTTTAACCCAGGAATTAAACGTAATTGAGGCGCTAGTTACTGGCGCAATAGATAGCGGTGTGAGCTCAATTGATAATATTAAATTATCTCATCAGAGACTGTCCGTGACGGTAGCGGATAAGAAGTTTAGCTATTTGCCGATATCTTTATCAATTAAATCAGGTTCGGGACAAATGAAAGCTTTTTTAATGAATATTTCAAAAATGCCTGGTATTTTTGAAATAATCCAATTAAAAGTCAAGAGTGTTGATCAGGATAAGAATATGTTATCTACGGATATAATTCTACAATTTATTGAGATATGAAAATATGAATAAAATATATGATAAGTTAGATAAAATAATTTGTTTTATTATGGCAGGATTATTTATTGTCAGCAGTTATTTATTTATAGGTAATAGTTATAATTATAAAATATCTATGGAGCAGAAGAAAAATGCTTTAATTGTTGAAAATAAAAATGAGAATAATGATTTATTGCCAGAAGGTTTACTTTTAGACCCTGATCCTAAAGCAGCGATTGATTTGCTTGCAATAAAAAGAAATATTTTTGTTCCGTTTGAAGATGATGAGAAAAGGGTAACGTTTGATAATCCTGTCCTGGAATTATTGGATATATCATATAAACCGCTTGGTTTTCAATATCAAGGAAGAATTATTTATCCAAATGGCAAGATCGTAGCTCAAATTAATGCGAATAATAAAAGTTATTTAGTTCAGCTGGGTGCAAAAGTGGGAGATTATAAAGTTACTCACCTGGATAAAAATTCAGTTGTCCTAAAAATGAAAAAAGGAGAATCTTTGGATATAAAATATCTGCAACAAGGCTATAGTGATGAATTGATGGCAAAAATTAAAGACAATATTTCTGGAAAGATTGAAACAGTTTATAAAAATAGTGATATATTCGGCTATAAGGTGCTTGACATAGACAGAGATTTTGTGATATTGTCTAAGTTAGGTCAGCAGTTACGGTTACAGAAAGGAATGGTGCAAACGAAATGAAACGATTAATCTTCTTTTTACTTATAATATCTTTTTGCTTAAATATGGATTTAAATGTTTTTGCTCAGGATAGTGGCTTGTCTGATTTTGAACAGGATCGGGCATTGGATTTAGCCAATCAAA
This sequence comes from Candidatus Omnitrophota bacterium, assembly GCA_018817165.1. GTDB lineage: Bacteria > Omnitrophota > Gorgyraeia > B26-G9 > B26-G9 > JAHITE01. Next base: position 41,356 of record JAHITY010000118.1, read on the forward strand.
TTGCTCAGCAGAAAAATTCAAAGGCTACTGTAAATACAGCGAATTTAAGCCTTGGTTTGACAGATTTAATTAACAAGGGATATGATGCTTGGGCAAATCTGGAATTTGAAAAAGCAAAAGCATATTTTAATGCAGCTTTGAGCTTGGAACCGAATAATTCGGAAATATCTGAAATTATTTATGGTTTAGAAAAAGCGCAATTAGAATATGAGCGAAGTCAGGTTAAAACAGAATTATCGCTTTTGCAGGGCAAAAGAATGCTTGATTCAGAAAAAGCTTGGTTGATTGAGCCTCCGAAGACAACAAGTTCCACTGGGCAAATAAAAAAACAATCAATTTCTTCTTTAAAAGAAAAGGCAATGACGAAAAATGTAAGCATTGATTTTACTAATGCGCAGATTAGCAATGTGCTTGAATTTTTATCTGAGGTAAGCGGAATCAATATAATTATGGATCAGGCCGCAGTTGCTAGTGCCGGTAATATCGGCATACATCTTAAAAATGTAAGCTTGGTTCAGGCCTTAGAATCAATATTGCGTTCAAAAGGATTGGCTTATAGGTTTGAAAAGGATTTTATTTGGGTTAGTTCCCAAGCGGATATTGCTAATGAGAGTTTAGTTATTCGGATATATAATCTTTCTCAGGGCTTAGCTAGTTTTACTTATTTTACGACTTTTGATACTGTTACCATAAAAGGTGTGCGCCCCGATAGTAAAGTGATTTTAGGAGAAGAAGGTTTGGGTGTTGAGACTAATGAAGGAATAAAAATCGGCGGTCCAAGCGGAGTATCGGGTAAGGTTACTATGACAATTGAGGATGTTTTGAAACAAGTTGTTGATTGGCCTGAGGCAAGTAGGATATTTTTAGATAATCGGACAAGTACGCTTATTGTGCGAAATACTCCGACTAATTTAGCAATTTTAGAGGAAGTTATACAAGCCCTTGATGTTAATCCTCCTCAGGTTATGATTGAAGCAAGATTTGTCGAAATCGGGGAAGATGATTTATACTCTTTGGGTCTTAAAATGAATACTGAGATTAGTGGGCAGGGAGCAGCAGCTCCAACATCATTTCCGTTTAATAAAAATAATAATGGAAAATTCGCTTCGACGTTTCCTGCACCAGCTACTACTGACTTTAACTACGGTAAACTAGATTTTTCCCAGTTTCAGGCAGTTATTTCGGCCATAGAACAGAATACTAATAGCAATACACTTTCTTCCCCGAAAATCACTACGATTAGCGGGCAGGAAGCAGTAATAAAAATAGTAAAAGAATATAGATATCCTACAAAATATGAAATCGAAGTACTAAAAGTAGAAGATGCTGATGGTAATACAGTTACGCAATCATTTCCTGTTCCAGTTGAATTTACAACTCGCGATATTGGGATAATTTTAAAGGTTACGCCAAATGTCGGAGCTGATGAGAAAACAATTAATATGACTGTTATTCCCGAGGTCAGTGAATTTGATGTAACTAAAGATTTTTTTAATTATGGAACTGATGAAAGACCGTTTTTGCAGCCTTTCTTTAATACGCGAAATGCAACAGCCAGTATAATTGTAAATAATAATGAAACAGTGGTAATGGGCGGTCTTATGCGGGAAACTGTAGAACAAGGAGTTGACCGTATTCCGGTTCTGGGCAGTATTCCTTTGCTTGGCAATTTATTCAGCCGCAAGGTAGATAATAAGCAGAAAAGAAATTTGTTGATTTTTGTTACTGCTCGAATAATCAGTCCAACAGGACAGACAGTAGTTAAAAAGTAGTTTTATGTTTAAACACTGTCAAACTATAACCACTTAAACCATGGGTACCGCCGCATTGTATAAATCCCGTTGATAACTATGTATTTATAGTATAAGGCATATCTAATATCCATGCAGAGAAAAAAACTTTATCTTGTTGATGGAAATTCATATATTTATCGGGCATATTATGCTATCGGCGATTTAACTACATCAACAGGTATTCCTACTGGGGCAGTTTTTGGTTTTGTAACAATGCTGAACAGGTTAAAATCAGATGCTCATCCTGATTATCTTGCCGTTTGTTTTGATTTAAAAGGTCCGACACTGCGTCATGGTGGAGAAGTGGATTATAAAAAAGATCGCAAGCCAATGCCGGAAGATCTTGTCAGTCAGATGCAGGTGGTTAAAGAGGTTATTGGCGCTTACGGTATCCCGATTTTTCAATTGTCGGGATATGAGGCTGATGATATTATTGCAACTTTAGCGGTTAAATTTAAAGAAGATGTGGATGTTTACATTGCTAGCAGCGACAAAGATATGTTGCAACTAGTTGATAATTATGTTAAAATTTATAATCCGCAAAAAGAAAATAAAATTGTGGGGTATGAGCAAGTTTTTGAAAAATTTAAAGTAACTCCCAATCAAATAACAGACCTTTTAGCTTTAGCCGGAGATAGTTCAGATAGTATTCCAGGAGTGCCAGGTATCGGGCCTAAAACAGCCGCAGAATTATTATCAGTATTTAAAGATCTTGAAGGGATTTTAAGTAATACGCATAAGATTACCCAGAAAAAAAGAAAACAACTTCTTGAAGAATTCGCGGATCAGGCAAGATTAAGTAAAAAACTGGCAACAGTAATTACTGATGTTCCAATTGATGTATCCCTGGAAAGACTTAAGGGAACGACTCAAGATATACAGACATTGAGAGGTATTTTTCAAAGATTGGAATTTAAAAATCTATCCAGTAGTTTAGTTGATCAGGCTCCAAAACAAAATGCTGGCTTTAAAATACATCAAATTAATACAAAAAAAGAATTATGTGATTTATATCTTAGTTTGAAAAAAGAAAAAACTTTTTCTTTCTGCGTTCGTCCTGACAATGAAAAACTGCATAATATTAAAAGTATAGAAATAAGCACTGGTCTGCAATCGCTAATAAGCATCAGTCTAAATAATCAAGTGACAATCGCGGATGTTAAACAGCAATTAGAAGAAATTTTTTTAGATAAAAACATTCTTAAAATTGGTTACGATATTAAAAATCTATGTATTGTTTTTAAGAAAAACAATATTGAACTGGATGGTCCGTTTTTTGACATAATGGTTGGGGCATATTTATTAGAACCAGGTGCAAGTCGCAGGACTCTGGGAGATATTGCCGGGGACTATATCGCGAGAAATATTGATTATGATATTCAGGCAATTGAGCAGATAAATATAAAAAATATTTTAGCGCAAGAGCTTAAGGCTAAAGAATTGATAGAGCTTTTTAACACTGTTGAGATGCCTTTAATCAGAGTTTTGGCTTTGATGGAGTGCGCGGGGATAAAAGTAGATAAAGACCTTCTTTGTTCTATGGAAAAAAGTATTGAGAAAAAATTAGAAGTACTTACTGCTGAAATATATAAGACAAGTGGTTGTGAATTTAATATAAATTCTCCGAAACAATTAGGTGAAATTTTATTTGATAAATTAAAATTACCGGTTGGCAAAAAAGGTAAAAGCGGATTTTCAACAAATGGAGAAGTGCTGAAGCAGCTATCTTTAGAGCATGAATTACCGGCGATGATTTTAGAATATCGGGAGTTGGCTAAACTTAGGTCAACTTATGTTTTGGGATTGCTTGATTTAATTGATCCTATTAGTGGTCGAATTCATACATCTTTCAATCAAACAGTTACCGCTACTGGCAGGCTTAGTTCAAGCACCCCTAATCTTCAGAATATTCCAGTGCGTACAGAAATAGGCAGAAAAATTCGTGCCGCTTTTATCAGTAAGTCAAAGGATTGGAGTTTATTATCAGCTGACTATTCACAGATAGAGTTAAGAGTTTTAGCCCATCTGTCAGAAGATGAGTATTTGACCAAGGCCTTTAATCAGGATTTAGATATACATACTTTTACGGCAACTTTGATTTTTGATATTCCGAGTGAACAAGTAGATAAAAAGATGCGTTATTTGGCTAAAAGAGTTAATTTTGGGATAATTTATGGTATGGGCGCATATGGCTTAGCCAGAGATATTAATGTGTCTCATGCTGAGGCTAAGAAGTTTATTCAAGAATATTTCAAGCGGTATCCTTCGGTACAAAACTATTTGCAAAAACAGATTGATCATGCCAGACAAACAGGTTATGTAACAACTTTGCTTAATCGGCGGCGATATATACCGCAAATAAACACAAAAAATATGATGCAACGCAGTTTTGCCGAACGCACCGCGATGAATACGCCAATTCAAGGGACAGCAGCTGATTTAATTAAAGTAGCAATGATTAATGTATTAAATAAATTGGATCAAGGCAAGTTTAAGACGAGTATGCTTTTGCAGGTACATGATGAATTGGTTTTTGATGTTCCAGATGATGAGCTTGAACAGGTAAAAAAAATAGTCAAGCAATGTATGGAAAGTATTTTTAAGCTTCGCGTGCCAATTAAAGTTGATTTAAAATCTGGGAAAAACTGGAGAGATATGCAGTAGGGTTTTTAAAAAAATGGGGAGGAATGGTTGCATGCTTCATGGGGGGAATTATGAAAGTATTATTTTGTAGTTCAGAAGTTGTGCCTTTTGCGAAAACCGGTGGATTAGCTGATGTTGCTGGAACTTTACCTCCTGAACTTGCAAATTTAGGGGTAAATATAAAAGTTGTTTTACCTTATTATAAAAGTATTGATTCTAAGAAATTTGAAATTAAAAAAATAGATAAAGATACCTCAGTTGCAGTTATTCAGAATAATGTTGAGGTTTATTTTATAGAGAATAAAAGATATTTTGACCGAGCAAATCTTTACCAATATAACGGAGTAGATTATCGAGATAATTTGGAAAGATTTACATATTATTGTCAGCAAACATTAAGATTAGCTAAAAAGATTAAATTCAAGCCAGATATTATTCATTGCAATGATTGGCAAAGTGCTTTAATCCCGATTTATTTAAAAACTATTTATAAAGATGATGCTTTTTTTAAAAAAACCAAAACTGTTTTTACAATCCATAATTTGGGGTATCAAGGTCTTTTTTCCAAAGAAGATTTTTCGGTGACGGGACTTGACTATGATGTGTTTTCAATGGAGGGGTTGGAGTTCTATGGGAGGATAAATCTGCTTAAAGGCGGTTTATTGTTTTCCGATAAAATTACTACAGTGAGTTCCACCTATGCTGATGAAATTCAAACTCCGCAATTTGGCTGCGGATTAGAAGGGGTGTTGCTGAAAAGAAAAAATGATTTATCTGGAATATTAAACGGTATAAATTGTCATGATTGGGATCCAACGCAAAATAAAACACTAACAAAAAATTATGGACCGGATGCGATTGCTGGCAAGTATCATAATAAAATTGATCTGCAGAAAATTTGCAAATTAAAAGTCAGTAAAAATATTCCCTTGCTGGGCATAATCACTAGATTGGCTGATCAAAAAGGACTAGATATCTTAGCGGAAGTTATTGATAAAATAGTTCAGATGCCGATTCAGTTTGTTTTACTTGGTACCGGGGATCCTAAATATCATAAATTATTCGAGAATATAAAAAATAAGTATAGAAACACCTCGATACATCTTAGTTTTGATGCAAAATTAGCATATAAAATTTATGCGGGTTCAGATATTTTCTTAATGCCTTCTTATTATGAACCGTGCGGGTTGGGGCAGCTAATAAGTCTTAATTTCGGCACAATTCCTTTGGTGCGAAAGATCGGAGGTTTAGCCGATACGGTTGTTGATTATAATCCTTTTACTAAACAAGGAAACGGTTTTGTGTTTGATAATTATCAAGCAGGGGCATTGCTGGAAGCAATAAAAAGAGCATTATGTGTTTATAATGACAGCGAGACCTGGAACAAGCTTGTTGCCGGAGCAATGAAATGCAATTTTTCCTGGGAAAAATCAGCAAAAGAGTATAATAAGCTTTATAAGAAACTTTTAAGTTCTAAAAAATAAAAAGAATTTATTTTATGGATAGTAAATTAATAGTAATCGGTTTGACTGGCGGATTAGCCAGTGGAAAAAGTACCGCAGCTAAAATGTTTACTGCTTTTGGCGCAATAATTTTGGATGCGGATAGGATTGGGCATAAAACTCTAGCGAAAAATTCTAAATGTTTTAAAAAGATAGTAAAGCGATTTGGTAATAGGATTTTAGATTGCAATGGAACAATCAATAGAGGGAGTTTAGCCAAAGTCGCATTTAAAAATAGTGCTAACCAAAAAGCCCTTTGCGCGATAATTCATCCTTGGATTTTTGAATACATTGATAAAAAAATAAAACTTTATCAAAAAAATAAAGATGTGAGATTGCTTATTGTGGAGGCAGTATTACTTATTGAATCCGGTTTGTTTGAGAAAATGGATAAGAACATTGTTGTAAAATCAAATCAGGCGCAGCAGCTTTTAAGAGCAAAACTTAATCGGAATATGGACAAGGAAGCAGCAAAGCAGAGAATGCAATATCAATTAAAACTAGCTGATAAAATCAAGTACGCTGATTATGTTATTGATAATCGCGGTACTTTTAAAAATACAGAATCTCAAGTAAAAAAAATAGTAGTTAAATTGTTAAATAATTGATTAAATAATGTTTGGGGCAGTTAGATGCTTCAAACGAAAAGCGAGGGAGTGTATGAAACCACAGAAACCAGAGAGAGCAAAACCAACCAGGGCCGATAGTAATTCTCGGTATCCAATGCATAGTTCTAGACCTAAACCGTTACAGACAGAAGATCGTAAACCAATGGAAAGACATCAGACTGATGGTGGAATATATATTGGTGAGCTTAAAAAAATGAGCGGTGCCGGATTAATAAAAATCGCGAAAGAATTAAAAATTGCCGGAATTAGCGGGGTGCGTAAACAGGATCTTATTTTTAAAGTTTTGCAAGCGCAAGCGGAAAAAGCTGGTAATATGTTTGGCGAAGGAATACTGGAAATATTGCCGGATGGATTTGGTTTTTTAAGATCACCTAATTACAACTATCTGCCTTGTCCTGATGATATTTATATTTCTCCGAGTCAAATCAGAAAATTTAATTTAAAAACCGGTGATACAGTTAGTGGGCAGATTCGTCCACCTAAAGAAGGTGAGCGTTATTTTGCGCTGCTAAAGGTCGAAGCAGTTAATTTTGAAGCTCCGGAAAAAGTTAAAGACAAAATTCTTTTTGATAACCTTACTCCGCTTTATCCTGAGTCACGTTTAATCCTGGAAACTGATTCGGAAGATGTCTCGACTAGAATTATGGATTTATTTACCCCGATCGGAAAAGGACAGCGGGGTTTAATTGTCGCTCCTCCGTATAGCGGAAAAACTGTTTTATTACAGAAAATAGCAAATAGTATAATTGCCAATAATGAGGATGTTGTGCTTATTGTTTTATTGATTGACGAGCGTCCGGAAGAAGTTACGGATATGCAGCGTTCAGTTAAAGCTGAAGTAATCAGCTCTACTTTTGATGAGCCGCCAGAGAGGCATGTTCAGGTGGCGGAAATTGTTTTGGAAAAAGCAAAGCGATTGGTTGAATGTGGTAGAGATGTCGTTATATTATTAGATAGTATAACTCGTTTGGCTCGAGCGCATAATACGGTTGTTCCGCATTCTGGAAAAATATTATCGGGCGGTGTTGATTCAACTGCTTTGCAAAAACCAAAACGTTTTTTTGGAGCTGCGCGGAATATTGAAGAGGGCGGATCATTGACTATTCTGGCAACAGCCTTGGTTGACACAGGAAGCAGAATGGATGAAGTTATTTTTGAAGAATTTAAAGGTACCGGTAATATGGAATTACAGCTTGATCGTAATTTATTTCAGAGACGGATTTACCCGGCGATTGATATTAAACGTTCGAATACGCGTAAAGAAGAATTACTGGTCGATCCAGAAGAATTAAAGCTTATTTGGATTTTACGTAAAGCGCTTAATGAGCTGAGCAGTGTGGAAGCAATGGAGCTGCTTACTACAAAACTTAAAAAAGTATCGACAAACGCGGAATTCTTGCTTTCTCTGTCAAAAAGCAGATAAATAATCGCAAGGTATTAACAATGGTTGACGAAAAGTCTATTTTCTGATAAAATTTCTAGTTCAGAACCGAAGATGTGAACAATCGAAAATATTTGAATAATAATGATTCCGAAAGTGCCTGCTAGGTCGCAGTCATTTCGGACTAAATTCGCGCAGGCTGACTTGATGTCGCAATAATGCTCCATAAGTCAGGCGCTCATTTAACAGGAGGGAAATATGAAGAAGAAAATACATCCAGAATACAATCAAAGCACGATAACTTGTGCTTGTGGTGAAGTAATGAGTACAAATAGTACAAAACAGGACATGCGTGTAGAAATATGCAGCAGTTGTCATCCTTTTTTTACTGGAAAACAAAAAATGCTTGATACTGCCGGAAGAGTAGAGCGATTTAAGAAGCGATATGCTAAATAATAAGCTTTTATTTGGTAAACTCGATGAGTTTGTGGATCGTTTAAAAGTTTTAGAAAATCAAATGAGTGATCCAGAGATAATAAAAAATGTTTCTGGATATCGGAAATTAGCAATAGAAAGGTCTGATCTTTTAGATAAGATCGCTTTGTTTAGTAATTATAAAAATAATTACGAGGAGGTTAATCGTTTAAAATCAATCATTCAAGAGTCGACTGAAGAGGAAGATTTTCTTGAGCTGGTTGAAGAAGAATTAAAAGTTTTAAAAGGAAAACAAAATAAACTTATTGAAAATATTGAAGAATTTTTGATTGAGCCTGATCCGAATGATGATAAAGATATTATTATTGAAATCCGGGCCGGGACTGGCGGTGAAGAAGCCGCGCTATTTGCCGCGGATCTTTATAGAATGTATGCTTATTATGCTGAAAAGTGTGGGATCAAAGTCGAAGTAATAAATTCTAGCCCCACGCCGATCGGTGGGTTTAAAGAAATAATTTTTTCCTTAGAGGGAAGTAAAGTTTATAAACGGTTTAAATTTGAATCGGGGATTCATCGAGTTCAAAGGGTTCCGAGTACTGAAACAGCAGGGAGAATTCATACTTCAGCGGTTAGTGTGGCAGTTTTAGCGGCGGCAGAGGAAATGGATTTAGAAATAAATATTAATGATCTAAAAGTGGATGTATACCGTTCTTCCGGCGCTGGTGGCCAGAGCGTAAATACAACAGACTCAGCAGTAAGAATCACGCATTTGCCTACAGGGGTAGTAGTTACTTGTCAAGATGAACGCTCTCAGATTAAAAATAAAGCTAAAGCACTTAAAGTTTTAAGAGCAAAGCTATATGATCATGCTCAATTAGAGCAGGCTTCGAAAATCAGCCAAGATCGAAAGAAACAGGTTGGATCCGGAGATAGAAGTGAAAAAATAAGGACTTATAATTTTCCTGATAGACGGGTTACTGATCATCGGATTTCCTTAACTTTGTATAAAATTGAACAAATTTTAGCTGGAGATTTAGATGAACTTATTTCAGGATTGCAATCAGCGGAAAAAGAGCTTAAACTTAAACAGAATAAATAATGAATTAGTGATATTGGCTCAATAATATTTAGTCCAAAGGCATGCTTATTTATTGCACCAATGGGGTGTAATTTTTTTTTATAATACAAGGTATGAGGAAAAAATGAAATTTTCTGGATATAACTTTGTGTTAATCTCCGTAGTTTTTAGTATATTAATTAGTAACAAAGTAATGGCGCAGAATGTTAAAAAAGCCGATCAAGGTAGAGTTATTTATGAACAGCAAATGTCTTATGATGATGCGCGTAAAATGCAGGAAATAGTGGCGCAACTAGAAAAAGAAAAAAATAATAATGATGGATCAGCAGTATCAAGTAATCCATTAATTGACGCTATGAGTGATGGCTCAGCTGATAATTCAAAAATGCTTGATATGCTGAAGATTTTAATTAATACAATGGGTATTGATGTTTTGCCGGAAGATTTAGTTGCACAGAAAACAGGCATAGAGACGGATAACTCAGAAAAAAGCGGTGTGAATAATTTCAAGAAGTGGGACGACACACATAATTGGAAGAAGCTAAGAATTGAGTAAAATTAGGGACCGATTAGCTTGAATCGTAAAATATAATGAATAAACAAGATACTACTATCGGGAAAGCTCTAAGTGCAGCAGAGTGTTTGTTATCACAGGCTGGCATTGTTTCAGCAGAAAAAGAAGCGGTAATATTACTAGGTTTTTTTTTAGATTTAAAGCGAATTGACGTGTATTTTATTAGAAATGAAATTTTAAATTCAGATATTTTGATTGAATTTCAATCTGCGGTAAATAAAAGATGCGCTTATTTCCCCCTGCAGTATCTTACAGGGGAAACTTTTTTTTATGGTTTAAGACTGGTAATGCGGGAGGGAGTTTTTATTCCCAGGCCTGAAACAGAAATATTGGTAGAGAAAATAATTAAAATAGCGGAGAAGAATTTTCCAAACGGCTTGAAAATATTAGAGTTATGTACAGGTTCCGGTAATATTTCAGTTTCATTGACAAAAAACATACAATATTGTACAATTATTAGTTCAGATATAAACAAAAAAGCTTTGGACTTATCGCGACATAATGCTTGTATCCATGGAGTAAGTGAGCAAATTAAATTTATCCAAAGTGATTTGTTTGAGGCTTTAGATTCTCAAGATTATCAACAGGAAAGTAATCGGTTTGAGATTATAGTGGCTAATCCTCCTTATGTTAGTTTTGAGCAGATGAATGAATTACCGGCGGATGTGCTTAATGAACCTAAAGAGGCACTTTATGGGGGTAATGACGGTTTAGATTTTTATCGGAAAATTATTGGACAAACAAGAAATTTTTTAAAAAAAAGCGGTTATATTGCTTTTGAATTTGGTGATAAGCAAGCCAAAGATATTGAACAAATTATACAAGTAAGTAAGCTTTTTGATCAAACAGAGTTTTTTGCTGATTTAAACGGAATATACCGATTTGTAATCGCTAGGCGTATAAATGGATAAAATTATTATTGAAGGTGGAGTGCCGTTAAAAGGTAAGATTGAAGTTAGTGGCGCGAAAAACGCGGCATTGCCGATATTGGCGGCAACTCTGTTAACAGAAGAAAAATGTATTATTAAAAATGTGCCGGTACTAAGGGATGTTATGACTATGCTGAGAATTCTGCGTAGTTTAGGCGTTAAGACCCAAATGGAAGGCAATAAAGTAATTATAGAACCAAAAAGATGCAATAGTTATATTGCTGATTACAAATTAGTCAGTACTATGAGAGCGTCTATTTGTGTGTTAGGCCCGTTGTTAGCTAAACAGAAACAGGCAAAGGTTTCAATGCCAGGTGGGTGTATTATTGGGCAGCGACCTGTTGATCTGCATATAAAAGGTTTGAGTGCTTTAGGCGCAAAGATCAAGATAGAACATGGGTATATTGATGCGCGGGCAAAGCAATTGCGCGGCGCAAATATTTTTCTTGGCGGAGCATATGGTTCTTCGGTTCTGGCTACATCTAATGTGCTGATGAGTGCATGTTTGGCTAAAGGAATAACCTTAATTGAAAATGCTGCTTGTGAGCCGGAAATTGTTGATCTGGCAAATTTTTTAATTAAGATGGGTGCAAAAATAAAAGGGCAGGGAACACCTCTGATTACGATTGAAGGTGTGAAAAAATTAAGCGGTGCGACGCATACTGTAATCCCGGACAGGATAGAAGCCGGAACATTTATTCTTGCTGCGATAATTACCGGCGGGGATTTAATTATTGAAAAAGCTCGCCCGGATCATTTATCCGCTTTATTTGATAAATTAAAACAGGTTGGGTGTAGCATTACGGTTCGGGGTGATACTATTTACGCTAAAAGAAAAACTGCTTTTTTAAAGCCTGTTGATATAACAACTATGCCTTATCCGGGTTTTCCGACTGATATGCAGGCTCAAATGATGGCATTAGCATCAATCAGCGATGGAATAAGTGTTTTGACGGAAAAGATATTTCCCGATAGGTTTATGCATGTTAGTGAGTTAAACCGCATGGGAGCAGGAATTTTTTTAGAAGGGGCAAGCGCTATTGTTAAAGGCGTAAAACGTCTGAGCGGTGCGCCGGTTATGGCTTCAGATTTAAGAGCTTCAGCTGCGCTGATTCTGGCTGGTTTGGTTGCTAAAGGTAAGACAGAAATTTCTCGTATTTATCATTTAGATCGAGGTTATGACAAGATAGAAGAGAAATTGCAAAAAGTTGGGGCAAGAATTAAAAGAGTAAAAGAATAAATGATTCCGAAAGTGTCTGCTAGGCCGCAGCCATTTCGGACTAAATTCGTGTTGGCTGACTTGACGTCGCGTAAATGCTCCGTAAGTCAGACACTCATTTAAAGAGTAAAAGTATTATCCACGCCGAAAAACGGCGGGATTAAATTCGCACAGATAATTTATATTGCTAGAAACCACATAAATTATGTGCTCATTTGAGGAGGTGAAAAAGTGGCTGTTATTATTCGTTTATCGAGACTAGGAACAAAAGGAAAACCGCATCATAAGATTGTGGTTATAGACCAACATAGACCGAGAGATGGACGTTTTATTGAAGAAATTGGTTATTATAATGCTTCGATTAAACCAACATTGATGGAAGTTAAAGCTGATCGTGCTTTATATTGGATGAGTGTTGGAGCAAAACCAACTGGAACTGTAAAAAGAATATTTAAAAATAAAAAAATTCCTTTAAATGCTAAAAAGGAGACAAAATAGTGAAGCGTGCTATTTTATTTGTTTTTGTTTTATTTATGGTTTCTACTGTTTCTGGGTGTAAGACTTTTAATCAGTTTAGTAATCAGAACAGAGATAGTGCGGCATTAAAAGGGGAAGAGTTAAACCTTGATAGTGATCAGGCCTATCTGTTGAGTACATGGTATCATAATGCAGTTTTATCTGAAGATGTGGGTGATTATAATGCAGCAATTATGTATTATGCGAAAATCGTTGAATATTTTCCGGAAACTGAAAAAGGCAGAATGGCCAACAAAAGGCTTAATGTGCTGAATAGAGCACATTAATATTGATATGTCGGTTAAGACAAAAATTATTAAAATATGAATATAGACGTGCTCACATTATTTCCGGAAATGTTTCCGGGAATTCTGAATGAATCTATTTTAAAAAGAGCTCAAGAAAATAAAAAAGCGAAAGTTTCTATACATGATATGCGCAATTGGACTCATGATGCGCGTAAGACTGTTGATGATAAACCTTTTGGTGGCGGTCCAGGAATGGTGATTAAACCTGAACCTGTTTTTGAAGCTTGTGACGATCTTTGTAAAAAAAATTCGTATGTGATTTTACTTACTCCGCAAGGGGAAAAATTTAATCAAGCAATGGCTAAAGAGCTATCATCTAAAAAACGCATTTTAATGATATGCGGACACTATGAAGGCTTTGATGAGCGGATTAGAAAAATTGCGGATAAAGAAATTTCTATAGGGGATTATGTTTTGACTGGCGGAGAAATCCCCGCTATGGTGCTTATTGATGCAGTCATCAGACTGATACCAGGAGTTTTGGGGGAAGAATCTTCATTGGATGATGAGTCGTTTAATGATGGGCTGCTTGAATATCCTCAATATACCAGACCGAGAGTTTTTAGAGATATGGAAGTACCGCCAGTTCTTTTGTCTGGCGATCATAAAAAAGTAGCTAAATGGCGCAGTGAACAAGCATTAAAAAGAACTCAGGAAAAAAGAAAAGATTTATTAAAGGAGGAAATAAACAATGGTAAAGAAAAATAGTGATCAGCCGAAAATAGTTGATTTTGGCCCTGGTGATACAGTTAAGGTTCATGTGAAAATTCAGGAAGAAGAAGGTAAAGTGCGTATTCAGACTTTTGAAGGAATTGTACTGAGAAAGCGCGGCGGCGGTGTTAGCGAAACTTTTACTGTGAGGAGAGTTTCTTATGGTGAAGGAGTTGAAAGAATTTTCCCTTTGCATTCTCCGATTATTGACAGAATCGAGCTTGTCAAAAAAGGAAAAGTTCGTAGAGCAAGATTGTATTATTTACGCGATCGAAAAGGTAAAAAAGCAAAAGTAGAGGAAAAAAAGACATTTGTTACTGCTGAGGCTTAATTAAGCGTGTGGCGCATTGAGCAGTCTATTTTCGACCAAGGTTTTGAGTCTATTGCCGGAGTTGATGAGGCTGGCCGCGGTCCTTTAGCCGGACCAGTTGTTGCCGCGGCTGTTATTGTTCCTAAATTTTACGAATTTTCATCTAAGGTTACTGACTCTAAAAAATTGTCTGCTGCTCAGAGGCAGAGAGCATATGAAGAAATAATCGCTAAATGTATTTACGCTTTTGCAGTTGTTGATGAAAATCAAATAGACAAGTATAATATTCTGCAGGCCAGCCTTTTGGCTATGGCTGATGCGATTCATAATCTTTCCCAAAAACCAGAATGGGTTTTAATTGACGGAGTGCATAAACCCGCTTTGGAATTTCCCATGCAAGCGATAATTAAGGGGGATTCCTTGAGTATTTCAATCGCTAGTGCCTCAATTGTGGCTAAAGTTATAAGAGATAGTATCATGATTGAATTAGATCGGGAGTATCCTCAGTACGGTTTTGCAATTCATAAAGGCTATGGGACTAAATCCCATTTACAATCTATATCTGCATATGGTCCATGCCCGATTCATCGTAAGACTTTCCAGCCGATAAAAGGTATTCTCAGTAAGTAGTTTTCCTCTGGTTTCGAAGAATTCTCTCAAAATAAAATTTTATTAAAAGTTGGCATAATCAGTTAAAAAATGGTAAACTTTATTAATTTTTAATTGATTAAAAAAGCGCATAACCTCATGCGATTAAAAGATAAATGAAATTTTTACTTTAACAGGTAATCTATGCTTATAGGGAAAAAGTTTAAAATTATCAGAAAGACACTGGCATTATTTTGCCTGTGGGGTTTTCTTGGCCTAAACAATGCACTGGCCTTTAGCTTGCTGGATTATCCTAATCCGGATAATTTTTTGAGTCCGCAGCTGAACATTTCCATTCCGCTTTTCATCGATGATTATCAAAAAGTTACAAAAGCTCCGCGTTGGCTTAGACCGGATATCGTGGGTTTATTTGGCGGCACCGGAGGTAATATTGCCGGCAATGTTTTAAGTTTTAGTGATTTAAATCAGTTTTTAACGGAAAAATTATTTGTCAGTTTTATTATCTCACCGCATGATGATGGCGGTTCTTCGGTTATTCTGCAGAGAATGTTATCTGAATATCTCGGGTATACGCTTTCTCCCGGTGACACAAACAATATATTCGCCGGGCTGACGAGTTATTTTAAAAAGCGGGTTCTTAGAACGCGTTTTGAAGAGAAGATCTCAGGAACGCTTTTACGTGATCAGTTAGAGAAAATTATCAGCAATACTGAAGCACTGGCTAAGCCAAGGCCTTTATTTATAGATGAACAAGAAGAAAAAACAGTGAGCAAGATAACGATCGAAGGTATTGACTATCCTGTGAGTTTTGACGCAAAGAATAACCGGTTTATTTTTGATCAGGATAAAGAAGCCGGGATTAATCAGAAGCTAATATTTGGTAAGGAGCAATTTATAATCAAGCAATATGCGGGGAAAACAAAATTGTGTTTTATCCCTGATGAGAATGATTCAGAAGCCTTAACTTCTGACTTAAAAACGGATTCCAACTGGGTAGAGTTTAAACAGCAAATCTTGGAACTTGCCCGGAGTTTTGATCAGGAGTTTATAAACCCGAAAATCAAAACTTTACCGGGAAAGGTTATTGATATCTCTTCTGGAAGCATGGGGAATTTTTTAATTGCCGCTAAGATGATTCAAACCGGGGCTTATGATCCTAAAAGAAAAGATAAAATAGATCAGGATAAATATCACCAGGGGATTCAGGAATTGTGTGAAATGCTGGATATTGATAATGGCTTTGTCAGCTGTTCGACTTTTGATCCGGCAACTTTGTATGCAAAACTTGCTTCAATTGCTATTGAAAAAGATGATAAAGCTTTATTGCTGGATGGAAATAATGAACAAGCGCTAAAAGAAAACGGGATTATAATCGATAAAATGGATCGGAGCAATGGGGTATTTGACATTTATTATGCTGGTTTGGAAAATAATAAGCGTACCAAGTTTGGTTTAAAAATTCGGGAATATATTGAAGGCTATGTATATAGAAATAAACTCGGACGGGAAGACAGCTATTCAGAAGTGAGTCTGCCTTTAGATGTTTTAGAACGATATCCGGTTACGCTCAGCCATAATCGGCTTAGTTTGAATCTAAAGATCACGAATCAGAAAATAGTTGGGCTAGAATATGTAAAAAAAAAGGAAACTGTAAAAATTGATCAAGAGCAATTAGCGGAGTTTGAATCAGACGGACAGATTATTTTTGCTTTGCCGAAAGAGATTAGTTCGGCTTCAGAGGAATCAATCCGCAGCTTACCACGATTTTATATTGATGCAAAGTCAGGGAGCTTAAATATAGTTCTCGATACTAAGGGAATAGGCGTTGGGTTTTTAATAAATGGAGTGGAGTTAAAAATAAAAGGCCGCTTGGTTATTGAGCAGACAAATATAACCGAGGGTTTGCATCACAGCGGAATTGTTGATTTTGGTTTTTTAAATAATGTTAAGCCGCGGGTTAACAAGCATAGCCTTTTAGCAATTGCCAATGCTCCTTTGTTCATGATGGGGCCAGGCAGTCAGTATACAAGTTTAATGTCGTTGTTGCTTATTCCGGAAGTAGTCGTAGCTTTAAAACAAAGGGTTGCCAGCGGTAAAGAGAGTTTATTTATTTTTAATCCCTTAAGAGACAATGAAACAGTGGATAGTCAAAGCGTAAGGGATATTATTAGAGCTGTTGAAAAGGTAACAGATGTGAGATTCGGGGAAATATTTAATTATGCGGTAGTGAGTGACAGCGAAGGGTTGCAGGAAGATTTTGCCAAAGCTGAAGATGCTTTTAGGGGAGCATCATCTCCGGATTATATAGCGGCAAAACAATTATATGAAAAGTATTCTAAGATGTACGGCTTAATGGATGAGATGAAAAATAAAAAATTATCAAATGCGAGAGAAGCATCGAGTTTTTCCAAGCTGGCAAAATACTCAAGAGGCCTTATTAGTTTTGATGAAAATGATTTAGACGCGCTGATAGACCAAGGTGTGGAAGTTTATAAAACAAAAGTTATTTTAAGCTCTCGGGAAGTTCGCAAAAAAGGAAAGGCCGAGAAGGAGGAGTCGATCAGATATGATAATGCGCAGATCGCGAATATTATTGATCAAATACTCTGGAGCCGGGGAGCTTTGTTTAAACAGGATGAAAAATTAGCCAGGCTCAGGCAGAAGCTTATTGACGAAAATTTTGATAGATATCCCGAGGGACTTTACGAAGCAATCAACCGGATAAGAAAGGAAGGGCTTTTAGGATCAAAAAGCCCCGCGGCTGCCGCACGCTATATCTTTGAACGCTTACAAAAAGAGGATTTTGCTTTATCTGATCAGCAGAGCAGAGCATTATTAGATAAGAAGGTAATCATCACAAATCTCAAGCATACGCTTTGTGAGAAAGACGGAATTACGCCAAAAATAAAAAAAGAGTTAGAGGTGTTTTTAAGGAACAATGGTAAATTGATCGTTATCAGCGGTTTTGAAGTTCAAGAAATGAAGCAAAGGCTGCTTGATTCTCTGGATAAGAATTTATGGAGTTCAATTATTTTAGTAGCTAATTATGGAACAGAGGCATGGTACTGGGACCAGCAGCAGTCAAAATTAATGAACTTATTTAATTTTCACAAGGAAGCGGCGCTTAAAGATACTCAAATAGCTAAATGGCAGCAAGTAGTGGATAATACTCTGCGGGAATATGCTTTGGATAGACCGCTTAGAGTTAAAGGCCAAGACGTGGATCAAACTATTGCGAAAGTAGAAGATCGGGCAACGATGATTGCTTTGCGCTTGAGATCGCGAGCTTTTTTGAGCAGTTTAAATGCTATTAGCGAGGTAAACAAGCGCTTAAAAGAACAAGATCTGCCTCAGGTCAAAGCTGATGGGATTTTACGTACTCCGATGCTTGAGCGTTTAAATAATATGTTTGCCAAATATGATCTGCCGATAAGCGCTGTTTTGGGTGGAACCGGGACGATTAATACAATGGTTGAAAAAGCGGCGAATAAGGGCGATGTGATTCAGCGGGTATTATCGGCGGCAATAGATAAGGGCCTGCTGTTAAGAGAAAACCTTGAGCAAATCCTGATAATGGGTAAGGGCAATTATGAAATAGCCGAAAGGCTGCATGTGCCTTGGCTGGTGTTCCAGGTCCCGCGTCAATCCACTGAGCATACGATTGAATTTAAGAAAGGATATGGGGTTGGAGGTGCTGAGATATTTTTAGAAATTCTTAATTCGGTACAGGGGGCTTTGAATTCCTCAAAAATAGATGGTAAAAGCCGGAAGGATATCCAGGATAATGCGATGTTTATTGATCAGGCTATATAGATTGTTTGATTTTATTGGTTAAACAAGTATCTTTAACTAGTAAATATAATATTTGCAATGCTTTAGCTTTTTGCTTTTTAGCTGACTTTATGGTATAATTTATAAGTTTTTAAAAAGACTTATAAAACAAATATGATAGGTGTGATTCATGAAGTTGCAAAAAAACAATCTTAAAAGAAAATTTTTTTATATAATAAATTTACTTATTATCCAGGTATTTTTATTATATAATTTGGCTTTTGCGGAAAGTTTAAAAGCTGAAAGCAATTTTCTTAGCCCTTCTTTGCAGATCGGTGTTCCTAATTTTCTCACTGTTTTTGACAGGTATAATCAGAATAATACTGACAATATAGATAGTTATTCTCTGTTTGAGCAAAAGAAATTACAAGCAGGACTGATTAAAAAAATAATCTCTGAAATTGAGAAAAGTGATAAATTTACATCTGCTGATTTAGAAATAGTAAAAAAATTCATAAAAATCGCAGAATCTAATTATGGAGAATCAACCTTTTCCTCTGAGCCGAATGAATACTATTTTAATCATGTGCTTGAGGTTACTGAAATTCTGCTCAGACCAGATCTAAAGTTGAATCCTTCTATGGATACTGTTTGTGCTGGGCTATTGCATCGGATGCCTGATACCCGTATTTGGCAGTCATTAATGGCAGCCGGAATAGAAGATGTTTTAATTGATGAGATAGTGAGTCTTAAAAATAAATTTTTAAATCTTACAGATTTTTCTTATACAAAGATGAATTTAAAAAAAGATAGACATACTCTTAATAATTTTATGAATAATATTATACAGCAATCTGAAGATGATTTGGGTCAAGCTGCTCCCAATATTATAAAGCTTGTCTTGGCGGATAAGCTTGCCTCAATAAGATTTGCGTCAGAAGTAGACAGGGATACCCTTGTAAAAGATATAGCTGATGTTTATGCTCCTTTGGCACATCGGATTGGGGCACAAAAATTAAAGGATAAACTTTATAATGAATCATTTCGCTTGGCGCGCCCTGCAGAATATAAACAAACTTTAAAACTGGTTGAGGCTTTTCTCGGCAAAGATTATTTTGAATTAGATGCTGATTTGCAGGTGCTGGAAGAAAAATTAAAGAGATTTATTAAGGATAACTTTAGAGTTGATTTTACAATCGATGTTATGGTAAGGGTTAAGGGCTTGTATGAAATTTATGAAAAATTCCGCGATAGAGAAAGTTTAAATGATGTTTTGGGTATAAGAATAATATGTGATTGTTCTGCAGCAGAGCTATATCAATTTTCAGATGTAGTCCAGCAGATTGTAGGTACTTGGGATCCTAAATTGTATGACCAGAAATTTGAGAATGGACTGCAGAGCGGGATGATATTTGTAGATGTAGGCTCTGTTGATAGCTATGATGGTAATCCTTATGAAGTACAAATATTAAACAGACAAAGTCATGAAAAAAGAGAAAGAGAATTCCCGCATTGGTCTTATAAATTAGCACAGCGGACAGGTCAAGTATTTGATACGGAAGAATATGTTCCGATTGGTGATTTTGATGATGATTTTAAGCGTGTATTTGATGGATTAAAAGATAGCGTATTTCCGATTGCTTTGGGTGCGAATGGGGAGCTTGAAATAAAGCGTTTGGCTGCTGGGTCTGTGCCTGCTGATTTGGCTGCCGCACGCTTGGTAAACCGTTTAAATGAGGATTATAAAGGGGCTAAGGTTAGTCAATGGAAAAATGGATTGTTACTTAATACACAAGATGTAGCCATGGATTATCAAATAAAGTCTAAGGATATAGTCGAAATTGTAAGCGCTCAAGGGTACTTAAAAAATGATATTAATAAAAGAACAAATTTAAGGAAAAGCGTTAAAGGATTCAGAACTCAGTTATTGCTTGCTTTAATGGATTTAGGCGTAAGTCCTGATTCTTCAAAGATAACATCTGGAGAAATAAGGCTTAAAGAACAATTTGATTTAAGGGGCATAAAGATTACCAGTAAGGTTGTTGAGGAATTTCTAACTCCATTTGCTATAAGTCTGGGTTTAGCAGATGTAAAAGAGCTTTATCTGGCACTGACATATTATAATCAACAAGTGAGTGTTGGCGAAGTCATTGAAGCGGCCAAAGAATCAGGGATTAAAATCATCAAAGATAATTTTTCTGCAGATGACTTTATGTTAGGACAGATTGCTAAGAAAGGGTCACTGGAAGAATTTTTTGTTAGGGTTGGAGCAGGAGAGATAACGATAAAAGATATCAAGGCAAAAATAAAAGATTTAAAGAATGGCATTAAAACTGATATTAAAAATGTCCGTTTTGATAAAGAATATAAATTTAAGCTGACTATTCCCAGGCACACAAAGAGAAGCTCTAAGGAACGGCTTAATCAACAAATGATTACAACAAGAGTAAAAAATATTAATGAGATCATAAAATCTCTTGGTTTGGAAGTTGTTGGTGGAGAAGTGAAAAGTCCGGTATCAAAAGGCAATGGTTCGATTAAAATCCAGTTTTCTGTGCTGCATGATGATATCTTTCAAATAAATGAATTAGTCAAAAAATTTAAAAATTCTCAAAAGGTGAAGATTGATACCATTGGATTTAATGAAACTGTAGGAAGGAAGTTTGTAGTTGAGTTCTTTAATCAAGGCCAGAAACTTACGAGTTTGATTGAATATCTTGAAAATATAATATCTCAGGAAAGCAACAGCACTCAGACTATAGAGCTTGATGTTAAGAAACAGCCGCTTGATCAAGTTAAGGATGGGATTATTGAAATAACAACCACACTTCCTTCGGGACTTGATAAAAAAGCGATTACTACGATTCTAGAAAGGATAGAAAAAGATAGAATAGCACATCAGGCAACTAGAAATGGACTTGGTCCTCAAGCCCAAAAAAAACATATCCCTGAGCTTATGAGAATGCTCCAATTTTCAATATAATTTTTATTTTTTCTTTTCTTTTTTTATGCTATAATATGAAACATGGAAAATATAAAAACCTCTTGGCCGCAAGAAAAGGCGCTTAAACATCATAAAATTGCCTCTATCCTTATAATCATTAGCGCTATTTCTGGATTATACTTATGTCTTGATGATATTATAATTTTGGGTAATAATTTAAGCGCTTTTGTTTTTCCTTATTTATTTAATTATTTTGGCTTGTTCCTGTCATTATTTCAACTATATACGGCAATTTGTTTTCTGAACAAACAAGCCTGGGCTAGCAAAGCTATTTTATGGATTTTTTTAATCAGACTGCTTATGGGATATTATGATTTAATCGAGGTTGTCCCGGTTGTTCTTGTTCTGCCGTATTTACTATTTATTCTTTCGGGAAAAAGATTAAATAGTTTGTTTGAAAAAAGTGCTAGTGACGTAAGTGCTTAAAATTATTGGGGTTTTAAATATTTAGCTGCTTTTCCGGAATATCGCTGAGTTTAGGCTTAGCTTGACATTCAAATTAGTTTGGGGTACAATTTTAAATGAATAAAATGGTTATAAGGGAACGGATTCTAAAGAAATTAAAAGCGCAAAGAGAGGAGCTAAAACACAAGAAAAGCTTAGCAATAAAAAAACAACTATTTTCACAAAATCTGTTTTTACAGGCAGATACAATAATGTTTTATATAGCGAATGATGATGAAGTTGATACAAAAGATATGATTAAAGATGTGCTTAAAATGAGAAAAAAGGTGGTTGTTCCAGTGACATTGGTAAAAGAAAATAAGATAATTCCTTCTCAGTTAAAAGATTTCGATAAAGAACTGATTAAGGGGCCTTATGGGATCTATCAACCAAAAAAACAATTCATACGCAAGGTTTTATTAAAAACCATTGATTTGATTATTGTTCCAGGAGTTGCTTTTGACCGTTTAGGGAATAGACTAGGACGGGGCGGGGGCTATTATGATAGATTTTTGGCAAAATTACAAAAATATGATGTACCAATGTTAGGGTTGGCATTTAAATGCCAGATATTGAATAAACTTCCTGTCTTACCTCATGACATTCCTGTCACAAAGCTCATTTTTGCCTAATCTTAAACTGATCTCAAATCGCTAAGTGTTTATTTTAATGCAAACTTAATCGTTGTTATAACACTGAGATAGTACATCTTAAGGAGGTGAAGATCAAACTATGAGTACTTTAAATATTATAATTGGGGTATCTAGTGGGATTGTCTTCTTTTTGGCTGGGTATCTTTTTCGCCGGTTTGGAGCGGAGAAAAAAGTACAAAGTGCGGAAAACAAGGCAAAACTTATTTTAGAAGAGGCGGATAAACAGGTAGAAGCAAAAAAGAAAGAAGCAAGTTTGGAAGCAAAAGACTTGCTGTATAAGACCAGAATAGAATTTGAAAAAGAATCAAAAAATAGACGCCAAGAATTACTGACTATTGAAAGACGGCTAATCAGTCGTGAAGAAAATCTGGATAGAAAAGTCGATCTTCTTGAGAAAAAAGAGCAGGATTTAAGTACGAAATATAAAAATCTGGAAACAAAAGAACAAGAAAACAAAGAGAAAGAAGATGAACTGAAAAGTCTTGTTTTAGAAGAAAAAGACCGTCTTCAGAAAGTTTCCGGATTAACCAGTGATGAGGCAAAAAAAATCTTGCTCAAGCACATGGAAGGTGAAGTCAGATATGATGCGAATCTGATGATTAAAAGAATCGAAGATGAATCAAAAGACATTGCTGCTAAGAAAGCAAAGCAGATCATTAGTTTAGCTATTCAGCGTTGTGCTGCTGAGCATACAGTCGAATCAACCGTCAGTGTGGTTAGTTTGCCTAGTGATGATATGAAGGGCAGAATTATCGGTAGAGAGGGCCGTAATATCAGATCTTTAGAAGTGGCTACGGGAGTGGATGTGATTATTGATGATACTCCTGAGGCTGTTACCTTATCAGGATTTGATCCGATTCGCAGGGAAATAGCGCGCTTATCTCTTGAGCGCCTGATTGCCAACGGCAGAATCCATCCGGCTAGAATAGAAGAAGTCGTGGAAAAAGTAAAAAAAGAAATGGATGTTACTATCAAGGAAGAAGGTGAAAAAGCTTCTTTTGATGTAGGGGTTCAAAGAATTCATCCGGAAATAGTAAGACTCCTTGGTCGTTTGAAATACCGAACAAGTTATGGGCAAAATGTATTACAACATGCTAAAGAAGTGGCTTATATTATGGGGCTACTTGCAGGACAGCTTGACCTTGATGTTACGCTGGCTAAGAGAATAGGATTATTGCATGATATTGGTAAAGCTGTGGACCATGATCAGGAAGGAACGCATGCTGGTTTAGGAGCAGATCTAGCTAGAAAATATGGAGAAAATCAGGAAGTAGTAAACGCGATCGCGGCGCATCATGATGATAGTGAGTCTAATTCTGTTTATGGAATTTTGGTTCAAGCTGCAGATGCAATCAGTGCGACAAGGCCAGGAGCTCGCCGGGAAACATTGGAAATTTATATTAAACGCTTAGAGAAGTTAGAAGCTATTGCGGATTCTTTTAAAGGTGTTGACCGGGCATTTGCAATTCAGGCTGGTAGGGAAATCAGAGTTATTGTTCATCCCGATAAGGTTGGAGATGCTGAATCAGCAATAATGGCACGTGAGATTACTAAAAGAATTGAAAATGAATTAGAGTATCCAGGACAGGTAAAAGTAACTGTTATCCGGGAAAAACGAGTTGTTGAATACGCAAAATAAATACTCATTTAACGGTTAGGGTGACGAAACCCGTATCGTATGACGTTGGCGGTTACGGAAGTTAATAAAAAATAACAGTTTTTAAACACGGAAAACGTAACCAAAAACCGAAACGGGCATCGTAACCGTTCAACGTGGGACGAATTATGAAGATCTTAATGATCGGTGATATTGTGGGAGACCCTGGCAGACAGGTTGTGCGCCAGAGTATTCCTATTTTAAAACAGCGAGAAGGCATTGATTTTGTGATTGCTAATGGCGAGAATTCTGCCGGTGGTTCTGGGATAACTACCCGGATCTACACGGAGCTGGTTAAAGCGGGTGTAGATGTTTTAACTTCCGGCGATCATATTTTTAAAAAAAAAGAGATTATGGAGTTTATTGATTTCCAAGATCGCTTATTAAGACCAGCAAATTATCCGCCGGGGGTTGCCGGTAAAGGATTTACGATTATTAAAGCGAATAATGGTATTAAGGTGGGAGTGGTTAATTTAAACGGCAGGGTTTTTATGGAAGCTTTGGACTGTCCATTTCGCTGCGCGTCTGAGATTATTCAGGAAATAAAAAAACAAAC
Source organism: Candidatus Omnitrophota bacterium (assembly GCA_018817165.1). Classification (GTDB taxonomy): domain Bacteria; phylum Omnitrophota; class Gorgyraeia; order B26-G9; family B26-G9; genus JAHITE01. Next base: position 66,078 of record JAHITY010000118.1, read on the forward strand.
TAATATTATCTTTGTAGATATACATGCCGAAGCTACCAGTGAAAAAGTGGCTATGGGTTGGCATTTAAACGGAAAGGTAAGTGCTGTTTTGGGTACGCATACGCATATCCAAACCGCTGATCAGCGCATTTTGCCGGAGTTTGAGCATACTGCTTATATAACTGATGTGGGGATGACTGGCTCCGTTGATTCGGTAATCGGGAGAAAAGTTGATCAGGTTTTACATCGTTTTTTAACTCACACGCCTACTCGGTTTGAGGTCGAAGATAAAAATGTACAGCTCCAAGGAGTAATTGTTGAGCTTGATTCAGATACGGGCAAAGCATTATCAATAAAACGTGTTTGTGAAAAGCTTATGGTTGAAGATTTAAATTAAATAAGATGGCTTATAAAAATGTATAATGTAAAATTAGCAATTTAAGCTTTAGATAATTGCTAATTTTACATTTTTTCACAAAAAGGTAATTCATGTCACATAGAATAATAAATAATGAGTTTTTGAATCAGCAGGTGTTTAGGCTTACAGTAGAAGCTGCGGATATTGCTGCCAAAATTAAGCCAGGTCAGTTTATTATTCTTAGGCTTGATGAAAAGGCAGAGAGGATTCCTTTGACAGTATCGCAAGCTAATCCGCAACAAGGTTATATTCAGCTTATTATTCAAAAAATAGGAACAAGTACTATCCGGTTGTCTGAACTTAAACCAGGCGATATTATTCAAGATATGATTGGTCCATTAGGACAACCCACGGAGATTAAAAATTACGGTAAGGTTATTTGTATTGCCGGGGGAGTGGGAATTGCCGAGATATATCCGTTAGCTGCTGCTTTGAAAAATGCCGGAAATACTTTGTCTTCGATTATCGGAGCACGGAATAAAGATTTGCTTATGCTAGAGCAGGAAATCAAACAACTTAGTTCTTGTTTTTATTCCGTGACTGATGATGGTTCAGCTGGCGCCAAAGGTAATGTGGGAGATATTTTAAAAAAACTGTTAACTGAACAGTCTTATGATATTGTTTTTGCTGTTGGCCCGGTAGCGATGATGAAAGCCATTGCCGAGCTTACAAAAAAGTATAAATTAAAGACGATTGTTAGTCTTAATTCAATTATGGTTGACGGTACCGGAATGTGCGGCTCTTGTCGGGTGAGTATAGCTGGAAAAACTAAATTTGTTTGTGTTGATGGTCCTGATTTTGATGCGCACTTGGTTGATTTTGCAGAATTGGCAATGCGGCAAAAAAGATTTACTAAGCAGGAAAAGCATTGTTTGCCGGAAAATAAGGAGCATAAAGCATGTCACTAAACATAGTCCGGCAACCCATGCCTTCACAGGATCCGGAGAGCCGGATTAAGAATTTTGATGAAGTTGCTCTGGGTTATACTTTAGAGCAGGCATTAGAGGAATCAAAAAGATGTCTTAATTGTAAAAATGCGGCTTGTATAAAGGGCTGTCCTGTGCAGATCAATATCCGGGATTTTGTTCAATCAATAAAAACAAAAGATTTTCTTAATGCTTACAAAATTCTTAAATCAGCTAATAATCTTCCGGGAATTTGCGGTAGAGTATGTCCGCAGGAAACTCAGTGTGAGCAGGCTTGTGTTTTGGCTAAACAGGGAAACCCTATCGCAATCGGGCGTTTGGAACGGTTTGTGGCTGATTGGGCTATAGAAAATAATATTACTGATTTAAAATTAGATCTTAAAAAAAATATTTCCCCGAAAGTGGCAATTATTGGTTCAGGACCGGCTGGGCTTACTTGTGCCGCAGATTTGGCTAAAGCAGGATTTAAGGTGACAATTTTTGAAGGATTGCATGCTGCGGGAGGAGTATTACGTTATGGGATTCCGGAGTTCAGGATGCCTAAGAAAATTTTAGACCATGAAATTAATTTAATAAAAAGTTTGGGAGTAGAAATAAGCATTAACGTAGTGGTGGGTAAAACTAAAACTATTGATGATTTGCGTAAACAAGGATTCAAGGCGTTTTTTATTTCTACTGGCGCGGGATTACCTTATTTTCTGGAAATTCCCGGGGAAAATCTTAATGGCGTATATTCGGCAAATGAATTCCTCACTCGGATTAATTTGATGAAAGCTTATAAGTTCCCGGAATACGAAACTCCGATATCAATAGGCGAAAAAGTTTGTGTGATTGGGGCCGGGAATGTAGCAATCGATTGTGCCAGAGCAGCGCTGCGTTTAGGCGCAAAAAAAGTTATTGTAGTATATCGGAGAAGTCAAACGGAGATGCCGGCAAGGGATGAGGAAATTATAAATGCTAAAGAAGAGGGTATAGAATTCGAATTGCTTACATCGCCGCTTAAAATTATCGGGGATGCTCAAGGCAATGTTATTGCTATGGAATGTCAAAAAAACCAATTAGCGGAGGTTGATGCTTCAGGGCGAAAAAGTCCTGTGCCGGTTCTGGGTTCAGAATTTACAATTAAAACTCAGACAGTTATCTGCGCTATTGGTCAAGGGCCAAATCCTTTATTAATCAGCAATTTACCCGAACTTAATTTGAATTCTCGAGGGAATATTATTGTTGATGAAAATATGCAGACAAACCTTATGGGAGTTTTTGCCGGCGGAGATATTGTTACTGGCGCGGCAACAGTGATCTTGGCAATGGGCGCTGGGAAAAAAGCAGCATTAGCTATTGGCCAATATCTAAAAAAATAAATTGTTTATATTTATTTTCCTATTATTTAGTTACCAAATATTAGATAATAATACTTTGTTGACAATAAGCCTAATTTTTGATAAATCTTATATATTGTGTTAAAATAAAGATTACAATAATATTAGAAATTTAGAGTAGCTTCTTGATGAATCCTCAATAATTATTATTGCCATAGATAAAGTAGACATGGAACTAGAAAACATTTTTATTAGTTTTTGTTTTTTAGTATGACTTTTTTTTTTAAACCACAGACATCTGCCATTTAAAACTAAGAGTTTAATTTTTTGAAAGATATCTTACAAAAACAAAAGAGGTGAACAATGACTGACAAATTAGAGAGATTGACCAAACAGATTTATGATGAAGGGATTGCCAAAGCGAATCAGCAGGCTACGGAAATAATCAAGGCAGCCGAAGATGAAAAAAGAAAAATCCTCCGATCAGCTAGAAAAGAAGCAGAAGACATTATTGCTGTGGCTCATAAAGAATCTGATGAATTAAAAAATATGGTTAACTCTGAAATGCGTATGGCAACTCAGCAGTCATTAGCGCTGCTCAGACAAAAAATTACGGAGCTTATCGCGGTTACTGTAACCAAAGGAGCGGTTGAGGGTTTTTTAGATGATCCTAATTTTTTAAAGAAAATTCTTGAGATTGTTATGAAAGAGTGGCTGGGATCAGGTTGTAAACAAGGCCAGGAATTTTATTTAAAACTATCGAAAAAAGTTCAGGTAGATATTGAGAACTATTTTTTTGCTGCTGGTAAGCAATCCATGGATAAGGGTTTAAAAATCGAGTTTGACGATAAAATAAAAAGCGGTTTTGTGATCAGTCCGAAAGACGGAAGTTACCGGATTGGTTTTACCGAAGATGATTTTAAAGCGCTTATTCAGCATTTTCTCCGGCCGAGAATGAAACAATTTCTTTTTGGAGATGGTAAATGAGTAATTATTATTATTATTTAGTTTCTTCTTTACCTGAGCTAAGATTAGATGATTATAAAGAGCCTTATCGGGTAAATGAGTTTATTGAAGAACTTTATGCTAATCTTGAGCTTGAACATTGCGGATATGTCCAAGATATTTTATACATGAATGATAATCCGAATATTATTGATATTGTGACTGACAGTGAAAATACCTGGCTGGATGCAAAGGGAAATTGGACCTTTGATGAAATAAAAGCATTTTTCGATAATCCGGAAACTTTGGATCCTAAGCAAAACGCCTATATCTTGGAATTTATAAACGCTTTAGGCGGTTTTAAAAAAGAAGACAAAAAAATAAATCGTTTTCAAGCTGAGAATTTGCTTTTAACTAGGTTTTATACAAAGATGATGAATCACGAAAATTCTTTTATTAAAGAGTATTTTACTTTTGATTTTCAACTAAGGAATGTCTTGCTGGCAATTAATAAAAGAAAGTTTAATCAGGATAAAATTAATTTATTAGAAGTAGATGAAGATGAAGTCGTGCAAACACTCCAAAAGTCTACGGCTAATGATTTTAACTTATCAATGAATCTTGAATATATGCAGCCATTATTAGCGGCTTTTGAGAAAGATGATATATTATTTAGAGAAAAACTGATTGACCAGTTGCGCTGGGCAAAAATAGATCAAATTAATACTTTTGCTTATTTTAAAGTTGATGTTTTGTTGGGTTATTTAATTAAATTGATAATGGTTGAACGCTGGCTGGCGATGGGTGCTGCCCGCGGTCAGGAAGCTTTTTTGAAGATTTCTGAAATTGACCCTAAACTTTTAAAACAGTAAATCGAGAAGTTTGCAGATTAAAGTTTTATGATTCTTTAAAAAGAATAAATTAATGCGGAGGGAAGATGCCAACACAAGGACATGTTATTGGGATAGTTTCAAATCTGATTACCATAGCAGTTGATGGGCCGGTAAGTCAGAATGAAATATGTTATATATCGCTTGATGATGTAAAATTAAAAGCAGAAGTTATAAAAATAAACGGCAAAAATGTTTTTGCTCAGGTTTTTGAAAGCACTCGCGGCTTAACAGTAGGTTGTTTAGTGGAATTTACAGATCATTTATTAGAAGTTGAACTTGGGCCGGGCATGTTATCCCGGAATTATGATGGTTTGCAAAATGATTTAGATGCGATGACCGGTGTTTTTCTGAAACGCGGTGAAATGACTAATCCTTTTTCTTATGAAAAAAAATGGGATTTTACTGCTTTAGCAAAGAAAGCTGATAAAGTCCAAGCTGGAGACTGGTTGGGGGAAGTGCCGGAAAATTTCATTAAGCATAAAATAATGGTACCTTTAAAACTTGAAGGAATCTGGCAAGTTGATTCGATTGTTGCTAAGGGCAGTTATACAGTTAAAGAGCCGGTAGCGGTATTAAAAAATGCTAATGGTCAAAGTATTAAGGTTATGATGACGCAGTATTGGCCAGTAAAGGTCCCGATGAGGGGTTATGCGAACAAACCAATAGCCTATAAGCCCTTGCAGACTGGGGTAAGACTTATTGATACGATTAATCCGATTGTTGAAGGAGGAACTGGATTTATCCCTGGTCCGTTTGGCTGCGGAAAAACAGTTTTGCAGCATATTATTGCTGCTAATGCTCAGGTGGACATGGTAATTATCTGCGCTTGCGGAGAACGGGCTAATGAAGTTGTGGAAATATTTAAAGAGTTTCCGGAACTTGATGACCCGAATACCGGGCGCAAACTGATCGAGCGAACAATTATTATTTGTAATACATCCAATATGCCGGTGGCAGCGCGGGAAGCTTCGGTTTATACGGCAATGACTATTGCCGAATATTATCGTCAGATGGGAGTAAAGATATTGTTATTAGCTGATTCGACATCGCGTTGGGCTCAAGCCTTGCGGGAAATGTCCAATCGGATGGAAGAACTTCCTGGCCCGGATGCTTTTCCCATGGATCTTACGGCGATAATTGCCAATTTCTATGCAAGAGCTGGCTTGGTTGAATTGAATAATGGGCAGACAGGTTCAGTTACTTTTCTCGGTACAGTAAGTCCAGCTGGAGGAAATATGAAAGAACCAGTAACAGAATCAACTAAAAAAGTGGCAAGATGTTTTTACGCGCTTTCTCAGCAGCGGGCGGACAGTAAACGCTATCCTTCAATTGATACAATTGATAGCTATTCTAAATATCTTGAGTATAAAGAAGTGCAGGAATATTTAGAGGAAAATTTTGAGCCGCATTGGATTGAAAAAATCGCATATATTAAAGATATATTGCTGCGCGGAAAAGAAGCATATGATCAGATAAATATTTTAGGGGATGACAGTGTTCCAATCGAGTATCATGAACGTTATTGGAAATCAGAATTGGTTGATTTCGGCTTTTTACAGCAGGATGCTTTTGATCCGGTGGATAAAGCGACTCCGCTGGAAAGACAGCGGTATATGATGGACATTATTTATAATATTTGTAAAGCTGATTTTAAATTCGATATTTTTTACGAAGTGACAGCGTATTTTAAAAAAGTTATTAATATCATAAGGCAGCTTAATTTTTCCGAGTTTCAAAATGAAGCGTTTAAGAAGTTTGAAGATGAATTACAAAGTGTTTTAATGGAAAGAAAAGTAGAATAGATTATTGAAAGTCCCGCCTAAAAAGCGGCGGGATTAAGCAAAAGGGAAGGTAATATCCCGCCTAAAAAGCTGCGGGATTAAATTCGCGCATATGATTTATGTCGGCTTTGCCTCCATAAACCAAGCGGTCATTTAAGAAAGGAAAATATCATGAGTCGCCAACCACCTGCATTTAAAACGGTCTATACTAAGATCGAGCAGATTACGAAAGCAACTTGCTCCTTAAAAGCTCAGGGGATAGCAAATGAGGAAATGGCTACAATTGATGGCCGTCCGGCTCAGGTAGTTAAAATTCAAGGGGATTTAGTTACTCTGCAAGTTTTTTCAGGAACTCAGGGAATCGGTACGGATGTTGATGTTATTTTTTTGGGTGAGCCTCCGACTTTGCGAGTTGGTCCTGATTTATCCGGGCGGTTTTTAAATGCCTATGGCCAGCCGATTGATGACGGGCCGGATCTTGAAGGTATAAAAACCGCTATTGGCGGTCCGAGTGTTAATCCGGTAAGGCGGGCACAGCCTTCTGAGCTGATCAGCACCGGGATTGCCGGAATTGATCTGAATAATACTCTGGTTACCGGACAGAAAATTCCTTTTTTCGCTGATCCTGATCAGCCGTATAATCAGGTAATGGCTAATGTCGCGCTGCGGGCTCAAGCGGATAGAATTATTCTCGGAGGCATGGGGCTTTCTAATGATGATTATCTGTATTATCGTCGGGTTTTTGAAGATGCCGGAGTTTTAGAGAAAATCACTTGTTTTATTAATACTAATGATGATCCTCCGGTAGAAAGATTATTGGTTCCGGATATGGTTTTGGCTGCCGCGGAATATTTTGCAGTGGAAAAAAAAGAAAAAGTATTGGTTTTACTTACAGACATGACTTTGTTTTGTGATGCTTTGAGTATTGTTTCTAATCGAATGGATCAAATCCCGAGTAAAGACAGCATGCCTGGATCTTTGTACAGTGATTTGGCGAAAATATATGAAAAAGCAGCACAATTTCAAGAAGGTTCAATAACGATTATCGCGGTCACAACTCTCAGCGGCGGAGATATTACTCATGCTATTCCGGATAATACCGGGTATATTACTGAGGGGCAGCTGTTCTTGAGGCGGAATACTGACATATCTAAAGTTATTGTCGATCCCTTTAGAAGCCTTTCCCGGCTGAAACAATTGGTTATTGGTAAAAGAACAAGGGAAGATCATTCGCATGTAATGAATGCCGGCGTTAGGCTTTATTCGGATGCGGCAAATTCAAAGACAAAAAAAGAAAATGGTTTTGATCTCACTGATTATGATGAGCGGACATTGAAATTTGCTTATGATTATGCTTTGGAATTATTAGCGATTGATATTAATATTGATATGGAAAAAATGCTGGATAAAGCTTGGGAGTTGTTTGCTAAATATTTTGAAAGAGATGAAGTCGCGATTAAAGAAGAAATAATGAGTAAATATTGGCCGAAAGATGCTGAAGGTTTGAAACAAAAGACTAAAGACGAAGAGCAGAAGCCAGAAGACGGAAAAGCGAAGGCTGAAGACGGAAGCTGAAGAAAGGTTGGACAGGCAAAAACACATCTTTTCACTAAGCCTGAGCCTGCATCGTGCAGGCCCAGCCGCGCGTTCTCACTATTTTGACATCCCTGGCAAAATTACGTTCGAAAGCGCCGCTCAAAGAGAATTTTTGCCCGGACTATCTATATTGAAGTATTTATCAAATAGTTTTTTTATGTAATACGTTAATACAGTTGAAAGTTTTTAAAGTAAAAAGTTCTAACTCGCAACTAGTAACTAAACGCAATACGAAACAGAGGTTAAAGCGTGGCACAGATACAATATAATAAAACAGCTTTGCTTAAGATTAATAAAGACTTGTCGATGCGGCAGAATGCTTTGCCGGTTTTAAGAAGCAAGGAATCAGCATTAAGAGCTGAGACAAGAAAAATCAGAGCAAAAATTAAAGGATTAGAGGCGGGTTATGACGCGACTCTGGCATTGCTTGAGCCGATGCAGCGCTTATGGGTAGAATTTCCGAACATTGTTAAAATTGAAAAAGTTAATTTTAAAAAGAAAAAAATAGCGAGTTTGGCGGTGTATATTATTGAAAGTATTGATTTTAACACAGAAAATATAAACTTTTTTGCTTATCCGAGTTGGGTTATCCAAGGTATTGAAAACTTAAAAGAAGTATTACAACTTAAATTAGAATTAGTTAATGAGAATAATATTTTAGAAAGCGTGGAATACGCGCGTCGGAAAACAACGCAAAAAGTTAATCTGTATGAGAAAGTGCAGATACCTTTGTTTGAAGAATCTATTCGTCGGATCAAGCGGTTTTTAGAAGATCAGGATAATTTGTCTAAGTCTTCGCAAAAAGTAATTAAAAACCGAATGGAGGCAGCTTTAATATGATCGCTCCTATGGAAAAAGTTACAGTTTTTATTTTTCATAAAATCAAAGAAGATTTTTTAGCGGCTTTGCAGTCGCTGGGTCTTTTACATATAACGCAGGAGAAAAAAGACGCTGATCAGCAGTTAAAATTAATTCAGTCAGAAATAATGCGCTGTGAACTATTTTTAAAAGCAGCTAAAAAAATAAAAGAGGGTTTAGTTTCTGGTCAATTACCCAATGAATTTAAGGCTAAGCAGGATTTTGAACTGGTAGAGTTGTTTGAAAAAATAAAATTAGAGTTAACAGAAGCAACAGATAATTTAGAGAAAACAGAAAAAGAAATCCGTAATCTTGCTCCTTGGGGAGAATTTGAGCGCAAAGCAATCGAGCGCTTGAATAGCTCGGGAGTAAAGGTCAGGTTTTTTATTAGTCCAATTAAAAAATTCAGTTTGGATGATTTAGACGAAAGCATTTGCGCCCATGAGATCTCCAGAGATAAAACCTATGTTTATTTTGTTGTTTTTGAAAAAGATCAGCAAATAAAACTGGATTGTGATGAATTTTTTTATCCGGCAGTGAGTATCCAGGCGCTTGAGCAGCAAGCTTTAGAACTGAGCAAACAAATCGAAGAAAAAAATAAACTAATATTAATGATCAGCGCGGAAAATAAACAAGTGCAGGATTATTCCAATCAGCAAAAAACTCGCTTGAATTATCTACTGGTCAGCAATAATTTAGCGCATGCTGCCGAGGAGAAAGTTTTTATCATAAATGGTTGGCTGCCCAGACAGCAGAAAGCTGACATGGAGCAGTTTCTGGAAAAACAGGATGTTTATTTTTATTTTAGTCAACCGGAATCAGGTGAGGATGTGCCGGTTTTACTAAAAAATAATTGGTTTAGTAAATTATTTGAGCCGATAACTAAGATGTTTGCTTTGCCGCAATATTCAGAAATGGATTTAACGGCTTTTTTTGCTCCGTTTTTTACCTTGTTTTTTGGCTTTTGTCTGGGAGACGCAGGTTATGGGTTAATTATTTTGGTTATCTGTGCAATTTTCTGGAAAAGAGTTTCTATAGAGCAAAGGCCATTTTTGACTTTGGGCGCGGTTTTTGGTTTATCAACATTTTTGTTCGGACTTGTTTCCGGGAATTTATTTGGAGTAGATCTAGTTAAAATAGATATTTTCAAAAACTTTGTTTTATTGAATCAAGACCAGCTGTTCTATTTGTCACTTAAAATCGGGATAGTTCAGATATTTTTTGGATTGGTTTTAAAGGCAATTAATAAATTTCGCCAATTTGGTTTTTCGGCAAGCATATCAACCTGGGGATGGCTGGTGCTGCTTACTGGTATTTTGCCTTGGGTCTTGGCTTTTTTAGCTAATAAACCGTCAGCTGTATGGGCTAATTATTGTATGCTGACAGGGTTTGTTCTGATTTTGTTTTTTAATGACTTAAAAGCAAATATATTTGTTCGTGTCGGTAAAGGTCTTTGGGAATTGTATGGAGGTCTTACCGGGTTTTTGGGTGATGTTTTAAGTTATGTGCGTTTATTTGCTTTGGGCATTTCCGGCGCGATTTTAGGACTTGTAGTCAATGAAATCGGGATGCAATTCAGAGCAATACCTTATATTGGTTTTTTTATTACTTTTGTTTTTTTAGTAGTTGGACATACTGCAAATTTGCTTTTATGCGGTTTGTCTAGCTTTGTTCATCCATTGCGACTTACATTTGTAGAGTTTTATAAAAATGCCGGTTTTGAAGGCGGAGGAAGAGCGTATCTTCCGTTTAAAAATGTTAAATAATAAATAAAAACTAGAGAAAAGAAAGGGGAATTATATGAGTTTAGGATTAATTTTAGGATTTATCGGGGTTGGGCTTATGGTAGGCTTGCCAGGTTGCGGCAGCGCGATCGGAACTTCAATCGGCGGGTCAGCAACCGTGGGAGCATTAAAGAAAAAAGAAGAATCTTTTGCTACTTGTTTGGTACTCAGCGCTTTGCCTGGAACTCAGGGGCTTTATGGATTTGCTGCCTTTTTTGTTTTAAAGGATGTATTAACTGCTGATATTACTATGATTCAGGGAACTGCTTTGTTTGGCGCAGGAATTATGATGGGACTTGCCGGGCTGGTATCTGCTATTTATCAGGGGAAAGTTTGTGCTAATGGAATCGCGGCAATTGCCAGCGGCTCAGATGTTTTTGGTAAAACCATGGTTTTAGCGGTATTTCCGGAGCTATACGCGATAGTTGCTTTTGCGGCTTGTTTTTTAATCAAAGGGATCATTGCTTAAATTTAAAGTTAATTAAAAGCGGATGAAAAATAATTCATCCGCTTTTTTTTTATTAAAATATCTGATTTTTAGGTATAATTAATAGTTGTTATAAGTTTGCTGAAAGATTTTATTTAATTAACTCTTATCCCTAGGAGGATAGCATGGAAATTGATAATGTGAAAATTGATATACCCGAAGGAGCAAATGTAATAATCGGACAAAGTCATTTTATTAAAACAGTGGAAGATATATCTGAAGCGCTGATTTCCACGGTCCCGGGAATAAAATTCGGCCTGAGTTTTTGTGAGGCATCCGGGGCTTGTCTGGTGCGCTCTCAAGGCAATGATATTGACTTAGAAAAAGCGGCTCAAAAAGCAGCAATCGATATTGGGGCAGGGCATTGTTTTGTTTTGTTTTTAAAAAATGCCTTTCCGATCAATGTTATGCGAGCAATCCGGGAGGTGCCTGAGGTTTGTCAGATTTTCTGCGCAACGGCTAATCTGTTAGAAGTTATTACTGCGGAAACTGCGCAGGGTAAAGGGATTTTAGGGGTTATCGATGGGGAAAAGCCAAAAGGTATAGAAAAAGAACAAGATATTAAATGGCGTAAGGATCTTTTGCGCACTTTAAAATATAAACTTTAATAAAAAGCAGCGTATAGCGATTAGCGGTTAGCGGATAGTGAAAATGTTGTGGTATCCTGAAATAGGTTGACAGAAAAGCAGAAATAAAGTTACCAGGCTAGAAAGACAATTTTGTAGAGTTGGTAAAATTAGAATCTTGATAGGCAAAAATTCTCTTTGAGCGGCGCTTTAAATGAGAGCCTGACTTACGGAGTGTTAACGAAGGTAAGTCAGCCTGCTCGAATTTAGTCCGAAATATTTGCGACCTAGCATATATTTTCGGAATCCTTAGTGAGAACGCGCGGCTGGGCCTGCACGATGCAGGCTCAGGCTTAGCGAAAAGACGTGTTTTTGCCGTGTACACATGGACATAATAATATAACTAGAAACTAAAAAAGCATAAACGGGTTAACGGGGTAGCGGATTGCAAAAAGAAAAAGATACAATTGCAGTAATGATGAAAATATATTGTCATGCTCATCATAAATGTTTCAAAAATTTATGTGAGCAGTGTGATGCTCTTAAAAAATATGCAGATAAAAAGCTGGATAATTGTGTTTTTGGAGATGCTAAACCGGCTTGCAGCAAGTGCCAAGTTCATTGTTATTCGCCTGACCAGCGGGATTTAATTTTAAAAGTTATGCGATTTGCTGGTCCAAAAATGATCAGTAAACATCCTATTTTAGCAATTAGGCATATTTTTAATGCTTTTAAAAAATAAATAGAGAAATCGCTGTTTGACATTGATTTCATTTTAAGGTAAGCTTTATATAGGGGGAAAGAGAGGTTAAAGCTTTGATATGCCCAATGTTTGTTGATTATACTAGGGAATGTCAGTATAAAATTGGATTTTTGCCCTTAGATACTAGCTTGTATTGTTCAACTGAAAAATATAAGCAGTGTCCATTTTATATTGCAATTAATCAGTCTGGACATGTTTGTAAATATCTTAATCAATGTCCGTCATTTGAGCATTTTAAAGCAGAGAATTTTGATGATTTTGTGTCGATTGCTTATAAATACTGCCTTTCCGAAAAAAACAATAATAATTGTAAACGATTTAAAATTAGAAAAAGGGGCGATATGCCGGCACTTGATTTAATGCCAGATGGAAGTATGTTTAAGTAAATCAGGTCATTATTGGTCTACTTTTAGCTTAATGTTTTAATCTATAAAAAAGCCACTTTAAAGAGTCATATAACAAAAGCCCGCTATAAATAGCGGGCTTTTTATTTGGTAGTCCCAAGGGGAATCGAACGTCGCTTATCCCTTCCGCTAACCCTTGTAAAGCAGCTCCGAACTAGAACAAGTTCAGTACAGAGCTGCCGTGAATCGAACTTTGTTCTGGTTCTGCGGCAGGGCCGTGCTCAGGGTTGCGCTCCTTAAGGAGACACCCTGATGGTTTCTCCTTAATATTCCTCTTCCTTTTGCAGGGGAGAGCAATTACGCCGATAGGGGAAAACAATCTTTTCCCCTAAAACCCTTTTGTGGGTTCTCATCCCCCGATGGTTATTATGTGAAAAAACCCGCTATAAATAGCGGGCTTTTTATTTGGTAGTCCCAAGGGGATTCGAACCCCTGTTACTAGAATGAGAATCTAGCGTCCTAGGCCAGACTAGACGATGGGACCAAATTTTGTATGTTTTAAAATTATATCATATAGGTAGTGAAAGTCAATAAGATTACAATATTGGATAAATATCGGGTAATTAGCTGACTTTTTAACTCTTAGGTGTTATAATGCGGATAATATAATTAGTTAAACGGGGGATATTAAGATTATTAAAGCGAACAATTTTAACTATAATACAGTTGTCTTGACGCTTATTACTATTTTTACAATAGTGCTTAGTTTTATTTGTTTTAGACGTTATTACTGTTTTGACTATATTGATATGGATCTGGCTGCTTATAATCAGATTATCTGGAATATTGTCCACGGATCACTTTACAGCTCAGTTCTTGGGGTTAATTTTTTGGGACATCATGCGCATTTCATCCTTTTTTTATTTGCTCCGCTTTATTTTTTCTTGCAAAGTCCGCTTACTTTAGTTTTTTTACAAATATTTTTTCTCGCGTTTGCGGCTTATCCGATTTTTTTAATCGCCAGGGATGAACTTAATGAACCTCTAGGATTGGCTATGGTTATAGTTTATTTGCTTTATCCGGCGATGGGCTATACTGCTTTATATGAATTTCACGTGACTTCTTTTGCCACTGCTTTTTTAAGCTGGATGTTTTACTTTTTTATCAAGCGGAATTTTAGATTATTTGTTTTGTTTATGTTTCTGAGTCTGCTTTGCCAGGAAAATATTCCCTTGGTGATTATGCCCTTTGGCATATTCGCTTTTTTAAAAAAAAGGAGCCTTAAATGGTGGCTTTTTCCGCTATTAGCCGGAGGGGTATGGTTTGGCTTAATTTCGGGAAAGCTTATGCCGTATCTAAACAAAGATACTGTACAGTTTATCAGTATCTATAGGCATCTCGGGAATTCATTGCTTGGAGTTGCGGTTTTTATAATCACGCATCCTTTACACGTGGTTAAGATGATGTTTACTCCGGAAAAACTAAGCTTTTTATTTAAACTATTTGGACCGCTGTGCTTTTTTTCTTTATTTGACGGAAGGATATTAATCAGCGGATTGCTTTTTCTCCAGCATCTGCTGTCAATAAGAAGCCCGGAGTATATGATTGAGTATCATTATGACGCTGAAATATTGCCATTTATTTTTATCTCGGCGATTTACGGATTAAAAAGAGCTATTAATTTGCCGATTATCAAACACCACTTTCGTCCCCAGATTATAAGCATATTTTTGATTGGCGTAAGCATTACTTGCGCGATTAGTTTCGGACCTTTTATTCCCCTTGCGGTTGATAAACATAAAACAGTAAAAGATGCCATGGATTTACAAAAGGAGCGTTTTATCAAAATGATTCCTGCTGAGGCAAGCATTGTGTCGACTTTTGAATTATTGCCCCAGCTATCTAACCGGAAAGGATTGTATTCCTTTCATCATGTTATTGATGGACGATACACTTTGTCGAAGAAAGCTTATGTTTTGCCCTCAGTGGATTACGCATTGTTAGATATTAATGATTTTTTGGGAGTGACCGCTTTTTATCAAAAAGGTCATTCCGAAGTGAATATGATTAATTTTATTAATTCTCATAATTGGGGAGTGGTCGAAATATTAGATAATATAGTGCTTTTAAAAAATAATTTTCAGAGTAATTTTAAACTTTTTGAAACAATCGATACTTTACCTCAAGGGCTAATTCTTACACCGGTTATGGCAAAGGTTAATGATGATTTGATTTTTTTAGGATATAATAAAGGGAATTCAAGAGAGATTGCGGGAGCGAAGGCATGGGAATTGCAATTTTTTTATAAAGCACTTAAACCAATGAACACTGATTATTGGATGCATATTGAAATTAAAGACGCTAAAGATATTATAATCTCTCAGAGTGATAGACCCTTATGCTATAGAATATTTCCTACCTATATGTGGGAAAAAGGAGAGATCGTTAAAGAGAATTATTGTTTATTTATTCCGCAAGGAATTAGTCCCGAGGGGTTTACTGTTAATATTAACTTGGTTGATAAAAGTAGCGAGCGGGCTGTGTTGTTTTGTATTGATAATTTAGAATTTAAAACGATCAACATTGAAAAAGTAAAATTCTAAAAAATTAACAAAAGGAATTTATTATGGAAGAAATACGATGCGACTTGTGTGGGGCAAATCATCATACTGTGGTTTATCACTCTGAGCAGAAAGAGCGATTAGCGGAAACAATTGCTTATCGGATTTCCGAGGAGAAGTTGATTGCTCCGGAAAAAATTCTTAAATGCGTAAATTGTGGGCTGGTTTTTGTCCCTGCTGGAGATAATTCTCAGCTAATCATTAAACAGTATGAAAAAATGGTTGATGAGGGTTATCTTACGGAAGAGTCAGGAAGAAGAAAAACTGCCGTCAAGGTTTTAAAAAAAATGCAGAAATATCAAAAAAAAGGGAAAATATTACTAGATGTCGGATGTAGTACCGGATTTTTTCTCGATGAGGCGCAGAAACAAGGATGGCAGGTGCAGGGAGTTGAACTTTCAATTTGGGCTGCTAAAATCGCCAGGGAAAAATTTGGGATTAAAGTGATGAATTCCACTTTAAACCAGGCTAGTTTTCCCGCTAATTCTTTTGATATGGTTGTTTTGCATGATACTATCGAACATCTGCTTTGTCCTCGGGAGATGTTGATTGAAGTCCGCAGGATATTAAAACCCGAAGGAGTTGTCTATATTAATACTCCGGATATCGAAAGTTTGGCTAGCCGGATTTTAAAAGCTAAATGGTGGGGAATTAATCGGCATCATTTGTTTTATTTTTCTCGAAAAACATTAAACCGTTTGCTTGAGGCAACGGGTTTTAAAAGTATTCGTTGGGGGTTGTACGCTAGAAGTTTTACTTTGAAATACTGGCTGGAAAGAGTCAAACCCTACAATGAAACTATATTTAAGATCATCCAAGTTATTTGCCGAATCAGTGGCCTTGAAAAAAAATTCCTGACAATTAATTTCAGGGATCAGATAGAAGTGTTTGCGGTTAAGCGCCGAGCCCTTAAATATCTTAATGAACTGGAGGTCTCTTCGGTTTGCCAGCCGGATAAAATAATGAAAACAATAGTTGTTTTACCTGCGTATAATGCGGCAAAAACACTTAAAGCGACATATGATGATATCCCTAAGGATTTGGTTTCTGAGATTATTCTTGTTGATGATGCCAGTACGGATAATACTGTAGAAATAGCTAAGGAATTGGGAATAACTGTGTTTGTGCATCAGAATAATAAAGGCTATGGGGCCAATCAAAAGACATGTTATCTCAAGGCACTGGAACACGGTGCGGATATTGTGGTTATGGTTCATCCTGATTATCAATATGATCCGCGGGTAATTGCTGATCTTATTGTTCCTTTTAAGAAAGGTGAGGCGGATGCTGTATTTGGCTCGCGGATGCTAAAGGGCGGGGCATTAATCGGCGGAATGCCGTTATGGAAACATAATGTCAATATCCTGCTTACTGCTTTGGCTAATGTGGTACTGAAAACTTATTTATCAGAGTACCATTCGGGATTCAGGGCATATAGCGCAGAATTTTTAAGAAGTATTAATTTTGAAGAAAATTCTGATAATTTTGTTTTTGATTTTGAAATTATTGTACAAGCGCGTTTACATTTTTGTCGGATAGAGGAAGTTCCTATCCGCACTCGCTATTTTGATGAAGCGTCATCAATAAAACTTTTTCCAAGTATTAGGTATGGATTGGGTATTCTGCTGACTATATTAAAATTTTTATTGCATGAACATAATATTATACGGTTTAAACAATATGAATAAAATCTTAAGAATAAAGAGGATTAGGAATGTTAACTAATAAATATGATTATAAACAAATATTAGCTATATCAATCTTATTGATTGTGGTAACTTTTAGTGTATATTTTGGCAGTTTGTTTAATGGCTTTATTATTGATGATAATCATTTGATCGTTAACGCTGATGTTGTAAAGAGCCCTAACCTAATTCTAAAAAAATCTCCGCACGGTTTTTTGAATGCTTATTATCGGCCAATTGTAGTTTTATCATATGCTTTTGATTATTTCCTTTGGAGGTTAAACCCGTTAGGATATCATCTAACTAATATTTTGCTCCATTCTTTACTAGCCTTGTTAATTTTTATTGGCGCACAATTACTCTTTGGACAAATTAAATTAGCGGCTTTAACCGGTATTTTATTTGCGATACATCCTATTAATAGTGTGACTGTAAATTATATAGCGGATAGAGCGAACACGCTGGTTGCTATATGTATGATACTGGCTTTGTTTTGTTTTTGTTATGGGTATAAGAAAGAAAGATTGCATTGGTATATCGGGGGTTTTTTTGGGGTTTTTGGCGCATTCTTTTGTCGCGAAAGTGCAGTGATTTTCCCGCTTTATTTACTCAGCGTGCTTTTATTTATTAGAAATAAAGAAAAAGACAATCAAATGTTTGCTCTATTTGGATTGTCATCCTTAATGAGCATTATTTACCTAATTATAAGGCGGACAAAATTTGCTTCGATCAGACCGGATGGTTTAAACACTTATTTTTCGATTGAACATATTAATGCTTTTATTTTTATAATTATAAAATATTTAAAATCAATATTCGCGCCTGATAATATTGTTTTTTATCACATTATTGATCCAGATTCTTTAAAGGCTGGAAATGCTTATTATCTTATTCTGATATTTTTATGTCTGGGTTTTTTGGTTGTTAAGTTTTTTCGGAATAAGATTCTTAGATTTGGTTTAAGCTGGTTTTTTGTTGGGATATTTCCTTTATATTATATGATGTTTTCTAGGCACCAAGAAGGATTAATGATGCAAGATAGTTGGATTTATTTTTCTTCAGCGGGGGGTGTCTTAATCATTAGTTATATTCTAATTGAGATAGGCAAAAAAATTGATAAAAAGTTATGGTATTTTTTACTTGTACTGATTATTGTTTTTTATGCAAGAAAAACAGCTGCCTATAGCGCATTATGGCATGATGAAAATACTTATTTTAAATATTGGAATAAGGTTGAAGGGAATACTCCATTTGTTGGGTTATATTTTGCAGATTATTATTATAAAAGGAAGGAATATGACCAGGCGATATATTATTATGAAGAAATCGGAGATTTTCGTTCCGCTGCAATAGTAGCCCTGGAAAGTGGTAAGTTAATCAAAGCAGCGATATGTAATGAATTAGCCGCGCAAAAAAATCCAGATGACCCAGATATCTATTTAGATTTGGCATACATTAGTTTAAAATTGAATAAGCTTAATAAAGCTATATATTATAATAAGAAAACGCTGCTTAAATCTCCCGACGCTTGGAGAGCTCATTTTAACTTATCGCAAATTTATTTTTTAATCGGTCAGGAGGAGAAAGCTAATAGCGAGAAGGCAAAGGCTCAGGCGATAGAGCCCGAATATGAGATGATTTTAATGGCCGAGGGCGTTATTCTTAATCGATGATTTTAAATAATTATGAGAAAATGTTTATTGACTAAGTTTTTAGAACTGTGTTATCATTTTAGAAGACGGATGTTAAATATGGTAGATTTCTGTTTTAACCTATGAGGAGGCATATGTTTCAATCATTATTGAAAATAAAAGGGGTATTAAGGTTAATGCTTGTATTGGCAATGCTTTGCGGGATCAGCCCGGCTAATTCGATCGCTATGCCGATTGATTCGCAACTTGTTATTCAGTCAAGTGCCGGGCAAAATATTTATTTGGAAAAGGTTGAGAATTTTTTAAATCAAGATATTGTGCAAAAAAGACTTTCAAAAATCGGAATGAGTAAAGAAGACGCGCAAATTTATGTTAGTCAGCTTGATTCTGTTCAGCTTGAGAGATTAGCAAAAAAAGTAGATACCATTGAGTCAGCAGGCAATACCGGAGTTGTGATTTTATTAGTTTTGGTGCTGATTGCGATGTGTGTGCTTTATTTTGCTGATTATAGTTTAAAATTAGAACCGCGCCGTAATAATAATAAATAAACCTTATAAATAATATATTGTGTTAAAAAAAATAAACCTAAAGGTATTTACTTGCCTATTCATCAGTGCCTGTTTACTTTCCGGGTGTGTAAGCCCCAGTATTTCATTGATCAGGAATAATCTTGCGGATAATCTTGATTCAGGAATTATTCTGGAAGTCCCTTTTGTGCAACAAAAAACATTTTATTGCGGCCCGGCAGCGCTTTCTGCGGTTTTTGCTTTTTGGGGCAATAGTTGCAGTCAAGAAAAAATAGCAGAAAGCCTATTTTCTGCTGATTTAAAAGGTGTGTTGAATATTGATTTAGAAAGATATGCTAAAGACAATGGTTTTTGGGCAAAAGGCTATATTTCTGATTTGGAAACAATTAAAACCCGCTTAATGTCTGGAATTCCGCTGATTGTTATGGAAAAATTACATCCGTTTATTTTAAATCGCTATCATTATACTGTCCTAGTTGGTTTTGATGATAAGCAGAAGGTTATTATTGAGCATACTGGTGAAAAAGCATTTGAGATTAGAAGTTATAGCGGGTTTAAACGCAATTGGTATGCGGCGGGAAACTGGATGCTGGAAATAATGCCTTTAGAAAAAACAACAGATGATTTGTCTGTTGAAGACAATGTGGAATTGGGGGTCCTCTTAGAAAGAAAAGGTCAATGGGATGCATCGCTTAAACATTATTATGATGCTTTAAGAGAAAATAGTGAAACTCCGATGGCATTGTTCAATATTGGGAATGTTTATCTGCGGATGGGAGATTTAGATGACGCGGAAATTGCTTATCGCAAGGCAATTGATTTAAATAAGGATTTTTCTGATTGTTACAATAATATGGCTTGTCTTTTTATTCGGAAAAAAGAGTTTGAAAAAGCGCATGTTTTTGTAGACAAAGCTTTAGCCCTAGATCCGGATAAACGATTCTTTTATTTAGATACAAAAGCCCAGATTTATTACGCGGAAAACAAATTTGAAGACGCGGTGAGTGCTTATCGTAAAGCTGAAGATGCTAAGGGGGGTATTGCTCAAAACATATTAGAGAGTTTTTACGTTTTTTGGCGCGAAAAATTCAGTTTGATCGGTAAACCTGCGATTATTAGCTCCCAGCCTTAATCAAATTATATAAGTCCTTGATATCATATCTTTAATGCTTAAAAAACAGGCAACTATTCGGCAAATTGTGTTGAATTATTATAGTTATAAAAAATTTGACTGAGTCTGGATAATCTGGTAGTATATAAGACTCATAAGCCATAGAAAGGAAGTCGAATGATTGCAAGATATACACGTGAAAAAATGGGTGCTATTTGGTCGGAAACTGCCAAATGGCAGAAAATGCTGGATGTTGAAATCGCGGTCTGTGAAGCCTGGGCACAGCTGGGTAAAATCCCGAAGACTTCTTTGGCAGTAATAAAAAACAAAGCAAGATTTGATCTAAAAAGAATAAATCAAATAGAAAAAAAAACCAAACATGATATAATTTCTTTCCTGACTTCAGTCGCGGAAAATGTCGGAGAAGATTCGCGGTTTATTCATATGGGCCTTACTTCTAATGATGCGATTGATACGGGGCAGGCCTTGCAATTAAAAGCAGCGGCGGATATCTTAATTGCTGATCTGAAAGCTTTGCTTGCGGTATTAAAGAAAAAAGCGAGAAAACATAAATTTACTTGTATGGCTGGTAGATCACACAATGTGCATGCTGAGCCGATTACTTTTGGTTTGAAAATGGCGTTGTGGTATGAAGAAACAAAGCGGAATCTGGAGCGTCTGGAACAAGCTAAAAAAATGGTTTGTGTGGGTAAACTTTCCGGAGCTGTGGGGACATACTCCAATATTGATCCGAGAGTTGAAAAAATCGTGCTTAAAAAACTTAAAATCGGACTGGAGCCTGTGGCCAATCAGGTTGTGCAAAGAGACAGACACGCGCAGTTTTTAACAACTTTGGCAATTATTGGTTCAAGCTTGGAAAAATTTACCACGGAAATTCGCAATCTTCAGCATACGGAGATCCTAGAAGTCGAGGAATTTTTTTCTAAAGGGCAAAAAGGCTCATCCGCCATGCCGCACAAACGCAATCCGATTGCCTCGGAAAGAGTATCAGGATTAGCTCGCGTGTTAAGGGGCAATGCTTTAGCCGGTATGGAGAATGTTTCGCTTTGGCATGAACGGGATATTTCTCATTCATCTGTCGAGCGGATTATTCTGCCGGATTCAACGATTTGTCTGGATTATATGCTGAGTATTTGTATTGAACTTATTGATAATTTAATTGTTTATCCGAAAAATATGATGAAGAATCTGGGTAAAACCAAAGGGCTGATGTTTTCTCAGCGGATTCTTATTGCTTTGATTGAAAAAGGTTTGACCAGGGAAGATGCTTATAATCTGGTGCAAAAAAATGCTTTAATGGTTTGGAAACAAGGTGAAGAGTTTAAAAATCTTTTATTGTCTGATGCTGATGTGACTAAAGTTTTAACAAAAGATGAGATTGAACGCTGTTTTGATTTGAAATATGTTTTACGTAATCTAGATGTGATTTTCAAGCGAATCAATATATGAAATTTTGGATTAATATGGCGAAAGTATAATTTTTAAAAAACAAAAACCAGCCTAAAGTGCTCTGTTCGGTAATAGTTATTTTATTTTCTGGTTTAAGGAAAAGATCAACTGGTTTCTAGGAGAAAAATATGTTTTGGCGTATAGAGGTAAAAAATAAAGCAAATGTTCTTGATCCTGTGGGCGAAGGAATTAAACGGGATATTATTGATCTAGGGATAAATACAGTAAGTGATGTTAAAATGGTACAGGTATACATCTTGGATGGAATGTTAACCGCGCTAGATATTAAAAAAATCGCGGATGAACTTTTAGCCGACCTAATAATCCAGACAAGTTTGCATGGGAAAATAGAAGACAAAAAATTTCAAGTAAAAGCGAAAAATGATTTTCATGTTATCGAAATTGCTTATAATCCAGGAGTAATGGATCCTTGGGAAGAAAGCACGCGAAAAGGAATTTGTGACTTAGGGATCAATGGTTTAAACAGTATTAAAACCGGCAGAAAATATCTGATTACCGGAAAAATAAATAAACAGCAATTGGATCTGATCGGGGATAAACTGCTGTATAATAAAGTTATTCAGCATATTGTAGAGATAAAGGATTTTAAAAAAATTCTGCTTGGACATAAAGAAGTAAGCTATGAGTTTAAAAAAAATGTAGTTGATCTTTTAAATCTTAATGATCCGCAATTAATCCAGCTGAGCAAAGATGGGCAACTTTCGCTTAACCTAGAAGAAATGCAAACAATAAAAAAGTATTTTCAAAAACTAGGGCGAAATCCCACGGATTGTGAATTAGAAAGCTTAGCGCAAACCTGGTCAGAGCATTGCGTGCACAAGACAATGCGGGGGAATATTGATTATACTGATAATTCCGGAAAAACTCCGCAACATTCGACGATTAAAAATTTATTAAAAAAAACGATTATGGATGCTACTAAAAAATTGAATAAGCCTTGGTGCGTATCTGTGTTTAAGGATAATGCTGGAATCATAAAGTTTGATAAAAATAATAATATTTGTTTTAAGGTTGAAACTCATAATCATCCTTCGGCTTTGGATCCATACGGCGGAGCAGGCACAGGAATTGGAGGAGTTATTCGGGATATTTTAGGGGTTGGCTTAGGAGCTAAACCAATTTTAAATACAGATGTTTTTTGTTTTGGCATGCCGGATACAAAAAGAGAAGATTTACCGCAAGGTTTATTGCATCCTAAACGAATCATGAAAGGGGTTGTTGCCGGAGTCAGAGATTACGGCAATAGAATGGGAATTCCTACAGCTAATGGCGCTGTGATTTTTGATCAGCGTTATTTAGGTAATCCCTTAGTTTATTGCGGTACGGTGGGGATTATGCCGCAAGAATTTTCGTTTAAAAAAACAAGTCCCGGAGAATATATTGTAGCTATTGGCGGAAGAACCGGCAGGGATGGTATTCATGGGGCAACATTTTCTTCAGTGGAATTAACTCATGAATCTGAAGATATTTCCAGCGGGGCAGTGCAGATCGGTAATGCGATAACTGAGAAAAAAGTCCTGGATACTTTGCTGCAGGCGCGGGATCAAAACTTGTTCACTGCTGTTACTGATTGCGGAGCCGGCGGATTTTCCAGTGCGGTCGGGGAAATGGCCCAGGAGACTGGAGCAAGAGTTGATTTGGATAAAATCCTCCTAAAATATCAAGGATTATCTTACAGCGAAATTTGGATATCAGAAGCGCAGGAACGAATGGTTGTTTCTGTTGCTAAAAATAAATTAAAGAGTTTATTAGTTTTATTTGCCAAGGAAAATGTAGAGGCCGCGGTTATTGGGCAATTTACAGACACTAAGCGTTTGGAAATATTTTCCAACGGGGTTCAGGTTTGTGATTTGGATATGGATTTTTTGCATGATGGGGTTCCGGATTCAGCACGCAAAGCAGTTTGGAATCCGCCGAAGATTAAGCCGCTAAAAAAGAATTGTCCGGTTGATTTAACGCAAAGCTTATTTTCTGTACTTTCTGATCTGAATATTTGTTCCAAAGAATGGATCATTCGTCAATATGATCACGAAGTTCAAGGGATGAGTGTTTTAAAGCCTTTAGCTGGAATTGATAATGACGGGCCGCAAGATGCCGCGGTGATAAAACCTTTGGCTGATTCAAAGAAAGGGATTGTTATCTCGTGCGGGATTAATTCTCGATATTCTGATATTGATCCATATTGGATGGCCGCGTCTTGTATTGATGAGGCTCTTAGACAAATCGTTAGTGTGGGGGGAGATTTAAAACAAACTGCGGTTTTGGATAATTTTAGCTGGGGAAATACAACCAAACCGGAAGTTCTGGGAGAGCTTGTGCGTGCTTGCTTGGCCTGTCGAGATGCATCGCTGGCTTACAGCATTCCGTTTATTTCTGGTAAGGATAGTTTAAATAATGAATATAGTATTGGTAAGAAAACAATTGCTATTCCTTCGACATTGCTTATTTCGGCAATGTCAGTAATTGATAATGTGGAAAAAGTTATTTCCAGTGATCTGAAATCCGCGGGAAATCTTATTTATTGTGTGGGTCTGACTCTGGATGAAATGGGCGGCAGCAGTTATTATGAGCAAAAAGGATGGAAGAGCTTGAATGTGCCGAAAGTTGATTTTAAGTCAAATCTTAAATTGTATAATCTGTTAAGCTTGGCGACAAAAGCTGGTCTGGTGCGCTCTTCGCATGACTGTTCGGATGGCGGGCTAGGAGTCTGTTTAGCTGAGATGGCATTTTCCGGTGGTTTGGGCATGCTGATTGATTTAAAGAAAGTAAAACATAAAATTGATAAGTCAGATTTGCGGGAGGATACTTTATTATTCTCAGAATCAAATGGCAGATTAGTCCTAGAAATCACCGAAAATAAAAAGCAAGCGATTGAGAAAATGCTAAAAGGCATTCCGATTGCCTGTATTGGGCAGGTGACTGAAAATGCTGAATTTCAGGTCTTGGGATTAAACGGGAAACCGGTAATCTCTGCTTGTTTGGCTGATCTTAAGCAATCATGGCAAAAGCCTTTGAATTGGTAGTAGTGTCTTAGAACAATATGCTTAACCGGATATTTACAAACAAAGTACGGAGTCTTGCGTGACGATTAATGCCTTTATCCCGCTAATTTTTGGATTGCTCAGTTTGGGAGCAGGGCTTTATGTTTTGTTTAAAGCAAAAAAATCTTTTCTCTGCCTGCCCTACTTTTTTGCTTCAGTTGCGATATCATGTTATTTTTTTATGTATTTTGTGATTATTTATTATCAGCAGATGACTGATAATACGATGTTTTTTTTAAAACTATTTGCTACTGGGGCTGCTTTTATTGTGCCGGCTTTGCTAAATATGCTTTTGACTATTAAGCCAAAAAAGAGCGGGCTACTTAAGATATTTTTAGTTTTTTCTTTTTTGTTCGCGTTTTCCAGTTTTTATTACTGGAATAAGAGTTTTCTGCTTAAAACAAATGTTTTTCAGTGGGAGAGCGTGATTAATGTTAATATTTTTTCTTATTATTTGTTCTTTCTAAATGTTTCCTTGTTTTTGCCTTTGGGCATTGTAATCGCATCAATAAAAAAAAATGAGATGCGGCAATCGGAAATAGCTATAAAGCAGAGCAGATTTATTATCCTGGGGATTGGATCTATCGCTGTTTGTCTGTTAATGAATTTCGCGGTTGATTTTGGGATGAGTTTTAATTTTATTGGTGCTTTACTTATCCTATTGAGTTTTTCGGCTATTGCCTATGTAATTGTTAAATTGCGTTGTTTGGAGTTTGATCGAATAATCTATAAATTATTATTAACAGTTCTGTTTGTCGGACCATTAATTGGTTTGCATCTGTTTATCAGTAAATTGTTGTTTAGTGTTGTAGGTTTTTTATTGGCCACATCATGTTCCTTGCTGGTTATAATTCTGATAATTCTCTTATCTCCTTATAAAAAGTTTATTCGCATGTTTTTGGAGAAAATAGTTTATAAAGGTAAGTATGATTATCAAAATGTATTGGCTGAACTTTCTCAGGGGTTAACAGTAATAATTGAGGTTGATCAATTATGTGATTATTTAATTGATGTAATCGTCCAAACAATAAATGCAAAAAAAATTGCTTTTTTTCAGGAAGACTCTGATGGCGAGGGGTATATTATAAAAGCCAGCGAGGGTATTGGTAGCGAGATTCAGGAGAATATGCGGATCAGTGCTGATAGTCAGATTTTACAGCGGCTGCAGGGACTATCGGGAATGCTGATAAAAAGCGAAATGAATCAAAGTGAAAATTTAGGAGCAGTGGAAAAAATATTTGAGCCTGTTTCGCGAATTGACGCGGAAATTATTATTTCTTTGCGATTAAGAAATCGGTTGATCGGGTTTATTACGCTTGGCGCTAAATCTTCCGGAGAAATATATAATCAAGGTGATATTGATGTTTTAGAAATTTTTGCTTTGGAAGCTTCTAAAGCTCTGGAACATGCTCGAGTGTATTCTCAGGCGATTGTGGATAATGTGAGTAATGTGTTTAATCAGAATTATTTTCTGATGCGTTTACGAGAGGAAATTGCTCGTGCTAAACGGTATATCCGTCCAATATCTTTATTATTTATTGCTTTAGAAGATAATTATTCGACCGCGGACATAGAAGCAGAGCGTTTATTATTAAAAGCAATTGGTTTGCTGCTTAAAACTAAAGTGCGCAATGTTGATGTCCTCGCTCGATATAGTAATAGAGTTTTTGCGATTATTCTGCCAGAAACTGGGATGAGTCAGGAAAAACAGGAAGATACGGTAAATATTAAACATAAACAGGATACACTGCTGGTGGCTTCTCGGATCAGTCAGGGGATTGCGAATTTTACCGCTGAATATAAAGGCAAGATCGTGGGACTTAATGCCAGTATCGGTCTTGCTTGTTTCAATTGTGAAGATAAACAGTTTACGGAAGAATCTTTTATCAGCCAAGCAGAAATAGCGCTGAATATGGCAAAAGATAATGGGAAAAATAAAATAGTTTGTTTTGAAAGGGAAAAATGAAAAATATCAAAGTTTTAATTCTAAGAACCGCGGGAACTAATTGTGACCAAGAAACTAGAATTGCTTTTGAGCTGGTAGGGGCAAAAGTAAATTCATTGCATGTTAATGATTTAGTTGCTGGAAAAAATAAAATATTTGATTATCAAATTATTGCTTTTCCGGGTGGGTTTACTTATGGCGATGACATTGCCGCTGGTAAGATTTTGGCCAATGAACTTAAAATGAAATTAAAGACTGAATTGCAGAAATTTTTAGCGAAAAATGGTTTAATGATTGGGATTTGTAATGGGTTTCAGGTCTTAGTTAAAATGGGAATATTGCCGGGTAATAATGATTGGCAGCAGGAATCTACTCTGGCCTGCAATGATTCCGGTAAATTTGAAGATCGGTGGGTATATCTAAAGAAAACAGAAAACAGAGAACAAAAAACAGAAAATAGAAGAGAAAGTAAATGTGTTTGGACAAGGGGAGTTGATAAACTGATTTATCTTCCGGTTGCCCATGGAGAAGGTAAATTTATAACGCTAAATAAATCAGTTTTAAATAGATTAAAAGATAATGGTCAAATAGTTTATCAGTATTGCGATAAGCACGGTGAATTCGCGCCATATCCGGATAATCCTAATGGTTCAATTGAACATATTGCCGGCATTTGTGATGATACCGGGAGAATCTTTGGACTTATGCCTCATCCGGAAAGATGCGTGTTTAAAACTCAGCATCCGCGTTGGACCAGGGGCAAAGACAATCAGGTTCCGGATGGATTGAATATATTTAAAAATGCGATTGATTATTTAAAAAAAGCATAAATTTTTCGGTAAAGGGTAACGGTAACGAAGCCCGTATCGGTAACGTTGACGGTCACGGTTAAAAAGAATAAATTTTAGGCCGTTAGACGATGCCCTTAAACGAAACGGGTATCGTAACCATAACCCTATATACGGATTTAGGAGGAAGCATGCCAAAAAGGCTGACATACGAGCAAGCAGGTGTAAATATTACAGAGGCAAATAATTTTGTTAAAGATATCGGAAGTTTGGTTAAAAGTACCAAGCGTGCAGAAGTCTTAAACAATATCGGTGGTTTTGGCGGCTGTTTTTCTCTGAGTAATAAATACAAAAATCCGGTATTAGTTTCCAGTACCGATGGCGTGGGGACGAAGATTAAGATCGCGATGATTGCCAATAAACATGATACCGTTGGCATTGATCTGGTAGCGATGAATGTGAATGATATTTTGGCAATGGGCGCTGAGCCATTATTTTTTCTTGATTATATAGCAATTGGTAAAGTGAACAGGAAAAAATTGGTGGATATTGTCAAAGGGATTGCTGTTGGCTGTCGCGAATCCGGTTGCGCGCTTATTGGCGGTGAGACCGCGGAAATGCCGGCGATATATACAAAAGATGAATATGATTTGGCGGGATTTTGTGTGGGAATTATTGAAAAAAATAAAATAATTACCGGTGCGCAAATAAAACCAGCTAATGTCTTGATCGGGATTGCTTCCAGTGGTTTGCATTCTAATGGTTTTTCCCTGGTCCATAAGGTTTTTTCGGAAAAGGAAATAAAGACAAGGTACAAACAATTATTGACTCCGACTAAGATTTATGTAAAACCGGTATTGTCCTTGCTTAAAAAAGTTAAGGTGAAGGGTATCGCGCATATTACTGGTGGGGCTTTTTATGAAAAGTTGATGAAAATATTTCCGAAAAATTGTCGGGTGGATATTATCAAAGGCAGCTGGAATATCCCGGAAATTTTTAAAATTATCGCGGAAAAAGGTAATGTGGAAGAGAAGGAAATGTATCGAACATTTAATATGGGCATAGGTCTGGTTTTGGTTGTTGATAAAAAAGATGTACGCAAAACTTTGGCGCATTTAAAGGTAAATAAATTGGAAAGTAAGATTATTGGGCAAGTTGCTAAAACAGAAAAAAATATATCGAGATTAAATTTTATCTAAAAAATTATAGCGGAGAGCTTATGAAGGTTTTGGTGATTGGTTCAGGAGCAAGAGAACATGCATTGGTATGGAAGATTGCTCAATCCCCTAAAGTAAAAAAAATATTCTGCGCTCCGGGTAATGGCGGGATTTCGCAAATAGCGGAATGTGTGGCGATCAAAGCCGAGGCAATAGAACAATTGCTCGAATTTGCGCAAGCTAAGCAGATTGATTTGACTGTGGTTGGACCGGAAGTTCCTTTATCATTAGGAATAGTAGATATTTTTCAGGCTAAAGGATTAAAAATATTCGGGCCAAGTAAAAGCGCCAGTGCTTTAGAAGCAAGCAAAGTATTTGCTAAAAATATTATGAAAAAATACAAAGTGCCGACTGCTGATTTCGCGGTATTTACGAATAAAGAAGCGGCGCTAAAATATGCGCGTAATGCCAAACGGCCATTAGTGATTAAAGCTGATGGTTTATGCGCAGGGAAAGGTGTTTTTGTTTGTTCAGATCTTGCGGAGCAGGAAAAAGCAATACAGTCTATTTTTCAGGATAATGTTTTTGGTACCGCGGGAAATACAGTAATGATTGAAGAATGTCTGTTTGGTCAAGAGGCTTCAATGATTTTTATCAGTGATGGCGATAATGTCTGTGCTATGGCATCCAGTCAGGATCATAAAAGAATTTTTGATGATGACAAAGGTCCGAATACCGGGGGCATGGGGGCATATTCTCCAGCGCCTGTGGTTAGCGAGGATTTGTTTGAACAAATAAAAAACGAGGTAATTATTCCCACCATCCAGGGAATGCAGCAGGAGGGAATGCCTTTTTGTGGAGTATTATATGCCGGGATAATGATCACTGATAAAGGACCGAAAGTGTTGGAATTTAATGCTCGGTTTGGCGATCCGGAAACGCAGGCTATTTTACCCAGACTTAAAACTGATTTAATTGATATTATTCTTTGTGCTTTAGCAGGCAAATTAGATGAGATTGAGCTTGAATGGGATAAACGGTGTTGTGTTTGTATTGTGGCTGCTTCCGGCGGATATCCGGGTGATTATGTGAAAAATAGAAAAATCAGCGGTTTGGACAAACTTAGTCAGGAAAAAGATCTATTTGTTTTTCATGCCGGAACGATAAAACAGGGCAGTGACTTTCTTACTGCCGGCGGAAGAGTATTAGGGGTTACTGGCCTGGGTAAGGATATCAGGCAGGCGATTGATACAGCTTATAAAGGAATAAAACAGATTAGTTACGATAATATGGTTTATCGGAAAGATATTGGCAAAAAAGCTTTGGCGAAAATATCGGTTTAAAGAATAATAATAAGTTAATTCTTCAGGAGGAAAAATGTCAAAGGATAAAAAAATAAAAGTAGCGATTCTAATGGGCAGTGAATCTGATCTGGACACAGTTCAGGTTGCTGTGGATGTATTGAAAATAATGAAAGTTGAACACGAAATAAGAGTGCTTTCGGCTCATCGCACACCCAAAGACGTAGTTAAGTATGTTGAGGCGCTTCCTGCTCGAGGGGCCCAGGTAATTATTGCGGCTGCCGGGATGTCCGCGGCTTTAGCCGGAACAGTTGCGGCGCATACTATTCTGCCGGTGATCGGCATTCCGATTGAGACTAAAACTTTAAAAGGATTGGATAGTTTGCTTTCCACAGTGCAGATGCCCAAGGGAATTCCTGTGGCTTGTATGGCTATTGGTAAATCCGGGGCGGAAAACTCAGCGATTTTCGCTTGTCAGATTCTGGCTTTACAAGATGAAACGCTGAGAAAAAAAATGCTTAATTTTAAAGAAGATATGGCTCGGGCAATAAGAAAGATTAAAATTTAATGACCAGTAAATCTACAAAAATCATTAAAGTAGACGCGCAAAATCCTGATAATGGAAAAATTAAACAGGTGGCGGAAATCGTAAGATCCGGCGGCTTGGTTGCTTTTCCCACGGAAACAGTTTATGGCCTTGCGGCAATAACAACTGATCCGATTGCTTTGGAAAAATTGCGGTATATAAAACAAAGACAAGAAGAAAAAAAATTTTCTTTGTGCGTACATAGTGTCGAGCAGGTGGAAGGACTTATTGAAAATATTTCGCCTTTTGTTTATAAATTGATCAAAGAGTTTTGGCCCGGGCCTTTGACTTTAGTCTTAAAGTCAGCGCAAGGCGAAATGATCGGATTTAGAATGCCAAATCATCCGGTAGCACAGATGTTTTTAAAAGAAGTTAATGCCGCTGTATTTGCCCCATCTGCTAATTTTGCCGGAGATCCTCCCGCGAATACAGTTGAACAAGTTATCGAATATTTTGAGGGAAAAATTGATGCCGTGATTGATGCTGGGCCAACAGAACAAGGCAGAGCATCGACAGTGCTTAAAATTGATGATACTGGTTATGAAATTCTTCGGCCTGGGGCAATTACCGAGCAGATGATTGACCAGATATATAAGCGGATAAATATTTTATTTGTTTGTACGGGGAATAGCTGCCGGAGCGCGATGGCGGAAGGATTGATGAAGCATATGGTTAAAGGAATTGATCGTTTTGATATTTCCTCTGCCGGAGTCGCGGCTTTTGGCGGCATGCCTGCTTCGCATGATGCGATTGCGGTTATGAGAAAATACGGAGTAGATATAACCGGCCATAGAGCGAGAAGATTAGACAATCAAATGGTAAAGACAGCTGACTACATATTGGTTATGGAAAATGTTCATCGAGATTTCATGTTTGATCGATATTGGCGAGCAAAAAAAAGAATTTTTTTTCTTAAAGAATTTTCTAAAGATAAAACTGGTAAATTAGCGATTATTGATCCGATTGGCAGAAATTTAAATTTCTATCAGGAAGTCGCGGAAATAATTAAAAAATCAATAGAGGGGTTGGTGGATAAATTACAATGAAGATAGCGATTGGTAATGATCATAGAGGTTTTAAACTTAAACAAGCCTTAGTTGAATATTTAAAGAAAAATGGACATAAGGTCGAAGACTTTGGCGGTTTTTCTGAAGAGTCATGTGATTATCCGGAATTTGCGATTAAAGTGGCTAAGTCTGTAGCGAAAAAGAAAAATGAAAAAGGGATTCTTATTTGCAATAGCGGTATTGGCATGGCCATGGCTGCAAGCACGGTAAAAGGGATCCGGGCGGCTAATTGTTTTAATTTAGCTACAGCGCGTTTTTCCCGGGAACATAATGACGCAAATGTGCTGGTTTTAGCGGCAGCTTATTTAAAGACGCCGATGGCAAAAAGAATAGTCAGTATCTGGCTTAAAACTGATTTTGCCGGAGGAAGGCACTTATCCCGAGTAAAAATGTTCTCAAAATAAAATTAAGAATTCAATGATGGAGGAATAATGGATTATCTGAAAAAAAGCGACAGTCAAATTTATAAAGCAATACAGGATGAATTAAACAGACAGCGGAATCATATTGAGTTGATTGCCAGTGAGAATTTCACTTCCCAAGCAGTAATGCAGGCGCAAAGCTCTGTGTTGACCAATAAGTATGCTGAAGGTTATCCCGGGGCGCGTTGGTATGGCGGATGTGAGCATGTTGATGTTGTGGAAAAATTGGCAATTGAGCGGGCAAAAAAAATATTTAATGCTGAGCATGCTAATGTGCAGCCGCATTCCGGAGCACAGGCAAATATGGCGGTTTTTATGGCCGCGCTTAAACCAAAAGATAAAGTATTGGCTTTAGACCTGGCTTGCGGCGGGCATTTATCGCATGGCCATCCTTTGAATTTTTCCGGAGTGTTTTTTAATGTTAAATCATATGGAGTGGATAAGAAAACTGAGTGCTTAGATTATGACGCAATTATGGAGATGGCAAAAAAGTTTAAACCAAAAATGATTTTAGCCGGAGCGTCGGCTTATCCGCGAGTTATTGATTTTAAAAAATTTAGAAAAATTTGTGACGCGGTGGGAGCTTATTTAATGGTTGATATGGCGCATATTGCCGGTTTGGTTGCTGCCGGATTGCATCCTAGCCCAGTTCCTTATGCTGAGTTTGTTACAACTACCACGCATAAGACTTTGCGCGGACCACGGGGAGGCCTGATTCTTTGCCGTGCTGAATTTGCTAAAAAAGTTGATCTGAATGTTTTTCCCGGAACACAGGGCGGACCTTTGATGCATATTATCGCGGCCAAAGCTGTGGCGTTTAAAGAAGCCTTAAAACCCGGATTTAAAACCTATCAAAATAATGTGGTAAAAAACGCGGCAGCATTATCCGCAGCGCTTCAAAAGAAAAATTTTCGGATAGTTTCCGGCGGTACGGATACGCATTTGATGTTGGTTGATTTAACTGATCGGGAAGTAAGCGGTAAAGATGCTTCTGCTTGGCTGGGCAAAGTTAATATTACGATCAATAAGAACTTGATTCCTTTTGATTCTAAATCCCCGTTTGTTACCAGCGGAATTCGTTTGGGAACACCGGCAGTGACAACCAGAGGAATGAAGGCTGCTGAAATGGATATTATAGCTGATATAATTGACCGGGTTTTAAGAAAAGATTGGATAGAATCGAAAAAAGAAGTTAGTCAGATAAAAGCGCAAGTTAATTTATTGACCAAAAAATATCCCTTGTATTAATTAAGCAGCTTAAAGTTATAGAAAGAATTATAATCATGGAAAAACAAGATCAATCTTTGCCGGCTAGACGTCCTAGCTGGGATGAATATTTTCTTGATATAGCTCAGCTTGTGGCAAAGCGTTCAACTTGTTTGCGCCGGCAAGTAGGCGCGGTAATTGTTAAAGATAAAAGGATTTTAACTACCGGATACAATGGCGCGCCTTCCGGGCTTGAGCATTGTGAAAAAACTGGCTGTATGCGCGAGCAAATGAATATTCCTTCAGGAGAACGCCATGAATTGTGTCGGGCTTTGCACGCGGAGATGAATGCGATTCTCCAAGCAGCGCAATACGGAATCAGTTTGCAAGGCAGTATGGTTTATTGTACAAATCAGCCTTGTATTATTTGCGCAAAAATGATTATTAACGCGGGGATTAACAGGATTGTTATATTAGAAAGCTATCCTGATGAATTAGCTAAAGCAATGTTAAAAGAAGCAAAAATAGAAATTGTTGTCGCTGCAAAAAGATGATATAATTAATTTAATCGAATTTACTTGAGAATAAGTTTATCCTCGAATAAATCCTGAAAAACTTCAATAAATAATTATTGACAAGCCACTATATATGGTGTACTATATTTTTATAACTACAATATAGTGTGTCTAATGCGTGAACAAGCTAGAGGGGAAATATTTTAATGAAATGTCCATTTTGTGGAAACATTGAAGATAAAGTAGTTGACTCACGCATCTCATCTGAAGGCGATTCTATCCGAAGAAGGCGCGAATGTTTAAAATGCCAGCGCAGATTTACCACCTATGAATACATTGAAAAAAGTACTTTGATGATTATTAAAAAAGACGGACGCCGAGAGCCTTTTGATCGGAATAAAATACTGTCTGGGCTTTTAAGAGCATGTGAAAAACGGCCGGTAAGCATGGAGAAAATTGAAGAAGTCGTCGATTCAATTGAACGTGCATTACAGCGAACATATGATAAAGAAGTTGTTAGTTCGGATATCGGAGAATTTGTAATGAAACATTTGCATGAAATGGATGAAGTTGCTTATGTCAGATTTGCCTCTGTTTATCGGCAGTTTAAAGATATTAATCAGTTTTTAGGAGAATTGAAAGACCTATTGAACAAAAGGAGGGATTAGGAGATGTTGGCAGAAGAGAAAATGAATTCCATGGAAGGAAAAGAATTAACCAGTATTAAAAAAAGGGATGGGCATATTGCTGTTTTTGATAAACAGAAAATAAGCGATGCTATATTTAAAGCTGCTACAGCTGTGGGAGGCGAAGATAGACTCTTGGCTGATGAGTTGGCCAATGCAGTGGTATTGTTCTTAAAAAAACAATACAATAATCAGTCTCCGAGTATTGAACAGATTCAGGATATAGTGGAAAAAGTGCTGATTGAAACCGGTCACGCGAAAACCGCGAAAGCTTATATTCTTTATCGTGAGAAAAGAAGAACAATTAGGAATATTCTTAAAGTTCGCAAAAGAGTAAAAAGCAAAAGTAATTCTACTGATCTCGCTCTTTTAGTTACCCCTCTATCTAAAGACGAGATTTTAAATTGGGATAAAGGCAGAATTGCCCTTGCTTTGCAAAAAGAAACTGGGATTTCAGAAGATATTGCTTTGGAAGTCGCTTCGAGTGTTGAGAAAAAAGTTTTCAATTCAGGAATTACGCAGATCTCAACTTCACTAATCCGGGAGCTGGTTGATAATGAATTATTCGAGCGCGGATTAGATAAAACTTTGACCAAGCAAAGCATGATTGGTATGCCGACTTTTGATTTAGATCAATTACTTTTTTCAAAAAGCTGTGAAAACTCTAATATTGCTTCGAATAATCCTGAGGCAGTAAATTTATCAATCGCGGAAACAATTTTAAAACAATATATTTTGCAAAAAGTATTTACGGAAGATGTGGCTACCGCGCATTTGCGCGGGATGGTGCATATTCATGATCTGGGTTATCCTCGGGCATATTGCGGATCACACTCTTTGGAATACATTAAAAAGTATGGCTTAGAATTAGGTAATTTATTTACTTCCAGCGGACCAGCTAAATATGCCCGGACGCTTACCGGACATTTAAATACCTTTATGGCATCTTTGCAGGCTTATTATGCCGGAGCTTTGGGGATTGGCTATGTAAATATTTTATATGCTCCGTATCTTGAGGAGATGTCGGATAAAGAATTAAAGCAGGAAGCGCAATATTTAATTTTTTCTGCTTCTCAGAACGCGTTTTCTCGGGGGAGTCAGAGTTTGTTTATTGATTTTAATATCCATACTGGGGTGCCGAATTATTTAAAAAATATTCCGGCGATAGGACCAAAGGGTGTGTATACGGGCAGAACATATGGCGATTATGAAGATACGGCAATTAGATTTGCTAAAGCTTTGCTTGATGTTTGGAGAGAGGGAGACAGTGAAGGTCGCGTATTTGCTTTTCCAAAATGTGATTTCCATATCAGCAATGAATCTTTCAGTGAACCAAAGCAGCTGGCTTTATTGCAGTATGCTTGTGTTGTTGCCAGTGAAAACGGGTCAACTTATTTTGTTTTTGATCGTGGGGATGAAGCCGTGCTTTCTCAATGCTGCAGACTGCGTCAAAAAATAGATGATATGTATATGATTGAACATCCGGAAAGCATGAGATTCTGCGGATTTCAGAATGTAACGATTAATTTGCCTCAGGCCGGATATCGCGCGGGAAAAGGCAATCTGGCTGGTTTGGAAAAAGAGATCGAAGTGGCAATGGAGATTGCGGTAAAAGCCCATTTGCAGAAGAAAAAATTTATTGCCCAACTTATGGATGAGCCGGGAAAACCAATGTGGGAAGTCAGTAAGCCGGCAAAAGATGGCCGTCCATATATTGATTTGGAGACATCGACTTATATTATCGGCTTGATTGGTTTAAATGAAGCGATGCAATTTGTTACCGGCAAGGAACTGCATGAATCAGAAGAAGTTTTTAAACAAGGCTTAAAAATAATTTCCTTTATGAACATTAAAACAAAAGAATACGCAAAGAAATATAATTTAAAATTCTCATTGGAAGAGTCCCCGGCTGAATCCGCTTGCCGCCGTCTGCCGAAAGTCGATCTGCGTCAGTATCCAGAAGCAGCAAATGTAATCAAAGGTGATTTGGAGAATGATCAATATTATTATACTAATAGTATTCACTTCAGAGCGGACGCGAATATGGATCTGCTTACCAGAATTCAGAAACAGAGTAAGTTCCATACGCTGATTGAATCAGGAGCGATTATTCACGCTTTTGTTGGTGAACAGCAGCCTTCTCCGGATTCAATTTTAAATGTGATTAAGAAAACTTTTGAGCAGACACAAGCCGCTCAATTGACAATTTCTCCGGAATTTACATTTTGTAATAGTTGCCGTAAGACAGGTCGTGGGATAACTGAAAAATGTACTTCCTGCGCTTCTCCGGATACATACAGCGTTACGAGAATTGTGGGTTATTTTAGCAGGGTTAATAACTGGAATCCTTCTAAGCTAGCGGAATTGGAAGACAGACATGCTGGAGATTATAGAGTACAGGAGGTCAGGGTATAATGAAGGTTAAGATTTTTGGAAAAAGCGGCTGTGCTAAATGTGATACTACTAAAAATAAGTTAAAGCATTTTATCGGCAAATGGGAAATTGATAGTAAGGTTGAATTATCTTTTCATGATATGGATACTGTGGATGGCATGGCGGAAGGGGCTTATAATGATGTTATGCAGATTCCCACAACAATTTTCGAGGAAAACGATAATATTGTTGCTCGCTGGGATGGCGAAGTTCCGCATTCGGATAAAGTAAAAGAGCATCTTGTAAAATAAAAGAATTGTATATAGCAAAAAGGCAGGAGGCTTATATGCTTTCTGTCTTTTTTGCTTTAAGTTATAGTGTTTTTGAGGAGGATATTGTGACTTATCCGATAAAAGGGTTTAATCCGCATACATTTATTGATTGGGACGGAATGCTGGCTTGTGTGATTTATTTGCCGGGTTGCAATTTCCTTTGTCCTTTTTGTCATTCCAGTGTTTTAGCGACTGATCCGGATTCATTAAAGACAGTGCCTTTTGAGCATATAGAGAGATTTATCAAAGAAAAAAAAGGCTGGATTGACGCAATGATTATTGGAGGCGGTGAACCAACACTCTATAAACAGCTGCCGGATTTAATAAAAGATATTAAAAAAATGCAGCTGCTGGTAAAACTCGATACTAATGGGAGTAATCCCCGGATGTTAGCGGATTTGATCAGCCAGGGGTTGGTTGATTATGTAGCAATGGATATAAAATCAAGTTTAGAGCAAAGTAATTATGATAAAGCCGCAGGAGTTTCTGTGGATCTGATTGCGATCAGGAAAAGCATTGATATCCTGTTAAACAGCGGAATTGATTATGAGTTTAGGACAACATTTGTTCCGACTTTGGTAGAGCGCGCAGATATTATAAATATTGCCCAAGCAATAAGCGGGGCTAAGAAATTTGTTTTGCAACAATTTGATCCTAAAGATATCTTGGATTGCCGGCTGTCGGCAATTAAGCCGCATACTCCGGAGGTGCTTAATCAGGCAGCTTCTTTGGCTCGGGAGTTTGTTAAAAATTGTTCTGTACGCGGGATTTAATCTGCGGTAAAATTATACAAGATCTTGTTTAGGAGTGAGAATTGTGAAAGAAGCATTATATTATAAAAAACTGGATAATCATGATGTGCAGTGTGTTTTATGTCCTAAAAACTGCATAATCAAGCCGGAAGAAGTGGGTTTTTGCAAAGCGAGAAAGAATACAAAAGGCAAGCTGTATTCTTTAATTTACGGAAAAACAACCGGGGTAGCTGTAGATCCGATTGAAAAAAAACCCTTGGCGCAATATCATCCCCGGGAAGTTATTTTATCTCTGGGTACACGCGGCTGTAATCTTGGCTGCATTTTTTGTCAAAATTGGGATATTTCGCAAAATCCAGATGCTTATCTGTCAAATACGAATGCGGAAGAAATAGTCCGCGAAGCCAAACGCTTGCATAGCTTTGGCATTGCCTACACTTATAATGAACCATTTATTTGGTACGAGTTTATTTTAGAAACAGCAAAGCTGGCTAAAAAAAATAATCTGGAAAATGTATTGGTGACCAATGGCTATGTTAATCC
Organism: Candidatus Omnitrophota bacterium; assembly: GCA_018817165.1. Taxonomy (GTDB): domain Bacteria; phylum Omnitrophota; class Gorgyraeia; order B26-G9; family B26-G9; genus JAHITE01. The sequence goes on from JAHITY010000118.1 coordinate 104,538, forward strand.
CGATCCTTTAGAGGAAATACTGCCGTATATCGGAGCAATGAATATTGATTTAAAAGCAATGGATGATAATTTTTACAATAGGATATGTCATGGTTCCTTAGACCCGGTTTTAAAGACGATCATTCGGGCGAAAAAAGATTGTCATATTGAGTTAACTAATCTGATCATTCCCGGATACAATGATACGGATGCGCATTTTGAAAAACTAACAGATTGGATCTTCACGCATACCGGGGCAGACACTGCTTTACATCTTTCCCGTTATTTTCCTTGTTATGAACTTACCGCACCGGTAACTCCTTTAGAAACCATGAAAAGGGCATTTTCCATAGCTAAGAAAAAACTTAAATTTGTATATATGGGCAATATCTAGATGCGTAGCAGCTATCTCTGACGCGTAGCTATTGCTAAGGGATGCTGGATATTAGAGAACTCGGGCTTTATTAATAATTTAGAATTTAGGCAGATTAGATTATGCTAAAAATAAAACAATACTTAAATTCAAATTTTTGTCTAGAATGTAAAGAATGCTGTAAGTTTGAAGATGATATTTGGCTGCCGCATTTATTAAAAGCTGATGAAAAGGCTCTGGGTATTGCCTGTGTTAAAGCAAGAAAAGGCTCAGACTCTAGCCTTATTTGTAAGTTCTTAGAAGAAACTGAGCATAAGTGTCGAGTCTATGAGCGCCGTCCTTTTGAATGCGCTTTGTATCCGTTTTTACTGGTCAGAAGAAATGGGGATTTAGATTTAGTTGTGCATCTGGGCTGTCCCTATATTCTTAATAATGTAAATACTCAAGAGTTTGAACAATATTCAGCTTATCTTTGCCAGGCGCTTTTAGAGCCGGACAATTTTAAGCTTTATTCTCAGGAACAAGCTAAATTTCATTCTTACCCGGACGTGGAACTTTTTATGATTAAAAAGAATCTGCTGGCTAGTCGCTAGGTGATAAATATCTATACATCGTTTACCCGAAAGTCTCAGGACATCGTTTACTCAGATAGGAATAACGCAATAAATGAAGTCGTTCCTAACTTGCGTATATATTGTGTGACTATCGTCTGAAATATTCGCGTTTTGCTTTTA
>JAHITY010000119.1 GCA_018817165.1 Candidatus Omnitrophota bacterium
ATTACCTGTGAAGCAGAGCGTTTCCATTGTAACCTCCTTTTTTGGTGTTATTGGTCGTAACACCTTAAGGTTACTATGCTCTGCTTCTTTTTTAAAGAGCATTTTTCTTTTCCAAAAGCAACAGACTATTTTACACTATCACTTTTGAGTATGGAATATGACAAATAGAGCATTAAAGTGGCAGAGTGGAGAGATTGTTTTTGTTTGTATAATCAAAGCAAAGATCCATGCGTCATTATTCACATTGATGCACATAGTAAGATCAATGAATCTTTTGATAAATATAGATATTTATGCCATCATAAGAAACCATATCTTTAAATCGTATAGAACTATAAGCATCTAAATATTTTTTTATGCTCATCGAGTTTTCGTCGAGATTGCCGCTTCTTGAGAAATCGTTGCCGATGAAAAATATATTTTTCTTTGCGTCCTGCAATAGCAATGGCAAAGAATCCTTTAGCAGGATAATCCCCATCTTTTCATAGTATTCGTAATCATATATTTTTTTGTTGCTTGTATTCACATGCGGATTGTTTAAATCTGGATCCAGCGCATAATAAAAATGAGGCTTTATTTTTTCAAATATAGATTTAGGGTCCCTATAGTAATACCCAATTTGCAAAAAGGTGTAATTGTTGGCAAAGATCATGCAGTCTCCTCTGTGTAAGGCTTGTTTTAAGAAAGCGGCAACAGGGGCAGATGGTTTTTTTTGATGAACGCCGATACGCCGGGAGGGATCAGAGCAGACAATATTATCCGCATAGCGGATATTACTTATCAGCATGCAGGATCCCAGCCCGAGTATCAAGGCATATTTTAGATAAACAAAGCGGAGCTTATGGATTGTCCAGGCTATTAGCAGATAGAAGTATGGGGTAAACAGCAGGAGATATCGGTCAAGGTATACAGGAAATAAATAAATTGAAAAAAAGTAAAGCAGGATTACTGGGACGATTGAGAGCAAAACACAGAAAATTAGAGCCTGTTTCTCTCGGCCCTTCTTGAGCACGAGTATTTTTATTAAAAAAAACACGAGGATTATTAATAAAAGAATATTGCTGAATGAGTAGGTAAGTTTTATCCCCGAATAGCCGTTTATTATGGTGCCGAGAGTGTTCCCTAGGTCATTTGGACTTGGAGGCGGCAGCCAAAATATTTGATTGCTCACCATATAAAACTTTTTCCAGAATAACGGTATCCAGGGAATAAACATTAAAATCGGGAAGATAACTAAGACCTTGTATTTAAACGGCTTGTAAAAAATAAATACATACAAAATATGCAGAACGGCCATAAGTATAAAAAAATAACTGGTATAAATAGCAGCAATGGTTATCAGGATGTATGAAATAAACCATGATCTTTTCGGGTTTTGAACATAGGAATACAGACAATAACAGCTTGCCAGGCTCAAGAAAAGCAGCATGCTGTAATTGCGCGCTTCCTGAGCATACCATATATAGAAGGGATTTATCGCGCTGAGCAGCAAGGCAAGAAGAGCTGTTTTTTTGTCAAATAGTTTTTTCCCTAGGAGTAATAAAATGCCCAGAGAAGCAATACTAAATATTGCAGAAGGAAGCCTTAAGGCATAGGCTGAAAAACCAAAGGCTTTTATCCAGACATTCATGAGTAAATAATAAAGAGGCGCACACGACATCCGAGGTGCTTGATCAGCGATCATAATCGTATATATTTCGTCAAACCAAAGATCTTTTTTTGATAAGTAAAGCATGCGTAATAAGGCGCCGAGAAGAATGATGAATGATCCCAGGTAAGCGGATTTTTTATTGATAGATAGCTTCATAATATATTATTTTGTGCCGGAAAACATTTTAGAAATTTTAATAGAATAGCATAGGTTTTAAGATAATACAAAATCTTTCTGCGATGCTTTTTGATTAGGGCAAGATCTTGGTAAATCCGCGGGAGCAATCAAGCTTAGGGGTATCGGTTAAAGTGCGGCACAGAATATCTTAAATATTGAAGCGTTTAAAACAGTTTTGACTTTGCCCAATCAAGAGAAGCTGCTTATTGAGCCCAGATACCGTTAATTACCCCATCTACAGTGACTACCGCGTTTTCGTCAATGGTGATAATCCGGCCATTATAAGCATTAGGGGAAATGCGAGTCGCTGTAGCTGTAAAGGTAGTAGTGGTAGGACTATTTACAGTATATACCCAGTCCCCGCTATTTGTTGTAAAGGTTGAGTAGGTTTGCAAAAATACTAAGTCATTGGTGTATACAGAAAATGTAGCAGCATAAAGTATTTCTGCCGAGCGGATAAGATTGAGATTTTCCAATGCTTTGGAGCCTTGGGCTTTTTCTACATGTTTAAAATAACCGGGAATAGCAACTGCCATTAGCACTGTGATAATCAGAATGCTAACCATAATCTCGACCATTGTAAAAGCTTTAAACCCAGACTTATTTTTCCCCATATTTATAGTATACCTGATATGTAAGCTAAAAATCAACATTAGTTGTAAAATGGCAAAGATAAGCTGTTGACAAAATTTCAAAAAAGGAATACCTTAATAAGGTAAATAGTTAACTTAGTTAATAATTAATCAAGGAAACAAAAATGGAACAGCAGTCGATTGAGGAATATGTAGAGCAGGTTATTCAGGTATTGCCGCAGGTAATCCGCTGGTTTCATATGAACCGGGCTAATGCTTTAACCAAAGCACAGCTTAATCCAGCGCAGTTTTTTGTGCTGGATATTATCTCAGATCTTGGGGCACAGAAAATGAGCCAGTTGGCTAAGAAATTGACAGTTAGTTTACCGGCAGTAACTCGCATTGTAGATAAGCTTTATGGGGAAAAAATGGTCGAGCGGATAATCGGAGAAAAAGATAGGCGGATTATTGAGGTAAAGATAACCCCTAAAGGTAAAAAAATTGTAAATGAATTTCGCAAACAAAGACAGCAGGCTTTAAAGGATATTTTTACTAAACTATGTGAAAAAGACAGACAGGATTATCTGCGAATCCTGCATACGCTTAATAATATGACATTACAAACAGAAGGATGATTTAATTGTGAAAAGATGCTTGAGGAAAACAATGAACATTGGTTTAATTATGGCCTGTTTATTTCTGAATGGTCAAGCGAATTGTTTAGCCGCCAATCAGCCAAAGCAAATCGCTTTATCTTTAGAAGATATCAGCCAGATCGGCTTGGAAAATAATTTGGATATTCAGATTGCCAAGTATGATGCTTATATTAAAAGAACCGGTCTTGAGGATAGTCAATCAATTTTTGATACATTTTTAAATGGTCAGGCATTTTATTTGAATGATCAGCAAAAGTCAGACAGTTCTTTAGCCGGCAGTAAAAATATAACTAATAATTACAGTCTTGGCCTGAGCAAAACTATCCCCACCGGGACGAAGTTGGGGGTGGAAGTCGCGGATGCGCGCAGCGCGAGCAATTCAACATTTAGCTCGATAAATCCAAATCATGAAGCAAATATTAAGTTTACTTTAAATCAGCCTTTGGGCAGTAATTTTTTTGGTATGCTTGATCGCGGACAGATAAAATTGAGCAGACTGGATATTGATAATAGTGATTTTAGTGTATTTGACCGAATAGAAAAATCTTTAGCTGATCTGCAAAAAACTTATTGGCAATTGGCGCTGCGCTTGGAAGAACTAAACATTGCGCGGCAAATGGCGGAGCGCTCGGAAAAACTATACAAGGTTTCGGGGCAGCGCAATAAATTAGGTTTAGTGGAAGACGCGGAATTATTTGCTTTGGAAGCTAATTTAATCCAGAACAATATTGATATTACGATTGCCGAACAGCAATTGCGCATTGCTCAAAATGCTTTGCTTCTGGCCTTGAATGAAGAAAATTTCAGTTTGGCTATTGTCCCGAAAAGTAAATTAACCGGGCTGATCGAGAAAATCGCGGCGAAGGATGTTTTGCTAACCGCGGTTAATCAGCGCCGTGATTATAAACAGGCAAAAAATGATTTAGAAATGCGGAAGATCAATTTAACTATGAAGCAAAATAGTTTGTGGCCGCAGATTGATCTGGATGCTTCATTTGCCCGCAATGGATTGGAAGCGGCTCAGGCTGATGCCTGGCAGAATATCAGTGAGCAGGATAATCCGGAATTGTATGTGGGTTTAAATTTTTCTATGCCTTTAGAAAATCGCTCGGCGCGTTCTAAAAAACAAAAAGCGGAAAATGAAAAAGCCAAAGCTTTATTGAATTTAAAACGCATAGAGCATAAGATCATTGTGGAGATCAAGAATTCGGTTGACGCGGTAAATATGTATACGGATAATATTAAGGCGCTGCGGCAGATACTTGTTCTCCAGGAAAAGAAATTAGCTTATGAAGAAAAACGCTTTAGCAATGGCCGCTCTGATTCTGATACTTTAGTGCGTTTTCAGCGGGATTTATTAGCCGCGCAGCGTAATCTGGCACAGAGTTTATTTGTTTATAAAGCAGCGCAGATTGATTTAAAGCAGGCGGCGAATTCTTTGCTTGATGCTTATTGGACGGGGAAATTATAGAATTTTTAGAAAAATAAAGGAATTGTATTTATGAAAATCGCGGAATTTTCAGTTAAAAATTCATTGTTTATTAATCTTGTCTCGGCTTTGATTCTGATTGTCGGAACGATTTCTATGTTTACACTGCATCGGGAAGCTTTTCCGGTTATTGATTTCGATGAGGTTTCTGTGCAGACAGTTTATCCGGGAGCTCCGGCGGAAGATGTGGAAAAATTAGTAACCACGCTTTTAGAAAAAGAATTGCGGGAAGTTGATGATATTGATGAAATGCTTTCTATTTCCCGGGAAAGCGTATCGATAATTACTTTGAAAATGAATCCAGCTGGCGATGATAATGACCGCCGTAAAATTGTGAATGATATTCAGAAAGCCGTGGACCGGGTGGTCGATCTGCCGGAAGCAGTGGAAGATCGTCCGTTGGTTATTGAAGTAAACAGTAAAATATTTCCGGTTATTAATATCGGATTGGGCGGTAAGGTTGATGAATTTAAACTTCAAGAGATCGCCGATGATTTAAAGGAGCAGTTGGAAGATATTAATGGTGTGGCGAAAGTTACCCGTACCGGATATCGGGATCAGGAATTTTGGGTGGAGCCGGATTTAAATAAAATGCGGGATATGCATGTTTCGGTAGATGAGATCATGCAGGCATTAAAAGCGCGTAATGTTACTGTGCCGGCGGGCAAGCTGAATACGCCTGACGAGGAATTCGCGATTAAGACAACCGGAGAATTTACGACTAAAGAAGAAATAGCCAATGTTATTATCCGGGCGAATGATACGGGTAATTGGCTGAAAGTAGCTGATATCGCGCAGGTAAAATTAACTTTTGAAGAGCAGACGATGATTAATAAAAATATGGGCGAGCAGGCAATTACTCTCCAGGTATATAAAAAGGAAAAAGGGGACGCGATTAATGTTGTCGATGATACAAGGAAAACGCTGGAAGAATTTAAACGAAAATTGCCTGTAGGCGTAGAGATTTCTACTTTTGATGATATGTCTTATTATATTAACCGCCGCTTAAATGTCTTACGTTCCAATGGTTTTATTGGTTTTGTCTTTGTGGTACTGATTTTATTTGCTTTTTTACATTCTCGGCCAGCTTTTTTTACTGCTATGGGCATTCCGATTGCTATGGCGACAACTCTGGCAGTTATGCCTTTGATGGGGCTGACGATTAATCTGCTGACCATGTTTGGCTTGATCATTGTAATTGGGCTGATCGTTGATGATGGGATTATTATCGCGGAAAATGTCTATCGCTATATTGAGCTGGGCCTATCTCCTCAGGAGGCAGCGATTAAAGGGACGAGCGAGGTTATTGCTCCGGTCGCGGCGACGATTATTACCACGATTGCCGCGTTTTTCCCCTTGATGTATATGGGCGGAATTCTCGGTAAATTTTTGCGCTTTATTCCTTTGATGGTTATTGTCGCTTTGTGCGCCTCTATTTTGGAAGCGTTTTTTATTCTGCCTTCGCATTTAGCGGATTTTCTTAAACCGGCGCATACGAAAAAAGATGAAAAGCAGCAGACTGACCGAGATTTTTACAGCATGCTCTGGATTACGATAATATCGGCTGCAATTGGTGCCTGGCTTTCGATTGTTACGCACAGCAATCCGGTGAGCACGGTATTAATGATTGGCGCTGTAGGCGGATGTTCAATGGTTGTGAAAAAATATCCGATACTGGACAATATGATTAAAGCGTATAAGCATCTTTTAGAAAAAGCATTGAATTGGCGTTATTTGGTGGTTGCTTTGTCCACAGTCGTTTTGATTGCGGCTTTATATGTAATGGTTTTTAAGTTGGACAGGCAAATGTTTGGCGGAAAAGGAGTGGAAGAACTGCTGATTCGCGCTGAAGCAAAGGTGGGAACCCCTTTGGAAGTGACCAATGAATTAATGGCGCCGGTAGAAGCCTTGGTCAATTCTTTACCTAAGGAGTATTTAAATTCTTTTGTTACTACGATTGGAGCTATTGATTCCGGGCATGGAATGGGTGATCCCACTGCGCAGTCTGGTTCAAATGTCGCGCAGATCCATGTTTTTTTAACACCCATGCAGCAGCGGGATAAAGGGCCAAAGGAAATTGTCGCGGACCTGCGTCCGCAATTGGAAAAAATCCCGGGATTTGAAAAACTTTACTTTTATGAATTAAAAGAAGGGCCGCCGGTCGGGCGGGATGTGGAGTTTAATATTAAGGGTGATGATTTGAGTGTTTTGCGCGAGCTCGCTCAAGAATTGAAAACATATATGGAAACTTTCCCCGGAGTTTCTGATGCTTCGGATAGTTATACTTTGGGCAATCGTGAATTGCTGATTGCGGTTGACCGAGAGCAGGCAGCGGTTACGGGTTTGAGTGTGGGCGTGATTGCTACAAGTTTGCGGAATATTTTTGAAGGCGGGATTGCTACGGCAATTAAGAAAACCAAGGCAGAAGAAGAGATTAAAGTAAGAGTGCGCGTGCCTGATCAGCAGAGAACTAATCAGGAAATTTTCAATAAGCTGTTGATTGCCAATAGTCGGGGAGATTTAATCCCTTTAAATAAAGTTGCCCAAATTAAACAATCTCAAGGTTTGCGCACGATTGCCCATATGGACGGGAGGCGCTATATTCAGCTAGCTGCCAGTGTTGATCAAAAAGTTATTAAATCCTCGGTTTTGACCGCAAAGGTGATGGAAAAATTTGAAACGCTAGCTCAAGAATATGCGGGATACTCGCTGAGTTTGGGCGGCGAAGAAAAGGAAAACCGAGAATCATTTCGCGATCTGATGATCGCGTTTCTAATCGCGATTTTGGCGATTTTTATGATTTTAGCAACTTTGTTTAAATCCTTGATCCAGCCGTTTATTGTGATGATGGCGATTCCTTATTCTTTGATCGGAGTAGTTGTGGCTTTATATTTGCATAATGAATCGTTAGGTTTATTGGCCTTTATTGGGATTGTCGGTTTGTCGGGAGTTGTGGTTAATGATTCGATTGTTTTAGTTGATTTTATTAATAAGCTGCGGCGCGAAGGCAGTACCAGAAAAGAGTCAATTATTAATTCCGGAGTATTGCGCTTTCGGCCGGTAATGCTGACGACTTTGACCACAGTTGCCGGATTAAGCACCGTGGCTTATGGTATCGGGGGGTTTGATCCTTTTTTGCAGCCAATGGCATTATCTATTGCCTGGGGACTGGCTTTTGCCACTGGATTGACTTTAGTGGTTATGCCTTGTTTGTACGCGATTATTGATGATTGGACAATGAAAATCGCTTGTCACCCTACTGTAAGAAAAATGCGGAAAAATGGTGATTTACTTTGTGAACAAGAAATTAAAAATATTTAAGAATTATTTTTTTATAAGTGGAAATTTTTAGATAAATGGGGTTGACAAATAAAATTTTTTTTGATAATTTTATTTTTAATAAACTGGATGTTGCGTGAAAGTCAGAGAAAGCTTATTGCGATGCGTTCAGGGGGCAATGTTACCCTTTAGCAAAACCCTTTCTAAGCCACTTTCATTCTTTGCCAATATGAAAAAAACGATTTATTGTATTTTTAAATTAAAAGGAGGTAGTCATGAGCGCTGGAATTACCGCAATCAATGAAAAGGTCAAACAGGAAAGTGTATTTATCAAAGATCTGACCAATACGATTGGGGATACGATTATTGGCCAAAAATATCTGATTGAAAGATTATTGGTCGGAATTTTAGCAAATGGGCATATATTGCTTGAAGGAGTGCCGGGACTGGCAAAAACTCTTTCGGTAAATGTTTTGGCAAAGGCAATTGACACTAAGTTTCAAAGAATTCAGTTTACTCCGGATTTACTGCCGGCTGATTTATTGGGTACATTGGTTTATAATCCCAAAGACGGTAAATTTACCACAAAAAAAGGTCCGATTTTTTCTAATATAATTTTAGCTGATGAAATAAATCGGGCGCCGGCAAAAGTGCAAAGCGCTTTGCTTGAGGCTATGCAGGAAAGACAGGTGACCATTGGCTCAGAAACATTTAAATTAGACAGTCCGTTTATGGTTATGGCCACGCAAAATCCGATTGAGCAGGAAGGAACTTATCCTTTGCCGGAGGCGCAGGTTGATCGGTTTATGCTTAAAGTAAAGGTAACTTATCCTACTCAGGCTGAAGAATTGCAGATCATGCGCAGTATGGCGCAAACTGATAAAAAAATAGATATTAAGCCAGTAGTTCATCCGGATGCGATATTAAGAGCGCGGGCAATAGTAGATCAAATATATGTTGATGAAAAAATTGAAAAATATGTTATTGATCTGGTTTTTGCTACGCGCAATCCTCAGGATTATCATCTTGAGAGCTTAAAAGACATGATCCAGTATGGAGTATCACCTCGCGCCAGTATTTATTTGATTACCGCGGCCAAGGCTTATGCTTTTATCCAGGGCAGAGGGTATGTAACCCCGCAGGATATTAAATCAATCGGCATGGATGTGCTTCGGCATAGAGTGATTGTATCTTATGAAGCTGAGGCGCAAGGTAAAACCAGCGAAGATATTATTAAAATTATTTTTGATGAGATTGAAGTACCTTAAAAGTATAAAGCCGAAGGATGAAGGACGATCGCCCGCCAGAAAACGGCGAGGCTAGGACGAGGGACGAAAAAATAAAGACGCTGGGGCAAAAATTCTCTTTGAGCGGCGCTTTTGAACGTAATTTTGACAGGGATGGCAAAATAGTGAGAACGCGCGGCTGGGCCTGCACGATGCAGGCTCAGGCTTAGCGAAAAGATGTGTTTTTGCCTGGGAAATAAAATAACATAGCAAATATTAAATAGCATTTTTGGAGAAAAGTCGTGCTGCCAAAAGAAGTTTTAGATAAAATCAGACGGATTCAAATTAAAACATCGCGCATGGTAAATGACGTGTTTGCCGGGCAATACCATAGTGTGTTTAAAGGCCGGGGCATGGAATTTGATGAGGTGCGCGAATATCAGCCGGGTGATGAAATTCGTTCGATTGATTGGAATGTTACTGCCCGTATGGGGCATCCCTATATCAAGAAATTTGTGGAAGAACGTCAGCTGACAGTTATGTTGATGATCGATGCTTCAGGTTCGAGTTATTTTGGCACACAGAATAAGCTTAAAAGTGAGCAGGCAGCAGAGCTTTGTTCAGTTTTAGCATTTTCCGCGATTAAAAATAATGATCAGGTGGGGTTGATTATCTTTACAGATAGGATCGAACAGTTTATTCCGCCGCGCAAGGGTTTGCGTCATGTGCTGCGGGTTATCCGCGAGGTTTTGTATTATAAGCCGCAGGGCACAGGCACAGATATTGCAATGGCGCTGGAGTACTTGAATAAGGTTAATCGCAAAAAGGCGATCTGTTTTTTAATTTCGGATTTTTTTGACTGTGAATTTAAGCAGCAAATTAAGATTACAAATAAACATCATGATTTAGTGGCGATGACAATCACTGATCCGGCTGAGCAAAATCTGCCGGAGGCAGGGATTATTAAATTACAGGACAATGAAACAAAGCAGGAATTTTATATTGATTCATCGAATAAAAAAGTACGCGAGCGGTTTGCTCAAACAAGCAAAGAAAAGCTGGCAGAACGCGAGCGTTTATTGCGACAGGCTGGGGTGGATATTGTGGATATTAAAACTAATCTGCCTTATACTGAGGCGCTTTATCGGTTTTTTCGTACACGCGGAAAACGATTGCGAACTTAATTATGGATAAGAAAAAAAATTTTTCTCAGATAAATAAAGTATTGATCTGCCTATTGCTTTTAAGCCAGATGGCTTGGGGCTTAGCTTTGGCTGAGCAGGCAAAAACAGTTATTATTCCTGGGGTTAAAGCTCAGACCGATAAGACCACGATTAATATCGGCGATATTATTGCTTATGATATTAATCTGCAGGTCCCGCTTGACGCGCAGATAAAATTTCCAGCGGAACAGAAGAATGAAAATATCGGGATTTTTGAAGTCAGGGATGTAAAAGAAAAAAAAGTAGGTCTTGAGCCTAATCTGCAGCAGATAATCCTTAATTATAAACTGACCGCCTTTAAGGTTGGCGAACAAATTATTCCGGAATATGCTGTGGAATATCGCTTGAATGCTGCCGCGGATTGGCAGAAAATAAGCGCGCCAAGTATTAAAATCAATGTGGAAAGTGTTTTGGAAAAAGAAGCCGAACAATTGAGCGCAAAGCCGCTTAAACCAAAACTGATCATCTGGCGGGATTTTTGGGGCTGGGTTATTGCTTTGATCGCGATTGGCTTGATTGTCGCAATAATATTTTTAATAAAAAAATATATGATTAAATTAAAAGCTCAACCAGTGATTATTGTCCCGGCGCATATTATTGCTTTAGAAGAGTTGAATAAATTACAGGGGCTGGGTTTGATTGCTCAGGGAAAAATTGAATTGTATTTTGAGAAACTGTCTGGGTGCATGCGGCATTATTTAGAAAATCGGTTTAATTTGCGCGCGCCCTGGATGTCTACGGAAGAGTTTTTAAGTCAAGCGAAAACATCTCCCGTATTAACTACTGAACACAAGCATTTACTCCATGATTTTTTAATCCTTTGCGATATGGTCAAATTCGCTCGCTATGAATCATCAGCTAATGAGGCTAATGAGTCGTTTGCGCTTGTGAGAAATTTTGTGGAACAGACAAAACAAGAAGCTGATAATAATCAAGAGGCTAAAAAATGATTTTTCGCAGTCCTTTATTTTTAATATTATTATTTTTACTGCCTGTATTTTGGCTGTTTGCCCGCAGATCAAATAATACCGCCAGCTTACGGTTTTCCTCTATTGCTTTAGCTAAAAATAGCCCAACATTAAAAGTGCGATTATTGGAAAATCTGATTATTCTCCGCTTGATAGCGGTTGCTCTGATTATTATTGCCTTGGCCAGACCGCAGATGCCGATTGCCCATCAAAGAATTTTTAAAAATGGCATTGATATTGTGCTGACACTGGACACATCTACTAGCATGCATGCTTTGGATTTTCAAATCAAGGGTAAACGTTATAATCGGCTGCATGTAGTTAAACAAGTGGTAGAAGATTTTATCAGCCAAAGGGAAAATGATCGGATAGGAATGATTGCTTTTGCCGCTAATTCTTATGTGGTTTGTCCTTTAACCTTGGACCATAATTGGCTGTTAACAAATTTGGAGCGGGTGCATATCGGTATGGTTGAAGACGGCACAGCAATAGGTTCAAGCATTATGGCGGCATTAAGCCGGCTTAAAACTTCTGACGCGAAAACAAAAATAATGATTTTATTAACTGATGGGAGAAATAACGCGGGTAAAATATCTCCCCAGACCGCGGCTGAGGCAGCGCGGGCTTTGGGTGTGAAGATATATGCTATCGGAGCAGGCAGTATTGGCGAGGTTCCTTATCCGGCAAAAGATATGTTTGGCCGGGATACTTTGCAGTATGTGCAGATTGATATTGATGAATCTGCTTTAGCTCAGATCGCTCAAATTACAGGTGGTAAATATTTTCGGGCAACGGATACCGCATCGCTCAAAGAAATTTATAAGCAAATCAATCAAATGGAAACAACGCCGTTTAAACAGCCGACATATACGCAATATGATGAATTGTTCGCTGTGTTTTTACTGTGGGCGATTATTATTTTTGTTTTAGAACAGATTTTAGCAAATACAATATTAATAAAGATTCCTTAATGGATAAAATTATGAAATTCGCGAACTTACAATTTAATTATTTTTTTCTGGTTGTGGCGGCAGTGGCAGTTGTTTATTATTTTGCCGGGAAAAGGAAAAAAAGCTTACTGAATAATTTTGCCAATGCGCATTTACTTAAAAGCCTGGCAGTTTCTTTTAATCAGAAAAAAGAAAATACCCGGATTATGCTTTTGCTGACGGCCTTATTGTTAATGATAATCGCTTTATTGCGGCCGCAATGGGGATTTGTCTGGCAGGATGTTCAGCGAAAGGGCGCGGATATTTTTGTGGCAGTGGATGTGTCTAAAAGCATGCTGACCCGAGATGTTTTGCCCAGCCGTTTAGAAAGAGTAAAATTAGCAATTGAGGATTTGACGGCTCAGCTGCAGGGGGATAGAATCGGTTTGATTGCTTTTAGCGGCAGTGCTTTTGTGCAATGTCCCCTGACGATTGATTATAATGGGTTTTTACTTACCGCCAATGATTTAAATGCCGGGATTATTCCCCGTCCGGGAACTAATATTGCCAGCGCGATCGATCAGGCAATTGCCAGTTTTTCTGCTGGGTCAGAGGGAACAAGCCGGACATTGATTATTATCACTGATGGGGAAAGTCATGAAGGTGATGCTGCCGGGGCAGCGGCAAGAGCCGCGGAAAACAAAATAAAAATTCACACGATTGGAGTGGGGACAACTGAAGGAGAGCTTATTAGTATTCCCGATGAAAATGGAAAAACAATGTTTTTAAAGGATGAACAGGGGCAGGTTGTTAAATCAAGACTTAATGAATCAATTCTTCAGGAAATTGCTTTAAAAAGCGGCGGGACTTATATTAAATCCACGCCCATTCAATTTGGTTTGGATTTTTTATATAAAAATAAAATTATTTTTGCGGATCCAAAAGATATTACAAATAGCCGGGAAAAGAAATTGCTGGAGCGGTTTCAAGTGCCGCTGATCCTGGCATTATTACTGCTTTGCTGGGAACCTTTTGTAAGCAAGAGGGATGAATGATGAAACAGAGAGTTAAATTTATCTTATGTTTTATTTTATTATTAGCGGCAAATGTGTATGCTGCTGAGCAAAATCTGGACGCGGATCGAGCTTATAATCAAGGAGTGGATTTTTACAGCAAACTTGACTATAATAAAGCTGAGGAAAATTTTCTGCAATCAATGAATACGCAGGATAAGCGCTTGGAACAATGGTCGGCTTATAATTTGGGCAATGCTTTTTTCAAGCAGGCTCAGACTGCGGAGCAAAGCGATCCTGCATCGGCTAATCAAACATATCAAAAGGCTCTGGACTTTTTAAAGCGGGCTATTGAATTAGACCCAGAGGATAAGGACGCTAAATATAATTATGAGCTGACCGCAAAAAAAATAATCGAACAAAAGCAGAAAGATCAGCAGCAGAACCAAAAGGACAAGCAGCAGAACCAAAAGGACAAGCAGCAAAACGAGAAAGATAAGCAACAGGATCAGAAGGATCAGCAGCAGGATAAGCAGGAGAAACAAGATCAGCAGAAAAATCAGGATCAAGAAAACCAGCAGGATAAGCAGGAAAAACAAGACCAGCAAGATAATCAAGAGCAAAAAGATCAGCAGGATAAGCAAAATGCAAAGGCTTCGGAAAATCAGCAGGACAAATCTCAGAACGCTTCGCAGCAAAATGAGCAAAACAGGCAAATGACAGAGCAAGAAGCAAAAATGCTCTTGGATAATTTTCAGCAGTCAGAAGATAAGAAAAAAGAAATGGATTTATATAAAGCGCAGCAACAGGATTCACCCGGGGTTAAGGGCTGGTAAAAGCGCGAAAGCGCTTTGCGCTTAGCTAATGGCTAATGGCTCATAGCTCATGGCAAAAGCATGAGAATAGAAGATAGAAAACAGAAAAACAGCGGGTAAGGGTTAATGGTAACGAAGCCCGTATCGGTAACGTTCAACGGTTAAGGCTAAAAATAATAGATTTTAAAACGATCGTCGTTACCGTAAGACGAAACGGGCATCGTAACCCTAACCGTTTAAAATTGCAATTGTAAAGTTAACCTTGTCACAGTGCAAACACAGTTAAAAATATGAAAAACAAAAATTTTAAATATTACGATATAAGATTAGTGGTATGGACTATGGCCTTTATCTGCCTATTAGCGGTGCCGATTTTTGCCAAGGATATGACTTTTGGCGTGTCATTAGATCGCGACCATGTTGAGGTCGGGGATATGGTTCAGGCTGGGCTGGTATTTGAAAACACGCAATCTGTTCCAGCGCTTCAGCTGCCGGAAATTCCTGGCTTGAAAACCCAATACATTGGGCCTTCAACCCAGATGACCAATGTTAATGGTCAAATGTCCAGTTCGGTTACACATCGTTATCGGATTGTGCCAATGCAGACAGGAACATTTACTTTAGGCCCGTTCTCATTTTCCTATAATAATGACAATTATTCATCAGCGGCTGTTGATTTAG
This sequence comes from Candidatus Omnitrophota bacterium, assembly GCA_018817165.1. Taxonomy (GTDB): domain Bacteria; phylum Omnitrophota; class Gorgyraeia; order B26-G9; family B26-G9; genus JAHITE01. Next base: position 14,680 of record JAHITY010000119.1, read on the forward strand.
TGGTTATGGATCGCGGTCAGGCCCCTTTGCAAAGTTCGACTAATAGTTCTCCGGCAAGGCAAAACGATGATATTGATGGCAGGATGTTTGTTACTTTGAGCAGCCAGAAAACCAAAGTTTATATTAATGAACCTTTTGAGATAACCGTCAAAATGTATATTAATCAGTTGAGCGTGCGGGGGATTGATTATCCGATTGTAAATGCGCAAGGTTTAGTGCTTGAGCCTTTTGGGCAGCCGCGTCAATATCGCGAGCAATTGGCGGGTAAGCTACATGATGTAGTTGAGTTTAAAACCATTGCTTATGCCTCACAGCAAGGTGATCTTACGCTTGGTCCGGCAAAAATGAACGCCAAAGTGATAACCCGGCAAAAAGAGAGAAGCGGTTTTTTGGGCAGTGATTTTTTTGATGATTTTGGGGATATGTTTGGCCGGGCAAATATTATTCCGATGAATGTTTCTTCTCCTGAATTATCTTTAAACGTTTTACCTTTTCCGGATAAGGATAAGCCCAAAGAATTCAGCGGAGCTGTGGGCTCATTTAAACTGGAAGTTAGCGCGGCGCCTTTAGAATTAAAAGCCGGAGATCCGATAACTTTAAAAATGACTATTAATGGCTCGGGTAATTTTGATAGCGTGCAAAGCCCGGTACTGAGTTCTCTGAGCGGGTTTAAAACTTATAATTCCGAGGCTCAAGAAACAACGGATAATGCTAAAGTATTTGAACAGGTTATTATTCCTCAAAAAACAGATATAAAAAATTTACCGACAGTCAAATTTGGGTTTTTTGATCCTCAGCAGCAAGCTTATCGCACAGAAACTAGTCAGCCGATTGGGCTAAAAGTTTTACCATCGGATGAAAAAGTCGCGGTTATTATTGATACGGCTAAACAAGCGCCGACAAATACTTCAACACGCGTTTTGGGCCAGGACATCATTTATATAAAGGAAAATATCGGCAAGCTTAGACCCCGAGGGGCATTTTTATATAAAGACAAAAAGTTTAGGATTTTAAATATTTTCTGGCTTTTTTTATTTTTGGCAGCATATTTCTTTCAGCTGCGCAAAGAACGCTTAACTCATGATATTGGTTACGCGCGTAAGTTACGGGCGCCTAAAGTCGCTAGAATTAAAATTCAAAAAGCCAAGCAGTATTTAGCACAAAACAGGACAGAACTGTTTTATGAACAGATATTTAAAACTTTACAGGAATATTTAGGCCATCGGTTTAATCGTCCTTCTGCCGGGATGACGGCAGAAGTAATTGAAGAGCTTATTGATGCTCATGGCCTTGATCATCAAGTAGCGGAAAAATTAAAGGATTGTTTTACGCAATGTGATATGGCGCGGTATGCAACGGCTGATTTAGATCAAAATAAAATGCGGAATACGCTGTTTATGCTTGAGCAGGCAATTGATTATTTGGAGACATTTAAAAAATGATGGCCAAAAAAATATTTAAATATGTGATTATCTTGCTGGGATGTGCTGGAATATTAAGCTCTTTTGTTTATTCTGCCGGAGCGCAAAGCGATAGCCAGGCGCAGGCTTTATTCTATAAGGCAAATGAATCTTTTCAGCAGGGAAATTATGAACAATCGGAAAAGATATATCAGGAGATTCTTGCGGCAGGTTTGCATAGCGGGAGTATTTATTATAATTTGGGAAATGCTTTTTTTAAACAAGGTCAGCTGGGTAGAGCGATTGTTAATTATGAGCGCGCGCAAAGACTATTGCCGCAAGACAGTGATGTACAGGCAAATTTGCAGTATGCTTTATCTTTGTGCAATAATTCAGTAGTCCCTTTAAAACAATTTTGGCTGATCAGTATTTTAAAAAGCATTGCCCGGCATTTGCCCCTAGATAGCTGGACAATGCTTTTATCCGGGGTTTACTTTCTTGTTTTATTATTTTTAGCGTGGTTCATGCTTAGCAAAATAATCGTTTTGAAAAAAATCGCGATTAGTTTGTCTTGTTTGCTTGTTTTAGTCAGTTGTCTGTGGCTTGTAAAATTTCAGCAGATAAGGCTTGATAAAAAAGCAATTATTATTGTTTCAGAAATAGATTCTCGTTTCGCCCCGGCTGAAGACGCGGTGGTTCATTTTAAGGCATATGAAGGCGCGAGCATCGATATTATTGATCAAAATAATGCGTGGGTTAGAATTAAAACTCCTGATGGGAAAATCGGCTGGGTTCCTGAATCGGCGATTGAGAAGCTATAAGCTTAATTAAAACTATACGGCGTTCCTTGCTTTTTAGGCTGGTTTATGCTATCTTACAATGGATATTGAACGCAATATGGTTGATCGACAATAAGTAGGGGGATAAGATGAAAAGAATAGAGTTTAAGAGTATTGATCTGGCATCTGTGTTTAAGTTGTTTGCTGGTATGAGTTTTGTAATCGGTTTTATTGTGGGTTTATTTGGCGGCGGTTTTGGCGGAGAGCAGTTGCAGCACCAGTTAAGAAATGTGCCGTTTATTGGTTCTATGCTTAATGGTTTTATTGGCGCAATTTTGTTTGGTTTATTCAGCGCGGTTGTCAGTGGATTAGCACTTTGCCTTCAGGCTGTGCTCTATAATGTATTCGCAATGATCTTTGGCGGTATTGAAATTGATATCGATGATAAATAGTTTAGAACAAAGGACAAATTTCTAATGTCTAATTGCACTAATTTCTAAAAAGTGAAAAGCAAAACGCAATACGCGATACTCATGACGCAATACTAAAAAATTGCATTAGCTTGACAAAAAAGCTTAATTAGAGTATAAATTTGTAATAAATGCGCGCCTGTAGCTCAATTGGATAGAGCACTTGCCTACGGAGCAAGTTGTTGCAGGTCCGACTCCTGCCAGGCGCACCATAAACCATTCCCGTGAACCTGAATCTCATGAATGGTTCACGGTCAGGTTCATGGCACAGCCATAAATTAGAATGGTTTATGCCCTGTACCTGAGCATAGCGAATGGTATAGGGCTATTATGTATAATGTGTATGTATTAATTAGTCTGAAGGATTACAAATTTTATATTGGCTTTTCCGAAAATATTGAGCAAAGGTTAAAAGATCATAATTCCGG
>JAHITY010000120.1 GCA_018817165.1 Candidatus Omnitrophota bacterium
AGAAAAGAAAAATCTATTTCAAAAGTTTCGTGACACTCAGGGCAATCAGCTATTAAGATACCTTTGTTGTTGATTTGTTCTAAAATTCCGTCTAAATGCCAATCATCCTCAAATGAAAAATTACATGCTTCATTCGGGCAGTTAAAATTTACCTGAAAGTGTAAGGATTTAAGTTCGGGTTTGATGGGTTGGCTTTTATCGCACATAATTTTAAGAGTTGTGCACCAGTCCTGTACAGGTTAAACTTAGTGACATATAATATATAAAGAAAACGTGGACTGAAGCCTATCCGCATTCGAGGCACCGCTAAGCGCCCACCACACAAAATAGACCAAGCCCACGAAATCGTGAGCGTTCAGTCTTTTATTCTTATGTGGTTAAAAATTAGCGGTTTTCGAATGCAAGAATAAAAACTAACGCTTGAAATATGTCAAATATCTGTTATCTGTGTAACAGTGTTGCAAAGATAAAAATTATTTGCTTTTTTGATTATGTAAATATTTTAATTGAAGTATATTTTTTATTTTTAGCAAATTATTTTATTAACCATAAAAATAATAAAATTATGACAAAAGCAGACATAATATATCAAATTGTAGAAGAAACAGGGTTATATGCAAAGGATGTCAGAATGATGGTTGAGTATTTTATGAAAACTGTTAAAAATAATATGGTAAAAGGTAGAAATGTATATTTACGTGGTTTCGGAAGTTTTATATTAAAGAAAAGGGCAGAAAAGAAAGCAAGAGTTATATCAAGGAATGAAACGATTATTATACCTGAGCATTATATACCATCATTTAAACCAGCTAAGTCTTTTATGGATAAAGTAAAAAATAATGTTAATAAGTAGTAATAATATTTTAGCGATGGAAAATTTTAGCTCTTTTGCAAGTTTTGGTTTGCGGGTTGGCTTGTGGGTGACTCGTCCTAAAAAAAGTTTACAGTTAAACATTAAAATCCTGTTATAAATTTACACATAATTTTTAATCCTATTATAAGTTTACATTTTTATTTTCAAACTCTAATTGTGAAGTGGAGCGTAGCGGAACGGAACAATTAGAGTTTGAAGCCTCGAAATCGCTTTTGCTGTCTTGCTTTTTGTAATAATTCTTCCATAATCTTTCTATTTTTAAATGCTTGTCTTTATGTACTGCATCAGGAACATGATTACTTATACTATTATGAGGTCGTTCCTCGTTGTAAAGCTTTACTACAAGACTTAATACACTTTTAGCTTCTTTTATGTTTTTTACTTTATACTCTTGCAAATATTCTTCTTTTATAATCCCGTTTACTCTTTCTGCAATAGCATTTTCAAGTGGATCTCCATTCTCTGTCATGCTAATTTTAATATCATTGTCCTGCAATAGCTTTACATATTTGTGATGACAGTATTGCACTCCTCTGTCAGAATGGTGAATAAGCTGACAATGGCTATCTGAACCTAAATCAGAAAGGGCCATTACCAGAGCTTTTATTGTTTCTACACTTTCTAATGTTTCTGCTACATGGTAGCCAACTATTTTATGAGAATAGGCATCAGTTATAAAGCTAATATAAACATGACCGCCTTCAATTTCCCAATAAGTAATATCACTAACCCAGAGCTGATTCGGTGCTGTAGGTATAAAATTTCGTATCAGATTAGGATATTTTCTTAACCAATGAAATGATTGTGTTGTTGTAATACGTCGCTTTCGTTTTCTTACAAGCATATGATTAGCTGATAATAAATTAAATAAAGCATCTCTACCTATTTTTATTTGATGCTCTAAAATAAATTCATGTAGCTTATCATAAAGCTTTCTTGTCCCCATTCGATGGTGGTTCTTTCTTATTTTCTGCACCTCTTTAAGTATCAAATCTTCTTCTATACTGACATCTATAGCTTTCCAGCTATTCTGATAATAAGCCTGCCTGGTAACACCAAACCATCCACATAATTTGGCTAATCCTATGTGTGAAAAATTATTTTTCATTTCTTCGATGGTTTGGTATTGAGCTTTTTTCTTATTGGAATATTAAACTCTTTCTCGGCAATATCTACCATCGTTGAAAAGGCTATTGCCTTTAATTCTGCATCTTTCAATTGTTTTTCAAGCTCTTCTACCCTTTTTCTTAATTGAAGGTTCTCAAACGATTCTGTAGAGTTTTCTTGCCCTTTTTTATTTTTCATCTGAATTGGATTTGATACAAAATTAGACCTTCTTGTCTTAATTCCTGTATCATAGCCTAATTTTTTCATCCACCTAAGAAGCTGACCATGTTCTTCTTCCTGTCCTGTATACTTTTCCCAAATTTCTCTCTTGGTACATTTAGAGGATAGTAGCTCTTGAATAATGAAATGCATTTCTTCATCTGAAAAATATTTACCCGATTTTTGGATTATTTTACTAGATGATAATCCTAAAATAACTTTACTTTTTTCATCCATTTTTACACTTTTTTGTGTAAACCTATTTCAGGACGAGACAGATGGCAGAAAAAATCTTTTAGCGGGTCGGGAAAAAACTGAATTTTTCTTTGTCTATGTAATTGTCTGTAGTTACGATATTGTAAATAGTTTCAGATTCGTTTTTGTCCACCGTACTTGTTAAATTGTTCTTGCTTATCTGTCAGCAATGACTTTTTAGATTATAAAGATTTCAGTTTAATTTTTTGTTCTTTATTTTCTTGCGAGCAATTGATGATAACGGTTGCGTGTATGGTGTCGTTTGGCGAATC
>JAHITY010000121.1 GCA_018817165.1 Candidatus Omnitrophota bacterium
AAGAAAATGCATAAATTTATGGCTTTTAGCTGATATCCGAAGAAGGCAAAAACTTTATCTCAAAATAAATTACTGACTTCGAATATATTTAACCAAAACTATTTAAAAATAATATGATTTTTTAATTCTCGGTCAGCCTGTCAAAATAAAATCATATTCTTTGCCTGGCAAAGGCTCAAGACTAAAACTCTGAATCTTGGCAACCGAAAGTTTACGCCAAGTGTTTCCCCCGTCTTCGGACAAGCGAACAGTCTGCATTTTATCCGTGGTCAAAAAACGGAAATCAATTTTTATTTTCCCAGCCACCAAATCTTGCCGGATCAAGACCAGATCACCGAAAGCATTACGCAAAGACTGGGAATTCAAGCGTGCATCTTCCACTACATACCCGTAATATTTTGCCAAAGCATTAGCATCCATCTTATCCAACATCGCGCTATCTGCGGCTAAAGCCTTACGCTTTTTTTCCTCTTCCCGAAGCTTAACCTCATCCTGTGTAGCCGCCGCAGCAATCCGCTGCAATTCCAAATTAGCAGCTCTCTGATGCTCAATAATAACCTGCTGAAGTTTGCTCTTTAATTCTAAATACTTCTTTTGATTCTTATCCAAATTCGCGGAAGTCTGCGCCAGATCACGAACAGAATAATCGCTTGCCTCTAAGGATTTGTTCAGGAATTTCTTTACATAATCTTCTGTCGGCATGTTTAATAACTTGGCCTGCTTGTCATATTCTGCTTTTTCCTTATCAGTCGTGACATTCAGCATCAGTGGTAAATATTGAGCGATCTTGGCCATATTCGCGGCATAATCTTTACCAGTCGGGGACATTGTCTTGATGATCTTCTCCGCAAGCTCCATATCTTTGACATACACCATTTCGCTGCTCACAAAGAAACTCTCACCCTTAACGCCCTTTAGATCCGGTAAAGTCAATAATTTCAAAAATGCCGCGTGATGATCCGGCAAATATTTCGCCATGACCGCATAGGCCTCAGAAGCTTTATAATCATCGATGATCGGCTTGGTAATCTCTCGCAGTTCCGCATCAATTAAACAATGCGGTGTTGGCTGATCAACCTTGACCATCCCATTATCGACCACACCAGGCAGAACGACTTCCAACCACTTTTGCGCATTCTTCAGCTGTTTTTTATCTTGTTGTTCACGAAAGAAACGATCGATCACCCGCGCCTTTTCGACCAACCAAAAAGAATCTTTATCACGATTATCCCGATCCGCTTGAGCCAGACGAAGCTTTTGATCTAAAAGTGTCTTGATCCGCTCAAGCGAAGACAGAACTGCTTTGACTTGCAGATTAACCTGATCAATTTCTTGCTTCAGATCAACACTCAAAATAATTTTGATCTGTTGAATGTCATTATCATCCAATGGGGGAAGTATCTTCCATAACTCGATTGCCTGTTTCCATGCCACAAATTGATTCGCATAATATCCTTGTTCCTTAACTATGCGTGCAGGAAAACTGCCTTCAATGCTTAAATGTTCTGCCTGTGCGCGCAATGACCCACCGGCATATAATGGGTTAGGATTATTTTCTCGAAGAGGCACAATATAACTATGAGTTTCTTGTTTTATTTTTTGTAAATCGTTTTGCAGTCCGACAACAAGCTGATCAATATCCTGCGGCAATATTTTTACAACAGAATCGATTGTTTCACGATATTTTGCGTATTCTTGCGCGCGCATCCGCCAAGCTTTTAAAAGCATTGACGACTTCCGTCGGTTTAGCTATATTCTCTGCATATTCCTGATCAGCCATCAAGTCCATTCGAAGTGCTGCCTGCATTGAGTTTGACACCGCCACCAACCAGGCATCCCTTACCGCGTACCATTCGGTTACAGTTGCATAAAATTGCAGTCTCTCCTGCGAGTTCATGTGTATATCGGGCTGTTTACTGTCCCTAATCGACGAAGGATCTCCCACGATAGCCGTAAGCGCACCTATTTTTTGACCATAGGAGGATAGTCCAGGCACCTGATGTGGGAGTGGGCTCATCGCACCTTTCCACTGATTAAGATGTTTTTGCGCCGCAGTTTCCCAAGCTTTTAAAATCTCCTCTGCATCGGCAATGTCACCTTTATTACACAAATCAAGAATAAGTTCTGTTACCATTTGGGCATCAACGGGAATAGAATACAATGCCCCAGATTGGGTTGTGAGCTTATCCACAGCAAAAGACCATTCAAACTCTTTCAAAGAATATGCTTTCACTATTTCATTAAAGTATTGCTTGGTATAAGCGTCCTGTAAATTTGCGCGAACACTATCGTCCATAACCCTTTCACTTTTCAGCCCCGATTGCGCCATATCCACAACTTTCCCTTTTTGAGCATTGATAAATTGATTAAGTTGCTCACTGATCGCTTTCCACTGCACCCGCTCCTGCATAAAACTACCCGCCAATCCTGATTGCTTGACCATATCAGCCCGCGTTGCATAGGATAAACATTTAACGTACCAATCAAACTCTGTCTGGATCAAACCGCTAACAAGATTAATATCGCTGGGCTTAAATTTCGCGATTTGCGCTACCATCGCTTGTCGCTGTTTTTGACTTTCCGCTAAGTATTGCGGATAGTTGGGAAGATCGCTTTGAATATTTTTTACTGCCTGAAATTCTTTGAGCATCTGGGCAAAATCGCCCTCATAAAAATGACTGACCCGATCAGCAAATATCTTAAATTTTGCCAATTCCTGACGCAAACGCGCTTCGGCCCAAGATTGTTTGGCCATTAAATTAACTTGTTTAATAACATTTATGATCCAACTCCGACCTTTATTCCGCCATTGATCGTCCAGCATCTCTAATTCATCATTTTTAGTTGTATCAACCCCTGAGCCCAAAGCGGAAAAACTGCCGATCCAATCACCCCAGCTTTGTTCCGGCCAAGTTTCACCAAGAACAGTTGTGACATAAGCTTGCAATGCAGCTCGCGCGCTGTCATCGGTCATCACATATTTATTAAAAAAATAATCGGCACTCGCCGCTGTTTCCGGAATCATCGGCGGACTGTCCGAGGAAGGATCAATTGTGCCCATCAGACGACGATCATTATTCATTAATCCATAAAGCGTCTCGACTTTAAGCGCGGCATCTGATGCCTGCACTGCTTTATGCGATTCATAAGTCAGCTTTGCCATGGCCCATGTTACCGAAACCAAGGGATGATTAATCGTTCCAACAACTTGATCAATCGCCGCAAAAGCCGCGTCATCATACTTACCTTCGGTCATGGCAATCGCGAATTTTTCAATTTGACCAACAATCCCCACAATATTATTGATCTTGTCTTTTATTCCGGGAAGATCAGCTTCACTATTTTGGAAAATAAATTTTTCAGTTCCCCCGATTAACTCCCACATCCATTCGGTATACTCATCCTTTGCCGCGGCTTTAAGCCCCTTAATCACGTCTTTTTCCGAAGCAATGGCGGTTGCCGCGTTCAAACCTAAAGAAATTAACTTCGGCGGATCATCAGCGGCAAAAGCAGGATTTATTAATGCGCTTAAAATACTCACTACTGCCAATACCCCAACCTTAGCTTTTTTTCGAAACATAAAATCTCCTCAGGGAATAAATCCGGTTAAAATAATAAATGAAAACGAATTCTACAATTTCTTGTTTTATTAATCCAAAAAAGCAAACAAAGTGGTGAGATTGTTTACCCCCAAAATAAAATAAAGCTGCTTAATATTGACTAAACAAATCCGAAAAAAATAGGCACAAGCTTCTTTTATTTTTAAATTTAAATTTTTTCTTGAGCTTATTTTACAACAAAATAAAACCCTACGCAAGTATTATACTTACATAGGGTTATGAAATATTCTAGCCATCAAACTGGATTTATTAGCCCTTTCTTACAACCAAATAGACAAAGCCTTAGGCATTAAGCCTTAAACCGCAGCAAGGCAATATGGCAAACCAAGAGGAAATTATGTATTATTGGCTGTTTACAATTATCCTCAATTCCCAAAAATAAGAAAATATGGGTAAAAGTTCGCTTTATCCATATCTTTGCGTAACTTCAAAACCTCGCTTATACGCCAGCCAAATTTGACATGAAACCGCTCATTCCTTTCGTATGGCCTTTGATTCTAACCTCACTCTGCTATTAAAACTTCAGAGTCATACCCAAACTTATCCCGACGCTGTCGATATCCGCGGTCGTGCTGTTCGGCAAAGCATCCGCCGCGCTGCCCAGGTCCGCTTCCAAAAACAGCCAGCGAGCTTCAAGGAAACAACCCAACGGCCCTATGTCAAAACTGGCGCCGACCAAGGGGAAAAAGCCGAATTCGTCCGAGAGATCGAGGCCGGAGGGGAACATATAATATCCGACTCCCAAACCGCCGTACACACGCACCAGCATAAAAGGTACACCCGCGGTCAATACCGCTTCCACAGGAACCATGATCGTATCGCCGGTATCAAATTCATAATAGCCGGCGCGCAGGCCAAGATTGAGAAATTCCATCAAAGACAAATCAGTACGCAGGCCGAGACCATACCCTTTACCCATATCACCTCCATCCATATGTTCCGCATACACACCCAGCTCTGCCTTAGCAGTGCCCACCGACACTAATACCACCGCCGCTATAACTGCGCACTGCAACACCAGCACCCACTTTCTCATAACACCCTCCTCGGTTAAAAAGCTGCCCGATAATTCGGGTCGCTTTGCTTGTTTTGATTAACCCTTTTTGTATGGTGATCCAGCTTCATAATAGTATTATGCGAAAGGGCCGGGATAAAATCAATTGTACTTAGGTATAACACCAGCGGGGCAGGCGTTCCTATCCCCTTAAACAAAAGGCCTGATCTTAAGATTTTATCGTAAATTAATAGGTGTCAAGTTTCAAAACGTTGTTAAGCAAATAGGCTCACGCAAGAAGATTGAGAGCATAATAATTACTGAGCTTAAGAAAAGAATCTTAACTACAAAAAATCTGGATTATGTTTATAAAAAAGTCGAGAAAATAACCGCCAGAGGGATGAATGAAGTGCCGGAGCAAATCAAAAAGAAAAAAACGCAATATGATAAAACCATGCAAGAAATAGCGAATTATCTTAATTATATTAAGCTGGGTAATTTTTCTAGAATAGTGTCTGAGGCATTGCAGCAAGCAGAAGCAAACAGTGAAAATTTAAAACAAGAAATGCGGGGTTTAAAGTATCAGCAGAAAAATACGTTTAAAGCTCCGCCTATGGAATTGATAAAACACAGATTGTGGGAGGGGACATACTATAACGATTGACAAGAAAAAAGTTCCCCGTTAGACAAAATTTCTTACTTTTGCCTTTCCAAGCAAGGAATTACCTTCCAGATAAAAACATTCAATGAGCTTCACCATTTATTAATTCTTCCAAGAAATC
>JAHITY010000122.1 GCA_018817165.1 Candidatus Omnitrophota bacterium
CCAAATTTTCATAAGTAATTGAATAATTTCTTTTACTTCCTTCATTTAAGCTTAACAATTTAATAGACGTAATTCGCCTAATATCTAAAAATTGCCTCATTGCCCTCTATGTTATCTTATGGATTATTAAATTTTTTATCGCCTTATCTAATTTTTTTAGTTCGTAGATTTTTAAAAGATCTTCGCTTTTGCCGATCAGCGGGACCATTTCTTTTTCTAGTTCTTCTGTTAGGCGTTTACTGGATATGGATTCGGCTTCTAATCCGTAGAGGATCGCCTTGTCTTTCTTGGTTTCTTCAAGGTATTGCTGGTTTTTGTAATCTCTTTTGTAAACTTCTTTGAGCCAGTTTTTATTTTTTACGCGCATAGATTCGTTTTCCGGAATAAGGTAGCGAGAGAATTTTATTTCTTCAGGGGTGAGCATGTCCGGATGGATTAAATCAATTACCCGGGTGTTTGGTATGCCGTAAAATTTCAAGTTGTTCATAAAGGCATCTCTGATGATCCAGCCGCTGGGGTCATAGTCAACTATGCTGAACAAGTAGAAAGAACGCTGCAGGTTAACCTTTGCTTGTTTTAGGGTATCGACAAAGTACTCTACGTTCAGAACTGACGGCTGTCCGCCTAAAGCCAAAATGGAAACATTGTATTTGTCAGCGATATCAGATAAGAATTCCTGGTGGCCGAGTTTTTCGGAGAATAAAATAATATTGGCATTGGCTCCTACTCTTCGATGCGCCTGGTTGTCATCACGGAAGCCGATGTCTTTGTATTCCATGACTTCTATTTCTTTAACCATGAAAACAATGGTATCAATAATCTGGGCGTATTGATCGGCCTTGACGGCCAAAGCGCCAGCCCGGGAAAGGGTTGGTTTGATATACATGTACCAGAAGGTTCGAAGTAATTCTTTTAAAGGGGGCTTCTCCCCTGCTATGATTCGTTCTCTGGTTTGCCAAACAATGTTGCGCATCAATCTGGCAACGTTGACAGGATAATCTGTAGCGCCCTGGCTAAAATTTTGGATCAGCCATTCTTTTGTCTGATCATGGATGAGTTCGTCGTAGTGGCGGATACCGGCTTTGCGTAATCGATCGTTTAAAGATCCTTTTTTAGGCATATTATTAATATAGAGGATATTTTCCTTTTCTGCAAGTGTTTTTTTGCTCTATCGGAAAAATTTGCTGGTAGAATATGGGCTTAGGGTATCTGGGGACGAGGCTTTGAAGCGGCGTATAATAGGGGTGTTCAAGCTGTGTTTTACCTTCTGCTCCCCTTGAAATAAATTAAACTTTTAATCTTTAAGCTACGCCCCGTCCTCTCGTCAATCCAGGGCTAGCTCATTATTTTGTGTTACTAGAAAACGCATCCTCCTATTATATGCTTTCACTAGAGTCTGCTGCCCATGTCTATGACCTCTTCCAAGCTTAGCATAATATGGCCAATTCCAGATTTCAAACTGACTATCTTGTTTCCCTGCAAACTCACGTTTCCCATTAGAAACTATATTATAAATCCTCATTTTACCTTCCCTAAAGTCATTCGTGGCCATTTCAGTTCCTGCTAGTGCTGCTAAAGAAAATATCTCCATTTCAGCAAGATAATTCAATATCATAAATCTAACTAAAAAGAAAAAAGTTATTACATACAAAACACAAAGGATATTGACAATTACCTCCAGTTTTCCTTTCTCTTTTTTCATTTTTTCAATCCTCTTTAGATATCTTAGGTTATCATAATCTAGTTATTACGTTTAAAAGAATAACACTTCTCTAAAATCTCACAATTCACAATTTAACACACTCATTCACTCATCCTAGCCTCACACAAACAATCCACGTAATCTTTTTTTGCCTTCTCCATTGCAGCTCTATTTTCTACCCAATAATCACCAAAGTTTGATATATCAATTATACCAACCAAACCAGAGCATATAGTTAAAGTTATCCCCAAACATGATGGGCTTTTAGTCGCAAACAAGCATATTCCACCAGTTAATACCATACAACCTGCAAAATCTTTTACAAAGGGAATCCCTATTTTCTTTGCAAGCTCAGATAAGCTATTCAAAAGTTTTTCAGCAAACTCCTCTAGACAATCGGCTGGACTCTTCGCACTATTAGCAGACTTACCAAACGGATCAACTAATAATATTGGATTTCCCCCCACATACCCATAAAAATTAATCCCACCACTAAATCCAATCGGATCCTGACTAATAAACCGCCCTATACTGCTGTCATAATACCTAGCTCTGTTTATGTATCATGATTCTCCTCTGGAAACCATGACTTTTAGGCCTTTTTTTTAGGCCTTTCAAAGAACAATTTTTTTATCTTAAACGCTTACTTTATCCTCTAAGCGTGTGATTCTTTTTTCG
>JAHITY010000123.1 GCA_018817165.1 Candidatus Omnitrophota bacterium
CATGGAACATCCTTGGAAAAAGCTGCCAAGTGTAAGAAGAATTTCACAATCAAAGCAGAAGTCTTTGGTTAGTATTTAAAAACCATAAAACCGGACATTTCTACTTTGGTAAAAAGCGGACATTCTTACTTTGGCTTGACAAAAAATAACTAGATGCTTGCTTTTAGCAGCTAATTTGCTATAATAAAATACTTTAACGTTAGAAAATAGAGAAAAGTACAAAAAGGAGAAAGTTCCAATGGCACGTGCAATTGAATTAAGTCAAGTAAGAAATATCGGCATCATGGCGCATATTGATGCGGGAAAAACTACAGTAACTGAAAGGATATTATTTTATACCGGCCGGTCGCATAAAATCGGTGAAGTTCATGATGGAAAAGCTCAGATGGACTGGATGAAACAAGAGCAGGAAAGAGGAATTACGATCACTTCGGCCGCGACAACCTGCGCTTGGAAAGGGTATAAAATTAATATTATTGATACTCCCGGCCACGTTGATTTTACCGTAGAAGTTGAGCGGAGTTTGCGAATTCTTGATGGGGCTGTTGCGGTATTTTGCGCGGTAGGCGGGGTAGAGCCTCAGTCGGAAACAGTGTGGAGACAATCAGATAAATATCAAGTGCCAAAGATCGCGTTTATTAATAAAATGGATCGGATCGGTGCTGATTTTTTTGCTGTTGTAAAAAATATTGAAGAGGACCTTGGGGCCAATGTTGTTCCTTTACAGATTCCGATTGGCGCGGAAGATAAGTTTATGGGAATGATTGACTTGTTGGAAATGCAAGCTTGTGTTTTTGAAGATGAGTCTCAAGGTAAGAATTTCCGGATGGAAGATATTCCGGCTGAGTATGCGGAAAAAGTTAAAGAATTTCATCATAGCATGGTGGAAAAAGTCGCGGAATTAGACGATGTTTTGATGGAAAAATATTTAGAAGATGAAAATTCTATTACCAAAGAAGAGCTGATTGCCGCGATTCGCAAAGGAACAATTGCTAATAAAATTGTTCCGGTTCTTTGTGGTTCGGCATTTAAAAATAAAGGGGTTCAGAGATTGCTGGACGCGGTTACCATGTATTTGCCATCGCCTGTGGATTTGCCTCCGGTTGAAGGTCATGATCCGGATGATGTGGAAAAGAAAATTCTGCGTAAGCCGGATGATAATGAACCTTTTTCCGCGCTGGCTTTTAAAATCCAGGCTGATCCGCATATGGGGAAATTAGTATATTTCCGGGTTTACTCAGGAGTAATCAAAGCCGGAACGTATATCTATAATTCAACTAAAGGCAAGAAAGAAAGAGTCGGCCGCTTGATGCAGATGCATGCTAATACCCGTGACATGCGTGATGAGATTTGTGCTGGGGATATCGCGGCGGTTGTTGGTTTGGATCGGACAGTTACCGGAGATACACTTTGTGATGAGGATAATCAGGTCGTGCTTGAAGCCATGGAATTTCCGGCACCGGTTATGTCTTTGAGCATTAAACCGCAAAGCCGTCCTGATCAGGATAAATTAGGTAAAGGACTGATGCGTTTAGCAGAAGAAGATCCGACTTTTATGGTGCAAACAGATCAAGAGACTGATGAAACTATTCTTTCCGGAATGGGCGAATTACATCTGGAAATCATTGTTGACCGCTTAAAGCATGAATTTAAAGTAGACGCGGTTGTCGGAAAACCAAAGGTTGCTTATCGCGAGACAATTACGACTAATGCTACTGAAAATTATAAACATGTTAAGCAAACCGGGGGTAAAGGACAGTTCGCGCATGTTGTTCTGAAGATTTATCCTACTGAGCCAGGTCATGGTTTTGAGTTTGTGAATAAGATTACCGGAGGATCGATTCCTCGGGAATATATTCCGGCAGTTGAAAAAGGGATTATTGAGAGAATGCTTAAAGGCAGTTTTGCCGGCTTTCCGGTAGTCGACGTTATGGTTGAATTAGTTGATGGATCTTATCATAATGTTGATTCTTCTGAAATGGCATTTAAGGTTTGCGCGTCAGAATGTTTTAAACGCGCGTTTTTGAACGCATCGCCGATATTGTTGGAACCGTATATGTCGATAGAAGCTTCTTCTCCTGAGGAATATACTGGATCAGTGGTTGGTGATATGTGTTCCCGTCGCGGAAAAGTATTGGGCATGGAAATGAAGGCTAAGCTGCAGTTTGTAAATGCGGAAGCTCCGCTGTCAGAAATGTTTGGATATGCCAGTGCTTTGCGTTCGATGAGCAGCGGCCGGGCAAATTATTCAATGCATTTTGAAAAATATATTGAAGTACCGTTTTCAATCGCGGAAAAGATCATTGAAGAGAAAAAACAGGTTAAAAAATAAATTAAGCGCATAAGATAGATTTGACATTTCCAGAGATTATGTGTATTATGGAAGCTTGTATGTTGTTGCTACATAATACTTAGGGAATTTAAACAATGCTTATGCTTAAATAAGATTAATAAAAGCCAGAATAAAACTGTTCTGGCTTTTTTATTTGCGATTTTAGATAACTCAAGCAGCAAAAGATTATAGATAAATTTTACGCACGGTATAAATTTTCCTGCTGAAAAACAGCAAGACCGGCTAAATATAAACTGTGTTTTTGGCTGCTGCGGAACTCACCCCGCCTTGGCGGGGCTCAGACAGTCCTCGCAGCCCAAAGGGTTCCCAAAAACCCAATTTATATTTGCCTAAATTTATAAATGCTTAAAAATTTACCCATCATCTTTAACTAGGTAAACGGAAAATAGAAGACAGAAAACAGATGGATGATGGTCGATAGCTAATAGTTTTTGAGTTTTTGTTTTGGCCATGAGCTATGAGCCATCAGCTATTATCCTCGTGACCTCGTGACATTTTTACAAAGGAATTAAAATTAAGATGATTATCCGCAGTGCGCAGCATAGTTTTAAGCAGACCTTTGACCAGAACACTAATCCGATGCTATTAGTTGATTTGCAGTTAGAAAAAGTTTATGCGGCAAATCCTGCTACAGCTAATATTTTGGGATACTCTCAGAAGAGTTTAAAGCAGATGGCTTTAAGCAATATTCTGAAGATTTCAATTGAGCAGAAAAAAAATATTCATTTAGGCTGCCGATTTGAGCAGAAGCAAATATTTAAAACAAAGTTTTGTTTTATGCTTCAAAATAAAAAGGTGATTTGTTTAATCTGTTCGATTATTCCGGTTTACGGTCCGAATAAAAAACATTTATTTTGTTTATTAAAAATCGAAGATATTGGTAAATGCCGGCAAGAACATGCGCGGATAATGCTGAATGATGAAAAACAAAAGATAAAACAGCTATTATTTTCCACGGAATCAAGGTTAAAGGCGGTCTTTGATTCTGCCAGTGATTGTATTTTTATTAAAGATAAGCAATTAAGATATATTGATGCTAATTTGTGCATGGAGAAAAAATTTAATATGCCTTTGGTTGAAATCAGGGGTAAAACCGATACAGATCTTTTTGGCAGCCAGGTAGCTTTGATGATTGAGCAAGGCGATAGACAGGTATTGCAAGGTAAAATAATGAGTTTTGAACACAGCAAGAATGTAAATAATATTCAGTGTACTTTTCATGTGATTAAGGTGCCGATTAAAGATGAACAAAATAATATTATCGGACTTTGCGGCATTGCCCGGGATATAACAGCGCGCAAGCAAACAGAAGCTGCTTTAAAAAAATATGAGGAGCAATTAGAAGTACAGAATAAAGACTTAACTGCTAAGAACATGGCTTTACAAGAACTTATTTCGCAAATTGAACAGGAAAAAGACAAGTTTAAGCAGGATATTATTCGGCATATAGAGCAGGAGATTTTGCCTTTAATAAGTAAAGTGGCATTAAAAGGTCAGTCAGAGAAATATATGATGCTGATCAGAAAACATTTAGCTGAGATCAATAGTTCTTTGCATTCTACCAATCAAGAATATGCTTATAATTTTACGCCCAGAGAAGCGGAAATCGCCAGGCTGATCCGCGATGGCCTAAGCAGTAAAGAAATCGCCCAGTTACTAAATATTACTAGCCAGACAATTGATAAACATCGCCAAAATATCCGCAAAAAATTAGGAATTAAAGATCAGATTGTAAACTTAACGTCTTATTTAACAAGGCGTTAAGCCTGATACTCTGATCTTGCCCCTGAATTTTCCTTACTTAATCAGTACGCAATGAATTCGTATTGTTAGTTTACTATTTAGCAGATATAGTTTAGATACTCGGTAAGGTTTAACGGTAACGAAGCCCGTATCGGTAATGGGCAACGGTTACGGTTAAAAACAATAAATTTTAAGCCGATAGACGGTACCGTAAGACGAAACTGGCATCGTAACCCTAACCGTAAACTTTTATGTAAACTCGATTCTTGAATTGGGAGCGCTTATGTATACATTATTGATAGTAGATGATGAGGCGGAAATACGCTTAATAATGGAGAAGTTTTTTGCAAAAAAGGGGTTTTTGATTTTAACTGCTGAGCATGGAGGCTATGCGCTGGATATAATTCAGTCAAAGTATAAAATCGATTGCATCTTATTAGATATGAAGATGCCGAAAGTCGATGGATTTGCGGTTTTAAACCAGATGCAGCAGATAGGGTCTAAAATCCCGGTTATATTGATTGGCGGCTCAGTTGGCGCGGAAGGTGATATTGCTCGGTTGGTGGATTTAGGTTTTAAAGAAGAGGATCTGTTATATAAACCGATAAGCTTAGATCAATTACTGACAATAGTTAAAGCAAGATTGAAATAAGCTGAATTAGTTCTTACATAGCAGATAATTTCCTCAATCTTTTCTTCCTGAGTGAGTGTAAATATACATTGAATTTAAATCTATTTTATATTATAATAAATTTTAATAGAATTTACCAATTCAGGGGATGTTTCTGCGGTTTTATGCGGATAAAATGTTTTATAAATCAGGGAAAAGGGGCTGCTTGTATGATTTCGATAATTACAAGTAAGATCGCGGGATATTTTAGGCGGCAGATAAGGTTACGGTTTTTACGAAAATATAGAAATATTGCTGCTAAGAGCAGTAGGCCATAGCCGAATAATTAAAATATTATAATTTTAATTGTTCGGTTTTTTTTGTCCTAAAAAATTCACGCGTTTTTAGGAATCAGAATATATGTTAAAGCAATTTCGCGCTTCACTGGGTGTTAAAATCATTGTGTTGCTGGGTATTATTTTAGTAATTGTGTTCTCAATAATTACTTATTTGAATTTTGTTACCCAAAAAAAGATCCTCCTGGATCGAGGCTTAAAACAAGCTAATGCTTTGGGAGATTCTATTCTTACCGGAATACGCTATCCCATGCTAGAAGGCGACCAAGATATTATTCAGTACCATTTCGATAATTTTCGAGATTTAACCGGGATAAAATCAATCAGTTTGCTTGATAATCAAGGAATTATTAAAAGAAGCACAGATATTGACATGCTTGAGAAAAAAGGATTGTCACCTGTAACATTAAAAGCGCTGATCGGTCGAGAAGCACATGGAATTGAAGAATGGAAGCAATCCAAGCGGCAAGTTTTTACAGAAGCAATTCCGATTTTCAATGAACAACAATGTATGAACTGTCATGGAGATGAGCAGAAGATCCTCGGGGTCCTAAATATCAGTCTTGATTGGCAGCCGGTAGTAGATTCAATTGAATCAGCCAAAAACTTGAGTATTATTATTGCACTTATTGGTTTGGTGGTAATTAGTATGCCGGTTATTTTTATATTATTAAAATTTATTATCCAGCCTAATTATATTATTGAAAATGGCTTAAAAAAAGTATCAGAAGGCGATTTGCAGTATAAGCTTCCGGTTGAGGGTAAAGATGAAATTGCCCGAGTATCCAAGATGTTTAATCAGATGACTCGAGATATTAGCAATTTTGTATCCAGGGAAAAAGAGTTGCGTTATGCTGAGCAATTAAAATCCCGGGAACTCGCAGAGTCTCTATCTTTGATCAATGCCACGTTTGAGTCTACCGCGGATGGTATTTTAGTAGTTGATAATAATGGGATTATTAGGCGGTATAATCGCAAATTTTTAGATATCTGGAATATTCCCGAAGCAAGTTTAAAAAAAGGGCAAGAGGATGACATTATCGCTGAAGCTTTTCAGCAAGTAGAAAATTTGGAACAGTTTAAACAAAAAGTCGAGGCAATATACCTTCAGCCCAATTCTATAAGTTTTGACATTCTGAAATTTAAAAATGGCAAAATAGTCGAGCGAGAATCAAAGCCGCAGAAAGTCGGCTCAGTGACTGTGGGAAGGGTTTGGAGTTTTCGTGATATTACTGAGCAAAATAACACAGAGCAAGCGCTTAAAAATAAAATGCAGGAACTAGAAACCTTTAATCGATTTGTAGTCGGCAGAGAAATAAAAATGAAGGAATTAAAAGAAGAGATAGCGGATTTAAAAGATCAATTACTTAAGGATAAACCTTTAGAATAATTTTATATACGGAGCAGTGGCTTATGGCTGAACAAAATAATTCGCAAGAAGAACTATTGCAGGAAATAGAGAAGCTTAAGCATCAGCTGGCGGTTTGTAAACAAGCGGCAAGTGATCAATTTAGCCAAACTACAGAAAATCAAACTATAAATAGTATTTTAAATGTGGTGCCGCACGCGGTTATTGGCTTGATTAATCGGAAAATCGTGTTTGCTAATAAAGCGGTCAAGGCAGTATTTAACATCGATCGAGAGTCAATTATTGGTCAATCAAACCGGATGTTCTATCGCAGTGATCAGGATTTTCAGCGGATCGCCGATATTATTTATCAGGTATTAGAGGGTAAAGAATGTTATGCCCAGGAGTTTCCCTGCCGCACCTCGGACGGCAGAGATATTATTTGCAATGTCAGCGCGGCGCGTTTGGGTAATGAATTAACAAAACAGGCAATTGTGGTTATGTATGAAAATCTAACTGAGGCAAAACAAGCCGAAAAAGATCAGATATTATTTACAGCTTTAATGGAACAGTCTAGAGACGCGATTTTGTTTATTTCCTTGGAAAGCGCCCGGATTATTTACGCGAACAAAGAAGCTTGTGAAAGCTTGGGATATGCTAAAGCTGATCTGCTGGCAAAAACAGTTTTGGATATAGATCCTTTGTTTAATCCAGAAAGTTGGGCTAAACATGTCCAGTTGATCAAAGAATCCAAGCCGGAAATGCTGCTGAGTACAATGCATAGACGCAGAGACGGTGTGCAGTTTCCGGTAGAAGTGAGTATTAAGTTTGTCAGTTTTGAGCAAAATAATTACCTGATTTCTATTGCTCGCGATATTTCGGAACGCAAAAAAATCGAAGCTGAGCTAAAACAGTCAGCAACTGAGTGGCATAGAACATTTGACGCGCTTGATGAGCTTATTTTTATTCAGGACTTGAGTCATGTGATTGTGAGGGTAAACAAAGCTTTTGCGAAGCATCTTGGCCTTGAGCCCAAACAAATCGAAGGAAAAAAATGTTATGAATTAATGCACAAACAAGATTCTGTTTGGTCAGAGTGCCCGATGGAGTTTACTAAAAAAGATCAGCAGAGTCATACTGCGGAAGTTGACGATCCGCAGATTGGATTGCCTTTGCGGATTACGACATCGCCGATTTTTGATCAGGACGGACAAATGGTCGGCGCAGTCCATATTGCTAAGGATATAAGCCAGGAAAGAGAAGCGACAAAAGAATTAAAGCGGAAAATGCATGATTTGGAAATATTCCGTAAGTCAGCAGTTGGTCGGGAAATGAAAATGATGGAAATGAAGAAGAAAATTCAAGATCTGGAAAATCAATGCAAACAATAAACAAGCAAGCGCCAATCGTTAATAAAAAATTTAACAAGACAGTTATCCAATTGTTAATCGGTTCTTTATTGATTTTATTATTTATCCTTATTACTGAGCTAGCGGTTATGCGTAAGTCCATTGATTTTGAATTGCATGAAATCCATGTTTCCAATCAATTTGCTGCGGATAATATCAGCAATCAAATGTTTAAAATCACAAAGGAGGCAGATTATTCCGCGGTAATCTTGGCCAATTATCAGCCAATAGCTGATTTGCTTCAATCCTCCACAGCGGAAAACATTATACAGACTAATAAGTATCTAGATCAGATCAATCTGATTATGGGTAATGCGGTGTGTTATGTGATGGATTTATCCGGTAAGGTAATTGCTTCATCGAATCGCGACAGCGAGGATAGTTTTATTGGTCATGATTATAATTTTAGGCCATATTTTCAAAAAGCGATTGAGCAAGGAAAGGGAGATTATTTTGCTTTGGGCATAACATCAGGCAAGCAGGGATATTATAGCGCTTGCGCCATAAAAGACAGTCAGGGTAAAGTGTGGGGAGTTGCGGTAGCTAAAAAAGAATTGGATATTTTAGTGCCATTATTAAAACAGCATCGTGATGCCTTTATTGTCAGCCCAGAAGGGATAATTTTTCTTTCCAGCAATAAAGAATTTGTGGGGCAGAGTTTATGGCCGATTGGAAAGGTAAAAGCCGCTGTAATTCTTGCCAGTAAACAGTTTGGGGATAAGCCGATAAAACCGCTGTTTAAACACCAGTTTAAGGAACATGAATTTGTTGTTCTTGATAAGGAAAAACTCCTGCCGCATATTAATAAAATTGGTAATAACGGCTGGTTCGCGGTTGTTCTTAGTCCAATATCAGTTTTGAATAGTCAGTTTATCATGGGCGCTGTAATTATGTTTATGTCTATAGTTCTTTGGCTAGTGTTTTTCCTGGGATTTAGGCATAGAATTAAAACTAAAGAACTATTGAGAAAAAGCGAATCAAATTATCAAGCTATATTTGACGCGTCGATGGACGCGATTTTTATTCATGATGCTCAAACCGGACAGATATTAGATGTAAATAAAACTATGTGTGAGATGTTTGGGGTTAAACGCGCAGAAGTAACGAAACTATCTGTGGGGAATTTAAGCTCGAATATTGCTCCTTATACTCAAGAAAACGCGATTAAGTATATAAGGCAAGCAGCGAATGGGGAGCCGCAAAAATTTGAATGGCAATCCAAAAAAAAAGATGGTCAATTGTTTTGGACAGACATTAGTTTAGGTTTATGCCAAATTGGTGAAAGGCAATGCATGTTAGCCGCAGTGCGGGATATTACAGAAAATAAAAAAAATACAGCTTTATTAATAGAGGAGCATAAGCGCGCTCAAAGATATTTAGATATTGTGGGTGTTATTATTATTGTTTTGAACGCGGATAAAACAGTGGACTTGATTAATAAAAAAGGCTGTGAAATTCTGGGTTATGAGGAAACGTATATTGTGGGGAAAAATTGGTTTGAAATGTTTTTGCCGGAGGATTCTAAGGTAACGGAAATAGATGTTTTTCAACAAATAGTCCGAGGGGAAATAGAATCAGCGGAATATTGTGAAAGTGAAATTCTGACGAGTTCGGGGCAAAGGCGGCTGATTGCTTGGAGGAATAAGCTGCTTAAAGATAATAATGAGATAATCGGGATTTTAAGTTCCGGCGAAGATATTAAAGATAAAAAAAAGTATGAGCAGGATATCCTTGGGGCAAGTAAAAAATATGAGCAGCTTAGCAAAGAACTGGAACAAGGGCAATCGGCAACGCTGAATATTTTAGAAGATTTGCAGGAAGCCAAAGGCACTTTGGAAATAAGTCGCCAAAATTTTCTTAATATTATTGAAAAAAGCACAGATAGTGTATTGATTGTCGATAATCAAGATAGGGTTAAATTTGCTAATGCCAGTTGTGGTAATTTATTCGGACACAGTGTTGAACAGATTATGGGGCAGTCAGTCAGGCAGCTAATCGGTATTGAGTTTAAAAGCGTGGGGGTTGTTGAAACAAAAATTAAGCATATTGATGGAAACTATAAAATAGCAGAGATCAAAGCGGTTAATACTGAATGGGAAGAAAAACCCATGACCCTGGTTTTGCTGCATGATATTACGGAACGTAAACATGTGGAAGATTTATTGCTTAATGCCGCGCATGAATGGCGAGTAACATTTGATTCTATTGGTCACGGCTTGGCGCTATTGGATTTAGAGGGTAAGATTGTGCGCTGCAATAAATCACTGAGTGATTTTGTGAACAAAACTTACGCGGAAATTCTTGGTCAGGATTGCCATGATCTTGTTCATGGTCAAGAGAATGATGGTTTATGTCCGATTTCTCAAACGCTAAAAACCAAGCAGCGCAGTTCTAGAGTTATTCAACAAGGCGATAAGTGGATAGCTTTATCAGTGGATCCTTTGTTTAATGACCAAAACGAACTAGCTGGTTTTGTCCATTCTGTGATTGACTTGACTGAGCAAAAAATGATTGAACAAAAACTCCAGGAATATACAGATTATGTGGAAAATATTATTGAAACCGCTCAAGCACTAATTATTGGCTTTGATCTAAATTTAAATATCAAAACTATTAATACTTTTGCTGAAGACTTGTTGGGGCAAAAGCGGGAGGATATAATTGGCCATAGCTGGCTGGATTTATTGATTCCCAAGGATTATCGGGTTGAAATAATCCAGGTATTAAGTAATTGTCTGGAAGGCGATCGGGTAAAAGGCTATGAGATCCCAGTTTTAAATAAATATAATAAAGAGACCATGGTTTCCTGGGACAGCGCGGAACTGTGCGATGCGGATGGCGTAATAACCGGCATTGTGGTTATGGGCTATGATGTTTCTCAGCGCAAAGAAATTGAAAAAGTTCAGAGACTGGCTCAGCTGGGAACTTTGGTTTCGCACATGGCGCATGAGGTGAATAATCCGTTGATGGTTATATCCGGCAGAGCACAATTATCCTTAATGGAAGATATTGAGAATGAAGAGGTAAAAGCCAATTTGGATATTGTGATGAAAGAATGCCAGAGAGCCAAGGAAATTATCCAGAGATTACTCCGGTTTTCCCGTCCGAGCAGGGGAGAGCTTAGACCGACAGATGTTAATGCCAGTCTAAAAGAATTGGTTGATTTGATTGAACATCAATTCGGCTTGAACAATGTGCATATTACCAAAGATTATGCTCCTGATCTGCCTTTGCTGCTGGTAGATGAAAAGCAGATTCATGAGGTGTTTATGAATCTGTTGACCAATGCGCAGGACGCGATCGGCACAGAAGGCACACTCAGCATAAAGACAGAAAAAGAAGGTAAGTTTATAAAAATCACTTTTACTGATTCAGGAGAAGGAATCAGCAATGAAGTGATGGATAAAATATTTGAGCCATTTTTTACTACCAAGCAAAAAGGTACTGGCTTAGGACTTTCCATATGTTATAGTATTATTAAGGCCCATAACGGAGACTTAAGGTTTACAAGTGTGCTGGGGCAAGGAACAACAGCTGTCGTATTAGTTCCTTATCTAGAGGAGGATGTAGATGTATAAAATTTTAGCAATAGACGATGAGAGCGCAATAACCAGCATTTTGGATAAGTTTTTGAACAAAAGCGGTTATCAAGTAATTGTGGCTAATAGCGGAGAGCAGGCAATTAAGATTATTTTCGAGCAAGATGATATTAATTTGATTATTTTGGATATTAAAATGCCGGGATTCAGCGGCGTGGATGTTTTAAATGTCCTGAAGAAAAACAATAATAAAATCCCGGTAATTATTTTAAGCGGTTCGATCGGGATACAGGAAAATGTTGAACTTTTGAATGATTTGGGCTATGATGAACATAAAGTATTATATAAGCCTATTGATTTAAATGAATTGCTAATCCGGATCAAGCATGTACTAAAGGAAGATCAGACACCGCCATGACAAATAAAAAAATCTTAGTAGTTGAAGATGATGTGGGATTGCGCAGTAAGTTTTATGAAATATTCTTTAATAAAGGTTATGAGGTGCATTGTGTGCCGACAGCTAAAGAAGCATTCGCGGTTTTAACGGAAAAAAATTTCGCGATTATTTTGATTAATTATCAGCTGCCGGATGCTCAGGGCATTGATTTGATTAAGAAAATCCGGGCATTTGATTTAAACGCGTTTATTATTCTTTTATATACGCAAGAACTGCAGCCCGGAGAGGCATCGGAATTAGCTAGTTTGCAGAATATCCAGGCGATAAAAAATGATTTTTCTGACCAGGAAATGATGCGCTCAATTTTGGATATTATTAGAACCGCGGATTTGCAGCCGGAAATTTCTGGTCCACAGATAAAATATTCCAAAGCCTCGATTTTGGTTGTCGATGATAATGAGGAAATCCGCAAGACGATTGAAATTTTTTTGGGCAAACGCGGATACGCGGTGCGTACCGCGGTATCGGGTGAAGACGCATTATTAAAGGTGCGCACAGAAAAGCCGGATATAGTTTGTCTAGATTTCCGAATGCCGGGGATGGATGGGGTTATGGCCCTGCGCCAGATAAAACGGCTGAATGAGACAATTAATGTGATTATGCTGACATCGGTTCAGGATGAATATATTGTCGATGAAGCAAAAAGAGAAGGTGCTTGCGGATATTTGATCAAGCCTTGTGATTTAACTAAGCTTGAAGAGCTGATTAAATCAATTCTCCTGCCGGCATAAACACCAGAAAGATTTATTTATGAAAGACAATACCCTTGCGGTATTATTAGTAGAAGATAATCCAGAGGTTGCCTCTTTGATGAGGGCGATGCTTAAAAAAGCAAAGAGTGTGCGCTTTGATATTACTACTGCCGATACTTTAGAATCAGGATTAAATCTTTTAAAAACCCGGAATTTTGACGGGATATTACTCGATTTAACCTTACCGGACAGCAATGGTTTGGAAACTGTGCGCAGTGTGCATGCCCAGGCCGCGAATATTCCGATTATTGTTTTAACCGGTGTTGATGATGAACATATCGCGACTAATGCCGTGCGGGAAGGCGCCCAGGATTATATTGTTAAAGGCAGCGCGGATATTAATGGCTTGATTCGTTCGGTATTGTACGCGATTGAGCGCAAACACGCGGAAGAAGAGTTACGGCAAGCTCGCGATGAATTAGAACTTAGAGTTAAAGAACGCACAGAAGAATTACAGCGGACAAATGAATTTTTGGCCAAAGAAGTGGATGAGCACAAACAAACCGAGAATCAATTGCGGATTGCTAATAGTCGATTGCAGTCTACTCAGGCTCAATTGATTCAGGCCGCTAAAATGGAAGTTGTCGGAGGTTTGGCTAGCGGCGTTGCGCATGAAGTTAAAAATCCTTTGGCGATTATTTTGCAGGGAGTGGAATACTTAGAGCGGAAAACCGCTAAAGACGATCAGTCAGTAGCTACGACCATAGGTTATATTCGCAATGCGGTTGAGCGCGCGGATAATATTGTCCGCGGTTTAATGGATTTTTCTAGTATATCGCAGTTGAATATGCAAAAACAGCAGATCGTGCCGATACTTGAAAAAGCGTTGATGCTGTTAAAACATCAATTTGATAAACAGCATATAAAACTAGTTAAAAAGTTCGCGGATAATCTGCCGGAATTATCAATTGATCGGAATAAAATCGAACAGGTTTTTTTAAATTTGCTGATGAATGCGGCTGATGCCATGGATAAGGGCGGAACATTAACAGTTTGCGTATATCAGCAAAGGCAAGAACAGGCAGATTCAGATAGGCAAACAGAATTTTTAGTCATCCAGATTATTGATCAAGGTTCGGGGATTTCTGATCAGGTCAAAAATAGTATTTTTGATCCTTTTTTTACCACTAAAAGAACCAAGGGCGGAACAGGCTTAGGTTTGCCAATTGTCCGCAATATATTAGAAACGCATAAAGCGGTTATTGAGATTAAGAATAATCCGGACAGAGGGGCGCAGGTATTAATTAGCTTTGCTTTATAAAATAGAGGATAAGCAATGGAAAAAATAAAAGTTTTGATTGTCGATGATGAGCCTAATTTTGCGCAAATGCTAAAACTTAATCTGGAAGCAACCGGAGGATATATTGTTCGGGTGGAAAATCAAGGTTCCAAAGCAATTGAAGCTGCCCGGGGTTTTATGCCGAGAATAATTTTTTTAGATATTGTTATGCCGGATATGGATGGCCCGCAGATTCTGGCTCTTTGCCGCGAAGACGCGCTGCTTAAAAATGTGCCGGTGGTTTTTTTAACGGCTTTGGTGCCAAAAGATGAATTATCGCTGGATGGTCCGTTTATTGCCGGCAATGCTTTTTTAGCTAAACCAGTGACAACAGAACAACTGGTTACTTGCATTAAGCGGCTGGTAAAATAAGCGGATAAGGGGAAACTAATGTCAAAGAAAAAAGTGTTGTTAATTGATGATGAAGAAAACTTCTGTTTTTTAGTCAAACAAAATCTGGAAGAAACCAAGGAGTTTGATGTTGAGTATGCTAATGATCCGGACAAGGGAATCAAATTGGTGAAAAAATTGATTCCGGATGTTATTTTATTGGATATTACTATGCCGAAAAAAAGCGGTTTGCAAGTTTTGGAAATTATTAAACAGGACGCTAAAACCATGGCAATCCCGATAATAATGCTCACGGCTCTTTCCGATGATAATACTAAATTAAAAGCTGCTTATTTATACGGAGATGATTATATTGTAAAGCCAGTGCTGTTTGATGTATTAAAAGCGAAAATCGATGAAGTAATTGAGCGACAGGATAAATTAAGATAACAAAGAAAGGGAATATATCTCCTTTTTTGCCAGCGTGCTTATTGTTGACGATGAAGAAGCTTTTTGCCATTTACTCAAAAAAAATCTAGAAGCAAGCGGGGAATTTAAAGTGTTTTTTGCGCATAATGGTCAAGATGGAATGACCTTAGCGCACACCGAACAGCCGGACATTATTTTATTAGATGTGATGATGCCGGATATATCCGGCGCGGAAGTCGCGAATATTCTGAAAAAAGATGAAAAAGTCAGTGATATCCCGATAATTTTTCTTACGGCAATTATTAAAAAAGAGGAGATCGGCATAGAGCCAATGCGCAGAATCGGAGAGTATCGCTATATTGCCAAGCCAATAAAAACACAGGCACTGATAGACTCGATCAAAGAAACAATCCAGGGGAAGGGATAAAAGCAGCCTATAGCGAATAGTAGGGGCCGTGCTTGCCTCGGCCCGTAAAAATATATAATTATCCCAATGAAATCATTGATAAAAGGGCGCAGGCAAGCAGCGCCCCTACGATTAAAAATTAACGTGTTAACCCGCAAACGACAAATAATTAGTTAGGGTTCGCGGAACAGGCAACTATAAGAGGAAGATATATGTCTGAGGAAAATATAAATAAATCATGGGTAACTGTTAACCGGGAAATGACCCAAAGGGGCATAGAAATCTCTTTCCGGGATAATCGGCAATATGCTTTGGCCAAGGATCAGTATGCCGCTACTTTGCATGACAATTTTCTCGCTGTTTCTATGGCGATTCGCGATCGTTTGGTTGAGCGCTGGATTGTGACTCAGCAGGGATATCATCAAAATAATCTTAAGCGGGTTTACTATCTTTCCATGGAATTTTTAATTGGCCGGCTTTTAGGCAATAATATATTAAATCTTGGTTTGACTGATAAAGCGCATAATGCTATGGAAGATTTAGGGCTTGATCCGCATCAAATAGTTGACCAGGAATCAGACGCGGGCTTGGGTAATGGCGGCTTGGGCAGACTGGCAGCCTGTTTTCTTGATTCAATGGCTAGTTTGGCAATCCCGGCATATGGTTATGGGATAAGATATGATTATGGAATTTTTCATCAAAAAATTGTCGATGGTTATCAGGTTGAACTACCGGATGAATGGTTAAAATTGGGAAATCCCTGGGAATTCTGCCGTCCGGAATATACGGTAAAAATCAGTTTTTATGGGAAAACCCGGACTTATCATGATCGGCATGGCAGATTACGGGTACATTGGGCAGATACCAAAGATGTTTTAGCTGTGCCTTATGATATGCCGATTCCGGGATATAAAAATGATGTGATTAATACTCTGCGCTTATGGTCGGCGCGCAGTGCGGAAGAATTTGACTTTGAATATTTTAATGACGGCGATTATGAACGCGCGGTTTATAATCAGGTGATTTCGGAAAATATTTCCAAGGTCTTGTATCCTAATGATATTATTATCCAGGGTAAAGAATTGCGCTTGCAGCAGGAGTATTTTTTTACCGCGGCGTCAATTTCCGATATTATTCGCCGGTTTAAGGTGGACAATAAGGATATTCGGCACTTACATGAAAAAGCGGCTATTCAGTTAAATGACACGCATCCGGCTTTGGCAATAGTTGAGCTGATGCGGATTTTAGTGGATGAAGAAGAATTGGAATGGGATGAGGCTTGGCATATTACGATAAATACTTGCGCGTATACTAATCATACGATGATGCCTGAGGCTTTAGAAGCCTGGTCTGTGGAATTATTTGAAAAACTTTTGCCGCGGCATTTGCAATTGATTTATGAAATCAATCGCCGGTTTTTAAGAGAAGTAGCCAATCGCTATCCTTGGGATATTTTGCGCTTGGCAAGAATGTCAATCATTGAGGAAGGTAATCCTAAACATATTCGCATGGCTTACTTATCGATTGTCGGGAGCCATTCAGTCAATGGGGTGTCGCCTTTGCATTCGGAATTAATCAAAAATCAGCTGTTTAAAGATTTTAATGATGTTTGGCCGGAAAAGTTTAATAATAAAACAAATGGCGTAACTCAGAGAAGATGGTTAGCCAAAGCTAATCCGAAATTATCGGATTTAATTACTAGTAAAATCGGCGATAATTGGATATCTGATCTGATGGAGTTAGACAAGCTTACGCCGCTTTGCGAAGACGCGGAGTTTCGTCAGCAGTGGCAGACAGTGAAAGCGGAAAATAAAAAGGAATTAGCGGCGTATATTAAACAGACAACAGCGGTAAATGTTAATCCGGATTCTTTATTTGATGTTCAAGTTAAACGCATCCATGAGTACAAACGCCAGTTTATGTTTGGCTTGTATATTATCCGGCAGTATTTAAAAATAAAAAAAGATCCTAATTCAGTGACTGTGCCTAGGACATTTATTTTTAGCGGTAAAGCCGCTCCGGGTTATTTTATGGCTAAATTGATCATTAAATTTATTAATCGGATTGCCGATATTGTGAATACTGATCGGGGAGTAAAAGATTTATTAAAAGTCGTTTTTTTAGAAAACTACCGGGTTTCTTTGGCCGAGAAGATTTTTCCAGCCAGTGATTTGTCTGAGCAGATATCCACTGCCGGAACA
Source organism: Candidatus Omnitrophota bacterium (assembly GCA_018817165.1). Classification (GTDB taxonomy): domain Bacteria; phylum Omnitrophota; class Gorgyraeia; order B26-G9; family B26-G9; genus JAHITE01. The sequence continues at coordinate 17,213 of JAHITY010000123.1, forward strand.
GAGGCCTCAGGTACAGGCTGTATGAAATTTATGATGAATGGAGCGATGACTATCGGAACTTTGGACGGGGCGAATATTGATATTAAAAAAGCTGCCGGGGATGAGAATATATTTATCTTCGGCTTGCGGGAGCATGAAGTTCAGGAATTGAAGCGTAATGGCTATCGCCCTCAAGAATATATCAATCGCTCGCCGATGTTAAAAGCGGTTTTCGATTTGATTAAAAGTCATTTCTTTTGCCCGCTGGATCCAGAGCTTTTTGATCCGCTGATTAATAGTTTGCTAAATCAGGATTATTTTATGGTTTGCGCCGATTTTGATGCTTATTGTGATATGCAGGACAAAGTTTCCGAAGCATTTAAAGATCAAGAAACTTGGACTAAAAAATCGATTGTCAACGTGGCTAAATCAGGAGAATTTTCCAGCGATAATTCTATAGCGCAGTATGCTCAGGAAATTTGGCAGGTTCCGTATCAAAGATCGGCTAATAAAAACCAAGCTCAAAAATAAATTGTTTTTGGTTCGCGTGGACAAAATCATGAACTTATTTAAGCTAAGCCGCTTTTATCCCGCGGACAATTTCTATTTAGAAATGAACAATCATGCAAAGAATAAATAATTTATTCTCTAAAGTTTATAAAAAGCAAGCTGTGCCTAAGCCTTATGTTTTAGGAATAAGCGGTAGTCCGAGGATTGAAGGTAACTCGGAAATTCTTTTGGACAAAGCTTTGTCCGGAGCAATTCAAGCAGGCGCGCTAATTAAAAAAATCAGGATAAATGATTTTAAGTTCAGCGCTTGTCAGGCTTGTGAAAAGGTGCGCGATGACGGCTATTGCTCAATAAACGATGAATTTCAAAAAATCTATCAGGAAATTTTAAAAGCGGATATTGTTTTCTTAAGCAGTCCGATATATTTTGGCAGTGTAACTGCTCAAACAAAAATGCTGGTGGACCGTTTTCAATGTCATTGGCGAGCGGTTAATCAGTTTAAAACTCTGCATCAGGGGCTTAAAAAACAAGGCTATTTTTTATCGGTACAGGCTGCGGCAAGAGAGGATTTTTTTGTTAATGCCAGTTTAATCGCGAGAAATTTTTTCGCGACTATTGGCTTTAAATATTGCGGGGAATTGTTCTGTGGCGGGGTTGAGGAAAAAGGCGGAATTATTCAATATCCTGATAAAATGAATCAGGCATTTGCTTTGGGAGAAAATCTGCAGTGTTAAACCGAGAAACAATAGGCAAAAATACTAATAAGCGAATAAAGCGGGACAAAAGACGGTTTTTAAGCAAGGCCGGATTATTGTGCTGTTTTTTGCTTTGGGCACAAACAAGTTGGGCAGCTCAAAAAATTCTTTTAGTCATAGGCCAGGATACGCGGGATTATGCAATGACCCGTCAGGTGTTTAAAGTCGGGCTTGACCTGGCGGTAAAGCAAAAAGGTCAAAGCATTGAATGGCTGGAATTAAAGCAGATCGGTGAAAATAAACAGGAATTTATCGATAATTTAAAAGAAATGGAAGATGATATTGATCTGGTTTTTGTGGCCGGAACCCCTACTGCCATGTCCGTGCTTGAATCGGGAATAAACAAGCCGGTTTTATTTGCCGCAGTGGCTAATCCGAAAAAAGCCAATCTAGTTAATAATCTACATTCTCCGGGTCGCAATTTTACCGGGGCTTATTGTGCGGTTTCCGCTAATCGGCAGTTACAGACAGTATTAAGTTATTTGCCAAAAACAAAAAATATCACGATTGTCTATAATCCGTTTGACCCGGCTCCGGCTGCTCAGGTCGAGGATTGGTCAAAAGCGATTTCAATTCTGAAGAATTCTGATATTAGATTGAGCAAAATTAAAATCCCGGAACAGGTAAACAGCAGCCAAGCAATGTTGGAATTTATGAATACAATAGATCCCACAATGGATGTCTTGATTACTACCGCGGATGCAAAAATAGCCAACTATGGATCAGAGATAATCCAATTTGCTATTCGGAACAAGGTTCCGATGTACAGCAGTTTAAATAGCTTGGTTGAAGAAGGCGCTTTGTTTTCCCTAGGATTTAAATTTAAAGAGGCAGCGCAACAAATCAGTGTTAGCCAGGCTATAAAAATATTAAACGGAGTATTGCCTAAAGATATTCCTGTGGGCACTTTGCCGGAATACAGCCTGGTGTTTAATTTAAAAACAGCGCAACAGATAGGTATTGAATTTTCGGAAAAAATTATCGAGTCAGCTGATGAATTGATTCAATAACAAAGAACAGCGATTAGCGGATAGTAGGGACAGCCCTTGCGGCTGTCCGTGATAATTCCCGATATAAAATTATCAAAATTGGGATGATTATTGATAGTCGGACAGGGGCAAGCCCTGTCCCTACAAAATTTAAAGAGGGTTAGATTATAATGAATCCAGACAGCCGTGAATTAACCCCGATGATGCATCAGTATCTGCAGCTAAAAAATACGCATCAGGACTCGATATTATTTTTTCGTTTAGGGGATTTTTATGAAATGTTTTTTGATGATGCTAAAATCGCTTCGCCTATTTTAGGGCTTACGCTTACCGCCAGAGGTTCTGGGGATAATCGCGTGCCGATGTGCGGAATTCCTTACCATGCGGCGGAAAATTATATAAATCGTTTGATAACTGCCGGACATAAAGTCGCGATTTGTGAACAGGTCAGCGATCCAAAAGCAAGTAAAGGCATTGTCAAAAGAGATATTGTGCGGATTATTACTCCCGGAACTTTGATCGGCCAGAATATGCTTGAGGGGAAGTTAAATAATTTTCTGGCAAGTATTTTTCAGCATTCAGAGCAGGAATATGGTCTGGCAGTCGCGGATTTGTCTACCGGAGAATTCAAGGTTACGCAGTTGAATCAACAGCATCGCTTGCTGGGAGAACTGATCAGATTAAACCCGACAGAAATAATTATATCAGCTGGTTTAAAAGCGGAAAAGGGTTTGATTGAAAAAATAAATCTGTGTATTCAGCCCATGCTCAGCGATGTCGAGGCCTGGGCTTTTGATTATGCCGCTAGCTATGATAAATTAATCAATCATTTTAAGGTGAAAAATTTGCAGGGATTTGGCTGTGAAGATATGCCGCAGGCTGTGCGCGCTGCCGGGGCATTACTCCATTATCTCGAGCAGACTCAGAAAACTGAGATTAAACATATTAATAAAATCACGCCTTATTCTCTGAATAAAATTATGGTTTTAGATGGTGTCGCGCAGCGTAATTTGGAATTAACCCGAACAATGCGCGGAGCGAAAAAAGGCAGCTTGCTCGAAGAATTAAATTATACTAATGTTCCGATGGGCAGCCGTTTATTGACTAGTTGGATCCAACAGCCTTTATTAGACATCATTCAGATCAATCAAAGACTCGATGCGGTAGAGGAACTTAAAAATGATCAGGCATTGCGCAATAGCCTGCAGTCAGAACTTAAAGAGATCGGAGACATTGAACGCTTGCTCAGCCGGATAAGTTTGGGCTTTGCCAATGGCCGCGATTTGTTTAGCTTGAATAATTCTTTAAAAATCATTCCTAAGCTTAAAACGCTTTTGGATAAAGTTAATAGCAGCTTATTGATTGATCTGCAAGCAGCACTCTATGAACATTCTGATCTGGTGGATTTACTCGAGCAGTCAATTAGGTCAGATGCTCCGGTATCGACAAAAGAAGGCCGGATGATCAAGCCGGGGTTTAATCAGGAGCTGGATGAACTGATCGCGATTACTCGGGGAGGTAAAGATTGGCTGGCCGCTTTGCAGCAAAAGGAAATCCAGCGGACCGGGATTTCTTCCTTAAAGATAAAATATAATCGAGTATTTGGTTATTATATTGAAGTAACTAATGCTAATTTAAGTATGGTGCCTGATGATTATACGCGCAAACAGACTTTGGTAAATGCCGAGCGGTTTATTACTCCGGAATTAAAGGAGCAAGAAGAAAAAATTCTCACGGCGCAAGATAAAATGTTGGATTTAGAACTGCAGATATTTGGAAAAATATGTGGGCAAATCATTGATCAGTTGTCGATGATTCAGAAAAGCGCGGGGTATATCGCGATGATTGATGTGCTAAACAGCTTGGCCACGGCAGCGGCAAATAATAATTATACTCGTCCAAAGCTCAGTGATGATTCTAAAATTGATATTAAAAATGGCAGGCATCCTGTGCTGGAAAATTTGCTCAGCAGAAATAAATTCATTCCTAATGATACGATTCTGGATACTCAGGATAATCAGGTGCTGATTATTACTGGTCCGAATATGGCGGGTAAATCTACGTATATTCGTCAGGTGGCTTTAATAATTCTTATGGCGCAAATCGGCAGCTTTGTCCCGGCTGATCAGGCCGAGATCGGGATAGTGGACAGGATCTTTACCCGAATTGGCGCGGCAGATGATATTAGCGCGGGGATGAGTACGTTTATGATGGAAATGAGTGAAACCGCTAATATTTTAAATAATACTACCGCGAGAAGTTTAATTATTCTTGATGAAATCGGCAGAGGTACCAGTACTTTTGACGGCTTGAGCATTGCTTGGGCAACAGCGGAATATCTGCATGAAAATCAGGCATCAAAAGCAAAAACTTTGTTTGCCACGCATTATCATGAATTAGCGGAAATGGAAATGATGTTTTCGGGAATTAAGAATTATAATGTCGCGGTAAGAGAGTGGAATGATGAGGTAATATTTTTATATAAACTGATCCAAGGGCAGGCGGATCATTCTTATGGGATTCATGTTGCTAGATTAGCGGGTTTGCCTAAGCAGGTAATTGCCCGAGCGCGGGAAATTTTAGCTAATCTTGAAATCAACAGTATTTCCAGTAATGGAATCCCCAGTTTAGTGCAATCAGATATCAATAAGAAAACAAAGCAGGAAGTGCAGCCGGAATTATTCAGCCAAAAGGAAAACGTTTTGATCGCTAAAATCAGAACAATTGATATTAATCAGCTGAGCCCGATCGAGGCTTTGAAACTGCTTAATCAATGGAAACAAGAGGTAGAGAAAAGAAAATAAATTACTAATTACTAATTTCTAAAAATGTATTTTTTGGGAGATATGTTGACATTCGGTAAGGTTTAACGGTAACGAAGCCCGTATCGGTAACGTTAAACGGTTTAGGCTGAAAATAAAAGATTTTAAGACGCTAGCCGTAACCGTAAGACGAAACGGGCATCGTAACCATAACCATTTTAATCATATGAGTAAAATAAATATTTTATCCAAACAATTAGCTGATAAAATTGCTGCCGGAGAAGTTGTTGAACGTCCAGCTTCTGTGGTTAAAGAATTAGTGGAAAATTCTTTGGACGCGCAAAGCAGCAATATTGAAGTTATTATTGATGACGCGGGTTTAAAATCAATCCAAGTGATTGATAATGGGCAGGGAATTGAAGCTGATGATTTGCCCCAGGCTTGTTTGCGGCACGCAACCAGTAAAATAAACAGCGATGCTGATTTGACTAATATTCTGACTCTTGGCTTTCGCGGAGAGGCTTTAGCCAGCATTGCTGCTGTCAGCCGTTTAAAGATTTGTTCCGCCATTGCCAACGGGCAGATCGCGATGCAGCTTTATAGTGAAGGCGGGGAAATAAAAAATATTAGAGAAACAGTGCGGACTCAAGGTACCACAGTGGAAGTAGCTAATCTTTTTTACAATACCCCGGCTCGCTTAAAATTTTTAAAAACCAAGTCAACGGAAATGGCGCATATTACCCGGATTATTACGGAGCTTGCTTTGGCTTATCCTGAGATAGGGTTTAAATTAATACATAATCAAAGTATTTTAATCAATTGCTCAGCGGATTCATCAGCTTTGCAAAGAATTGAGGTGCTTTTAGGCAAAGAATTCGCTCAAGAGCTTGTGCCGATATCTCTAAATATTGGCATGCTGAAAATTAGCGGCTATGTGAGTAAAGCGGGTTGCGGATATTCTAGCCGGAAGTATCAATATTTATTTGTGAACAATCGCTGTGTAGCGGATAAAACAATGTCGCACGCGATTGTTCAGGGATACAATACTTTTTTAATGGAAAAAAAATTTCCGGCGGCTTTGATTTTTATTCAAACTGACGCGCGGATGATTGATGTTAATGTTCATCCGAGTAAGCGGGAAATCAGATTTCAGCAGGCGGGAATGGTTCATGATTTTTTGGCCAAAGCGATAAAACAGGCCTTAACGGATAAAAATGCTTTGCCGGATATGCCGAATAATCAGTTAGCGCAAGCTAAGAATTTTACTTTTGGAAAAAATAATAATTTATTTAAACCTTCCGGGATAAAGGAATTGAACCAGGCATATGAACAGCGTCAGCAGTCAGAAGAAAAACTATTTTCGGCAGCGCAGACTTTATTTGGACAGGAAAATGGGCAAGCTTGTACTCAAGGAAAAAGAGGCGATTATTTACAAGTCCATTCAACTTATATTGTGAGCCAGGATGATAAAGGTTTGATTGTGCTTGATCAGCACGCGGCGCATGAGCGGATTATTTTTGACCAGCTGTTCAAGCAATTTAAGCAGAAAAAAGTAGAAAAGCAAAAATTGTTATTACCGATAACCCTGCATTTAAGCGCGCAGGAGTTTATTTTAATCAATGAACATAAACAAGCTTTTGAACAGTTGGGGTTTGAAATCGAGGATTTTGGCGAAAATAGTTTGGCGGTTTATGCTTATCCGGCTATTCTGGGTAAAATAGATATTAAAGCTGAATTGCAAGCAATTGCTAATGATATTGCGGAATTTGAGATCAGTCCGGATTTAGACGCAAAGATAAATCAGTTTCTTGCTCCGATCGCTTGCCACAGTGCGGTGCGGGCCAAGCAGGAACTTTCTAGTGAGAAAATCGCGTCTTTGTTGGAAAGCTTGTGGCAAACAGAGGCGCCTTATACTTGTCCGCATGGCCGGCCGACAATGATTACGATCAGCTGGTCTGACCTGGAGAAAAAGTTTCAGAGAAAATAATAAAGCTTATATTTACCCGGAAAAAATTAATGAAAGAAATATTACCCTATATTAAAGGAGCTGTTTTCCTGGCTTTGCTCGGGGTTTGCTTGATTTTTGGGCCGCCGCGAATAGCAATGCTGCTGAACAATAAAGCAGTGGAACAATATAATAAAGGTGAGATGCAGGCCGCGATTGATTTTTATACTAAATCAATAAAGCTTTATCCCACAGCTGCGGTATATTACAATCTGGCTTGCGCTTATGACGCGCAGGGCAAGATTGATCAAGCGATTGAGCATTATAAAAACGCGCTAAGTCATGACAGTAATCACAGTCAAGCTTGCCGGGCTTTAGTTGATATTTATCGTGCGCAAAAAGATTTTAATCAGGCTGAGATGTATTTAAAAAAAATCAACGCGCTGGATAATCCTAGCGTGAAATCAGATTTAATTGCGCTTAAACAAGAACAGCTGATTTCTCTGTGCAATCAAGCAGTGCGTGAATATGAGCAAGGCAATACTCAGCAGGCGATTAAAAAATTACAGCAAGCCATAGCTTTAGACAGTGAGTTTGCGCCGGCGCATAAAATGCTAGGAGAAATATATTTAAGTCTTAATGATTTAGGCAAAGCAAGCAGCAGTTACAAAGCAGCGATAAAAGCCGGAGATAATGACCCGCAGCTTTATAGTAATATTGGAGTAATCTATATGCGGCTGGAAAATTATTCCAAAGCCGTGGAGTTTATGCAAAAAGCATATGAACTGGCTCCTAAAGATATTGAGATTAAATATAGTTTTGCCAGTGTGTTGCGGGATAATCGACAATTAGAAAGAGCGCTTGGCTTGTATGAGCAGATAGCTGCTGAATATCCGCGATATAAGAATATTCACAATGATCTGGCCGGAGTTTATCAGGCTATGGGATCAGAAAAACAGGCTATTTTGGAATATGAAAAAGCCAGAGACATTGCTTTGAAACTCCAAGCTGGCGGAGATGAGCAACCTTGGACAAGATTGAGTTTAGCCATAGCTTATAATGGATTAAATAATCCAGAAAAAGCGAAAAATATTATAGACAAAATTATCGCGGAAAACCCGGAGTTTAGTCATGCTTATTATATCCGGGCCCAGCTTTTTAAAAAAACAGGTGATATCAAAGCGGCAAATGCTGATCTGCTAAAAGCCCGGAAATTAACGAGGCAGATCAAGCCTGCAGCACCAACCAAAAGCAAGCGGAGTGAAATAAATACCGCTAAAAAAACGCATCCAGTTTCAGCGTTTAAAATGGATACAATAATAAAACTTAAAAATGGGCAGACCATCCAGGGAAAATTGAAAAAACAAACAGACAATTATGTGGTTTTGGAAATGGATATGGGTTCTTCCAGAGGAGAGATAACGTTTAGTAAACAAAAAATCAAGGAAATAGTTAGTGTAAACTAAAAGCGCGGATAATTATTCTAAATTTTGTTTTGACGCAAAGTAAGTAACTGAGGTAAAATTAAGTAAGATGTAATTTATTATAAGCTTAAAAAAGGAGAGGCTATGAAACGGAGAATGCTATTTTGGAGTTTGGGATTGATCTTGATCTTTTCAGCAATTGCCCATGCGGCGGTGATTGGCACTAATGATGAGGACGTTAAGCAATATGCTGATCCGATAATGGATAATATTTTGCAGGGCATGTCAACCGATAATTATTCGATTTATGTAAAGGATTTTGATCAGGATCTTAAGTCTTTGTTGTCCCAAAAGCGGTTTATTGAAAAGCGCAAAGAAATCCTTGATTGGGTGGGTAGTTATTTGTATCGAGAATATTTAGGATATATCAATACCCAGGGAGCAACTGTAGTTTTTTGGAAGGGAACATTTGATAAAACTAATAATGATATTTTGATCAGATTAACCCTTACTAATGAACAGGGAAAATATTTAGTAAAAGCTTTATCTTATCAATAAAAAGCAGCGAAAAGAAGAAGGAAAACCGAAGGATGATCCTCCTTCGCCAAGGCTATGGAGGACAGGTGGACGACCGCTACGCTAGGACGATGGACGAGAAAGCAGAAAAATAGAGGGCAGAAGACAGGAAAAGCAAAAAAAAATACAATCCAATGCGGGTTTGGAAATGGCATAATGTAGGGGCCGACGCAAGGCCGGCCCCTACAGTATTATCTATATATAAAATACGAATCTTGGCAATAACTCAAATATCGAGGAAGTTGAAGATGTGGTATAAGATAGAATAATCCAAAGCAATCTCTAAAAACAGGAGATTGCTTTTTTGTTTTAAAAAGTTGTGAATAAGGGGGTATAGACCTTTTTAGGGCTGTTAGCGTATTTTAGGACATGTCACATATTAAGTGTTATAAGAAAATAAATTAAAATGAATAATTGGAATATTCCAGACAAATTAGAACAAGAAATAAGAGAAAGAGATAAAGTTTGTGTTTATTGCGGTGTTAAATTTGGATCATTAAAAAACTCTAGAAAAACACAAGCATCATGGGAACATATAATAAATGATGCCAGTATAATAACATATGAAAATATTGCTCTTTGCTGTGTTGGATGTAATGCAAGCAAAGGACAAAAAAAACTGTCAGATTGGATAAATTCAAAATATTGCCAAAACAAAGGTATCACATATGATACAGTGGCTGGTATTATAAAGAAAGCTTTAAACAAAAACTTATAACAACCTCCTGCAGGCGACTCGTAAACTCGCGCCTGAGGAGACACGTTAGATTCAGGATATAAAAATTATTGAGTCAGATATTATAATGTGAAAGAGATATGAAGTTTGGATGTAAATGAGGAGGCTAAATGGATTTAATTATCGAGATTAAAAAAGGAGAATTGGATGTCTGAATATCAATTATTTAATATGTGTCCTTTTTCAGTGGCTTCAATCGGTGGCGGAGGTAGCTTTCTTGGTGTTGGGTCTGAAAGTTACACTTGGACACATTTTCATTGTTTAAAGTCTAATTGTAGGCTATGGGTATATAAAGTTGATGAAAAAGGAGAAATTTTTGCAGAAGGTTGTTCCCTTCAATTTGTAGGACTAAATAAAAATGAGATCAGTAAAAATCAAGAGATAAAAAATAAGAAAATAGAAGAAACAGAAGATGTTATAATAAATAAGAACAAAAAATGTCCGAGATGCGAAAAAACGTACGATAATAATCGGAAATATTGTTTTGATTGTCACATAGAGCTTAAATAATATGAAATCTAAAAGAAAACAATAGGAACTTCTAACGATTCGCTACAGGCAATCGGAACCCGCCCCGAAAAATCCGGGTCGGTCTCCTCTGACTGAGCTCAAATGTTGAAGCTGTAGGAAAAGCCAGCTAACAGGCCAAAAGTTCTTTCTTCTTTCTCTAAAATTAGGTAAAATAGAATAAAGACCTAAGAGAAAGGAGCCCGGATGGCTCGATACAAAAATTATTCATACGA
>JAHITY010000142.1 GCA_018817165.1 Candidatus Omnitrophota bacterium
ACGCCTCCGGAGAAAAAATGAATATTCCCTCGCAAACGGTCGCCCCATTCTTTCTTGTTCGCTTTTAAGATTTCCAAAATTTCCGAATGCGCGTCGCGACAATGAATCATCAGCGGTTTCTCGTTCTGAACCGCGAAATCAATCTGGGCTTCAAAAAGTTTTTTCTGCCGATTTTTTTCCTCGTCGCTCCCATCTTTCGCCCGAAAAAAATCCAGCCCACATTCCCCGATTGCCACCACTTTGGGATGTTGAACTAATTCCGCGAAATCCGCGGGGGCAAATTCCACTGGAGTGTCGGTCGGATGGCAACCGATTGTCGCGAACACATTGTGATGTTTTGTCGCCAAATCCACCACAACCTCAGAAGATTTTTTATCCACCCCGATTGTAATCACGCCGATTTTTTCCTGTCGCAATCGCTCCAGCAACTCCTCCCTATCCTTATCAAACGCCGGCATATCTAAATGAGAATGTATGTCTATATAATTGAACATAATTTATTTTCTAATTATTTTTAACGATTGGGTTAGGCATACTGAAATTTAACAGAAGCTATTGTGGGATTTTTAACTTCCGCTCGTCTGGAAAAAGGAGCGTCTTCAAAATATAATTTAAGCGCGTCATGTAAATTCAACAATGCCTCTTTTTTTGTTTTACCAAAACTGGAGACATCCACCTCTAAACATTGCGAAATAAAATAATCGCCCTCTTTCCAAACAACCGATTTTAAGTTCATTTTATTTTTATTCATAATTTTGTATTATATATTCTTTAAAAATTAATTCAGGGTAATTTATTTCTCCATAATTATAACTGAAAAAACTCTGGGCTGTTTGACCACCCGTAGGTGGGGCTTCGCCCAACACTCGCGGAGACGGAAAGGACGAATTTTGGCTTCGCCAAAATCCGTCTTCGCGAGCGTTTAGCGACGCGATCCAGAAATCGTCTTCGTGAGTTCATAAAAACAGATGGACTGGATCGCGTCGTCGCTCCACTCCGTTCCGCTTCTCGCGAAGACGAATTTTTGCTTTGCAAAAATTCGTCGTCTTCGCGAAAAATCGTGAACTGCTTCTGGACTGTTTGACCACCCGTAGGTGGGGCTTCGTCGCTCCCCGAGGTCGCTTCTCGCAGAGACAGACAATATTGGAATTATTTTCTATTTCCTCATAAACAACGGTTCGCTCGGGATTTTGTTTTCTTTGACCAAAATTTGGATTTTTTGGGCAGTTGCGGGAAGAAAAGGGGTTAAAAGATTGGCGATTGCCCAAAGTTCCGCGAGATAATTTTGGAGCAATGTTCGCGCTTGAGACAAGTCAGTTTTTGCCACTTTGAAAGGTTGTTCCTCTTGAATCTGTCCGTCCAAAATTTTAATTTTTTGCCAAATTAAATCAAGCGTCTCATTAATCCGAAACTCGTCCAGTAATTTCAAAAACTCTGGATAATCTTTCCAGTCAAAATCGTCCGGCAAAAAATCCACTTTATAGTCAACCGCCATTTTCATAATCCGACTGACTAAATTTCCCAAGCCGTTCGCCAAATTGGCGTTGTAAATTTCTTTTATTTTTTCCAGAGTAATATCGCTGTCCTCATACATATTGATATGGCGCGCGACCAAATAACGCAAAGCGTCCGTTCCATATTCTGCAATAATCTCCGATGGGTTGATAACATTCCCTAAACTTTTGCTCATTTTTTGCCCGCCCGAATTGATAAATCCAAAAATATGAATTTGTTGAGAAGGGGGCAGTCCCGCTGACATTAGCATCGCTTGCCACATCGCAACTTGCTGACGCAAATTATCTTTGCCCGCCACTTGAAAAACCGGCCACCATTTTTCAAATTTCTCCAACTCAGCCGGCCAACCAATCGCCGAAACATAATTAACCAGCGCATCAAACCAAACGAACATCACCTGTTTGTCATCATTAGGAATGGGAACGCCCCAAGGCATTTTTTCTTTTAATCTTGAAATGCTAAAATCGCGCAAGCCGTTTTCCACAAATTTTTGAATTTCAATTTGGCGAAATTTCGGCTTCACAAATTCTGAATTATTCGCATATAATTCCAAGAGCGGTTGTTGATATTTGGAAAAGCGGAAAAAATAATTTTCTTCGTCTCTTTCTTCAATTTTTTTTCCGGAGTGCAAAGGACATTCCCCATTCACCAATTCAGAATCTGTTTTTTCCAATTCGCAACCAACGCAATATTTGACTTTATAATTCTTTTTGTAAATATCGCCGTTTGCTTCGCAT